>CAZOYU010000021.1:0-1863 GCA_964584145.1 uncultured Candidatus Saccharibacteria bacterium | reverse complement strand
TTATTGGTGACTCAATTACGGTAGGCGCGAAGGACACTTTTGAGAAAGAAATCCCAGGCGCGGACATTCATGCGCAAGTAAGCAAACGTTTCTCAGGCACAGTCTCCGACAACAAAACGGGAACAGAAATTTTGGAGGAGCTATCAAGTTCGGGGCAATTAAGAGATGTAGTAGTATTTGCGCTAGGCACGAACCAGGGCTCGCTCACACAGGCAGATATTGACAAAGTACTAGAGTTAGCAAGCTCGGCATCGAAAATCGTGTTCGTGACGAACCATACATCAAGTAGTAATTATGACAATAATAATAAACTATTTAAGCAGGCGGCAGCAGATAATCCAAACAAAGTAGTGATAGCGGATTGGCAAGCGGTCGTGCGCGGCAACGAGAGCCAATATTTAAGCGACGGCATCCACCCAAATTCAGAAGGTTACCCAAAATTTGTGGAAGTAATTAAAAATGCAATTGGTGGCGCAGTGGTCGGCACTTCAGTCGATCAATGTTGCGACCCAGCAGATGGTTCGGATGGCTCGGAAGTAACTTTTACGGGGGCGAAGTATCAGCTATCGGAGGGACAGATGGCGGGCTTAATCGCGATGATACAACATGAAAACGGCGGTACGCTGAATGCAGTAAAGCTGGAAGCATCGTTAATGGCGAATCTGTATGAATATAAAAAACCGAATGAAGATCATACAGCGGATGGCTTAGTAGATTATGTACGAACAGGTCGCTGGTTTGCAAAAGGTACAGTGAGTGCTTACGACGAAAGCTATACGGGTTATTCGCAGGCCGAGATGGAAGCAGTGAAAGACGTCTGGCTGAACGGCAACCGAACAATACCGCCAGAGGTAGTTGAGCACGACTGGTACAAGGATATCGAGTCACTAACCCTGGACGGTCAAAGCGTCGACATTAATAATATTAAGAATTATGTAAAAGGTAAGTCGGTAATAAAAAATATCTACGGCGCAACTTATGTCTTCTATACCTGGGCGAACCCAGATGGCACAGAACTGAGCAGCTCAAGCGGCGGTAACGGTACAGGCGATCCATTTGGCTATCTCGTAAACAATCCACCAAAAGACAATGGCGTATCGGGGGCAAATTCAAGCGCGTGCTGTGATTACTCATCAGGTAATGTGTCATACAAAACTATTGGTGGCATCAAATATGCTTTTCCAATCGCAGATGCAACGCAAGCAAATTATTTGAATCCAAGCACTTTCACCTCGGAAGAATCAGAGCTATCGAGCATACCATGTAGCAGCTTAGCGGCGGGCGCATGCCATCATGGATATCATGCAGTTGATATGGGAATTATGATGAAAATGGTAACAGGCAAGGCTCCGACTGCGGAAGATTATGGCGGAGAAGCAGGATTCTCAAGCATGCATTACAATTCGGTGGGAGCGCAAGTAGTCGCAATTACTTCCGGTACAATCGAATACGTTGACGAATATCGTAATGATGTCGACGAAAGCTGGTGGGATAAGTGCGGTCAAATCGGCTTGACGGGCGACGACGGTAATTATTATTGGATGGGACATCTAGACCTTGCATCAGCAACAGTTAAGAAGGGCGACCATGTCGAAGCAGGTACGAATTTAGCAAAGATTGGAGCACCACAATGCGCACAGGGCACGCAGGCGCATTTGCATATTGATACTTTTAATGGAGCGCTAGCGGACGGTAAAGGCACAGAGTGGATCGTGGAGTTGATGAACGAGCTCTGGGAGGCTTTGCCAACTGACAGCACGGGCAGCACGACAGTCTCTTCCTGCACATCCAGCGGATTGAAGGTTGGTGGGATGACAATGGAGGAGGCAGAAGAATTCATGGAGCAATACCGCCAATTAGCGC
>CAZOYU010000020.1:0-1863 GCA_964584145.1 uncultured Candidatus Saccharibacteria bacterium | reverse complement strand
TTATTGGTGACTCAATTACGGTAGGCGCGAAGGACACTTTTGAGAAAGAAATCCCTGGCGCGGACATTCATGCGCAAGTGAAAAAGCTCTTCTCAGGCACAGTCTCCGACAACAAAACGGGGACAGAAATTTTGGAGGAGCTATCAAATTCGGGGCAATTAAGAAATGTAGTAGTATTTGCGCTAGGCACAAACCAAGGCTCGCTCACACAGGCAGATATTGACAAAGTACTAGAATTAGCAAGCTCGGCTTCGAAAATCGTGTTCGTAACGAACCATACATCAAGTAGTAATTATGACAATAATAATAAATTATTTAAGCAGGCGGCGACAGACAATCCAAACAAAGTAGTGGTAGCGGATTGGCAAGCGGTCGTACGCGGCAACGAGAGCCAATATTTAAGCGACGGCATCCACCCAAATTCAGAAGGTTACCCAAAATTTGTGGAAGTAATTAAAAATGCAATTGGTGGCGCAGTGGTCGGCACTTCAGTCGATCAATGTTGCGACCCAGCAGATGGTTCGGATGGCTCGGAAGTAACTTTTACGGGGGCGAAGTATCAGCTATCGGAGGGACAGATGGCGGGCTTAATCGCGATGATACAACATGAAAACGGCGGTACGCTGAATGCAGTAAAGCTGGAAGCATCGTTAATGGCGAATCTGTATGAATATAAAAAACCGAATGAAGATCATACAGCGGATGGCTTAGTAGATTATGTACGAACAGGTCGCTGGTTTGCAAAAGGTACAGTGAGTGCTTACGACGAAAGCTATACGGGTTATTCGCAGGCCGAGATGGAAGCAGTGAAAGACGTCTGGCTGAACGGCAACCGAACAATACCGCCAGAGGTAGTTGAGCACGACTGGTACAAGGATATCGAGTCACTAACCCTGGACGGTCAAAGCGTCGACATTAATAATATTAAGAATTATGTAAAAGGTAAGTCGGTAATAAAAAATATCTACGGCGCAACTTATGTCTTCTATACCTGGGCGAACCCAGATGGCACAGAACTGAGCAGCTCAAGCGGCGGTAACGGTACAGGCGATCCATTTGGCTATCTCGTAAACAATCCACCAAAAGACAATGGCGTATCGGGGGCAAATTCAAGCGCGTGCTGTGATTACTCATCAGGTAATGTGTCATACAAAACTATTGGTGGCATCAAATATGCTTTTCCAATCGCAGATGCAACGCAAGCAAATTATTTGAATCCAAGCACTTTCACCTCGGAAGAATCAGAGCTATCGAGTATACCATGCAGCAGCTTAGCGGCGGGCGCATGCCATCATGAATACCATGCAGTTGATATGGGAATTATGATGAAAATGGTAACAGGCAAGGCACCGACTGCGGAAGATTATGGCGGAGAAGCAGGATTCTCAAGCATGCACTATAATTCGGCGGGTGCGCAAGTAGTCGCAATTACTTCCGGTACAATTGAGTACGTAAAACGGTATACAGATGACGTAGATGAAAGCTGGTGGGATAAGTGCGGCCAAATCGGCTTGACGGGCGACGATGGTAATTATTATTGGATGGGACATCTAGACCTTGCATCGGCAACAGTTAAGGAAGGCGACCATGTCGAAGCAGGTACGAATTTAGCAAAGATTGGAGCACCGCAATGCGCGCAGGGCACACAGGCGCATTTACATATCGATACTTCTCATAGAACACTGGCGGACGGCAAAGGCACAGAGTGGATCGTGGAGTTGATGAACGAACTCTGGGAGGCTTTGCCGACTGACAGCACGGGCAGCACGACAGTCTCTTCCTGTACATCCAGCGGCTTAAAGGTTGGCGGGATGACAATGGAGGAGGCAGAAGAATTCATGGAGCAATACCGCCAATTAGCGC
>CAZOYU010000019.1:0-2442 GCA_964584145.1 uncultured Candidatus Saccharibacteria bacterium | reverse complement strand
ATACCCACTCCCAAACCACTCATTAAAATACATAAAGAAGTTCCGGTTGCCGTACGAGCCACAATAGGCCTCCCCAGGATAATTCGCCAGCGCTGCGTCGTTCGGTGTATATGGTGTATAGATGTATAGGGAAGTGGTCGCAATATTTTCCAGATACACCGCCTTAGTCCCGCAGCTCGTATTCGGCGAATAGTAAATGTTATTCATCATATACGGATAATAGCCATAGCTATAAATATGCTCTTTGTAATAATTCAGCTGCCACGCCGCCTTCATCACCTGATTGTAAAAACCATAATATTTCGCATCGCAGGCCGCATTATCTGGACAGCCATAGCCCATCACCGTATTGTATTCATTCTTCAGCGGCCACGTATCGCCCCAGACATAACTTTCCTTCTTCAGCATCACCAGCAGCACCTGCGGATTAATGCTATATTTCTGCGCCGCATCATAAATAATCTGCGCCGCCGAAATCATGCCTTCTTGCGCTTCGCCATTCGTATCGTAATTCGTTGTATGCGTGGTTGGATTTTCGTAATACTTGCTAATGCACACATACGGCGCATCGTGGTAATCCGAGCGACCCGCCTCACGCATCAAGCGCGCATATTCCCGTCGCGAAATTGTTGGATCTACCGCCTTGCCATTAATGCTCCGCCCGTAGCCAATCGCTTTTTCGCCCCACATATCGCAGCCTGCCGAATATTTATCCAGATGTGCCTGAATTTCCTCCACCGTCATCGTGTTTGCGTTGTAAAACACTTCATCGTCAATAATTCGTCCTGCATTAAAATCCGTTGCTTTTACCGTCGCGTCCGTCTCTGGCGTATTTTTGTATGCCAGGCCATAAAACACCCCCAAGAACGCCAACACCGCTACGACAATTATGCTATTTCTTAAAAACTTGCGCTTCACTTGTACCCTCCGCATCTTCCGATTTATATTCCACTTTTGCACTCCATTCGCCCGCGCCCAGCGTATCTTTCTCAATTGTTAGCGATTCACACACTGTCACCTTCGGATCTGGCAGCACTTCTTTTGTATAAGTCGTCGCATTCGTGCCGTCACTAATCGTATAAATGCAGCTGCCGCCTTCCTCCAAGAAATTCGTCACTCGTCCGCTAAAGATATACAGCGTATCGTTTTCGTTCACATTCAAGATTGTTGTTGCGACTTTCTTGCCGCTCTCATCTCGCTCAACCTCCGTTGTCGTGTTGCTCGCATCGTAAGCGTCTTTTTCGTCGTATACCGCTTCGCTATCATCGCGGTCATCTTCGTCGGTGCTGTCCTGTTTGTCGTACAGCGGGGCAGTATTAATATCGCTCGCCGCATTTTCGCTCTCGTCGGACTTGGTTAGATAATCGTGTAAGTACAGTCCGCCAAACATCAGCGCCGCCGCCAGCACGAACACGCCCAGCGTTGTCAATATGACACTCAACTTACTCTTTTTTCGGGATTTTTTTGTCTGTTTATTTTTTGTAGCCATCGATAGCTCTCCTTATCTCCATTTAAGCATATTCAACATCGAAAAACAAGCTATTGTCGTCATTTCGCTTGTGCTATAATCCATACATATATGGCTCTGTTTGGCAGAAAATCCAGCGACGACGAATTTACCCCGAGAAACGCTTCGAATCATATTAGCGACGACCAAGATCGCAAATATGGCGACCATGACCGTCGCCGTAGTCAAGCTGCCTCTGGTCTGCGCGACGGCGAAACTGCCGCTTCCAAGATTGGCAATAATGTCAGTAAGATGATGGGGTTAAATGGTGGCCCCGAAGATGCCCGCCAATCTGAAGACAATGTCGCTTCCAGTTCTTCTGCCGCTAGCACTTTCCGCAATATGGTTTCTGGTCGTGGCGAGAACGAGAAAGGTAAAGGGAAGTTCTCTGCTAAAAATATTATGAAGAAAATGATGCCGGCGCTGGTTGCGGGCGGTGGCGTTGCCGGCTTTGGCGCGCTCTCTTTCTTTGGCCAAATGGCTATGCCTTTCAGCCTGATCGCCCAATTTCAGGGTAATTTTGATTCTATCGGCACGAGTAATACTTACCGCTCGACCAAATTCCTCAACTGGCAGATGGATACCGAAAACCGCAAAGTTAAGGATTGTATTAAGTCCAAGATTTTCAGTGCCGATGAATTTAAAATCTCCAAGAAGCAGCGCACCAAGCTCGCCAAATCCGGTATCACTGTTGATGATTCCGGTGACTTCACGGTGATGAAATATACTAATGCCGATGGCCTCGAGATTACTGTCGTACCTGACTCTCGCCAGGCTTCCGGCGACAGCGTGGTGGCTTTTGCGGATATGTATGAGACCGACCAGGGCTTTCGCGATAGCTATACTCAGGGCTCGCGCACTTGGCGCGGCTCCGTTGGCGCTTGGTTCGATAATCTCGCTAATAAATTTTTGAGCTATTTTGGCGTGTCGCGCGG
>CAZOYU010000018.1:0-4127 GCA_964584145.1 uncultured Candidatus Saccharibacteria bacterium | reverse complement strand
GCTGTTGCATTTTTTCGACTTCGGTCATAGTACTATCTCCCGTTTAGGCTTTTGGAGATATTATATATGACTTTCGAGCGGTACTGTTTGCTATATTCATAAGAATGATCGCGAGCTAAATAATTATTTTGGCGATTTTGCGCGGTATGGCAAACTTCGTGAGGCTTGCGAAAATTCGGCGATTACTTTGGGCGGTTATGCGGATTTTACGCAAAGCGACCCGAGGTATGATGTGAAAGAAAACAGAGATGAATGTTTATTCAAATTGGATTCTTGCGGGAGTTATGACAAGATTTCGATTGGCGATTCGGGCATTTTATTTGCGTTAATTTCGCAAGAAGATATTGAAAATAAAAATTTCGAAAATGCGATTGTTGATTGGGACTGTTGCTAGACAGGTGACTGAAAATTTTCTTAAAAATTCCTATTGTTTTTGCGATATTGAATATGCTTAAATAAAATTAAGAAAAGAAAATTATGTTTGGGCGAAGATCTAGCGAAGAGTTACAGAACCAGGGGAGCGTCGATACGGACGACGCGATGGACACTTCCCCGTTCGAGCAAGCTTATTCGGACAATGATGGTAAGTTTACGAAAGGTGATGTTGGCGACAAGCATTACCATAATATGTTTGATCGTAACTCGCGGGCGGCAGATGGCTTGCGCAACGGCGAGCAAGGTGCATCGAAAATGTTCGGCCAAAAAGATGGTGGCATTTTGGGGGCGCGAGAATCGGAAAACAATATTAAATCTGGTTTAACTTCGTCAACGTCGAGTTTTAAGAATATGGTGTCGGGCCGGAGTGGTGACGAGCAAGGCAAAGGTAAGAGTAAATTCTCGGCTAGAAATTTGATGAAAAAGATGATGCCAGCGCTAGTCGCGGGTGGCGGCGTAGCGGGTTTTGGCGCGCTGTCTTTCTTTGGGCAGATGGCGATGCCGATTAGCTTGATTAATCAGTTTATTGGGAATTTTGATTCGATTAGCGTAAGTAATTATGCGCGATCGTCTAGACTCACGAAGTGGCAAATGCATTCGAATACCCGCAAAGTCAGCGCAGATGCGCAGACTTTTGTGAAACAACATTCGAAGATTTACCAATTGGCGACAGGCGCGGATGAAAATTATTTCAAGATCTCTAAACGCCAAGCTTCCAAATTCGCTAAAAGCGGCATTAAGGTCGTATCAGATGGTTCTGGGAATCAAATTTTGCGCTATACGAATGCGGATGGCAATGAGATTGAAGTTGTGGCCGATAAAGCGCAGGCGAAGAATGGGCGAGTTACGATTGATGAATTGTATGAGACGGATCAGGGCTTTCGAAATAGCTATTATGAGGGGACGAAAACTTGGCGACAGTCGCTCGGCAGTTGGTTCGATAAAATGACGGGTGGATTTTTGACAAAAGTTAAAGTATTGCGTAATCGTTTTACTGATTATATTGCTAATAAGATTGATAGCAAGTTGCAATATGAAGGGACGGTAAAGAATGCAGTGGGTGGCGATAGTATCTCTGGCAAAACTGGCAAAGCGAGCTTAGAAGAAGAAACGGAGCAGACAACCAACGAGGCCGGCGAGGTGACCGGAGAAACGACTACAACTAAGATTGGGAGTGACGCTGAGGCGAGCTTAAACCTGAAACGAGGGCAGAAAGCTGCTGATGTATCTGCGTCGCTTCAGAAGTTTTCGAATAGTATGGGGGCAAAAGTTGCCAAAGTGTCGAGCACGCTCGTGAATGGATTTTGTGCGATTGCCGAAGTCGTTGGGGCGATAAACCTCTTGATTATGGCAAGTGAAGCTGTGCAAATTTTGCAGGTTGCCAGCACGGTTTTCGAAGGTATTCAGAAAAGTCAGGTTGAGGATTCGAAAACGTCACCAATTAATGATATTTCGAATAGTCTAACTACCAAGAAGAAAACAAGCTATACTACGACGGATGAGGCCGGCGATACTATTGTGACCGAGAAGGAAGCAAGCGCAATGGAGGCGAATGCGATAAGTGCTTTATACGGCAATGTTGCTACGAATGCGAATGATCCAAGCGTTAATAGCTTTAATTTAACCGATAGCTTAAATAATGTAGCGAAGTATTTTGGCAATGGCATTAGTGCTTACAAATCTTGCCTAGTTGCTAAAATTGCAGGCGGTCTAGTAAGTGCAGGTCTTGACTTGGTCGAGGTAATTTCGACTGGTGCTTCTATTGTTGCATGTTTATTTGGGGTTTTTACGGCGGGTGCTTCGTGTGGAGGATTAATAGTCAAAATTGCAGAGAAGGCCGCAAAGGCTATTGCCGTGAGCGGCTTGGTGGCAATTATTGGTTACGTTGTAACTACGTATATTGCGCCAAAAGTTGCCGCGATGCTTGCGAGGGATTTGGCAACTGATATAGGCGGCGAAGATTTTGGTAATGCATTAGTTTCGGGCGCAAATATGTATATGGGACAGAACCATCAGTATGGTGGTGGATCTGTGGCCACTAAAGAAACTCTTGTAACCTATCTGAAACAACAAGAAGTATATATTGCAGACGTAGCGAGATATGAGCGAGAGAATTTGAGCCCATTTGACCCATCATCTCCATATACCTTTATGGGCGATTTATTATCAAGATCGGTTCCCCTGTTAACGCAAACGGGCTCAATTATGAGTGGAATTGCTAATGTAAGCTCGTTGGTGGGTAGGTCGATTTTGTCTTTGATGCCTGGTGCTTCCGCAGTGACAGCGGCGAGGACGGCGGAAGAGGCAGCTAAAAATACCGCAAAAACATGTCCTGAACTGGATTCAATAGGCGCAGTTGGAGACGCTTTTTGTAATCCGTATTTCGTGACAGATTTGTCGACTATGGATGAAGATCCGGCCGAGGTTATTTATAAGGTCTCGCAATATTCTGATAATTTTATTCTTTCCGACAACGAAGATAATCCGCAAGTTAATACAAATATGGAGCAGAGTAAACTAATGGAATATGTGGTTTATTGTGGTCAACGTTCGTCGGGCTTTGGGATGACTGACCAGAATATTGCAAACTCCATTTATTCTGGCGGCGGTTTTCTCGTGAGTAATCTTCCTGTAGCAGGCGGTATTGCTGATATGCTACAATCTAGGAAAATATTTGCCAAGGTTGGCTATGTGACGGGTGAGGCTTGCGTTACTAAAAATTCTGGTACTGGTATTGGCGAAGAAGCATTTACTTGGGAGGAAGCCTCTTATTATCAGCGTTATATTGAAGACCAGCGCATCATGGAAAATGAAGGAATTATTGAGAAATCGTCTGTTAGAGTAGCACTTGAGAGCTACTATGAAGAGCATCCGATTGACAATTCATATGAGGGTGTATTGGCCGCAAGAATGGGCGTAACCAAGGAATATTTAGCGGAAGTGATGGACATAACTGAGGGAATGTTGTGGATAGCGCAATATGATCCGTCTGATATGTATCCATATAAAGTGACTGAAGAGGAAGATTCGAGGATTCAAATAGAAGAACCAGAATTAATAAGCTTAAATTATACTATTGCAGATTATCTGCAGTTCCGGTATATGCCGCGTCGAGATTATTCAATTGGATAAAAATGTGCCTTCTGAAAAATAGAAGGCACATTGTGTGTTACTTATAAACTGTCCAATAGCCCTGGACGCTTCCCTGGATTTCTTCGAAAGGGTCCTCGTTGGGGTTGATGGGTATGTTTTCGAGCAAATATGTTATAACAACGAGTTGTTCATAGTTGGCTTTCATGGTCCCATTTGGGTTCACTTGGAAACTGGTTATGTCCGAGTTGTCTTTATCATATCTCTTAAATACAACCATCGCATCGCCATTAATGTAGTTATAGCTAATGCTGTAGTGATAGAATCCTGACGGACTATCGAATATGACAAGGCAGGAATCATCGTCACCCCAGTAATACCCTGCCCAGTCCGGATTTTCGTCTTGTCCTTCTTTTTTCGTATGCCAACCGAGATCTGCTGCTAGCTGCTTAAAATAAAAGACATGGTCGTACTTAATGTAGTCGGCGAGATTAGTCCTTAGGATTAATTCGTAGCCGTCGACATTGTGCGTATAGGTTCCATTGGTATTCTTAATGCCCGAAACGGAAGTATCCGAGCTGGAATCGTCGGCGCCGTCAGTG
>CAZOYU010000017.1:0-4590 GCA_964584145.1 uncultured Candidatus Saccharibacteria bacterium | reverse complement strand
TCATTAATTTCCTCCAACGAACAATCCAACTCATCGCGGCAATACTTAATATACAAATTCACCACACCATCAATAAATACCGATACGTTCAGCTCCAGCGCTTTATCCGATTCACGCGTACTCAAAAACTGCGTCAGCTTGTTATTCGCAATCCGATTAATCTTTCGCATAAAAATCATCGGGTCGCGTCCTTTTAAGATCGTCTGATACAGCTCATCATTATTCTTCAGCAGCAAATAAATCTTATTAATAAAAATTTCAATATCGCCAATCGACTGAATATCGTCATCGAACGGCTCTAGCGCTTCATCTTCAAATTCCCGCACGATATCATCAATACTATTGTAGTGCGCATAAAAAGTCCCCCGACTAATATCAATATTTCGCGTCAATTCCGTCACGGAAATTTTTGACAGTTTGCCTTTTTCCTTAATCATTTTGGCAAATTCATTCCGAATTAATGCTTTCGTTTTCTGTGACGAATGATTTACGCCTTTAACTTTCATTTCTCACCTCTAATTAACTAATCCCACGCAATTATCCTAGCATAAAACTTTGGACAGTAGCTGAAAACTGTTAAAATTTGAACACTTTTGCTGTGAGCGTTATTCTCAAAGTTGACTCAATACCCTAGAATTGGCGGGATGGCTTATATAGAATTCAATCATGTTACAAAAGAATACCAAACCGGTAATACAAAAATCAAAGCTTTAAATGATGCTAATTTCACTATCGAAAAAGGCGAGCTAGTTGTAATTGTTGGCCCGTCCGGTGCCGGCAAAACCACTGCGTTGAACATTCTCGGCGGCATGGACTCAATCACAAAAGGCACTGTTTTGATCGATGGCAAAGACATTAGCCACTATAAGCGCACTCAGCTTACCGATTATCGTCGCGATGATATTGGCTTCGTTTTTCAATTTTATAATCTTGTCCAAAATCTTACTGCCAAAGAAAATGTCGAACTTGCTGTTCAAATTTCTAAACATCCTTTGAGTGTTAATAAAGTCCTCGACAGTGTCGGTCTAAAAGAGCGAAAAAATAACTTTCCAGCGCAACTCTCTGGCGGCGAGCAGCAACGCGTGGCTATTGCGCGCGCCATCGCCAAAAATCCAAAAATTCTCCTTTGCGACGAACCAACTGGCGCGCTTGACTATAAAACTGGCAAACAAATTCTCCAATTACTCCAAGATACTTGTCGCAAAGAGGGCATGACTGTGATTATTATTACTCACAACGGCGCCATCGCCCCTATGGCTGACAAAATTATCCATTTTAAAAATGGCCAAGCCGAAGATGTCATCATTAATAAAAAACCTACGCCAGTAGAAAAGATTGAGTGGTAATTATGTCGATTAAATGCGCTCTCAACAAAGACATTAAAAAGTCTATCACGCATTCGCTTGGCCGCTTTGTCTCCATTATTTTACTGATGGCGCTTGGCTCCTTTGCTTTGGTTGGACTTGCTGTTACTGGCCCCGACATGCGCCAAACTGGCACCGATTATTTTGCCGAATATAATACTGCCGACCTTACTATCGCCAACGATTACGGCATTAGCGAAACTGAGATGCAAACCATCGAGAGCGCCAGCAATGTTTCCGCTGTCGAATATATCTATCTCAAAGACGTCACTGTTGAAAATCAAAATACCAGTTTTCGTATCTTTTCGGCACCGAAAAATATTTCCATGTATGAATTGGTCGACGGTAACCTCCCGACAAACGACCAGGAAATTGCTATCGATTCCACTAACCAAGGCGACTATCAAATTGGTGATCAAATTACTTTTACTGAACCAGCTAACACTTTTGGTCTCAAAGTTCTGAAAAATACCACTTTTACCATTACGGGCTTTATTAAATCCACTGAAATTCTCTCGACGCTCAACCGTGGTCAAACTACTGTCGGTACAGGAGCGCTCGATAATTACGCCGTTGTCGATGAATCGGTCTTCGATTCCAGTGTCTATATGATGGCAAAAATTATTTTCAGCGATACTGCTAACCTCGACCCATACAGCGACGAATACAATGAAAAAATCATCAGCCATAAGAATGAACTCGAAAATTTATTGGGCGAAGATAAATCTGTCCGCTTTGACCTGATTAAAAGCGAATATAAGGACAAAATCGATGCCGCTAATCTCAAACTTACTAATGCCAAGCAGGAGTTGGAAAATGCCCGCACTTCGCTTGCTGATGCTGAGACTAAAATCAATCAAGCTAAACAAACTATTAGTGCCAACCGGCAGACTCTCAATAGCGCCAAAAAGCAGCTAAACCAAGCCGAAAAAACACTCAAAGCTAGCAAAACTGCCCTCAACGAGAAAAAACAGAACATCGCAAGCTATAAAGATCAGCTCGCTAGCGCACTCTCCCAAATCCAAACTTCCGAGCAAAAACTCGCCGCCGCCAATCAAGAATTGACTGCGTCCGAGCAACTCATTGCCGCCAAGGAAGCGGCTCTAGACGCCAAATACGCCGAACTCGCCGCCGACGATACTGCTAGCAGGGAATTGCTCGATAGTCAGCGTGCCGAATTGGATCAAGCTAAGCAAGTTCTTAGTGCTAAGCGCAGCGAATATGAGCAATCTGCCGCTAAGCTTGAACTCGCTCAGCAGGAATACAACAATAATATTGCCAGCTATAATTCCGCGCTCGAACAGCTCCAAACCGCCGAAGCACAAATCAATTATTCCGAATCCTTGCTCAATTCTAAAAAGCAAACTTATCAGAGCGGCATCAAAAGTCTTGCCGTAGCGCAAGCTGAACTAAATAGTAAAGAAAGCGAATATTATGCCAAACTCGCCGAATATAATAGCAAACTCCCCGAAGCGAACAGTGAAATTGCCGATGGTGAAGCTGCGCTCGCTGACGCCGAAGAAACTTATAACTCGCTCGAAAGCCCAGTCTATCATGTCTATAATCGCCGCGAAATTCCAGGTGGCGACGGCTACTCAATTTATGAAACTGTCTCGAATATTGTCGATTCTATCGCTGCCGTCTTTCCGCTCTTCATGTATTTTGTCGCCGCACTCGTTACGCTCACGACTATGACGCGCTTCGTCGACGAGGAACGCATTAATATGGGCACACTCACCTCACTCGGCTATCGCGACCGCGATATTATCAAAAAATTTGTTATTTACGGCTTCTTGTCGGCATTCATTGGCACGTTGATTGGTGTTATTGCCGGCCACATTCTCATTCCGTACATTGTCTATAATGCTTACGGCCACGGTTTCACCGTGCCGAAAATCGAGCTACATTTCTATCTCAAAGAAACGATTATTGCTTGCATCCTCTCGCTACTTTGTAGTGTTTTGCCAGCTTATCTCGTCGCCAAGAATAATCTCAAAGAAAAACCTGCTAACTTGTTGCTACCAAAAGCGCCTGCTAGCGGCTCAAAGATTTTGCTTGAAAGAATTAAGCCAATCTGGAAACGCCTCAGCTTTACGAAAAAAGTTACCGCTCGCAACATTTTTCGTTACAAAAAGCGCATGCTCATGACGATTTTCGGCGTGGCTGGCGCTAGTGCGATGTTGTTTACTGGTTTCTCTGTTCAGCAATCCATTTCCACGATTAACGAAAAACAATTCCAGAATATTATTAAATATGATGCTATTGTCGCGCTCAACGATAATCTCAAAGCCGGCGAAAGCGCGGAGGTTAACGACTTGCTCGCTAGTGACGCGATTGCGGGTCAGACGCAGACTTATTACGAAAGTGTTACTATCACTACTGGCCGGAATAATGACGAGCAGGAAATTAATCTTATCGCTCCC
Source organism: uncultured Candidatus Saccharibacteria bacterium (assembly GCA_964584145.1). Lineage (GTDB taxonomy): Bacteria > Patescibacteriota > Saccharimonadia > Saccharimonadales > Saccharimonadaceae > UBA2834. Next base: position 803 of record CAZOYU010000017.1, on the reverse strand, counting down.
GCCAACCTTGACGATTTTGCGGAATATATCGATCTCCATACTCGCATCGGCCAAAACGCCATTGCGCTGGGCGATGATGGCGTAGTGATTTCCGAGCGTCTTGCCACTTCTCTCGGCCTCAAAGTTAGCGATACTTTTACTTTTAAAGATAGCAAAGATGTCGAGCATGAAGTTAAAGTTTCGGCAATTTGCGAAATGTACGCTGGCCACTTTGTTTTCATGAGTCCAGCTGCCTATGCGCAGATTTATGACAGCGACTATCATGCGAACGCTTATATGCTACTACTGCATGATTCGAGCGAAGAGAATACGCAGAAGGTTAGCGCAGATTTTATGGCGCTTTCTGCGACTAAAACTGTCGTGCAAAATACTACTATGTCGAATCTGATTGATACGATTGTTAAGTCACTCAATAAGATTATGCTCGTGATTATTATTCTCGCTGCGCTACTTACGATTGTGATTCTATTTAACTTAACTAATATTAATGTTGCTGAGCGCATTCGCGAACTTTCGACCATTAAGGTACTCGGCTTCCGCGACCGCGAAGTTACGATGTATATTTACCGCGAGACGATTATCTTGTCCCAGATTGGTATTGTAGCTGGCTGGCTCTTTGGTATTTGGCTGCATAATTATATTTTGACCGTCGTCCCGCCTGACCAAGTGATGTTCGACCCTGATCTCTGGTTCGGCGCCTTCATGATTCCGTTTGTGGTGATTAATATTGTTACCTTCGCGCTGAAGTTTTATATCAACCGCAAGCTGATTAATGTTGATATGATTGAGGCGCTGAAATCGGT
>CAZOYU010000016.1:0-7124 GCA_964584145.1 uncultured Candidatus Saccharibacteria bacterium | reverse complement strand
AACTTTTGGTGGAGCACAGGAGATTCGAACTCCTCACCTCTTCCATGCCATGGAAGCGCTCTACCAAATGAGCTAGTGCCCCAAAACAGTTCCAGAATTGGAATACTTAGATTATATCATAATGCTATAATAAGAGCAATGAAGAACAGACTACTCGCGCTCTATACTGCGCATCGCGAAATTGCCAACTATCTTATCGTCGGTGGGCTCACCACCGTTGTGTCACTGGCGATTAAATATATCCTACTTTTTACTATTCTTAATGCCGCAGACGCTATTCAACTTCAAGTCGCCGTTATCGCTTCGTGGATTGGCGCCGTCATCTTTGCTTACTGGGCCAACCGCAAATATGTTTTCGAAAGCAAAGAGACCAACAAAGTTCGCGAATTCGGCAAGTTCGTTACCTCGCGCGTCGCTACACTCCTGATCGACATGTTTATTATGTGGTTCTTCGTCACGGTGCTCGAGCTCAATTCTAACACCTGGGTCATCATCTGGACGCTCGTCTCGCAAGTTATCGTTACTATCGCTAATTATATCTTCAGCAAGCTCTTCGTTTTCCGCAAGACTGCAAACTAAGCAAAGAAAGGACCTCAAATATGCAAACTATTCTCACCGGTATTCGCGCCAATGAAGAGCCAACGCTCGGTAATTTTCTCGGCGCTTATCTTCCAATGATTAACCTCGCGCATGAACATGCCAATGATAGTCAAATCAACATGTTTATCCCTGACCTGCATTCTTTTACCACGCCAATCGACCACAGCAAACTCTATGCGCAAGTTATTAAAGGCGTAAAATATTATCTCGCTGCTGGGCTCGACGCCAATAATCCCAACATTCATATTTATCGTCAAAGCCATGTACCAGCACATGCTGAACTCGCCTGGATCCTTGATTGTTTCACGCCCTTTGGCGAAGCTAGTCGCATGACGCAGTTTAAAGAGAAGGGCAGCGAACATCCTGACGCCGTTACCGTCGGCCTCTTTAATTATCCAATCCTCATGGCGGCCGACATTCTACTCTACGACGCTAAATACATTCCGCTCGGCGAGGATCAATTCCAGCACCTCGAGCTCGCACGCAACATTGCTATTCGTATGAACAATAAATTCGCCGCCGAGCTCTTTACTGTACCAGCCGTCGAAGCAGAGCAAGTTAAATTCATGCATCTCGAAAAAGGCCTGCGCATCCGCAGCCTCACTGACCCAACCAAGAAAATGAGCAAATCTAGCGAGAATGAACGCAGTAAAATCAGCCTGAATGACCAGCCAAAGCACGCTGCTAAGAAAATCATGTCCGCCACCACTGACTCCGAAGGCGTGATTCGTTTCGATATGATCAATCAGCCAGGTGTCAGTAATTTACTTCAAATTGAAAGTCTGCTCACGCATCGCGATTTACAAGATGTTATTTCCGATTGGGCCGGCCAAACGAGTTACGGCGACCTTAAGCATAAAGTCGCCGACAGCGTCGAGCATTTCCTGGCCGATTTTCAAGCGCGCGTCGCCGATATTTCCGACGACAACGTCGAAGCTGTGCTTGCCAACGGCGAAGCTTACGCTAATCAAGTTGCCAATGTTAAATTGCATCAAGTTCAGCAACACCTAGGACTACGCAAATAATATGACTGCGCGCAAACAGCGCCGACTCGATCGGGTGGCGAAAAAAGTGATTGAATATGGTGCGGACGTGATCGACTCGCCCGAGCATCAACGTTGCAATCAATATATCCAGCATGGCGAGACGACCATTCGCGACCATACTATTAGTGTTGCCTGCATGTGCGTCAAGCTTGCGCCCGCTTTCCGCATTAGATCCAATGATTATTCTGATCTTGTGCGCGCTGCGCTTCTGCATGACTATTTTCTCTACGATTGGCATACTAAAGACGCTGACCGCAAAGGCTTGCACGGTTTTACGCACGCTAGCACTGCCGTGGCTTGCGCCGCCGCCGATTTTGCCGTGACACCACAAATGGCGCAAATGATGAAGACACACATGTGGCCACTCAATCCCGCACCGCCACGCAGCCGCGCCGCAGTCGTGCTCACGCTTGCCGATAAAATTTGCAGCGCGAATGAAGCTTTCCGCAAACCTTTCTATTACGCCATTTTTGCCGAAATTGAGGGCAGAGCATGAATATTTTTACACTCTATCTCTGGTTCATGATTTATTCTTTTCTTGGCTGGCTCTACGAGAGTATGCTCTATACGGTCGACCGCAAGAAATTCGTCAATCGCGGTTTCCTCAACGGCCCCTATTGTCCGATTTATGGCGCCGGCGCGGTTTTGTTTATTTTAACAACTAACGGTATCGAAAATTTCTTTCTGCGTTTTCTCGCTGGCGGCCTAATCGCCTGCCTGCTGGAGTATATCACTTCATATACGCTCGAGAAGTTATTTCACGCTCGCTGGTGGGACTATACACCACGCCGTTTCAATATCAAGGGGCGCGTCTGCCTAATTGGTTTCGTGGTTTTCGGCGCTTTCGCCGTTTTCATGCCCTGGATTCATCATTTTATTGCCGGGATTACTAATCAGCTTAGCTGGCCCGCCACGGTCATTATCGCGCTTTTATTGGCTACCATTTTTATTACCGATATCGCGATTACGAACGCTGGCCTCGTCCGCTTCAATAAAGTTTTGAAAGAATACCAGAAAGCAATCGATCGTCATTATCTGCACGCGCTGGAATTTATTCGCCGTGGCAAACGCACTTTTGAGATGCATATTGCTGGTACACGCAAACATTTCAAGCACGTGCTCGACTTGCAACAACGCCGCACAATTGAAGCTTTTCCGTATTTTATTTCTACGCGTTACAATGAGGCGCTCGAGCATTTGCGCGAATTAAATGCCGACTCGCGCCTAAAAATAATTGCGCGTCGTCAAGAGCGCAAGCAGAGCCGTCGCCGAGGAAGCGAACAACCACACGAGCCTAATTCTAAAGTCCGCGAAAATCACCGCAAATCTGGTCGCAAATCCGGCCGCAAACGACGCAAATAGGAATTTATCCGCGTCCAATCACGTTCCGCTAAGTCCGCACCAGTCTCTACATATAACTATTTCCTAGTAGGGGCGCGACATAGCTCTATTTTCTGCTGCTGTCCAGATAAGGTCAATTATTACAGTAATCACACTACGGTATGATATATAACTTTATTTAAGCCGATAAAACAACAAGTCAAAGAGTTGGAACGCTGACAGCTTCGGAACTTTTTTTATTTGTAACTTTGTGATAAAAAAAGAATATAATCATGAGCAAAAAGAAAACCGCACTAGACAAGATAATTATCGGCATCGGGATTTTTCTTATTGTCGCAGTATTCTTCAGCGGCTGCATTATATTTCTATCATTCATACTGAAAACGATGAATATTATATTTCTCTTATCGTTTCTCGTCATTATATTTATTGTTCTTTTTGCACTGATTTCAATAAATACCTCGGCGAGCAAAGAAGCAGCTGCGACCAGAAGTAAACCAAAACAGACGTTATTAAAAGATGAAAAGGAAAAAATTACAACCAAAAATCAACCCAAAGAAATACAGGCACCGCTGAAGGAGCGAGAAGATGGGCGCATCTCTAGAGAATCAGAAGGATACCGACATTTTTATAATCTACCTAAAGATATTCAGCTATACCACTACGGCAACATTTTTTCGGACTATCAAATGAGAGCCACCAACCATGAGCAATCTATAGCCAAGAAACTTATCGAATCCAAATTTTTTAATGCAAATTGCATTTTTCTCGACAGTTACTTTAAGACAAGGAACGGAGGAACCGTTCAGATTGATATTATATCCGTAAATCAGTACGGCGTTTTTGTTATAGAATCAAAAGATTTCTCTGGGTGGATATTTGGAAATGGCGGGCAAACACAATGGACGGAAACAATGAATAAGAAAAAATATCGTTTCTATAATCCCATCAAACAAAATGCCAATCATATAAAGATATTAAGAGATATCTTAGGCGGCAATACAAGGTTTCATTCCCTAGTTGTCTTCGGCGATAAAGCCAACATTCAAAATATCAGTTATATACCAGAAAATACATATGTATTCACGAGTCGCAAATTAGATAAAGTATTTTGCGACATAGCGAAGCAGGCAAAGGCACATTACTCAGACGACGACATATCAAGAATTTGCCGAGAGATTCATAAAAACCAAATTCACCCAGACGAGGGCCTACGCTCTAGCCACATAGATGAGATTAAGAAAATTACCGGAGAAAACCGACTTTATTATTGAACTCATTCCACTTTCTATAAAAGTGACGCACCGCACCGCAATATAAGCCTTCATGACAATTCGTCCTATCTGAGCAATCACAAAAAATAGAGTTACGCGTCGCACCCGAGCAAAAACCATACATGCAAAGATAGCTCGCAAAAAATAAGAACATCATTGATTCAAGCATCGAGCCATAACGGATACTAAGAATTTCACATCAAGGCAAAAACCAAACGCCACACCCCAAACAATAGCAAAATACAACATAATCTGTTAAAATATCAACATATGGCCAAAAAGTTTAGCAAACCCGAATTATCTCGCATGATTAATGGTGATATTCCTTTTGATGCCGACAAAAATACCGCAACAAACAAAAACAATCTCATCCGCCTCGACATCGCCATCCTCAACAACTATCCACATTACAGCCGCGCCACTATCCAAAAATTTATCAAATCTGGCTATGTCACACTTAACGGCGAGATTATCGACAAACCCAACACACTCATTGAAAACAATCAACAGCCCGAGCTCAACCTTCCGCCACAAGAACAAAGCGAACGGCCACCTGTCATCTACGAGGACGACAACGTTATCGTCTTCAATAAGCCCGCCGGCATGCTCAGCATTAAAAAAGGTGATTTTAGCACCGAACCAGCCATTGAGGATTGGGGCGAGATTGTGCACCGCCTCGACCGCGATACTAGCGGCGTAATAATTGTCGCCAAAAACGCCAAGACCAAAGCTTATCTCCAGAAGCAATTTCAAGAGCGCAAAACTCATAAAACCTATTATGCCGTCGTGCAAGGTACGCCAGCTCCTGCGCATGCCATCATTAACATTCCGCTCGCGCGCAACCTCAAAAAGCCCACAACTTTCATGCCCGACAAAGCTGGCCGTGAAGCTATTACCGAATATCAAACTATCGCAAGCGGCGCTAAGTATAGCCTCGTCGAATTGAGACCAAAAACCGGTCGCACACATCAATTGCGTATTCATCTCAATTTCATTCATTGCCCAATTCTTGGTGACCCTGTCTATAATCCGCACGGCCCCAAAGCCCCGCGCATGTACCTCCATGCCGCCGCGCTCGAAATCACCATTCCGAGCAACAACCCAGCCAACCCCAACGGCCAGCGCATGACTTTTACCGCTGAATTACCAGAAGAATTCCGCGATGCAATTAAATAATCTCGACAATCTGCCTCAAATTGCCCAAAAAGCTGGTTTTGCAATTTTCGAAATTCCTGAAGGCAATTTTGCCGAGTTACTCCCTAAAGCCATTCATGCGCAACCCAACGCCAACGGCTATTATTCCGTCGACGAAATCCGCGAGATCCTCAACTATACACGCGGCAAGCAAAATGAAGACCTCATTATCGTCTTTGAAGATGCCGAAACAATCAATCTCAATGGCATCAACGCTTTCCTCAAAAATCTCGAAGAGCCGAATGAACATACCCATTTTGTTTTCCTCGTACGCTCGACCGCTAATCTTTTGCCGACCGTATTGTCGCGCGCGCATAATTATTATCTCCCGCACGTCTCGAAAATCGGCGACGCACCCAACATTGACCCAGATATTCTCGCTCTCGCGAAAAAATATATCGCCGCAACACCACAGCAATTGCCCAAAATCGCTACCGAAATCGCCAAAGACAAGCACGACGCTCGCGCCAAGGCTCTGAGCGTTGTCGACGCCGCCATTCAGCTTCTTTATAAGTCCTATTTCCTCACCGGCAATTCCGCTTTCTTAACTAAGCTTGATGGCTTACTCCAGGCTCAGACCGCGCTCAAGGCTAATGGCCACATCAAGCTGCAACTAGTCGCGCACCTCGTCTAACTCCAGCCGATCCAATCCACCGACTAGGCGTATCCGTCGTTTTGGCGCCCCAATTCGCCATATGCTATAATATCTTTATGCTTGCCGCAGTGATTATTTTAGTTTTTACCATTTTTACGGTCTTTTTTATTCCAAATTACCGCACTGAGCCAGCCGAGGGTGACCTTGACGCCGTTAAGAAAGACCCGCAGCTCAAGAAGCTTTGGAGCCTTGCTCAGACTGCTATGCGCGAACGCAAGCCCCTCAAGGCCGAAAAAGCCCTACTGACAATCCTCAAATTCGACGAAAAAAATGCCGCTGCCTATAACCGTCTCGGCATTCTCTACGCTAAGGAAAAACATTTTAAAGAAGCAATTGAATGCTTCGAAATCGCTCAGTCACTCGATAATAATGCCTCAAGTCTGCATAACGTTGGCCTGATTTATTACGAAACAGGGAAGTATGAAAAAGCCGCCATGGCTTTTAGTCAAGCCATTGATATGGAAGGCGACCAGCCAGCGCGCTACATCGCCTATTCCAAGGCCCTCGAGAAGCTCGGCGAGCGCAACAAAGCCATTGAAGCGCTCGAGACTGCTTACAGTCTCAACCCGACTACCGTCATCTTGCGCCATCTACTTGAGCTCTATGAGCACAATAATGATACAGTTAATATCGAAATCACTAAAGGCCGCATTGAAGAGCTGCAAGCCGCCAAGCTCGCCAATGAAGAGCAGACGACCAAACCTCGTCGTACGCTTGCATCGCGCAAAATTAAAGAACCCAAAGTATCAAAAACTAAAGTCGCCAAGGCCCCACGCGTAGCCGCTAGAACAGCCAGCAAAACCGCAGCCAAGACTACCCCAGCTAGCACGAGCGCAAATACTTCGTCGACGCGTAAACTTGCGAAAAAACGCAAAGTCATATAAAATACAGCTAATGCCGCAATAGCTCAGTTGGTAGAGCAGCCGCCTTGTAAGCGGCAGGTCATCAGTTCAAGTCTGATTTGCGGCTCCATTTCTTAGCAAGCACTAGCTTGCTCTTTTTTATGACAAAAAA
>CAZOYU010000015.1:0-7157 GCA_964584145.1 uncultured Candidatus Saccharibacteria bacterium | reverse complement strand
ACCGCATCGCTAAAGAATTGAGGGGTATTCGGATTAGCAGCGATGTTTTGGGCGGCAGCATAATTAGCTTGTTGAGAAGAGACAGCGTTGGCGGCATTGTGGCGTGAAAAACGCGAACGGCCACCAAAAAAGCGGCTCGAATTTGAAACGCCGGCAGTCGAAATAGTTGGGATATTGCCGGTCTCAGCACTGATGTCAGTCGTCGGCGCTACGCCAGTCGATAATGCCGTATTGGGCATTGGCGCCGCAGCACCATTAGCTGCACCGGCAATTGTACCAGCAATTGCGCCAACCGTACCAATGCCAGCTGCGCCAGCCACACCAGTCGCACCACTACTTATCACCCCAGTTGGGCGGTCGAAAGAATTGCCATTTTGCGGCGGCATGGCGCCGCCGGTCGCTGTCCCAAAAGTTTCACCCTCGTTCATACTTTAATTTTAACATAAACATTTTCAATTTTCGCAAACAAAAATGACGACCCTTTGCAGGGTCGTCATTCTATTTGTGTTTCCCGTCTCGCTTGAAGCTTTGGGAAGCTCTATACTAGGCGGTCAACTTTATTTTTTGCGGCTAATAATATAATAACCAGCAGCGGTGGCGATGCTCGCAGCGCCGATGAAGCCGCTGATGAGTGAAGCTGCACCCGTCTTTGGCAATTCAGGCACAACTGGTTCGTCTTCGCAGACTTTACCATTTACCTTGGCGCTAGCGGTATCCGATTTCTTCGTGCTTTGGTCATTGTTATACCAACCATCGACAACGTTGGTCAGTGTCGTATCGGAGCAATTGTCCTTGAGCGAGCTGTTTACGGTTGCGTAGAAGTAAATCGTGGCTTCAGTACCTTTATCGTAATTGCCGATATTGATACCGCTATCCGAAATGATACCATCGGCAAGCGTTTTACCATTGGTGTTGGCTTTGTTGTAAAGCACTGTGCTGCCCTTAACATAAGTTAAGCCAGCTGGAAGGTTATCGCGAATCGCAACATTCTTCAAAGTCGTATTACCGGTATTCTTGAATTGAATGCGGAAGCGAACTTTGTTGCCGGCGGTAGCAGTAACGGTCTCAGACCAATCTTTGCCACCGTCCAATTGGACAGTTTTATCGATCTTGAAGCTTGGCTGATCTTCTTCGCAAACTTTGCCGTCGACTAAGACGTCGGCGCTATCTTCTTTAGTGCCAGTAGAGGTACCAGCGGAAGCTTGAATGACGTTACGCAATAAAGTGTTGCTACATTTTTCACTGACAGAGCTATCAACGGTAGCGTTGAAGTAGAGCCAGGCGCCCGCACCAGCAGCGTAATCACCGAGGTTGATACCTTTATCAGTTACGATACCATCGCTCAGAGCGACGCCCTTTGGATGAGCAGTGTTCACAATCGTGGTGCTACCTTTAACATAGCTTAAGCCAGTTGGCAGGATGTCGCGCACGACGAGGTTTTTCAAAGTCGTGTTGCCAGAGTTCTTGACGTGAATGCGGTAACGTACCGTATCGCCAGATTTGGCAGTAACTTCTTCGCTCCAGGTGTTAGAGCCAAGAATTTTCACTTCTTTGGAAACTTCAATTGCTGGGTTTTCAGCGAATTGAGCTTTAACGTGGAAAGTAACATAACCAGAGTATTCGCTACAACCTGGGATTTTGCCATCCATTTGATCGTAGCCAAGCAGAGCGCCCGTGCTCGTCAGAAGTTCCGAAGAGCTGAGCGTGAAAGTGCGGAGTTTGCCATCTTTAGTGTTGTAATACTTAGCGGTACCGTCCACATAAGCGAGGTTAAACTTTTCGCCATTCTTAGAGGTAAATGTTGTTTCGTCCCAAACAGTAGTTGGATTAGCGTTGGACGAATAAATTTTGCCACTTACGGTAATCGAAGTAGCGGTGTCGGTTGGGAGAACGACGTAAGCACGCACATTCTCGGCCGTAAGATTAAGGTTAGAAGCAGCGTTGTTATGTACATACATACGTACGACATACTCTTTGCCGTTTTCAACCTGAGTTTTGTCGCTCCAATAATTCTTGGAGGCGTCGCCGGTGTATTCGGAAGCGCTCACGAAGTAACGCTCATCACCGACCTCATTATTGTTATCTGTAATAGAGTTAAAGACTACGTGGTCAGCTGGGCTAGCCATCGTGTAAGTTGTACGCGAAGGACCCCAAGCAAAGGCCATGTAGGCACCAGCACCAGCAAGCGCAGCAACGGCTGCAATGCCAAGGCTAGTCTTAGCGATTTTGTTCATAAAATAAATTCCTTTCTAATGTCAATTAATCTAGGAATGTTTGTTTAAACTCTTATTAGCCGCATTGTTAATGGTTGGCAAATCAGATCATTACCGAATACAAAAACATGGAATTGGGAGGGGCGCTAGGGGCGTCCCTCCCCGAGATAACTTCAGAATCGTCGTAACGATTCCTTAGCTCTCCTTTAAGGTGCGAGGTTCTAAGCCTCTTGGAAGAGTTGGCTATTCGATAGCGGACGGATCGAGGTCACCCTCGTTCGTGCCATCGTTTTGCAGCGGAGTCTCAACGGTATCCTCGTTGTGCTGCTCCTGAACTTTGTTCAGGTCAGTATGAGTTTGACCGTCACCGGCTTGGACTTCATATTCCTTGCCGTTATGAGTCTCCGTTTTACCGTCGTCGGTGTCGACTATCTTGGAGCCGCTCTGGGTTCCAGTCGAGCCGTCCTGACTCTGGCTACTGCCCGAATTGGTAGTTGAAGACGGAGGATCCGGCGCCGTATAAGTACTCGGCGATTTCGGTTCCTCGGTCAGAGTCGTATCATTGTCGTGGTTCTGACCGCCACCGAAGTCTTCGTAACCGTCCTGGTCCTTACCCTGTACCTGCGGGCCCGCATTAGGGTCTTTCGGCTGAAGGGTTGGAGTTGGAGCCGGAGTCGGACTCGGGGTCGGGCTTGGCGTCGGAGTCGGGATGTCTTCCGGTGGATTCTCGGGCGGTGTCCAGTAAGAAACATCTACTGGCTGATAACCGCATTCCAGACGGAATTTGACGATGCCCGGCTTGCCGAGATTGAAGACAACGACATGCCCACCTTCGTTAGACGAATCGCGCACGATCACCGAAGGTTTGTTACCTTCGAGACGATTGTATGCTTGATACATCTGCGAAGTGTAATTGTCGATTGCTTCGACCTTAATACTGCCACTGGTCAGATACTTCTTGATTAACTCAATCGTATCGTCCCAGTAATCCTGATCAGACAAGAAATGCAGATGAGCTTTATCGGCACGCTGGCCAATTTTTTCATCCTGCTCGTCAACCAGAATGGTTTCCGGAAGACTTAGAGTCTCATCCATATGAAGCGCGACGGCCGCACAAAGTGCGGGGTCAACACTGATGGAATAAAACAAGTCTCCTTCGCCATCCTTGGTGGCAACCCACTCCTGAACGGAAGCAGATTCGCCATCCTTGACGGCTTTATCGGCTGCGGCCTTGCGGTCGTAGCCGAAGTTGTAATTGTTCGTATCATTGCCATCTGTCTGCAACTCGCTATTAAAGTAGCGAACTGTGCGCCCCTGTACAGCATAGCTCAGGTGCGCGATATGTGCCCTCACTGAGGGAACACAGATGCAGACAGCAAGAACGAGGAACGCTGCGGAAAGCAACGCTCCAATTCTCATATGTCTGCTACGCATATTCCTCACTCCTTTCTATGCTTGTAGCTTAGTGGCGCCTGATAGCGTGGATAATCCAGCAAGTCGTAAAAGCAACAAAAGCGCCCAATACGATAGCCAGAACTGCTACCATGAAAACGTCCGTGCCATAGGCCGTAACGTTACCAGCAGCATCCATTGCCGTCGGCTTGACGATAACATCTTTTTCGCACAGCCACATTGCGACTGCAGCGATGATGCCAAGAATCAGGCCGATGACGATTTCCGGAAAGTCGGCATAATCACCGACGATGCGGCGAGTGCGCTCGGCTTCATCACGGATGATGTCGCGAGTTTCCTCATGCTCAGTCGTAACATGCTGACGGGTTGTGTTGTGCTCGGTCGTGACATGATCAGTGACACGCTTGCCAGTTTTGGCGATCGTGTCCTGTACCTCCGTAGCCTTCTTGTCGGTATGCGCATTGACGCGCTTGCCAACGAGAGCAACGGTCGTCTGAACTTCGGCGGTCTTGCGATCAGTGTGCGCGTTGACGCGCTTGCCAACTTCTGCGGAGACCTGATTGGTTTCCGCGAACAGCTGTTCTAGACTTTTCTTTGCCATGGTATTCACCATTACTCCACCATCTATTGTGGAGCCCTTTCTATTTTGATTTGCCCTTTAGGGGCAGAATTGCACTCTCGTGGGAGTGCGGCTGGAAAAATGAATCTATATAGAAACGCTCCCTTTATACCGGCGGAACGATGAAATCCGGTTTGCCATCTCTTCCTACTGCATGCAAAATTGTATGCAGTAATGATCTGATTTGTTAACGCTGCGCTTCTTGCTAAAGCTTTTCGCAACCTTGCAATTAGCTGGCTTTATTATAGCAAAAAATTTGATTTTTGTCAATACCATTTTGTGATAATTTACCATTAGCATAAAATATGTTATGCATAAGTGGTATAATAGGGGTAATATGGGCCTAAATGCAAAGATTATTCAACGATTTACGCGGTCGGATGCGCACGACCTAACGCATAGCAGCGCGTTCACGAGATTACGCCGCAAGGGGAGCACTGGATTTAGTACGAACGCGGGCAGTACTTTTGCGCAACGACGGGAGCTGGAACTGAATCGTCAGAATATTGCTACATACAAAAGTTCGGCGGTGGCACAGGGCGGAAATCGGCGCGAGCGGGCGCTGAGCGTGCAAGATAAGGCAGCGGCAGACGCGGCGAAGGCTGGCGCGAGTACTGCTAACAGTGGCGAAGCGGCCGATAATGGCGCAAGCATGAGTTTGCGCGAAGCGAATATTAAGATGCATAAGCAGGGTCTGCAGGGTTTTGACAAGGGAATGCGGGCGATGAGCGGCGCAGCAGAAGTAGCCAAAGTGCCATCAATGATGCGCAATTCACAAACTAGCCACGTCGAGACTTATGCGCAGCGACAAGCGGCAAGTTACCGAGCGGCGCAAGCTGATCGTTTTGCAGGTGGCGTGAGAAGAGTGGGCGGAACTGCTGGCGGCGGAATTTCGCGCGTAGCTGGTGGCGGAGCGACAGGCGCTAGTCAGATAAGGCCAAACATAAAGCCAAATTTTGGGGGTCACTAGGTAGAACCCGAAAAGAATTGGCGGCGGCAAAGTCGACGATTTTTTGATGCTGACTAAGGTCGGCTTCGAGCAGAAGTTTGCCCTGCCTATTAAGATGTGCGGGTGCCTGCTGGATAAGCTGTTTAATCAGAGCGAGACCACCATCGTCAGCATAAAGCGCAGTAGCAGGTTCGAATTTTAGCTCGGGACTAAGCCAGCTCCAGTCGCGATCGACATAAGGAAGGTTGGCAACGATAAGATCATAGCTTTGGGCGCGTTCGAGCAGATCGGATTGAGCAAAATGTACAGTTGCATCGAGTTTTTGAGCATTTTTTGCGGCGACTTTGAGTGCGGCAGACGAGATATCGACTGCCGAAACAGTAGCTTGCGGTAATTCTAGTGCGAGCGTGACAGCAATACAGCCACTGCCAGTGCCGACATCGAGAATAGTGCGCGGCTGGAAGGTCTTGGCGAGATCGATTAATGCTTCGGTCTCAGGGCGCGGAATGAGCGTAGCGGGCGTGACGATAAAATCGCGACCGTAAAAAGCTTTCTCACCAAAAATATATGCGAGCGGTTCGCCGGCACGACGACGGGTAGCCCACGCTTCAATTTGCGCAAGTTCCTGCGGTGAAAATTCATAGTCATGGTGCGCCGACAAAAAGCTGCGGTCCTTTTGGAGCGTGCGCGCGACAATGAGTTCGGCATCGAGGCGATCGAGAGGCGCATCAGCGGAATGGGCGGACGATTCCGCAGTAGAATGAGCGGAATTTTTGGTAGCAGAATGACCACCAGCGCTGTTATTTGTCAGCCACGAGCTCACGTTCATGGGCTTGAAGCGCTTCAATAATATCTTCAATATCGCCATTCATCGCGGCAGAGATATTGCTACGATTGTAATGAATGCGATGGTCAGTAATGCGATCTTGTGGAAAATTATAAGTGCGAATTTTTTCGCTACGGTCACCAGTGCCAATCAGCGTTTTACGCGCGTCGGAAGCATTAGCGCGATCTTCGGCAAGTTTGCGCTCGAGCAGACGGCTACGCAAGACGGTCATAGCCTTGATGCGGTTTTGCTGCTGCGAACGCTCATCCTGCATAGCGACAACAAGGCCAGTTGGCAAATGCGTAATGCGCACAGCGGAGTCGGTAGTATTAACGCCCTGCCCGCCATGACCGCCGGAACGATAGATATCAATGCGGAGATCTTCGGGATTTATTTCCAGGTCATGCTCTTCAGCCTCAGGCAGAACGGCAACCGTAGCGGTGCTAGTATGAATGCGCCCCTGTGACTCAGTAACGGGGATGCGCTGGACGCGATGAACGCCACCTTCGAATTTCAGCTTGCCATAGGGTTGGTCGCCAGAAACACGGAAAATTACTTCTTTATAGCCACCAGCGTCATTGATGGATTCGGATTGGAGCTCACATTTGAGACCATGCGTTTCGGCGTAGCGCACATACATGCGATAGAGGTCACCCGCAAATAGACTAGCTTCATCACCGCCAGCACCAGCCCGAATTTCCAGGATAGCAGGCTTATCATCGTTGGGGTCGCGCGGAATGAGCATTTCGGTAAGTTTCGCCTCGGTCTCAGACAATTCGCGCTCGAGGTCAGGCTTCATTTCGGCGAGTTCGGGGTCTTGTTCGGCTTCTTTCAGGTCATTCTGGAGCTGCGCGCGCTGCTTACCGAGCGCAACTAGGGTATCAATTTCTTGCAGGCGACGATTCTTGGCAGCAAAATTCGTGTCCGCATAAGCGTCCGGCTGGCTAAGAAAATCCATGAGCGTCTGGCGTTCAGTTGAGAGTGCATCAAAATCTAAATCTAGCTTCATTTGTAAATATTATAACATCTTCGCACTCGAGATATGATATAATCTTGTCACGGGCCTTTAGCTCAGTTGGCTAGAGCGTACGATTCACATTCGTAAGGTCACTGGTTCGAGCCCAGTAAGGCCCACCA
>CAZOYU010000014.1:9555-13476 GCA_964584145.1 uncultured Candidatus Saccharibacteria bacterium | reverse complement strand
GGGATGACAATGGAGGAGGCAGAAGAATTCATGGAGCAATACCGCCAATTAGCGCTAAAATACAAAGGCAAAACTACATATACAGCGACGAATGTCTATGATGGAAAGAAAAGATCTTGGAGCATGCCTGCAAATAGCGTCTGTAAGAAAGATGGCTATGTTGGCGTACTAAAGAACTGCGTAGCATTTACAAAATACTTCTTGTTTACTTATGTGAAGTTGCCAGATAATTTCCCGGAGCGCTTCGGCAACGGTAAGGATGTGGTAAAGAATTTGGGCAAGGCAGGTCTTCAGACCGGAACCGAGCCACGACCATATGCGATTTTTAGCTGGTCGAATAGTGGCTTTGGTCATACGGGAGTCGTATTAGGCGTAAATGACGATGGGACATTTATCGTGGGCGAGTCGAGTTGTTCGGCAAGCTGGAGTGGCTCAGGCGTAGGCAGGGCGAGAAAACATAGTCTAGATGACCACGATTGGACCTTTGCTTATACGGATGGCATGGTGAACTTTTAAGGAGGAAAATGGATTACGATAGAACGGATACAACCAAAAATCGCACGATTTTATTAATTGTAGGTGCAGTAGCTTTCGTGTCAATAATCGTAGCACTAAGTATGTTGATTAGCCGATTATCTAATGACGATTCCGGCATTACTATCGTGAATGAGAATAATGTTACGCAAGCAGAAGAAAGTTCGATTAGACAAGAAGATTATAACTTAGTAAAAAAACAACTGCGGAATTTGCTGACTGAACAATATAATGTTCCCGAAAATGAAGAAATTCGGGCTTTAATTCGTGAATCGACTTATACGGAAAATGGCAGCGAGGGCGAGAAGGTTATTTCTTTTACGCTGGACGTGGAAAATGTAAAGGTGACATATTATGTGCTGGTCGGGCAAGGGTCGGAGAATGTCGACGATGTCTCGATTAGTTGTGCGCCAGCGAGCGACTCAAAATATCCAGAAACATTTTGCATTGGACTAGAGGATTCATCGATTGATGTCAATATGGGTGCGGATTTGCCATATTATTACAAAGAAAATGACGAAGTTAAATTCGAAATAAGTCATGAGGACTACGGAACTTCGCTGATTTTGAGCGTTAATGCGACATGCGACGACGAAGAAGCGACGAAGACAGCAAAAAGCAAAATGAAAGAATGGATTAGGAGCTATAGGCTAGATCCGGAACAAGTGCCAATTGAGGAAGATAAGTCGAGCTGTAAAGCTTACGAAGACGGTTTAAAACGCAAAGATTTAAATAGTCACGGCAGTTATTAATCGATATTCGTTTTGCTAAATTGTTATTTTCTTGAGTTTCGTATGGAAGCTAATTATTTAGCGCCATCGCGGCGGAGGATACTGGCAATGGTGCGGAAGAAAATCTGAACATCGAGGGCGAGTGTCCAGTTTTGGACATAATAGATATCGAGGGCGCGACGTTCATTGAAAGAAATATTGCGACGACCAGAAACTTGGGCAAGGCCAGATACGCCAGATTTGACCGAAAGAATGAGGCCACGATCACCATAATGTTTGAGCTCGGCGGGTTGAAGTGCGCGTGGACCGATTAAGGAGATGTCACCCTTAAGAACATTGAAGAGTTGGGGTAATTCATCGAGCGAAGTGTTGCGCAAAAACTTACCAAATTTAGTATAACGCGGATCATTTTTAATATAATCGCCCTGACGACGATATTTTTCGGCAAGCTCGGGGTGACCGTATTTAGCAAAAGCCTGCTCAGGCGTGAGGCCACTATAGTCCTGCTTAATGCTACGGAATTTAAGCAATGGGAATTCGCGATTAAAGCGGGTAAGGCGCGTATCTTTATAGATAGCTGGCGCAGTTGGATCGATAATCTTTTGGATAATCCAGATAATCAGCATCGGGATGGCGGCAAGAATAAGCAGAATCAGGCTAAGAATAATATCAAGAATGCGTTTGAAGACGCGGGCGGAACCATTCAGTGGCGTAGTGCGGACGAGCACGATAGGCGTGGCGGCAATAAATTCGACGCTACCACTCATGGTAATGATTGAGCTTTCGACGGGCGAATAATAATAGAGAGCATGATGCTCAACGGCGGCCTTATTAATTCCTTCGATGTTTATAGAATCGGTATGAATGACGGCGTCGGGGCGAAGGTTCTTGAGCGCAATGTCGAGATTAGGATATTTGCGACGGCGCCATTCGCGCGGAATATATTCGTTATTGGCCACAACACCAACAATTTTAAAGCCGCTTTCGGGAGAAGTGCCCATGAGTAATTGCGTCGTGTTTTCACTGTTGCCAATGACGACCGTGCGAATCAGACCCATATTGCGGCGCTGCAGGACGCTGCGAGCGTGGCTAACAAACCAGCGTTCTGCGATGAGTGCGAGAAAACTAAAAACTAGCGCGTAGAGTGCGATGGTGCGAACAGGAAAAAGTGAGCCATGAGCGATGGAGCTGGAGGCAAAGAAGTCGTATGAGATAATTGCCATAACGCCCAAGACGGAACCGACAAAAATTCGCCAAACTTGCATAGCGCGCGAGGCGAGAACTTTCTTGGAATAGAGGCCAAGACTAGAGAGAATGATTAGCCAGATTGGAAGCAAGAGCGTAATAGAGATAACAAAATCACCAATCGCAACATCGAAGTAGAAGGCACGCGAGTCGATATTGATGCGGTAATAATAAGCGAAAGCAAAAGAAAGGACGATTGCTAAGGCATCGCCAATTAAGAGAGCAACTCGATAGCCAAAACCTGGTTCTTTGCGCATTGGCTATATGATAGCATATTTTACAAAATAATAAAAGTTAAATGTCAAGGTCGAGAATCTTGGCGGCAGCTTTGAGGGCAAGAATATCGTCGCGGAGCGATTGGGCTTTAGTCTCAGATAAGTCTTCCCCGCTGTTGATTTGCTGCTGGAGTTCGGTGAGTTTTTGTTGGATAAGTTTAGTTGTCTCGGGATATTTTTGATACGGAATTACTTCGAGCGAACGAGCGGCGCCTGGAGTTTTCTTGAGGAAACCCGCCGCGACGCAATTGTCGATATGTTGCGCGACGGTAGCGACCGAGCCTAGCCCAAGCGCAGCTTGGATTTCGCGATAGGACGGCGAATGGCCACTATGCTCGATAGTATATGTATCGATAAATTTCAGAATAGCAGTCTGTTTCTTGGTAGGTTTAGGCATAATTCTATTGTAACAAAAAGTTGCGCCTCAGCGATTGAGGCGCAACTATCAAACTACATTCGAAAAGCGATTATTTCTTGCGGGATACAGTTAAGAAACCGTTGCGTGGATTTTCGTTAACTTCGCGATCCTCTGGGAGGTCGCATGGAGTACCCTTAGCATTCTTCTCAGTCTTGGTGAAGAAGTAAATAGTCTGTGGTTTGCCGCCACGAAGAGTTACTTCAGACTTGTGAAGATAATACTTTACACCTTTTGAATTGGTATGTTCGTAAGCCATTTTAAAGCTTTCCTCCGTTAGTTGATATCTTTATCTTATGGGGGTCATAAGGTATTGTCAAGAGCTTTGCAAGGGGTAATGGCGCTTAAGCTTAGCTTAGGTGCGGTTGACAACAAAAATAGCGATACGCAAGAAGAGCCAAATGAGGAAACGGATGATGATGACGATGAGGAGGATAAGGCAGATTAAGATGACGATGCCCGAGGCGCAAGGATACCAGATAGGTGAAGCGTAGTCGTAGCGGAAGAGGTCGGTCGAGGGGAGGTTGGCAGAGGCAGTCACGGAGAGCTGATCAGCTTCGGGATATTTAGCAAGTTCATTAACAAAACAGTTGATGTAGTTAATATTAGGATAGCGCCAGCCGTTTTTGATAGCCTGAGCATCACAAACTTCAGCAACTTTTTTGTGAACGTTATATTCGTTCATGTTACCGCTGTTTTGGTTGATTTTTTCTTGGGCAGC
>CAZOYU010000014.1:0-9455 GCA_964584145.1 uncultured Candidatus Saccharibacteria bacterium | reverse complement strand
TAATTTCCAGGTGTCAAAATGGAAGATTTTCGCTAAAGCTTGCTTAAGCTTGCTCTTCTTAGCAACTCCACCCATACTCAAGTTTATTATAACATATTGCAGGGTTGGGGTTATACGAGGGGTGGCAGATATTGCGGAGTGAGGCCGAGATTATGCCTGCGCGGGGGGTAGCTGAAGACATGATGAGTTGGAGCTGTTCGCGCAACTACTTTTTAGTAAGACGCGACGCGTCACTCTAAAATGCGAGCGGCAACAGAGGTGGCTTTTGCGAATACTTTGAAAAAGCGGGGTGCGACACGTCACTCTAAGCAACGAGACATCAACGGAAGGATTAGGGTATAATGGGCGTATGAGAATTTACTTTTCTGGAATTGGCGGAACGGGGATCGGGCCGTTGGCGGAATTTGCGCAAGATGCGGGCTACGAAGTGTTTGGCTCAGACTTGCAACGCGGCGCGATTAGCGAAGAGCTCGACGAACGACAAATTGAAGTCGCTTACGGCGTGCAAGATGGCGCTTTTCTCCAGAAAAAGTTCGACGAGGGTGGCGTGGATTGGCTGGTTCACACATCGGCGCTACCAGAAGATCATCCGGAATTATTACTGGCACAAAAACTGAATATTCATACGAGCAAACGCGATGAATTTATTGCGGAAATGATTCGACAAAAGAATTTGAAGTTGATTGCAGTGGCGGGAACGCACGGCAAGACGACAACAACTTCGATGCTGATTTGGGCGATGTTGCAGTTGGGTGTGCCAGTCAGCTATTTGGTCGGGTCGACGCTAGGTTGGGCAAAAAGCGGTAATTATGATGCGCAATCGAAATATTTTATTTATGAAGCAGACGAATATGATCGAAATTTTTTGGCCTACCACCCATATATTGCGGCATTAACAGTAGTGGATTATGACCATCCCGATATTTATCCGACGCGCGAAGATTACAATGCAGCATTTGCGCAATTCGAAAGTCAGAGTGAAAGTGTTGTAAAAAATACAACAACAGATACTAGAGTGACTTTGGTGGGCGAATTGCGGCGGAAAGATGCCAGCATCGCGCTAGAGGTGCTGCGCCGAGTGACGAATTTTAGCGATGATGAAATTTTAACAGCGCTTAATCGCTTCCCTGGCGTGGGGCGAAGATTTGAAGAAATTACGCAGGGTGCATATTCGGATTATGGACATCATCCGCGCGAAATTAAAGCGACAGTTGAGATGGCGCGCGAGTTGAAGAAACGCGATAATTATGCGGGGATTGCGGTAATTTACCAGCCACATCAAAATACCCGCCAACATGAAATTCGTCATCTATACCACGATGCTTTCATGGGCGTAGATAAACTGTTTTGGCTGCCGACATATTTGACGCGCGAAAATCCAGACCTAGCCGTCTTGACACCAGCAGATTTTATTGCGGAATTAGATAATCGCGAGATTGCGGAAGCGGCGGAACTAAACGAAACACTGGCGACCGAAATTAAAGAGTTGCACGCACACAATTATCTAATTATCTTGATTACGGCCGGACCAGCAGATAGCTGGTTTAGAGAAATCTTCCAATAGATTCAGGAGTCTTCAGGGGAGCCGCCAAGAGAGCTTTCGGATGAATCTCGAGAATCCTCGGGTGAGTTTTAGGAATTATCGGAAGAGGTCTCGGAATCATTAGAATTATCGGCATCTTCGGCGGCGTCGTTCTCGGCAGAATCCTCGTCGCTGCGAGTATAAATACCGAGCGCATCATCGGATAACTGGTCAGCAGCAAAACTATTTTCGCGGGCGCGAATGCGGTCGCTAATCGAATTGATTTCCTCGAGATAACCGTCCAAAACATCTTGCGTAATTTCGCCTTCGCTAGAAAAATCTTCGTCGCCTTCTTCGTCGTCGTCGTGCTTCTCGTCCTCGGCAATATAGCCTGGACGAGAGCGATCAAGATAAATATCGCCAGTGCCACGATAAATCAAGAGACTGACAGTAGTGGAAATTAACGCAATTACAGTGGCGCCAATACCAAGAATCATCAAATTACGGCCGCCATGAATGACATGTGGCTTAGGTTCGGTAGCTTGGTTGGCGGAGGCCTGATTTGCGGATGCTTGCTCGATTACGGTTTTGTCGGCAGGAGCTTGGTTGGCCGCGGTTCGGTCAGCGGACGTGGCGGTGGACGAGCGAGTCAAATCTTCATGTTCAGTAGTCATAAATTATTCCTCAAGTCTAAAACGGATTCATAATGCAGCGAAACGATGCTCTTCAGGCGTTGCATACTAGCATCAACATCGGCGCGTTTTTCGCGAACAACTTCAAGCTGACGATAGAATTTTTCGGGTTCACTTTTGCAATTAATATTGAGCAGGTTCTCAAATTCCTGCGAATAGCCAATAAAATCATTCTTAAAACGGTCGCGCTCGCTAGTAAAAGTCGTTTGCTGGTCGGCGAGCGTAGCACTAGCTATGCTATTTTTAACAAGACGCAAATTAAGATTGAGCATCAGCTTCGAAGCAATCATCTCATATTGTGAGCCAAGAAAAACACGGTTACGCGCATCGTCCTTCTGGACGCGCTGGAGACGAACTTTGATACTTGCACAATTTTGGGAGACTGCGCCAATCTCGTCGTCGCTAAGTTCACGATGCTCGGTTGCGGCAACGGATGGAGAAAAAATGAGAATAATTGCGAGGATGAAAGCCAGATTTCTTATTCCCTTTTGCATATCTTTTATATTAGCACAAAAGCGAGTGGCGCGGGCGGCATGGGCACGCAAAAAAATAATAGCGCGGAAACACAAAAAGCCGCCGGCGGGGCGGCGGCTGGGGGTTGCGCAGCAATACTGCGACGCGAGATTATTCTTCTGGCTCGACAATCTGGAGATGACAGTCGGAAATCTGATATTCGTCAACTGGAGATGGTGAATTCATCATGAGATCAACACCCGAACCGTTCTTCGGGAAGGCGATAATATCACGAATATTTTCCGTATTCTCGAGCACCATGAAAATGCGGTCGATACCGAAGGCGCAGCCAGCATGCGGAGGCGCGCCAAATTTGAAAGCGTTAAGCATGCCGCCAAAGCGAGCCTCAACATATTTCTCATCGTAGCCAAGAATGCCAAAGACTTTATACATAATCTCAGGATTATAATTACGAACTGCACCAGAGCAAATCTCGTAGCCATTCATGACCATATCATACTGGTCGGCAACAATCGCAAGCTTCTCTTCAGTCGTCTTGGCACCCTCAAGTGCAGAGAGACCGCCTTTTGGCATCGAGAAAGGATTATGGCCGAAGTCGAGCTTATTTGCGCCATCATCCCATTCATAGAACGGAAAATCGACAATCCAGCAAAGCGCAACTTCATCAGGATTCTTCAAATTGAAATGATCAGCAAAAGCAATACGAAGCTGACCAAGAACTTTGTTGACCTTGTCGCGCTGGTCGGCACCAAAGAAGACAGCATCGCCGGCGACGGCACCAGTTTTCTCAGTAATCGCCGCGAGCTCAGCTTCGCTCAAGAATTTTGCAATCGGCGATTTAATGCCATCAGGCGTATAAGTCAAATAAGCTAGACCACCAGCGCCAAGCTTGCGGGCTTTATCGGTGAAATTATCAATCTGGGAGCGAGTCAAGTCGGCGCCACCTTTGACGCAAATTGCCTTGACGCAAGCAGCTTTAGCAAAAACGGCGAATTTTGTATCCTTAAGATCGTCGGTCAAATCAATCAGTTCCATGCCATAACGCAAATCTGGCTTATCGACGCCATATTTTTCCATCGACTCGACGTATGGAATGCGGCGAATTTCTGGCGTAACTAATTTTTTGCCAGCATATTCCGTCACGAGTTTAGCAATTAACGGCTCCATGGTTTGGCGGACTTCTTCACCGGATTCAACGAAGGACATTTCAAGGTCGAGCTGATAAAAGTCGCCATAAAGACGGTCGGCACGCGGGTCTTCGTCGCGGAAACATGGGGCAATTTGATAATAGCGTGGCACGCCACCTACCATGAGCAGCTGCTTGAATTGCTGTGGCGCTTGTGGAAGCGCATAAAATTGACCTGGATGCAGGCGCGATGGCACGAGAAAATCACGGGCGCCTTCCGGCGAGGAGTTAGCAAGAATCGGCGTAGTAACTTCGATAAAATCATGGTCTTCCATGTAATCGCGCATGAATTTATAGAATTTGGCGCGGCGAGCAAGGCGATGTTGCATGCTAGGACGGCGCAAATCAAGATAACGATATTTCAAACGCAATTCTTCACTGCTCTCCTGTCCTTCGTCATGCGTATTAGTTGGGAGTGGCTCGGAACGATTGAGCAAAACTAAATCTTCGACAACAACTTCAATTTTGCCAGTTGGAATATTCGGATTTTCGAGGCCAGCGCCACGCTGACGGACAGTACCAGTCGCACGAATAACGAATTCGTCGCGCAGAGATTCGGCGAGTTTGAAAGCATTAGCAGTATTCGGGTCGACGACGAGCTGAATTAGGCCAGTATGATCGCGTAAATCGATAAAGATTAAACCACCATGGTCGCGACGAGAATTGACCCAACCAGCAAGCTCGACTTTACCAGATTTGACAGTGAGATCTTTTGCTAATGCTCTCATATAGGTTGCTCCAATTTTTATGCTAATGATTAATAAAGACCCGCGCACAGCGAGCCATACTTTATTTAATTATACCATAATTAGCGCAAAAGTGCGAATTAATAGCGGGCGCGCTCGCGGTCTAAATCGCGAGCTTTAATAGTTTGGCGCTTGTCATATTTCTTCTTCCCTTCACCAACGGCAATGGTGAGCTTAATATGACGCTTAGCAGGATGTAATTCAACGGGCACAATCGTGGAGCCATCGACTTTAGCGCGTTCAAGCGAAAGAATCTGCTTTTTGGTCGCCAGTAACTTAATATCTTCGGCCGTTTCGGAACCGAGTGTCATATTGAGCAAATAAAGTTCGTGATTGCGAATCGTAACATAAGTACCTTTGAGCTGCGCATGATGATCACGAATTAAGCGAACTTGCGCGCCAGTCAAAACCATGCCGGCATCGAGTTTATCAGAGAGATTGTAATCGTAGCGAGCGCGGCGATTAACAACGGCGGCAGGTTTTTTGACTTTTTTCATATTTATTATTTTATCACTTTCCGGTAGTCATGCCGAATTTTACGCGTAAGAATTTTATGGTAGCAGAATTCACAGATGCTATAGAGACGTGGCCCCATCAATTTGACCCAAAAAACGCCAAGATTCTGCATAGTTTTTTCGAATTTGCTATGCCAGGTCGAAGCATAGTGATGAATGGCGCGCGTGTTATCAGTTTGATGCATGACGCCCGTACTGTAATGTTTGGGATTAAAAAATTCGGACGCGAACACAGCAAATTTGCCATCGTAAATACAAGTACGACCGTTGAGTTTAAGACCATAAACATCTTCAGCAAAAACGGAAGGACTATGAACAGTACACATAAAAGTACTGTTATTAATTTTTTTCGGCAAAAGCCCTTGGTAACGACGCAAAACTTTTTCAATCCACGGCGAATGTTTAGCGGCACCAAAAAAAGAAGTCGTGAACCAGAATTTGGATTCCCAACAAGCAACGCCATCATATTGGAGCAAATCATGGAGGGGCGCAAGAAGCTCAACGTCAGTATCGAGGTAAAAACCGCCTTCAGTATAGACGGCATACATGCGAATAATATCCGCAGCGAGCGCCCAACGATGCTCGTTGATAGCTTTTTGAACGAGCGGGTATTTTTTAAAATCAATGTCTTTTTCAGTCCAACAACGAAATTCAAAATCGGGATGGAGTTTGCGCCACTGGGCGATATATGTTTGGTCAGCTTCGGGAATGGGCGCAGAGCCTACCCAGACGTAATGAATCTTCTTCGGGATAGCCATATCGTTTATTATACCTTAGCGATGATATAATAAGACCATAATGAGAATTGTAATTTCGACGGACGTCTTTTATCCGATGATTAATGGCGTGGCCGTCTTCTCGAGAAATTTGGCAGCGGGGTTAAAGAAACGCGGACATGAAGTGTTAGTGTTAGCACCAAGCATTACGGGCGAATTTAGCATGGAGGACGATGCGGAAACGGGCATTCGCATTGCGCGGCTAAGTTCAACAAAAATGCATCTATATCCTGACCAAATTAATAAAGTACCAGAGAAAAAAGATATTTTGGGCGTGAAAATCCCGCGCTTAGTGTATCGAAATGGGCTGAATGTGAGCTATGCACCATATTCAGAAATTAAGGAAATTTTGCACGAGTTTCAGCCGGACGTAATTCATAATCAAACGCCTGGGCCGATTGCGCTGGCAGTGCTGCGCTATGCGCGTAAATACAATATTCCGCTAGTATCGACGGATCATGCTTATCCGGATAATTTGACGCAGCAGGTAAAATTGCCAGACCTTGTCAAAGCACCAATCAACAAAATGATGAATGCATATTTTATTAGCTTCCTGAAACGAAGTGCATATGCGACGATGCCAACAGAACAAGCAGTGGCGGATTTGATTCCGAAAAATCGAAAACATTTTAAGGTGCCAGTCGAAGCGATTAGTAACGGCATTGATTTGTCGCGCTTTGCGAAAGGGCGAGCGAATCGCGAAATCTATGAGCGTTATAATATTCCGCGCGGGAAGCCGATTGTGTTGTTTGTGGGGCGAGTCGATCCGGAAAAAAGCTTGGACGTGTTAATGGATGCGTTTGAAATCACACAAGCAAAAGTACCGGAAGCGCAGCTAGTAATCGTGGGTGATGGGACGGCGCGGCCAACATTGGAAAAAATGGCGCAACGAGCAGATATGGCTGAAAAAGTGCATTTTTTGGGACGCGTAGTGGGCGATGATTTGCCGCAAATTTACCGGACAGGAACAGTGTTCGCAATCACATCAAAAACCGAAACGCAAAGCATCGTGCTGTTAGAAGCGATGGCGACAGGCTTGCCATGCGTTGCGGTGCGGGCGGGGGCGATTCCGGAATTAGTAAAGACAAACAAAAATGGTTATTTATGCGAGCCGGATGATGCGGAAGCAGTGGCGAAGGGCTTGGTAAATATTCTGACAAATGCGGAGCGGCGCGAGAAAATGTCGGCGGAAAGCCTGAAGATGGTGCGCAAGCATGATATTTCGCATACATTAACGCGAATGGAAGAAATTTATACTAAAGTTTTGGACGCGCGAACGGAAGCTTAGGACTGAAGGAAATTGCGAATAATATCAGCGACGCGCTGAGGCGTTTCGTAGTTGATGAGATGGCCACCTTCGTCAATACGTTCAGTTTGGGCGCCCGTACTAGCAGCAAGTTGCTCAGTATACTTATATGAGACGAGACGATCGTGTTTGCCATAACAAAGCAAAGTGTCTTTGTCCTGCGGAATAACGGTTTGCTGTTGCATGGAAAGACGCATGTCGCCGATGAATGAATCGCGTGAAGCAAATTGACCAGAATATTGGCAATGCAAAGTATCAATGCGTTTTTGCTGAGTTTTGTCGTAGGTGAGGATGTGCGAAATAATGTAGGAAAGTTGATGACTAGCAAGGAGACGATATTGCTGTTTTTCGCTCAAAATTGAAAGACCACCACGCGCAGCTTTGTAGAGAAAATTGCTGCGTTTTTGATGGGCACGAGAGCGAAAGATGGGCGCCATGAGAACGACCTTATGCGCGACATCGTCGGGATAACGTTCAACAAAATGCGAAACGATAATTGAGCCCATAGAATGGCCAACGATATATGGCTGTTTGAGTTTATGGTCCTTAATATATTGGTGCAGCCATTCAGCATAGCCATCAAGCGTTTTATGGTCGAGTTCGGGCTCAGTGCCAGAACCCGGAATGTCGGGCGTAAGAATCATAAAGTCGTCCGCGAGGCGCGAAGCGACATCAATCAGGCCGTAATGGGTGCCGCGAAAACCATGAATAAAAATAATTGTTGGTTTTTTGGGCGATTTACGCGGCACTTTTAACCTCGGCGAGCAAGGCGCGAGCATCGGCGATGGAGCGCGTCTCCATAAAGCGGGCGCGCAAGTCGGATGCGCCTGGGAAATTATTGATATAAATTTTATAAAAATGTTTGAGTGGATCATAAGGGGCGAGTTCGTATTTTTCGTAGAGGTCGAGGTGATACTCGAGCAAATCGAAAAGTTCAGCTTGAGTATGTTCGCGTGGTGTCTGCTCGAAACAATAAGGATTCGCAAAAACGCCACGACCAATCATAATGCCATCAGCGCCTTGGTCGATGTATTTTTGGCCATCTTGACGGTTTTTAATGTCACCATTAATGATGAGTTTGGTTTCTGGCGAAAGCTCGTTTTTGAGCGCAAGAATATCGGGCACGAGTTCAGCATGAGCGGGAACCTTGGACATCTCTTTGCGAGTGCGGAGATGAACAGTGAGCGCAGCAGGATGCTCTTCGAGCAAGTTCGCAAGCCAACCACGCCACTCGTCAACACGAGTATAGCCGAGACGGGTTTTAACGGAGACTGGCAGACCAGCAGTTTTAGCAGCCTGAATACCGGCTTTGGCAAGTTCGGGCGTACGAATCAGGCCAGAGCCACCGCCAGTCGCAACAACATGACGATCGGGGCAGCCCATATTAAGATCAATGGCGGGATAACCGAGTTGCTTGAGCGCGACGGCAGTCTCGGCAATCATCTCAGGGCGTGTACCCCAGATTTGAGCGACAATCGGTTGTTCGGCCGGCTCGTAACGGAAACGTGCGAGGGCGTTATGGCGACCTTTGTCGCTGGCATAACTATTCACGTTAGTAAATTCGGTATAAAAAATCTCGGGACGAGCAGCACGCGCAACTACTTGCCGAAAAGCGATATCAGTTACGCCTTCCATTGGGGCAAGAATCGTAAAACCTGGTGCAAATTGATCCCAAAAATCCATAGTGCAGATATTATATAATAAATCGCCGGTTGACGGAAGAGCTGAGCAACGACGCTTATGCTTTCAATATTATGCGTTTGGTGGTATAATCGCGCCAAGTACGAACCATGTGGTATTAGTTCTGAAACATGGGCAGTACGGTACGTTAAAGTTCTTTTCTCACCCGCAGCCAGATCGGCGCGGCTATCAGAATGAAGGAGGGTAAATACCATGAAGAAAAGAATAATAGTTTTTGTTGTGTTTTCACTTCTCTGCTTTGCCCTTGTTGGCTGCGCGCAGAGAAACGATGAGGCGAAAGGGTCTGCGGACGATGCATATGAGTCTAGCCAGACCGCAGGTGGCGACGCTAGTTCCGACAACGACGCGGACTTAAGTGATGCGACGGATTTGCCGGAGACGAACGAATCGGAGGATATTGGCGATGTCGACGGCACGAATGGCACAGACGGTGGCGGCTATACGCGCAATGCGGACGGCAGCTACACGTGGCAAGTTGGCTACTATGAGCTAACGACGACGATTAATGTCTGGGATTATATTGATGGAGATGTTTGG
>CAZOYU010000013.1:0-18609 GCA_964584145.1 uncultured Candidatus Saccharibacteria bacterium | reverse complement strand
GGCGACAGGCCCAAGACGAGAGCTAGCGCAAAGAAAATATTTAATAATCTCTTTTTCATTTTTTCTCCCTTAATTAGTTGATAGCCGCGTTTTGATGGCTGCGGACCTGCCCCCCCAAGAGTGTTTGTTTTTGTTAAGAACATTATAGCAAAATTGTTATGGTTTTTAAATTATTTTTCAGGAAATTCCGGGCAAAGACAACAAAAAAACGACCAAGCTGGTCGGAAATAAAATCATGGTGGCGGGGGTTGGATTTGAACCAACGACCTTCTGGTTATGGGCCAGACGAGCTACCAGGCTGCTCTACCCCGCGACGATGTTACTATTCTACGCTCAACCGAACAAAAAGTCAAGCCACTGCGAGAAATTGCTCTGATAAGTCGAGGTCTGCTCGGTCGATTCGGCATATTTTTGGATAGCGGCGTCGGAATTCTTAGGTAAAATCACCATAGTCTCGCCTGGGAGCATTTTGCCCGCTTTGGTGCGCGCCATCAGTTCTTTATATTCATCGGTCTGATAGTATTCCTGCTCGAGCTTCAGCGTCTCGACTTCGATCTCGAGCTTGGCGGCTTCGAGCTGGCGGCTTTCGAGCTTCTCTTGGAGCTGCCAGTTGCGCGCCATAGCGTTGACGGCGCCATAAGCCCAAATGACGCACAGCGCGAGCACAATTACTTGCAAGATGTTGGCTTGCGTAAAAATATGCTTCCGACAGAAGTAACAGATACGGCGAAATTGAGTTTTGAGCTTGTCAAGCATAAGGATATTATAGCGCATCTTGACTTTTTGAGCGATTTGTGCTATAATGAAAAGATAGAGTCGCTTTGCGGCCATTTCTTATCTGATATGTTATACTTGAATTTACGGGGGCATAGCTCAGTGGTTAGAGCAGTCGGCTCATAACCGATTGGTCCCTGGTTCAAGCCCAGGTGCCCCCACCAAGAATTAGGCCGTACGGTCTATTTTTTGTTGCTTACGCTTTTATTTTTAATTACATCGAGCGTAAGAATAGGCACGCCGTTTTTGGAAATCTCGATGAGGTCGCCAACTTTGATAGCGTCGGTGCTAGATTTGACTTTTTTATTCTTGGCGATGACTTTGAGGTCGGTATTGGGGCTAGCGAGGTCGGCAACGGAAAGATGATCGAATTCGCCATTGAGCGTAAGCTGGAATTTGCCAAAGGTTTTATTAAAAAGTTGGCGATAAAGGACGGCAAGAAGAAGATAGAGATAAGTGTAGAGCCACTGGTCGTAATAGATAAGAATGGCGAAAGCGCAGACGACGGGGATGACGGTGATGGCGATGAAGAAAATTTGAAGAGGCCTGCGCTGTTTGTAATTAAAATGCTTAGTGAAAAGTTTGAGCAGCCCGAAAAAGCAAGCGATGTTGACCGCGAAGCAGCAACTGCCAAAAATCAAGAAACGAGTGGAGTCGTTGCCGACTTTAACCGAGATACCATAGGACAAAAACAAGGAAACGATGTAAAGGAAAGTGAATGCGACGAGCGCGAGCTTCTCCCAGAGTTTGAATTTTTGCATTTCCCTCCTTTAACGAATGATTAATAGCGAAACCATCAGTGGCATAGTGACGATGGATAACAACGTAGAGATAGTGACGAGTTCAGAAGCTTCGGTTTCGTCGCCACCATATTTGGA
This sequence comes from uncultured Candidatus Saccharibacteria bacterium, assembly GCA_964584145.1. Taxonomy (GTDB): domain Bacteria; phylum Patescibacteriota; class Saccharimonadia; order Saccharimonadales; family Saccharimonadaceae; genus UBA2834. The sequence continues at coordinate 16,957 of CAZOYU010000013.1, read as the reverse complement.
AGCGAAGAGGCCGAGGCTGGTGGCGGTAGGCAGAGCTTGGATAAGCGTGCAGACCATAATAACGGCGGACGGAAAATTGAGCGCGGAAAGGAGCGCCCAAGTGAGTAGTGGGCCGAGAATGAGTTGAATGAGCGCCGTAAGAATGAGTTTCCATTTTTTGAGCAAACGGTGAATTTTGGCATTGCTGAGCATGTAGCCAACGCAGATGATAGAGAGCGCAGTGGTGGCATTGCCGGTAAATTGAACAGCATCTTTAATGAAGCTCGGCACAGTGAAGCCGGTAAGAAAAATAATCACACCAAGGATAACTGCAATGATGTTGGGGTTAGTGAGGACGCCAAGAATGAGTTTTAGGTCGAGCTTATGCTTGAAAAGATAGACGCCGTAAGAAAAGAGCGCAATATTGAAAGCAATAATAAAGCCGCAATAAGGGATAATGCCGGTTTCGCCGAAGGTGCTGGCAATAATAGGATAACCAAGAAAAGTGGCGTTATTAAAAATCAGGGCAAACTGGGCGGCACTGCGCTGTTGCTCGTGCTTAAAGAAAGTTTTGTTAAAGATGAGGCGCGACAAGATGATAACAGCGAACATGACCAGGAAGCCCGCCAGCAAACCAGAGAGAAAAAGGTCGGAAGTTTCTTCGCTGTAGCTAGTCGGAAAAGCGAGAAAAAGCGAAGCAGGCATGAAGACGGTTAGTAACAAGTTGACGAGGTCTTTGTTAGTTTTGGGCGAAATGAGCTTAAGCTTGCCAAGCAGGAAACCAAGCAAGAGAATTAAAGCGATAGTACCGAGGCGCGAATAAAAATCCGTGAGTTCGATTTGCATAATTATTTTTTAGTAGGCCCTTTCTCGACTTGTTTTACATCTTTGCGGCCGCCAGTGCGGCGATAAATTTCTTCTTCGAGATAGAGAATTTTGTCGAGCTTACGACGGAGACTTTCATCTTGTTTAAAATCTTCTTCAGTAATTTTGTTAATTTCGCCAATCTCGCGAACAATTTTTTCAATGCGGCGCGATTCTTTGTCGGCAGCAAGCTGAGCAAAAATGGCAATAGCAATGGAAGCAGCGGAGATGAATAGAATGATACAGTCGAAGAGCGAATCGGAAAAATCTTTGGTTGAAAAAATTAATGAGGTGAGGCCGAGAAAAGTAATAACGGCGAATAAAATAGTAATAACAAACATTGTTTTGCGAAATTTGCGCATGTGCCTCCTTTTTAGTTATACCCTTCTGCCTGCATTTCGAACATTTCTCGATAAGTGCCACCGCGAGCGACGAGTTCGTCGTGAGTGCCCTGCTCGGTAATTTTACCATGGTCGAGCACGATAATGCGCTCGGCTTTGCGGACAGTCGAAAAACGGTGCGAAATGATGAGCGTAGTCTTATCCTGCTGCTTTTTAAGAATATTCTTGAAGATTTTGTATTCGGAATTGGCGTCGACGGCGCTGGTAGGTTCATCGAGAATGAGAATATTTGGCTGGCGGAAGAAAGCGCGGGCGATGCTAAGGCGTTGCCATTGGCCGCCAGAAAGGTCGGCGGCACTGGTGGCGTCAAAATCTTTGGACATGATTTGATTGAGACCTTTGGGATAGCTTTTTTCGAGGTCCTCGAGGCCAGCGTCGGCGAGGGCGGCACGAATATCTCGTGGACTATACGGACGAGCAACATCGCCATACCAAACATTTTCACCAAGGGTCGCAAATTCGTAACGTGAATAATCTTGGAAAAGTGCGCCAATTTGTTCGAGGTAGGAAGCGCGATTAATGCGCTCGAGTGGAATATCATTAACGAGAATGACGCCAGAATCGGGTTGATAAGCGCCAATCAGAAGCTTAATAATCGTAGTTTTGCCGGCGCCATTTTCGCCAACGATGGCGAGACTGTCACCCGGAGCGAGCGTAAAGCTGACATTGTCGACGGCTTTAATGTCGGAGCGCGGATAAGTGAAAGAAACGTTCTGGAATTCGATTTTAGGGATGCTGGAGATGATAATGTCACCAGTTGGCTGGGCGAGTGTATTCATGAATTCCATGTAGTCGGTGGCGTTAACAATGCTCTCGCTAGCGCTGGCGATGTTGGCGAAGAGGCTAGTGATACTATCGCTGAGTTGACTCAAGAGCAAGCGCGTGGAAGTGAAGACGCCGAAGCTGAGGCGGCCGATCATAATTTCGAAGGAGACAAAGATAAGAATGCCATAGCTGACGATGTCTTCGAAGGTGCGCGAGGTGAGGTCGGGCCAGAAATAGGCTTTAATATCGGCGACATCTTGTTCCTGGCTGCGCCGGCGAGCTTTAACCATCTGCGAAATGAGCTGTTTAGAGAGGCTATTGAGCTCAATTTCGAGTGCGGAATTGGAGTTGGTGATTTTTTGCTGGATTGCCCAAGAAATGCGGCGATCTTTGGTAAACTCGCGCCAGTTGCGACGCTGTTTAGCGGCAAGGCGGAGACTAAGGACGGAATACGGGATGGCAGCGACAAAAACGGCGATAGTAACGAGCGGCGAGACGGCGGTGGTAGAACCAACAATGGCGATTAGCCCAATGACGGACGAAGCGATATTGATGACGTTGCTATTAACACCGGCGATAGACGAGCCGAAGTCGCGGACACGGTCGAATTTATCAGCAAATTCCTGACTTTCACGCGTGGCGAGCGGAATTTCGATATATTTTTCGGCGATGCGCTCGCTGACATGAATATAAACATCCTGCCAAGATATGGCGGAGATGAGGCTATTCACTTCGCCAAGCAAAGTACGGAGGAATTGAATAATGAACAACAAAATAGCGATAAGTAAAAAAGGTAAAAAATCTTGCGTTTCGACAGCACGGAGGAGGCGATCAGTCGCAGTACCGACGAGCAGCGCGGAAATTGGCGAAACGATGGAATTGTAGGCAGTATAGCCCCAGAGAATAAAACGCTTGGGGCCGACCGATTGGCGATAGACGCGCATCGTGTACCAGATAGACTTGAGCGACATGCGCGGATAGTTGGCTTGCTTGCGTTCGGCGGCGCGCAAAGTACGCTTGCGCTGACGCTCTTCGCGGCGAAGCTGACGACGACTACTGGTACGACGCGGCGTTTTTGGCATACTATTCCACGGTCACGGACTTAGCTAAGTTGCGCGGCTGGTCAACATCATTGCCTCGCTCGACGGCGACATAGTAGGCAAAGAGTTGCTGAAGCGTGTTGAGTAGGAGCGGCATGAGTAATTTAATTTTGCTATCGACACGGACGATATCGTCGGCGGAAATATCGGCTTTGCTATCGGTAAGAACAATAGCCTTGCCGCCACGAGCGCGGACTTCGTGTAAACCACCGAGGGACTTATCGTAGAGCCAGTTGTCAAGAATATCGAAAACTTCAAAGAAGGTCTCGTCGACGAGGGCGATCGGGCCGTGCTTAAGTTCGCCAGAAGCATAGCCCTCGGCGTGAATGTAAGAAATTTCCTTGAGCTTGAGCGCACCTTCGAGCGCGATTGGATAAGCAGTATCACGGCCGAGATAAAGCGCGTCATTAAACTTGGCATATTTTTTAGCGAGACGTTCCATATCGGCGCGATGCGTATTGAGACAATGCTCAATTTCTTGCGGGAGAATCGACAACTCTTTAGCAAAAGCATGAATGAGTTCAGCGTTGCCGCCATGATAGCTAGCGATCATACCAGCAAACATTAACATAGTAACGACTTGGGCAGTAAAGGCCTTAGTGGAGGCAACGGAAATTTCCGGACCAGCATGAACATAAGTACCGCCATCGACTTCGCGAGCAATGGTTGAGCCAACAACATTTACAATGCCAAGAGTTTTGACGCCGCGCTTTTTAATTTCACGCAGACATGCGAGCGTGTCGGCAGTTTCGCCGGATTGGGAAACAATTAGCGCGAGCGAATGTGGCGGCAGATGGAAGGAACGGTAGCGATATTCGGAAGCAATCACGACTTCGGTAGTGATGTCGGGAATGAGCTGCTCCATGTAGTACGAGGCAAGCAAGCCGGCGTAATAAGCGGTACCACAACCCACAATTACAATGTGGCGGACGTCGCGCATTTCTTTGGCGGTGAGGTTCGGACCGCCGAGGTGCATAGTGCCGTTTTTAGCGTCGACGCGACCAGAGAGCGTGTTCGGCAAAGTAGTTGCCTGCTCCATAATTTCTTTGAGGAGAAAATGTTGATAGCCACCTTTTTGAATTTGCTCAACATCGCCCTCGATAGTTTCGTGATTAGGATTAAGATGTTGAAGATTGAGATTGAAGACTTCGGCGCCATCGCGATTGCAGACAGCAATTTCGCCGTCATTGAGATAGATAGCTTCGCGCGTGTAGCCCAGCAGCGCGGAAGCATCAGAAGCGATCAAAGTTTCATCTTTGCCAAGACCAATAATCAACGGTGAACCGAGGCGGGCGACGATAATCGTGTCAGGCTCGAGCGGCGAGAAAACAGCAATGCCATAAGTACCACGCACGGCCTTGAGTGCAGCGGCGACGGCATCTTTAAGGCTAGAGCCCTTAGTATAGCGACTATCGATTAGCGCAGCGAGAACTTCGGTATCGGTATCGGATTTGAAGTCGTAATTTTTGAGCTGGGCTTTGAGTTCCAGATAATTTTCAATAATGCCGTTATGGACAAGATAAATGTTGCCAACATGATGCGGGTGGGCATTCGAGACAGTCACGCCGCCATGCGTCGCCCAGCGCGTATGGCCGATACCCAGGTGACCAGTATGCGGCTTAGTAGCGAGAACTTGCTCGAGTTCGGCGATCTTGCCAACTGAACGCGCCAAATGCGGTTGCTGAGATTCGTCGAGCGTCGCGATACCGGCCGAATCGTAGCCACGATATTCGAGCCGCTTTAAGCCACTGACGAGCACATTTTGCGCAGTTTTTTTACCAACATAGCCCACGATTCCACACATAATTACCTCCTGTTTGTTCTTTTTAGTATAACCATTTCTTATCTTGGCGTCAAAAATTGGGTAGATGCAAAACAGCTTGACTTTTCGGAGATTTACGGGTACACTTGAATTACTTTCCCCTGTAGCTCAATGGTGGAGCAAGAAGCTGTTAACTTCGAGGTTGTCAGTTCGAGTCTGACCGGGGGAGCCATTTTTTATGGACGAGAGTCCATTTTTTTTGTTGCACAAAAAACTTTTCGATAATTATTGAGTGGTTTTAAATCTCCACGATTCGCCAGCCGGAGATATATTCAATGCGCGTGCCGCGATATTCGCGCACCATATCTTTTTCAGTCGGATAAGTGTGGCCATGAAACAAAACTTTGGGATGGTTTTTGTCGAGATAAGCCCGCAAGGCGTCCCAGCCCTGATGAGCGACTTCTTCCTCATCGTTAATACCGCGAGGCGGACAATGGGTAATAAAAATGTCGACGGGCGGGAAATAGGTAAATAGGCGATTAGCCTCTTCTTGCGTACACATAATCGCGTAAGGATTGCTTTTATAGCGAACGCAGCCCTGAAAACCGCCAAAACGATAGCCTCCGAAATCCCAAGTATGCATATGTAGATCGAGCATACCAATTTCCTGCATATATTCACCTGCATCATGGTTACCGTAAACACCAATCTTAGGAATCTGTGTGCGTTGCAGGCTCAGCACCATCGAGCGCTCGAAGTCGCCAAGCGAGATAATTAGGTCGACCTGCTCTTCTTCGGCTTTGGCAGACAAATCAATATTAGGGTTTCGATCGGCAATCACTAAGCATTTCATGATTAAAATATAGCACAGCCAAAAGGCATAAGTTTTTGCAAAAAATTAAGCTTGCTTTTAGGTTTTGCTTATGTTTTAATGGCCTTATAAAAGGTCAAAATAAATATTAAAAAACAAGGGTCATTTTCATGAACAGAAGAAAAAAGTCAGCACTTTTTTCGGTATCAGTAGCTTCATTGGGGTTGGTTGCTGGTGCATTAATAGTGCTACCAAATAGTACGCAAGCCGAAGAAACGTTGTTCTCGAGCATGTCATACAGCGAGACAACGGAATATTTGAGCGGCGAATATCAGATTTCTGAGCAGAATGTAACAGCGGCGCTCGAAACTAAGACGCTAATTGCGGAAGTTAAGGACCGTTCAATCCTTGAGAATGACACTACGATTGTTAATAAAACCAATATTTTTGGCAATTATTATGTGATTGAATACCGCAGCGCGGCGGAAGCGGTGAGTGGTTACGCAAATCTGAAAAAGAATGGCGTCGAAAATATTGTCTTAAACGAGAGTGTGACTAGTGCAGAAGATCCGCAAACTTATGACACGAATGAGTTTAAGGCGTGGGGGACGAAGACAATGTACCTCGATAAATACACGCAAGATTTGAGCAAGAATACAACGCCAGTAGTAGTGGCAGTGCTGGATAGTGGCATCTATGCGGACCATGAACTTTTTACCGATACGACGGCGCGAGATCGATTGTCGATGGGATTGGCAAAAGATTTCGTAAACAACGACGATGACCCAAGTGATGACAACGGACACGGCACTATGGTGGCGAGCGCAATTACACAATCGACACCAAAGAATGTCACAGTTGTGCCGGTGAAAGTTTTGGGCAGTGACGGCAAAGGCACAGTTGCAGATGTACTCTGTGGCATAGCGCATGTGATGGATCGCGTGCATGTGATTAATTTGAGCATTGGCTTCGAGACAAAGGAGGTCTCCCAGCAAGTATTAAATACGATTGAAGCTGCGATGGTGCAGGCGAAAAATGCTGGTGCAATCGTGGTCGCAGCGGCTGGCAACGAGAATGCTAGCGAGGTAACTTATCCAGCAGCCTTCTCAAGCGTAATTGGAGTATCTTCGGTGGGACAATCGAACGAATTCTCGTCGAGTTTTTCAAACCATGGCAAAGGCATCGACTTTGCAGCACCTGGCGAGATGGTAGCGTTGGCATATAATAAGGCATCAAATAGCTATGCGAAAGCTTCTGGCACGAGCTTCTCTGCTCCGTTTGTCGCAGCAGCAGTCGCAGATGTACTAGTAGAAAATCCTGGTTATACTTTCGAACAAGTTTATGATTATCTGAAGCTGAACGCGGAAGATTTAGGCACAGCTGGCTGGGATGAATATTATGGTTGGGGGAGCTTGAGTTTCCATATTAACCGCTATGCTGATCTGAAGATTAATAGCATTGACGGCATTCCGAGCGAGTGGACAAATAAAGATGTAGAAGTAACCGTAAAAGCCGCAAGCAGCAACTACAATATCGAGAAAGCGGATTTGAGCGAAGGTGCAACGCTGGCGACGCCGAGTCTGTGGACAGCGCTAGCGACAGCAAGCAAGACGCTCGCAGAGAAAATGACGATTAGTAAAAATGGCACTTATACGGTTTGGCTAAAGAACAGCGCACACGAAACGGCCAGCAAAAGCTTCACGGTGAGCAAAATCGACAAAACGGCGCCAGTTATTCAGACCTCTTTGAAGGCAAGCGACATTACGGCGGAAGGCTTTAAATTATCACTTGCGCTGATCGAAAACACGAGTGGCATCACGAAGATTGAATGGTTTTACAAAGCTACAGAAGATGACGAATACACGCTGCTGAGCGAAGAGCTGGATGCGGAAGTGAATGCGGAAGGTGAATTTGCGATGACAAAAGCGCGGAGCTTCGATGGGCTGACCGAAGGCGACTATGTTGCTTATGCAAAGATTTATGACCAAGCGGGCAACGTGACGAAGACGGATGAATTGAAATTTGTAGTCTCAGCGCAAGGGGGTGAATATGGTGGCGATACATTAGTTAATCAACCAACGCCAGACGCGACCAAGACGGATGCATCCAATAATCCAGTACCAAACCCAAAGACAGACAATCAAAGTATCCTGTCGATAGCACTAGCAGGTGGCGCCTTTGTATTACTCGGCACGACTGTAATAATGCGCAAGCGTCGCTAAAACAAATATCCAGAAATATCTCCCCTGCTATGGGGGGATATTTTTTAATCGCTGTAATCGGAGTCGAGTGCAATATTGATGCTGTAGCGCGGGAAAGATTTGCGCAAGTGGCGCTTAATCGCAAGGTAATAGGCGCGACGATTTTTAACATCAAAACTAAGAACAATATCAAAGCTAATTTCTTTTTTAACTTCGTCAACATGGAAGCCATGCATTTGCATGACATATTCATAATGCGCCAAAACATCTTTAACGCGGCGATACATAGCATTAATCTTCGGACTCTCGGTATTGATTGAATAAATACCCACGGAACTAATAAAAATCTGATAGCCGTAGAAAACTTTGCGACGAACTTCGCGGGAGATATCGTCGATTTCGCGAGCAGTAAGATTTTCTTCAACTTCGATATTGACCGAGCAAAAGACCATGTTGGTGCCATAATCATGAATCATAAGATCGAAAGCACCATGCACGCCGTCGACTTCACGAATGGAGGCTTTAATTTTTTTAGAAAGTTCTGGGTCGATGCGCTCGCCAACGATAACACTAAAAACATCACGCAGCATCTTGGCGCCGGAACGAATAATTAATGCGGAGATAAGAATGGCAAGATAAGCTTCGGTTTTGAGACCGAAGATAAGATAAAGAGCTGCGGAAATGAGCGTTGCAAAAGAAACGACAGAATCAAACAGCGCATCGGTGCCGGAAGCGGTGAGCGAATCGGAATCAACTTGCTTGCCGACTTTGCGATAGTAAAGGCCGATGAAGATTTTCACAAAGACAGCCGCAGCAACGATGATAAGTGCGAGCGTATTATAGCTAACATCCCCCGGATTGATGATTTTATTGATGGATTCCTGAATAGCGGTGACGCCAATGTAAATAATAATTACTGCGATGATGGCAGTGCTGAGATATTCATAGCGGCCGTGCCCCATCGGATGACGACGATCGGGCGCTTTGTTAGCGAGGCGAATGCCAACAATTGTCACAATGGAAGACAACATGTCGCTAAAATTATTAACAGCGTCGAGAATGATGGCGATGGAATTTGTAAATAGGCCGACAGCGGCTTTAAAAGCAGCTAGCAAAAAATTGCCGACAATGCCGACAATGCTGGCGCGGATAATAATCTTTTGACGGTTGGCGATAGTGGTTTCGTGCGTAATCATAATCAATGTAATTTCTTTAATTGCTTGAGAATTCGAGTATAATCCTCGGTGGCCTCGAGCGGAAGTACTTTTTGGCTGAGCACCGCTAATACATTTTCATAGAACCAAATCTCGCGAGCGCGACTAGCATGAAAAGCATCCCAAATAGCGCTGCCAGACCTCTGATATTCGCGAATGATTTCGGACATATTATGAATTTTGTCCGCACAAGAGACGATGAGTGGACGCATATCGCTAAGTTCGGCGAGATGATCGATGTAGCCCTGTTTGCGCGCGAGCCAAGCTTCTTTGGTTGGCTCGTTAATGTCCGGCTCGGTTACGCCCTCGACGATGCCGACAATCTCGGCGCCAAAGTCGCGTTTCATATCGGCGCGCGAATAGATGCGCTCAGGCACATCTTCAAGCACATCATGCAAGAGCGCGGCAATAAAAGTCGCTTCATCATCGAGATAATTTTGCGTAATCAGCGCAACGGCATAAGGATGCGAGACATAAGGAGTAGTTGAACCTTTGCGATATTGACCAGCATGCACTAAGGCAGACGTCCGAATGGCGTCATTAATCTTCGCAGTGTATAACATTAACATTATTATAGCGTGTTTTGGCGCTTTTTGCTTATGGTCAGCTTTTATATCTGTTTGTGCTATACTCAATGCAAATGAAGATATCTTTTGTAATCCCAATTTATAATGAAGAAAAAGGTTTTTTGAAGTTCTATAATTCCCTGCTTTTGCCGGAGTTGAAGAAAATTAAATATGACTACGATGTAATTTTGGTAGATGACGGTAGCAAAGACGGCAGTCTGGAGATGATTCAGAAATTGGCTAAGGAAGATAACCATATTAAGGTGTTGGCTTTTTCGCGGAATTTCGGCAAAGAAGTGGCGCTGACGGCGGGCATGCGCGAATCGGATGCGGACGCGATTATGACAATGGATGCAGATGGACAACAACCACCCAAATTGATCCATGAATTTATTAAAAAATGGGAAGACGGTGGCGAAATTGTGATTGGCGTGCGCGGCAAGTATGAGAAGCACGGTCTAGTGGCGAAGATGGGGTCGAAATTATTCTATGCGATGCTGCGCGGCATGGGCGTGAAAGACACGGTGCCTGGCAGCACAGATTTTCGCTTGATTGACCGCTGTGTGGCAGATGAATATAACAAGTTGACGGAGCACGGACGAATTACGCGTGGCTTAATGGACTGGATGGGCTTCAAAAAAGTTTACATCGATTATATTTATGGCAACCGTTTGGCGGGTAAGCCAAGCTATAACTTTAGTAAACTGTTCCATCTGGCGATTGATAGCTTCATTTCCCTATCGGCAACGCCGCTGGTGATTTTTGGCTGGATTGGCAGTTTTATTACGATTACGTCATTTATTTTGGGCGTGTTTGTGATTATTGAAGAATTCATGATGGGCGATCCGATGCAATTGCGCTGGACAGGTACAACCTGTTTGAGCATTTTTATTACATTTCTGGTTGGTTTAGTATTAGTTTCGCAAGCAATCACGGCACTGTATATTTCACATATTCATACTGAGGCGCAAGGGCGGCCGCTGTATATTATCGACAAAAAGAATTCGCGAAACCTGAAAAAAAATTGAATAAAATAGCGGTCATTTCTCTATAGTGCTAGTGCTAAAATAATTAGCAATGGAGGTAATTGATCGAAACTACAAGAGAATTTTAATGCTCTTGATTGGGGTGATTATCTTAGCAGTAGCCGTGAGCCTGACTTTTATTTTGGCGCCAGCAGTACAGAAAATTAATAAAGAAACTTTTTTAGCGATCAATATTGCTCCTGGGGATGCAATTTTGACAATTAATGGCGAGGATTACCATAGCGGGATTTACGAATTTGCGGAAGGTAGCTACAGCGCGACATTGCACAAAGACGGCTTTACCGAGAAGCAGATTAATTTTGAAGTAAAAGCGCACGAAACGACGACACTCTATAACTATATTTTGAGCGAGGCGGAAGGCTTTACTTATTTTGAGCGAAGCAAAACAGATCTGGCAGTGCTAAAAAATATCGATGAGACGGAAGTGCAGGATTTCTTGACAAGCTACGCCAAGAAAACGGATATCGCGAAAAATTTGCCAATTTTACTGAATTATTATGACAAGAACCAATCGACGATTGTTACGGGCAAGATTACGGACGGCTCGAACGACGCGCGCTGCGATTATGCCTTTTGCCTGAAGGTTAATAAGAACAAGAATTATGCTTGGCGCGTACAAGAGGTTATTAAGTTAGCGGGCTTTAATTATGAGGATTATCGGATAATCTATGAAGACTAAATTGAGCTTTTTAGGGCGAGGGTTCTTGATTGCGGTGGCGCTGGTGATTTCAGTGCCAACGCAAACAATTTATGCGCTAACAGATGAGCTGCTAGATAAATATGCGGCAAATAATATCATGTTCTATGATCCGGAGGATTGCGAAAATGATGGCAGCAGTGGCGCAATCGTGGGTGGCACAGCGGTAGTGAGCGGTTCGACGGCGGCGGAAAAAATTTGGTCAGGCTTGAAATCGATGGGCCTAAGCGATGAGATTACGGCCGGCATCATGGGCAATATGGCGCACGAGGGCAATATGAACCCGGCACAGCATGAAGGTTCGCAATATGCGAGCTATTGGCCAATGGACCTTAGTAGCGAAGCCAATGAAAATATCGCTTATGGCTTAGGTCTAATTCAGTGGTCCTACGAGCGACGCGTCAATATGTATAACTACGTTAAAGAAAAAAGCCCTGGCCTTACTAAATATTTTGACAATCCTGACACATATAGCAAAAACAACGGCAGTATCTATGGCTGTGATGGCGATTGCTTTATTAGTAAAGCGGAGAGCGAGAATGAGGCGAATGCACTTTATTCACTAGAATTAACTTACCTGCTATATGAACTGCAAAATAACGTTACTGGCGTGGATTACTCTGGACTGTTTGAACAGACGACTGTTTTGGGCGCAACAGAGTATTTTTTGCGCGAAGTCGAAAGACCGGCGGTACTGAATTTGTCCCCACGTCTAAGTTCTGCACAGGAGTATTATGACCAATTCCATGGTCAAACTTCGTTCGGCTCGGGTTCGACTGGCGGCACAGCGACTTCGGCGGTAGATGGCACAAAAGTAACAATTATTGGCGATTCGATTACAGTAGGCGCAGAATCGACACTCAATAGTGAATTAGCAGGTGCGGACATTCATGCGCAAGTGAGCAAGCGCTTTTCGGGTACAGTTTCCGACAACAAAACAGGAACGGAAATTTTGGAAGAATTATCTACTTCGGGGCAGCTACGCGAAGTATTAGTATTCGCGCTAGGCACAAATCAGGATTGGCTCACGCAAGCAGATATCGATAAAGTATTAGAATTAGCAAGTTCGGCGTCGAAAATCGTGTTCGTAACGAATCATACCTCGACAAATAATTATGATACGAATAATACTCTATTCAAGCAGGCGGCGGCGGATAATCCGAGTAAGGTAGTAGTAGCAGATTGGCAAGCCATCGTGCGTGGCAATGAGAGTCAATATTTGAGCGATGGCACCCATCCGAATGCGGAAGGCAATACAAAGTTCGTAGAAGTGATTAAGACGGCAATCGGCGGCGCAGTTGTGGGGACTTCAGTAGATGAATGTTGCGATCCGGCGGACGGCTCAAACGGCTCAGAGGCGACATATACGGCGCAAAAATACCAATTGTCGGAGGGGCAAATTAAAGGCTTGCTCGCGATGGTAAAACATGAAAATGGCGGAACATTGAACGGTGTAAAGTTGGAAGCGTCGCTGATGGCGAATTTATATGAGCAAAAACGGCCAGATGAGGCGCATACGGCAGACGGATTAGTAAACTACGTACGCACGGGCGGCTGGTTTGCGACGGCAGACGATTATGACGAAAATTACTCGGACTATTCACAAACGGAATTTGAGGCCGTGAAAGATATCTGGCTAAATGGCAACCGGACAATTCCAGCAGAGATTGTGGAACATGACAGCATTGGCGATATCGAATCGATTACATTGGATGGTCAGACGGTCGATAAAATGGATAAGAACAATTACGTGCAAGGCAAAACGGTGATTAATAACCAAATGGGGTCGACTTATATTTTCTATACTTGGGCAAATCCGGACGGGACAACGATTAGTAGTTCGAGTGGCAATGGCGGCACGGGCGATCCATTTGGCTATTTCCAAAATAATCCGCCAAACGGCAACGCAGTGACGGGCGCGAGCTCAAGTGCATGCTGCGACCGTTCAGGATCGGGTAATGTGACCTACAAAACAATTGACGGCATAAAATATGCTTTCCCATTAGCAGACGCGACACAGGCAAATTATTTGAGTCCGACGACTTTCGGCTCGGGTGAATCGGTATTATCAAATCTACCTTGCAATAATTTAGCGGCGGGCGCATGCCATCATGGATACCATGCAGTTGATATGGGCTTGATGATGGAAATGGTAACAGGCAAAGATCCGACGGCAGATGACTATGGCGGCGAGGCGGGCTATTCGAACATGTATTACAATTCGGCAGGGGCGCAGGTAGTGGCAATTACTTCGGGCACAATTGAGTATGTGAGCCCGTATACAAATGGCGTAGATGAAAGTTGGTGGGATAAATGTGGGCAGATTGGCTTGACGGGCGACGATGGCAATTATTATTGGCTAGGACACCTAGATTTAGAGTCAGCGTCCGTAAGCGACGGCGACCATGTTGAAGCGGGCGACAACCTCGCAAAAATCGGCGCGCCGCAATGCGCGCAAGGCACACAATCGCATTTACATATCGATACGGCGAACGGTGCATTGGCGACAGGTAAAACTACGGCTTGGATTGTCGAATTAATGGACGAGCTATGGGCGGAGTTACCAACGGACAATACGACGAGCACGACGGTTGATTCCTGCGAAGAGAGTGGCCTGAAGACAGGCGGAATGACGATGGAGGAGGCAGAAGAATTTATGGAGACTTATAAAGCGGAAGTATTAAAATACAAAGGCAAAACAGATTATTCGATGACCACTAAGAATGGCGAAACGCGAAGCTGGTCAAACAGTTGTACGGCAGACGGCGTAGAAGGCGTACTGAAAAACTGCGTATCATTTACAAAATGGTTCGTATATAACTATGTCAACATTCCGTCGGGTTATGAGATTAGCGGTAATGGCGGCGATGTAGTAGATAATATGGGTGCGAGCGGCAACTTTAAGACTGGCACAGAACCGCGGCCATATGCGGTGTTTAGTTGGAAAAATGACAGTTATGGGCATACGGGAATCGTGCTAGGAGTCAACGATGACGGCACATTTATTGTGGGCGAATCAAGTTGCTCGGCGCATTGGGATAGTGATTGGATAGGACATGCGGCACAATATAGTCTGAGCAGCCATAACTGGGAATTTGCTTATACGGACGGAATGATAGATTTTTAAGGAGGAGCATGGACAATAGACGTGTTGACGTAACAAGAAATCGAACAATCCTACTGATTGTAGGCGCGATTGCTTTTGTGGCGGTAATTATAGCGATTAGTATTGTTGCGATAACATTGTCGAGCAATGATTCGGGAGTAAAAATTGCGAATGAAGATAATGTAACGGATGCCGAAGACAGCTCGATTGAGAGTCACGACTATAGTTTGATCAAGAAACAGTTGCGAACTTTACTGACGGATAGTTATGCCCTGCCCGAAAATGAGGAAATTAAAGCGTTGATTCGCGAGTCGACTTATGCGGAAAGTGGCGAAGATGGCGAGAAGATCATTACGTTTACATTGGATGTCGAGAGCGTAAAAACAACATTCTATGTCTGGATGTCGCAAACATCGGAAGATGCCAGCGAAGTGTCGATTAGTTGTGCGCCAACAAATGATTCAAAATACCCAGAGACATTTTGCATCGGTACGGAGGGTTATTCATCGATTGATGCAAATATGAGTGCCGACCTGCCCTACCGTTACAAAGAAAATGGTGAGCTGAAATTCGAAATAACACATGAAGAGTATGATCCGAGACTAATCTTGAGCGTGCAGGCGAGTTGCGACGATGACGCTGCAGTAGAGACGGCCAAGAATAAGGCAAAAGAATGGATTAAAAGTTATGGGCTAGATCCGGAACAGGTACCGATTGAGGAAAATAAGTCGAGCTGCAAAGCCTACGAGGACCAGTTAAAGGAAAGTCAGCGCGGCAAACATACACAAGAAAATATGAATAATTAAAAGCGCTTTCGTGCGAAGAATATTTTATAAAAAACAACTTCTCTACCCCCCTGTAAATCGGGGGTAATTTTTGTTTTTGCTACGTTTTATATTTATGATAAAATGAACTCATATGGAGGCGGTCGACAAAAATTTCAGGAAAATTTTATTTTTCTTGATTACGCTGATTGCGGTGTCAATAATTGCAATCTTATTATTAATCTTAATTCCGGCGATAAATGGCGCGCAAAAGACGACGCTGCTAGGCATCAATATTGCGCCTGGCGACGCAATATTAACAATCGACGGCGAAGATTATCATAGCGGGATCTATGAAATGGCAGCAGGCAGCTATACTGGTA
This sequence comes from uncultured Candidatus Saccharibacteria bacterium, assembly GCA_964584145.1. Classification (GTDB taxonomy): domain Bacteria; phylum Patescibacteriota; class Saccharimonadia; order Saccharimonadales; family Saccharimonadaceae; genus UBA2834. The sequence continues at coordinate 1,298 of CAZOYU010000013.1, read as the reverse complement.
CGTTACACAAAGACGGTTTCAGCTCGAAGACGGTTAATTTTGAGCTGAAAGCAGACGAGACGACGACGATTTATGAATATATCCTAAGTGATGCTGAGGGCTTTAGCTATTTTGAGCGGAGCAAAACTGACCTTGCAACCTTGGAAAATATTGACGATACAGATGTGAAAACTTTTTTGGCGAACTACGCAAAGAAGAAAGATATTATTAATAATTTGCCAATTCTATTAGATTATTACATCGAAGAGGAAGCGACCTTATTTTCGGGAAGAATTACCGACGGCTCAAATGATGTGCGCTGTGATTATGCATTTTGTTTAAGAGTGGATCAAAGCGAAAAATATGCATGGCGCGTGAAAGAGGTTATCGAGCTCGCCGGCTTTAATTATGAGGATTATCGAATAATTTATGAAGACTAAAATCGGATTCTTGCGGCGCGTGACGCTGGTCGCAATTGCAATCATAATTGCGGTACCCGTACAAACAATTTCGGCAATTACGGACGATAGACTGGATCAGTTCGCGGCGAACAATATTATGTTTTACGATCCGGAAGATTGCGAAAATGAAAATACCGGCACAATCGTGGGCGGCACGGCAGTAGTAAGTGGCTCGACTGCAGCGGAAAAGATCTGGTCAGGCCTAAAATCGATGGGACTGAGCGATGAAATCGTGGGCGGCATCATGGGCAATATGGCGCACGAGAGCGCACTACATCCGGCACGCCACGAAGGTTCGTTCCTAAAAAGATATAAAGGAAGTTTTAATCTCGAGGGCAACGAAAAAACTTCCTATGGCCTCGGCTTAATTCAATGGTCGGGCGGGCGGCGCGTTAAATTTTATAAGTACATAAAAGAAAATAGCCCTGGCTTGTTGAAATATATCGACGATCCGATGACTTATAGCACTAATAATGGCAATGTCTATGGCTGCGATGGCGATTGTTTTATCGAGAAAGCTGGAAATGAAAGCGAAGTAAATGCGCTATTTTCGCTCTCATTAACTTATTTAATTAATGAGCTGCAGAGTAGCAGCAGTTATTCTGGTATTTTTAATAAAACGACCCTTAGCGATGCAACGCATTATTTCTTATATAAAGTTGAGAGACCAGCAAGCCCGAATTTCTCCAAACGCTATAACACGGCGAAAAAATATTACGATCAATTCCATGGTCAAACATCGTTTGGGGCAGGTTCGACAGGTGGCACATCAACGGCAGGAATTGAAGGTTCGAAGATTACGATTATTGGTGACTCAATTACGGTAGGCGCGAAGGACACTTTTGAGAAAGAAATCCC
>CAZOYU010000012.1:7763-30065 GCA_964584145.1 uncultured Candidatus Saccharibacteria bacterium | reverse complement strand
CTAGGCGATAAGCGAATCTACCTGGAATATACTGAAGAAACGGCCAGAAATTCTGGCATCGTTTCGATTAGTATGACATATGGTAACTAAGAGAGTTGGAGGCGTCCATCGAAAGATGGGCGCTTTTTCATGCTCAAAAAGTATTCGCGTTGCTCGGCGCAAAAAATATAGAACTTAAGCTTCTTTCTTAATACAACGGCGAATTATAACCATAAGGAATATTAGGCAGGACAGAGATAATATGAATATGGCTACATAATGCAAGATCTCGTCAATTGTTTTGGCGTTGTTTGGCGTCGGTTCGCCGTCGTCTTGCTTCTCGGGATCGTCCGACGGTGCTGGCTCGGCGATTTCGCCGTCTAAGTAGGCCTCGGCGACGAATATCCAGTCTACTTCTCCGACTCGGTGCATATATTCATTGCCTAGTGAGCTCGGCACTAATAGCTCCACCTTGATTGTTGTTGCGTCGCCATTGTGGTAGCTTCCCAAATATGCGTTATTCGTGAGACTAGCCAGCTCACTTGGCACAGCGTCATAAATTAGTTCGTCGCCATTCCAGACCTTAAGCTCAAGTTGCGATAGGAAATCCTGCATGCTTGTAATGGTTTCGGCCTCCGCGACTTCCTCGCTGAGTGGATTTTCATCGCTATGTGTATCGGCGCGCAGATAAAGCTTAATGTAATCATATTCTGGCGCTGCATTACGGATTTTGAATTCTTCATCCAGGGTATCGCCGGGCAATGCGTCCTTTAGTTCGCTAAACAAATCCGTATCGGACCATTCCGACCCAGGATAGAAAACAAAATTCTCCGCGCCACCTTCGAAGTAGACTCCCGCGCGCAAGGCCCGTGCCGGTTCGATAATTGTTAAACATAAACAGGTCGCAATCGCAAAAACCATTATACGTCTCATTCTTGCTCCTCTGGCCAGCCTTGCGCTGTAAAGACGTCTGTGCCATTATTGGCGGCCTGCACTGCGCTAGCATTAATTTGTAGCGCAAAAGACGCATCTTGAAAAACATCATCTATTTTGCGCGAAAGCGTCACGGTCGTGAATAATGGTTCCGTTGTCTCGCCAGCATTTAGCTTTTGCTTGTAATAATAAAAACCGTCCTTCAGTGTCCATGCAGTAGTATTAATATCGAGTTCGAATAACTCTAAATCGACCGCACGCTGCTCGCCGCTCGCTATTTTCGCGCTAGCTTGCGCACTAATGCGCACATAAACTGCGCCATCATCGACATTCTTTACTTTCGGAATCTTGCTAATCACGTCGCCAGGCAATGCGCCTTCGATATTTGTAAAAGGGATCGCACGACCATCGACGCCGGTTCGATCCGTATCCTCGATTAATTCAATCGCTATGCCACTTGTTGTAATGATATTGTGCGCGCGACTGGAAAAAGTAAAATATGCCGAAGTTCCGCCTGCAACCAGTGCCAACAAAATTACTAACAGCGAAATCGTTAATGTTGTCCGCCGTTGCGCCATTTTTTTAGATTCCCGCAAAGCTAAAAGCCGCTTCGGCTGAATCAAAGCCATAAGCTTGCACTGATTCTGCTTCCATTTTTACATTCAGTTTGCCATCTGCGTCGACGAAGCCGCTCAGGTCAACGTCTTTGCCAACGATTTTCTGCGTCAGCCCCATTGCTGTAATTGGTGGCGTCGTCGTAAAAGCACCAGCTTTGAGCGGTTCTTGCAATGTGTAAGTATAAATTTGGTAGCCCTTACCGTCGATTGTTTTTCCTACACCCGTCTTTGTATATTCACCATTCGCTACCGCGTCGCTCTCCGTGATATTTACGTAGCCGTTATAGGCAAGCATATACGGCACATAAAGTTTAATTCGCACATACACATCGATATTGCCGAGATTTGTAACGTATGGCCGGAAAGCCACATCTTTGCCGCCCTGCATTACCTGCGAAGCATTAGACAGCCAATTCTCGTACAGTCCATCAACCCGTGCAGCATTCTCGGCTGAGTAGCGGCTACCAATTAGGTTGGTATAGTAACGAAATAGTTGGACATCGGTACTACCAATCGTGAATTTATTCGTCACAGTTGAAGTATCTGTAAAATATGACAAAGTCAGTGCCGAAGACGCTGTTGTCATGGCGATTATTGCCAACGCAATCGCTAAAATTTTATGTTTCATTTGTGCTCCTTTCCTTTGTTCATAGCTGGTGCAATTATCATTGCGAGCAATAAGACGCCCACCGCAAGGGCGATATAGATTCCAGGTGGTCGCTGAATATAATAAGCCAAATAACCTAGCAATGGCACTTGCGCTGTTGGCGTGCCAAGTACGTTCTTATAGTGCACTAATTTCGCATCTGCTACATCGTTCGCGTCGCCTTTAGTCTGAAACTTGAGCGTGCCATCTTCCTCTTTGATAACCTCATCAATCCGGTGCGTCACGATTGTGTTATTTTCATCTGCCACAAAAGTAATTACGTCGCCTTTTTCTAATGTGTTCGTATCGACATTTTTTACATAAATTAAAGCTCCAACATGATAAGCTGGTTCCATTGAGCCCGACATCACGGTATAGAGCGAATACCCTAAAAGACGCATCGCTACAAGATATACGGCCAGCGCGACAACTAATGCCACTAAGATAGTGGAAACAATCCCCCAATACCTCCGCACAGTCCGCTTTTTATCCACGATTTTATTATATATTGTGCTTGCGATTTTTAGCAAGAAAAATCCCGCCGTTATTAGCGGGATTCTGAGGCTTAATCGCGGTATCTGTCTCCCGAAATCGACAAAATGCGCAAAAACAGATTGATGATGTCGAGATACAGACTCACGCAGGCGTCGATTGCGTTGTCGAGCGTATGTGGGCGCAGCTGGGCATTTGCCCAATCATAACCAATGTAGCCACAAAAGATTAGTGCTACCAGTACGTCCCAGACAGTCGGCAAGTAAAGTCTGAGTAGTAAACCGCAGATTAGCTCGACGATAATCACAGCAAACAGCGCGATACCGAGCGCACGTCCCATTGACAGAAAAGCGCGCGGGAACAGCGTACCGCAAAGCATCATGATAAAACTTGCCAAGACCGTTACGATTGCGGTATTTGCAATAATCGTCGCACCGTAGCCAGCCAGGCAGACACATAGCACCATGCCGAGCGGCACTACTACCAGCGTATAGCCGATAAAGCTCAGTACGGGGCTATCACTGAATCGGCTCATCAATATACCAATCAGCGCCAGCACGAAGTAAGCGACGACCAGTAGCAGTGGGTTCATGCCGAGAAAGTAGGGCGCTGCGAACCTGACCATCAAGTAATTAATGCCGAAGCCATACAGCAGGATTAGTCCAATCGCCAAGTTATAATTCGCGAGTTCGCGGTCGGAATCGCCATAATCGCGGGCGCGACGATTATTATTGCGGTAGTCGCGGAAATTATATTCTCCGCGTCTGTCGTCCCCACGATAACTGCGAGATTCTTTTATTCTCATCTTGTCAGCCTCCTTAAAGAACATTTGCGTGAATTGGCAAAAAATTCGCGTGATTCACCCGAATAACTATATTATAGCACAAACATTATAAAAAGTCAATAAGTTAAGCTCTCGCCGAGTCATGAACATAAGTGTTATAATGAACGCGATATGGAGGATTTTGATTATTTGCGCGAGGGGGATGTTTACCTCGATGCGGCTTGCCAATCCTTGCGGCCGCGCCCAGTGATTGATGCTTTGAATCGCTATTATACTGAACATAATTCTTGCGGCGAACGCGTGAAATACGCTTGGGGCCGCGAGACAGACGAGCTAGTCGAAGAGACCCGTGCGCAGATGCTCAAATATCTCAAACTCAAAGCCCGGGATTATTCGGTGTCTTTCACGCTCAATACAACATATGGCATTAATCTGCTGCTCAGCCAGTTTAGACCGGGCCTCTTTAAAAAAGTCATGACTTCGGATATTGAACATAATTCACCTTTTCTTGCGACCATGTCTTTTGCGCGCAAACATGGCGTGCCGCGTGAAATTATGACTCGCGCCACAGACGGCTCGATTAATCTAGACGAATATGATTTTAAAAAGTCCCTAGTTGTCGTTAATTGCGCTTCGAATATTGATGGTCGCAAGTTACTGAACGTGAGAGAATTAATCAAAAAAGTTCACCAGCAAGGCGGAGTTGTTGTTATCGATGCTGCGCAGGCGCTGGCGCATAGTCCGGAAATTCTTTATAAGACCGAAGCAGATGCTATTTGTAGTTCAGCGCACAAGATGTATGGTCCTTCGCTCGGCATAATGATTGTGCGCCGCGATCTCTTCGCTAAAATCGATACTAGCTTCATTGGTGGCGGTATGGTTGACGATGTTGAAGCCGATTCCTATCAACTCTCCGCTGAATCGGAAAATCATGCTTATACTAAATTTGAGTCCGGCCTGCAAGCGTGGGGTGAGATTGTGGCTTTTGGCCAAGCCTTGCGCTGGCTGAACAAAATCTCCAAAAAAGACCAGCAAAATTTTGTAAATTGCTACACGCGCTTGTTTGAATATCTCGCGAGTAACCCGAAAATCCACCTGATTAATGCTGCCGCTAATCCGACTATGTCATTTTATATTGAAGGCATTGATTCGCATCTAGCCGGCGGCGCGCTCTCGAGCCGTGGTATTATGGCACGTACGGGCTATTTTTGCGTGCATTATTATCTCGACCACGTTATGCACTATCCGCCGCTAATCCGCTTTTCGCTAGGCTATTACATTCGTCCTGCCGACATCGACAAAACTATTGATGTGCTTGAGAGGATGACGAAATAATGGTTTGTATCGCGGCATTCATTATCCTGATTATTGTGGGGATTTTTGTAGCTTTTATTTCTATCTTTAAGCCAAAAGTCGGCAAGCGTTATCTAAAAATTCTCAAAAAATCGTGGGGCTGCGTTGGTAAGCGCGTCACCCTGCAAAAATGCGAGACGGGTTTCGGTGAAGAAGTGAAAAACTCATTACTCAGTCGCGTGCTGGTTAAAAAGCCTAAGCTCGTTAAGCCGCTTTCGGCTGCGATTGAAGTTCTATCGATTCTGCTTGTTATTGTGACAGTTTGGTCCTTAGTCGAAGGCGCTAAGGCGGGACTCGCACTGTGGTCGCTCGGCACTTGCAATGTCCAACGTCCGGAGGCTTGTTCGCTCGGCGCAGAAGTCTGCAGCATCGATGGCGATAGTGGCCCGCAGAATCTAATCGAGTCGGTCGGCTATTGGTTCTCAGATTGGGGCGAAATTTTTGGCGCAATTCCGGACAAATTCCGCAGTTTCAATGCTGATGATTTTGACTTTAGTGGCATTACGCTTGGTGGCGAGGGTGAAATTAAAGCGGTCGATATTTTTGATCCAGGTTGCGTAGTCTGCCTGCAGTCTTTCCGCAATCAGCTGAATGCTGGCTATTTTGATACCGATGAAAAGGTATTGCTCGTGCCGTTCCCGATTCAAGACGCTGAGGGGAAATTCAAATATACGAATTCGAAACTGATTGTTGGCTATTTATTTGGCGCAGAGAAATATGATGAAGATGAGAACGGCCAACAAGTTGCCTTCGAGCTAATCAGGCGCATTTATACCGAAAAAGACGATCAACATCGCTCTTATCAGGACCTCTTTAATGATTACTATTCTGTCGACGAAGCAGAACAGACTCTGCAAGACTGGCTGCGAGAATTTGGTTTTTCTGATATGCAAATTGAATCGGTCGCAAGCTATGCGCATTCGGAGGAATACGATGCTTTGATCGCGAAAAACAACGACATCGTCGTTAATCAATTGCATGCGAAGGGCATTCCGACGATGCTCTACGATGGTAAAAAACATACGGGAAGGTGGGAAGAATAATGCAAGGATATGAAGCATTTTGGCTAGGGCTGACGCAGGGCTTAACGGAATTTATTCCCGTTTCGAGCTCCGGGCATTTGGAAATCTTGCAAGAGATTATGGGCGGACGTAGTGCTGATTTTCACCTCTTTTTGGAATTCATTAATCTTGGTACTTTGCTTGCGCTGATTATTTATTATCGCAAACGCATTTGGGAAATTCTGACTGAGGTTTTCGTCAAGCATAATCTTAAATTTGCGCGTAACATTATTATCACCTGCATCCCAGTTGTGCTTGCTGGCGTCTTGTTTTCAGATTTAATCGAGTCCAATTGGTTCTTTTCGAACATGATTACGATTGCTTGCGCAATGGCACTTATTGGCTTCGCGATGATTTTCATTGAGAGAATTCCGAAGCTCAAGGCCGTCAAGGATGACCGTCATCTTAGCTGGAAACGCGCGCTTGGCATTGGTTGCGCGCAGTGTCTCGCGCTTATCCCCGGCACTTCTCGCTCGGGTGCGACTATTGTTGCGGGACGAATCGCAGGCCTAAACAATAAATCCGCTGCCGATTATTCCTTTACGGTCAGCCTAATTGTGATGGCGGGCGTAATGTGTAAGAGTCTGCTCTCTAGTTCGTCGCGTGCCTATATTGCGGCAAACTGGCAGATGCTAACTTTTGCCAATGTTGTAGCTTTAATTTCCGGTTTGCTCGCAATTAATTTTGTGATGAAATTTCTCCAGAAGAAAGGTTCACTCGAGGCTTTCGGCTATTATCGCGTCGCACTCGCGGCCGTAGTTGTTATTTTCGAATTACTCAAATAAGTCCCGATTCACAGCGCGACTACCTGTAATTTCGCTTGACAATATGCTAGAATATTCTCTATGGATATAGAGAAGATCCGTAATTTTTGTATTATTGCGCATATTGATCACGGCAAATCAACTTTGGCCGACCGCATGCTTGAGCTCACTGGCACTGTTGAAAAACGCGAAATGAAATCGCAGTTGCTTGATTCAATGGAACTCGAGCGCGAAAAGGGTATCACGATTAAGCTCACGCCGGTGCGGATGCAATATAAGGACCATATCTTGAACCTAATTGATACGCCGGGTCATGTCGATTTTTCTTATGAAGTTTCACGTAGTTTACAGGCGGTTGAAGGTGCGATTTTAGTCGTCGATGCGACACAGGGCATTCAAGCGCAAACGCTCGCGAATGTCTATCTTGCGCTTGAGCAAGACCTGCAGATTATTCCAGTTATTAATAAAATTGACCTACCTGCCAGCGATGTGCCGCGCGTGACGGCGGAGATTGTTAATCTGCTCGGCTGCGATGAATCGGATATTATCAAAGTATCAGCTAAAACTGGCGAAAATGTTGACCAAGTCCTTGATGCAATTATTGCTCGTGTACCTGCACCAGCGCAACCAAGCGGCGAGCAGACCCGCGCGCTGATTTTTGACTCTTACTTTGATGATTATCGTGGCGTAATTTTGTATGTGCGTATGTTTGACGGCCGTCTGCCGAAAAATGCCAACATTCACATGATGGCGACTGGCTCGAATGATATTGCATTGGAAGTGGGTGTACTTAATCCGAAAATGTCTGCGCGCAGTGAGCTCCAAGCGGGTGAAATTGGCTACATCGTAACAAATCTTAAAGCGACGCGCGAAGCAAAAGTTGGCGATACGGTCACGCTCACGAAAACGCCCGCCAAATCTGCGCTGCCGGGCTATAAAAACGTTCGCCCCTTTGTCTATGCGGGTTTCTTCCCAGTCAGCAATGACCAATATAAGGACTTAAAAGAAGCTCTAGAAAAACTCGCACTCAGCGATTCCGCACTACAGTATGAGCCTGAAAACTCGCCCGTGCTTGGCTTTGGCTTGCGCATTGGTTTCTTGGGCTTACTTCATATGGATATTATTCGAGAGCGCCTCGAGCGCGAGTTTAAACTCGATCTAATCGTTACGAATCCTTCGACGGATTATCATGTTCTATTAACAACTGGCGAAGAGCTAGATATTCGCTCTGCCTCTGATTTGCCGGACGTGACGCGCGTTGCTGAAATTCGCGAACCGTGGGCAAAAGGCGAAATTATCACGCCTAAGAGTTTTATCGGTGCAATTTTGGAATTGATTGTTAGCAAGCGTGGTGTCCAGAAAAACATCTCTTATATTGACACGCGTGCCGTGATTGATTTTGAAGCACCGATGGCGAATCTGCTCACGGATTTTTATGACCAGCTCAAATCGGCTACCTCGGGCTATGCCTCCTTTAATTATGAATTGGGTGGTTACCAGGCCGAGGACCTTGTGCGCGTGGATTTTCTCGTTGCAGGCGAGCGAATTGATGCGTTGAGCGTAATGGCACATCGCAGCGAAGCTGATGGTATCGGCCGCACTGTTACGAAAAAGCTTAAAGAAGTAATTCCGCGGCAAAACTTTGAAGTTGCTCTGCAGGCGGCGATTGGTGCGCGTATTATTGCACGCGAAACACTGGGTGCCTATCGCAAAGATGTGACTGTCAAAATTCATACTGGTGACCGTGACCGCAAAGCCAAATTAGTTGAAAAACAAAAACGTGGCAAAGCTCGCATGAAGCGTTTCGGCAAAGTCGATATTCCGTCTGAAGCCTTTACAGTAATGCTCAAACGTGACTAAAAAATACCCCCTGTGCGGGGGATTTTTTATTGATTGAGTGGAATTTCGCGCCCCTGGCTACGTAATGCCATTTCATATAAGCCATTGATGACATTATTGAAAACCGTCTCACGGTCGGCATTCGCGCTCACGGGTACGAGTAAATCGCGTTTGCGATAAGTTTCGATTACTGGCATAGTCTTCGTGATAAATTCTTCAATCCGCGTATCGAGTACTTTTTCGTCATGATCATCTTCGCGCTCGCCGCGGTCTTGCAGCTCTTTAGCAGTATTCCAGCGATTCTTCACCTCCGCCTCTGAGACATTCAGCAGAATTACTGCTTTGATCGGGTGGTCATTAATCTCGCAGGCGTGAATTACGTCATATTCTTCGCCCTCCCAACGACCGACGCTGCTCAAAATCAGCGGAAATGCTTCCAGGTCGGCGCGCGCAAAATATGGCAAAACAATACTGCTAAATTTTGCAGTTGGCGCAAGATTGCCGGCACTCATCTCTCGCAGTAAATCTTTATCTTCGGCTTCGGCGGCACGTAGAATTAAGCCTGAACTTAGGAATTTTGCCCCAAGTAGTTCCGCGAGCCGTACGCCAATCGTGTCCTTACCGGAAAAAGGTAGTCCAAAGATATTTATGCTACCGGTCTCTAGCCATTGTTTGATTGTTAGAATTCTGTCGTCCATTTGCTACAATAATAACATATATGGATAACCAAGATAACAACAAAGCCTCGGGCGGGCTGGTGAATATCTCTAAAAATTTCTTAGAGGGCAAGATTGGTCCAACCGAACAAGTTAAAAAGCTGACCGACGCGAGTGGTCAGGACGGAAAAAATAGCGTAATTGTGCAACCGGGTAATCTCGAAAATGTGCAGTCGCAGAGTTTAGTTGAGACTACGCGCGAAGGCGCGAGCGATGAGTTGGCGCAGATTAAGGCCTTCAATCAGGAGATGGAGCGCCAGCGAAAACTTCAAGAACGGCGCAATAAAATTCGACGTTTTCTGATTATTTTTGTCTTAGCTATCTTTGGCTTGATTGTTGTCGGCGTGCTAGTTTGGATGCTAATTAACACTTTCATCGCGGCTCGTCAGGGCGTTACGCCAGGCGGCAGTGTTGATCCGGAACAACAAGCCCAATACGACACAATTGATGGTTATCAGTGCCAAACTAGTAATTGCTATAAAGTCACCGAGTTGCCTGATGAACGTATCTTAATTCGTGATGACGATTTTTATCTCTACAACACGAATGAGAAGAAGGCTGAACTCACAACTATTGAAAATCAAGAGTACCACGACATTAAGCCATTCAAATGGGGGGATAAGATTTACCTTGAGCTCGACCCTGAATCAGATAAAGCGGGGATTTATTCCGTGTCGGATAACTCGCAAGTGATCAGTTTTATATATGACACCTTTTATACAGACATCAATAGCGATATCTATAAGGAGATGACTTGGGTAGAGGGGCAGTATATTGTCGCGCAGCTCAGCGGCTCCTATCGCCTAGTGCGCGTCTATGACGGTCAAGAAATTATTCGTGGCGCCAAGCGTGTCTTTATTCATGATAATTTCTGTATTAGCTTTGAGCAGGGTGGCGAACGACGAATCTATACTAAAGATGGTGAACAATTCAAAGTCGCCGAACTTGGCTCATATATCTTCATTCACAATGACACTGTTGTCTATATTCCGGCTAAAGGTAAGAGTTTTGAGCTTTACGATATGACTGGCACAAAGTTGCGCAAAGGCAGCGACTACGACGCAATCAAGAAGATTAAGGGCGACGCATTGCTCAGTACACTGCAGCAGAATTCTGAATATTATCAAGTCTTCACGGAAGATTAGCAGACCTTGACCTAGAGTGCCAAAAGTCCTAAAATGTAACTATGACCGATCGTCAAAGAGAAATACTTTTTGCCATTATTGAAGAATATGCTGAACTCGCTACGCCCGTTGGTAGCGTAACGCTTGCGAAGTTATTTGATTGCTCGTCCGCTACGATTCGCGCCGAAATGGTTAAGCTTGAATCGATGGGCTACATTGCGCAGCCGCATACATCTGCTGGCCGCATTCCAACCGATGCCGGCTATCGCCTCTATGTGAATTCTTTGCAGCAAGCCATCGACGAAGAAAGCGATTTGCTACCGGAACACGCCCATGCTGAGCCAGCCGACCGCCCAACCCGTGCGCTTGCGACGCGCATTCAGGCTCAGACTCGCGCAGATTTTGCTATTCGTGCAGCCGTTGATAGCTTGGTTAATCTAACCGGCAATCTTGGGCTCGCTACGATTGGTGACCAAATTTATATTTCTGGCTTCAGTAATCTCTTTTCGCAGCCCGAATTCTTGCAAAATGCCCAGGTTCAAGCTGTCGGCAAACTGCTTGACAACATTAAGCCGTGGCTCAAAGAGGTACAGCCTAATGAGGCAATCAATGTCTATATCGGCACCGAAAATCCCGTTGGCAAAGCCTCAAATGTCTCTTTGATTATTTCGCGCTTCCGTTCGCCTTATTCCGACCGAAGCTATATTGGCGTGCTCGGCCCCACTCGCCAATCTTATAAACGCGTTATGTCGTTAGTGCGGCATGCAGGAATTATGCTGGAGGATATTATTTTATGAACGAAGATCGAGATTTTAATGAATCCCTAAATAGCGAGCGTGCTAATTTGGAAAATGCTGAGAGCCAAGTTGCCGATGCTGGCTCGGCCCAGTCTGAAGATTTGGGCGAAGCGGCCATTAATGCCGCTAAAACTGATGCGAAAGCTGCTAAATTCTTTAAAAAACAGAAGAAAACAATTGACGACCAGCAGAATGAGAAAATTAACGAGCTGATCAATGATTTGCAGCGTACACGGGCGGATTTTGAGAATTTTCGCCGTCAGACGGAGCTGCAGAAGACTCAATATGGCAATGTTGTAAAATTTACAACGGTAAAGAAAATGTTGCCTCTACTCGATGATATTGAGCGTGCAATTGCGGCTAATCCCGATACGCTTTCGCCACTTACAAAGAGTCTCGAAAAAACCGTCAAGGATTTAGGCTTGAGTAAAATTCCGTCCGAAGCTGGTGTTGAATTTAATCCCGACCTGCATGATGCTGTCATGGTTGAGGGCGATGGCGACACGGAGCTAGTCGCCGAGACTCTACGCGCCGGCTACTATTACGATGGCGAGGTTCTGCGCCCAACAATGGTTAAAGTTGTGAAGAAATAAATGAAAATTTCCATCATTACGCTCTTTCCAGAGATGTTCGACAAAGTTTTCAATCAGTCCATGCTCTGGAAAGCCCAAGACCGGGGACTAGTAGAATTTGAGTTAATTGACTTGCGCCAATTTGGGCTCGGTCCGCGTCATCAAGTCGATGATACGCCTTATGGTGGCGGCGATGGCATGTTGCTTAAGCCTGAGCCAATTTTTGCTGCCGTCGAAGACGCGAAGACGCGCAACGCCGATGCTAAAGTTGTTTTAATGACCCCAAAGGGTATGCTTTGGAATCAGGCTCACGCCGATAAATTCGCTCAATCCGGCGAGAATTATATTTTCATCTGTCCACATTATGAAGGTTATGATGAGCGGATTCTGGCGCTCGTAGATTACCAGATTTGTCTTGGCAAATTTATTCTGACTGGTGGCGAGATTCCGACCATGGCCATCGTCGATTCGATTGTGCGTTTAATCCCAGGAGTGTTGGGCGGTGAAACTTCCGCTGAAATCGAGAGTTTTTCGGATGGCGATAATTATGAGTACCCGCAATATACCCGTCCCGAAGAGTTTCGTGGTATGCGCGTGCCGGAAGTTTTGCTTAGCGGCAATCATGGTGAAATTGCCAAGTGGCGCGCCGAAAATGCCCCGAAGGCACCTCAAGAATAGTAAAATAAAGCTATGGATTTAGCTGCGCCAATTCAGGAGGTGAAAGGCATTGGCCCGAAAACTGCCGAAGTTTTGCATAAAGCAGGGATTTTTACGCTACGCGATCTGGTCTATCATCTCCCGCGTGACTATGAAGATTTTCAGCAAGCGCAATCGATTGCCAGCCTCCAGCCGGGCAAAGTTACTGTGCGCGCTAAAATTGAAACTATTTCAACGCGCCGTATGCGCCGCAACCTCGCTTTGACAGAAGCAACTCTGCGCGACGAGAGCGGCGCGATTAAAGCAATCTGGTTCAATCAACCCTATCGCGCTAAGCAATTTGATCAAACCAAAGAATATTATTTTTCTGGCACAATGGCGCTCAGCTATGGCCATTATCAAATCACCAACCCTTCCGCCGTGCTCGCTAGCGATCATGACAACGCCGCCCCGGACGCAAAGATTCAGCCAGTTTATCCCGCGCGCGGTTCGGTCAAAACGCAAGATTTTAAGAAATTTATCGGCAGCATTAAAAATAATATCGCCTTAATCCCCGACATGATTCCGAATTTTCCAGGTCGCGCCGATGCATTATTTGATGTGCATTTTCCTGAGACTCTCGCACAAGCTCGCGCCGGCCGCGAATATCTTGCTACTGAGGAATTGTTTAGTTTACTACTCGCAGCACGACTCAATCGTGAAGCTAATCAAAAATTACGCACTGCGCCGATTCGTGGCGATATGGACGAATTCAAGCAATTCATCGCGGAGTTGCCCTTCAAACTAACCAACGCGCAGCGTCGCGCGACTTGGGAAATTTTGCAAGATATGGCCGAGGATACCCCGATGAATCGACTTTTGCAAGGCGATGTCGGCTCGGGCAAGACTCTAGTCGCCGCGCTCAGCGCTTTCATGGCGGCGAATGCCGGTTTTCAAACGGCTTTGATGGCGCCGACTGAAGTTCTAGCTACGCAGCATGCCGAATCGCTCTCGAAGCTGTTCGGCAATCGTCTAAGAATTGCGCTATTGACTGGTTCAACTAAGCACAAGGATGCACTCAAGCAGCATATCAAACAGGGCGATGTTGACTTAGTCGTTGGCACGCACGCGCTCATTACTGACGATACGGAGTTCGCGCAGCTTGGTCTCGCAATTATTGATGAGCAGCACCGTTTTGGTGTGGCGCAGCGTCAAAAATTGCTCAGCAAGGCTCTCACTATGCCGCATTTATTATCTATGACCGCTACGCCAATTCCGCGTTCGCTTCAACTTACGATTTTTGGCGATTTGGCTGTTTCGGTGTTGGATGAATTGCCGGCTGGTCGCCAGCCGATTACAACAAAAATTGTCTCGCCAAATTCCCTAAAACAAATGTGGCAAGCAGTCGGGCAAGAACTCGCCGCTAAGCATCAAGCCTATTATATTTGCAAAAAAATTGATGACAGAGGCAATAGTGAATTGTCGAGCGTCAAGGCTGAAGTGCAGAAAATTGCGCATCAATTTCCGGATTACAACGTCGCTTATCTGCACGGCAAAATGAAGCCGTCCGAAAAAGACGAAATTATGACGCTTTTCGCGCAGGGCGAGATTGATATCTTAGTCAGTACGACTGTTGTAGAGGTAGGCGTGAATGTGCCGAATGCGACTGTTATGGTGATTGCTGACGCCGATCAATATGGTCTGTCGCAATTGCATCAGTTGCGTGGACGCGTCGGGCGGGGTAGCGCTGCTTCGTATTGTTATTTAATCAATTCCAATTCTGATGCACCGACCCGTCGCTTGCGTGAAATCGAGCGTTCGCAAGACGGTTTTTATCTTGCCGAAGTCGATCTGAAGTTGCGTGGTCCAGGCGAGTTGTATGGTTCATTGCAGCATGGCGCACTCGACCTACGTATCGCCACGATTACCGACACAAAGTTAGTCCATAAAGCCGACCGGCTTGTTCAAGAATTCTGCCAGCAGCACACGGATATGCTAGAATATAAAGAGTTAAGCGCCGCTGTGCGCAAATATCAAAGATTAACTACTCTGAACTAACTAATGTATTCTACACTTGGCGTCAATACGAACTCGAAACACTCTGGCGAGCTGATGGGCACGCATCAAAAACTTGATCGCAGCGCGCGCTGGCTGCTCAACAAAAACCTTCCCATTGCTCAGCGCAATTTTCCTTCAATTAAGGAAATTTTGCATTTTGAAGGCATTCGCGGCCCGGACGGTCTTAAGCGCAAGTCTCCCGGTGTCGACGAGCCGGAACATTTCATCAATCCTGCGCGTGACGATGGTGTTCTAATTGGCTACTTGCGCGACCATTATTATAATCTTGTCCAGGCATTAAAAAAGCATAACCACGAACGTGCTGCTTTTGAGGCGGCCTGGCTGGCGCATGTCATTACTGATGGCCTTACGCCCGCACATCATTATCCTTATCGCCAAGTCGTTGATGAATTAATGAGTGACAAGGACTATAAACGCTTATTCGGTATCGAAATCAAAGGTATCATGCGTGGCGATAATCTCGCTCAGGCCGCGCGTAATAACTGGCTATATTGGGGCGCTGGCGGCGTAATGACGAAACATATCGCTTTTGAGTATGGTGTCGCTTATGTAATCACGCCAATCCCACTCAAACGGCTCGCGCCCAAAAATCTCCAGCGCGCCGAATTCAAGCATCCCGACTGCGAGCAGGCCTTCTATGCTGCGCTGGCTAAAGTCGATGCGATAAAAATGTATGATCGCTTTCTCGAAAAAGGTTGGAATACCGAACTGGTAATTGAAACGCGCGAAATTTTGATTCCAGAGATTGTGCGCGCGATTACGCTGGCGTGGGCGGCGGCAGTATTGGAGGCGAAGAATGCTTAGTGCGCAGAAGCTAAGAATTGTTTCGGGTGATTTTGGCGGACAATATATTGATGCGCCCAAAACGAAGGGCACACATCCGATGGGTGAGCGTGAACGCATGGCAATTTTTAACCGTTTGCGCGCGGAAATTGCCGGACGGCGTATTCTCGATGCTTTTGCTGGCAGTGGGGCGCTTGGCCTCGAGGCGCTATCGCTGGGTGCTAGTCATGTCGACTTCATGGAAAATAATCATAAAGCCGCTAAGACTATTCAGCAAAATCTCGCTAAGCTCAATTGCGCTGATCGCGCTAATATTCTTCGCGCACCCGATGGTGATTATGGCCTGATTTTTGCTGACCCGCCCTATGACCGCCCGCAATATGAAGTAGTCGCAGCGCTAATTCGCCATCTCATTCCTGGAGGCTATTTTGTTTTGTCGCATCCTGCGCAACCATCGTCGCCCGACTTCGCCTACCTCGAGTTGCTCAGCGATAAAAAATATGCTGCAGCGCATATTAAAATTTACCAAAAACATTAAATAATAAATTAAAAAGCCACGGCAAAACCGTGGCCAGATGGGCTGGACTTATTCGACGATAATTTCGTCACCAAGACTAAAAAAGCGGAGCCGATTGTCTTCATCGCAAATCATGTCGACGAACACCATCAAGCCTCTTTCTCTGCCCGAGCAGAGGGATAAATGCAATCCCGGTCGTCGCATAATTTCGACGACGCCTTCCTTGTTGGCTATAGGGTCATAATAATACAGCTTCACATTCGAATTCGTGCTCGCTTCGAGCATTCGAATAAAAAAGCTACCATCATCATCAATACCTCTAATAAGATCGTCAATCCGACGACGAAAATGCCAAAATGGACCAGATCTTACCTTATAATCAGAGCGTTTCAGCTCGTCATCGTAAACGATCCGTATACCAAATTCTTCGGCAGCCGCAAGTCGATCTTCGAGGTTCGTATGTGCCCTAAAATCGTCCAGCGCGGTGAATATGAAGGACTGTTGCTTGTATGTTCTCATATTTCACCCCTCCTTTCCAATGTGCCTTGACAAGTTGCCAACAATATTATTTTATCATAGTTTCGCGAAAAAGTCAAGCCCCCCGCGCGATAACAAAAAGTGATCGAGTTTTTTGCTCGGTCACTTTTTTGCTTAAAGCGTAAAACCTTCGCGCCGAATTGTAACCCGGCTAGAATCATCGCGCTTCTCAACGATGTTGATTTTCATTTTTTCACCTCTATTTTTGCTTTTTTGTCTCTCAACTCAACACTCCTTATTATCATAAGTATTTATCGCAAAACTTGCAAGCGTTTTTGTGTATAATAAAAACAAAGGAGGTGTTTATGTTTGATTTGAAAGGAAAAGTAGCCGTTGTGACTGGCGCTAGCTCGGGGCTGGGTGTACAAATGGCGACCGCCTTCGCGCGTCAAGGCGCGAATTTGGTAATTTTAGCGCGGCGCTTTGAACGGCTGGAAGAATTTGCTAAGAAACTCGCAAAAGAATATGGTACGGAAGTCTTGCCGGTTCGTTGCGATGTAACTAAGACTGAAGATATTGAAGCCGCCGCCAAGCAGGCCGAAGCCAAATTTGGTCGTGTTGACATTTTGCTTAACTGTGCCGGCTCCTCGAAGGACGCAGGTGTGCTTGCAATGACGGACGAAGAATGGGATTTTACTATCGCCGTCGACGAAACGTCGGTCTTTAAGATGACGCGCGCATTTGCGAATCTGATGAAAAAGCATAATTATGGTCGGATCATCAACATTGCCTCGATGTACGGTATGGTCGGCAATGCCAAAATTCCGACAATCGCTTATCACGCTTCGAAGGGCGCTGTCGTAAACTTCACGCGCGCTGTGGCGGCCGAGCTGGCTACCTCAGGCATTACTTGCAACTGTATTTGCCCAGGCTTTTTCGAGACAGAGCTGACTAAGCCGGTGTTGGATACGCAAGATTTTCAAGATTTTGCGCACGAACATGTACCTATGCAACGTTACGGTAAGCCGGGTGAGCTGGACGCTGCTGCAGTTTTTCTCGCGTCCGATGAGGCGCGCTATGTGACGGGGGCGATCCTGCCGGTCGATGGCGGTTATACTTGCGTCTAGATTAGGAGGAAGATATGGAAGAAGTTGAAGCGGCAGTAGTTAATTTTACAAAAGAGCGCGACTGGGATCAGTTTCATTCACCAGCGAATCTCGCTAAATCGATTGCGATCGAATCGGGTGAGCTCTTGGAGTGTTTTCAGTGGAATGACGACTATGATAAGACGGAGGTTTGCAAAGAGCTGGCGGATGTGGTTAATTACTCAATCTTACTTGCAGACAAACTCGGCGTTCGCCTAGAAGATATTGTTATGGCGAAATTGGCTGAAAACGCTAAGAAATATCCAGTCGCCAAAGCTAAAGGTAACAGCAAGAAGTATACGGAATTGTGAGATGCCTAATACAACGTTCGAAATCAAGGACTACGCTTTTAACCAAGAGGCACTAGATAAACTTGCGACCGAGAACCATCTTGAATCGAATTGGCCAGTAGTCTATCAGATTAATAATCGGAATGAGATTTATATCGGCGAGACAACTAATCTCAAAAACCGCATGCACCAGCATTACGAAAATGAGCAAAAAGCGAGCCTTCGTAATGGCTCGATTCGTGTTGTATTTGATGAGACCTTTAATAAAAGTGTCGCGCTTGATCTTGAGTCATATCTAATTCAATATTTCAGTGGCGACGGCAAATATTGTGTCTTGAATCGCAACGACGGCATGTGCGACCGCGATTATTATCGAAGGGACGATTATCGCCAGACTTTTGAAGAAATCTGGAATCGCTTACGCGAGCTTAAGATTGCCGATAAGACGATTGCGGAGATCAATAATTCTGAGCTTTTTAAGTTCTCGCCATATAAAAATCTTAATTTCGAACAGCTAAATGTGGTTACGGAAATTGTGCAGAATATCGATGATGCAATTTTGCATAATCAAAAGAGTATATCGATTATCGACGGCGATGCTGGTACCGGTAAGACAATCGTGATTATGTATCTAGCGAAATTGATTGCCGATCTTCAATCCTTTGACAATTTAAATGACGACATCGATGACGAGTCAAATTTTGGTACTTTCTTTGAATTAGAGAGCATAAACCGGAATTTTAAAGATCAAAAGATTGCATTAGTCGTACCACAACCATCTCTATGCAATCGCATTCGCAGCATCTTTCGTAAAATCGATCTAGGTAATGCTAACATTCAGATTTTTTCACCAATTCAATTCGGTAAAAGCGATGAATATTTTGATATCACATTAGTAGACGAGGCGCATCTTCTGAAAATTGGCGTTACTGGCACGCTCGGCAAAGACGTGCATGTGATTAATCAGAAGATTTTCGATGATGACGCGATTCATTCGGAATTGGATTGGATTATGGCGAAGTCGCGCAATGTCGTGATGGTTTTCAGCGAACAACAGCGCATCCGCCCAAGTAATATTCAATACGCAGATATCCAACGGTATACAGACGAATTTATTAAGCGTGATTATTTTCTTAGAACTCAAATGCGTTCGCGTGGCGGCAAAAAATACATTGATTATATTCATGATATTTTCTCGAACCGCTTTCGGCCGGCGCAGAAGGAGAGCTTTGAAGGCTTTGAAGCGAAACTTTTTAGCGACATTGGCGAATTTGTGAGCGCGATTAAACAACGCGAAGCTGAGGTTGGTCTTGCTCGCATGGTTGCAGGATTTGCTTGGAAATGGAATTCGAAGAAAGATAAGAACGCATACGATATTGAGATTGACGGTGTCAAATTTCGTTGGAATAGCACTACGACGAATTGGATTGGCTCAAAAAATGCACCAAAAGAAGTGGGCAGCATTTATACCGTGCAGGGCGACGACTTAAACTATGTAGGTGTGATTATTGGCGAGGATTTAATATATCGCAACGGGCAGCTAATTCTTAATCGTGGCGCCTATGTTGATTCGGGTGCGACGAAACGCAATCAGCGTCAGGTCGCAAACGGTGAAAAGATTAGCGAAAAAGACCTGTTGGAGCAGGTTCTGCGCACGTATCGAGTTTTACTGAATCGCGCCGTCAAGGGAGTATACATATACGCCTGCGATGATGAACTGCGGGATTATTTATCTAATTATTTTGATATGGGGTGAATCATAGCGTTAGCTCTCAATCGGGAAAAATGGTCGTCTCTGCGCGGCTTTTTCTGCTTGCGGCGGCAAAGATGCCCATATATAATTAGCTTATGATTAAGTCTGTCTTAAGCAGGGGAGCGCAAGTCTCTAAAATTTGTCTTGCTTTTCTTTGTGTTATTTATCTAGTCTGTGGCCAGATGGTTTACGCCATTACTGACGATGTGCTCGATAAATTCGCTGCGAACAATATCATGTTCTATGATCCTGATTCGTGTGAGACTGATGATACGGAGGGCTGTATTTCTTCTGATGGTAGTAATCTCACGGTGATTGGCGACTCAATCTCTGCTGGTATTCAGGGTTATATGAAAGAAAAATTCACTAAGCTCACTGACGATTCGTACGATGGTGTCGTAGGCCGTACATGGAGCGAGGGCCTCGAGAAAGCTAAAACGATGAAGTTGAATGAGATTGTTCTTTTTATGCATGGGACGAATAACTCGTCGCCCGCGCTAACCGAGACCGATATTGAGGAGGCGATTGATACTATAGGCGCTAATAAGACTATCGTCTTCGTTACGAATTATGCAACTAATATTAATTTTGACACTAATAATAACCTCTTTAAGAAAACAGCTGAATCGAATGATAATATTATTGTAGTTGATTGGGAAGCGGCGGTAAAAGACCATGCATCTGAATATCTGGCCTCAGATGGCACTCATCCAAATACAACTGGCGCCGCCAAGCTCGCGGAAATTATTTATGATACGCTCAACCGCCCCTGCACAAAGAATGGCGTTGGTGCACCCGAGAACGCTACGCTGATTACTTCGATGAACCGCGTCACTTTTTATAGCAGTGACGCTGGTGAGAATGGTGGCTATGCGGGACTAAATGCTAGCAGCGCCTATAACGACGGTAAACTTGCCGACGGTCAAGTCGCTGAGTCGAATTCTGAGTTGGAGCTAGGTGATCTTGTCTATGTCGAGACCTCCGAAAGTGGTGAAGGTAGTTATGCGAATGGTAAATATTTTCTCGTCACTGACACTGGTCCCGCCGCCGATACGCTTGACGTGTTTCATGACCCCGCGTCCGAGAACGAAGCTGAGCCATATGGCCTCGGTAAGAATGCCAAGATTTATAAAGTTAAAAGCAATGTTAGTTGGGAAGACTATCTTTCGCAATATTATTGGGGTAGCACTGAAGGCGCCGCCTGGAAGAGTAATAATAGCGCCACGAACCTTAGTGCTGGTAGTAATAAGGACTATGAGGGCAATCAGATTTTGAGCGATGACCAGCTCGCAAAGATTAAAGAAAACCAGCCTGTCTATGAGGAGGCGGCTGCCGAAGTAGGGATTCCGTGGCAAGTTCTCGCTGTTCTACATTTGCGCGAATATAGCCTCAAAGTTGAAAACCCAAACAATGGGCAGGGGATTTATCAGCTTTTTGTGTATACCAATGCCGGCACGAATGCAAATAGATTCCCTGGGGGTAAAGTTACGCAGGAGGAATTCTTGCGCCAAAGTAAACTTGCAGCACAGATTTTCAAAGACAATGAACCGGAACTGACCGAAACCTCGACCGGCGATATTGTTAAGCGTGCCTTCTTTAAATACAACGGTACTGCGAAGGCATATAAGACGCAGGCGCGTGACCTCGGCTTTAGCGAGGAAGAAGCCGAGAACGGCGAGGGTTCACCCTATGTGATGAATAAAGCGGATGCTAAGCGCGATCCTGCTAAGCATCAGAACGACAACACTTGGGGGCAGATTAAGACCGATCGTGGCGGCATGGTCTATCCTGCCAATGATGATTATGGTGCCTATGTTGTCTTTGCGGCGCTTGGTGGTGGCACCGGCTCTTCTACTTGCTCTGGCGGTACTAGTGCTGGCAATATGAGTCTCAATGACACGGCGATTGGCCTGGCTTGGCCAGTTGGTGACCCGCACGTCGGCACGATGACGCCGACTGATGAATATGAAGCGGCCTATAAACAAGTTGGTCTTGATGGCATTATGCCAGGCGGCTCCAGCTGCGACGTTTTTGTGGCGACTGTGGCGCGTTATTCTGGCGTCGACCCGGATTTCGCCTGCTGCAACGTAACGAATACGCAAATACCATATCTTGAAAAGTCGGAAAAGTGGGAAGAAATTACATATTCTGATCCGAGCGACACGTCATTCCTGCGTCCTGGTGATATATTGACCGTTGGCGCGATTGGTTCGGGACATGGACACATTAAGATGTATGTCGAGAAAGATGGCGTTGGCTTATCTGCACAAGCCTCGTATGGCGACCATTCTGGCGAGTTATCTAACGGCATTAATCTTGTCGATTCGAAACGCGGCAATTATCGGGTATGGCGATTTAAAGGGTGAAAAGGGAAGTCATGAAAAATAATTATTTATTGCAGAATCTAAATCCTAAACAAAAAATCGCGCTGTTTATGCTAGTTGCTATAGTTATTGTTGCGATAATTATTGGTATTTTCTACGCAGTCCGCCGTAGTATTTATACTGTAAGTGTTGAAATAGTAGTTGCACCGAGCGACGCGACGATTATGGTTGGAGATAAACAATATCAAAATGGCAGCATCAAACTTAAGCCGGGAACTTATCGGGTTTCAATCGAGCGCGATGGCTTTGAGAGCTATGCTGATGAGCAAACTTTTGAGAGCGGCAAGAGCTATAAAATTTATCAATGCCTCGCGCAGACCGATTCGAACGGTACTTTTTATACTGATAATGCGGACGAAAATGATATCTGTTATAAAGTTCAGGAATATGAGCTCAGTCGCGCCGAAGCAGAACTCTATTCCGATAAAATCTATGAAGTGACGCCATATCATAGCTATGACAAAGGCTTCAATATCGATCCCTATAAAAACGATGATGGCAGTATTACGATAAAGATTACGACCCTGTCCTGTAATGCCGAGCGTCGCGAAGCGCTTTATC
>CAZOYU010000012.1:5411-7663 GCA_964584145.1 uncultured Candidatus Saccharibacteria bacterium | reverse complement strand
ATGGAAAACACGAGCGTTATTGTTCGCCTGCAGGATGCCTGCAAAAGTTTCAGAAAGAATGGCAAATCTTTACTCGTGTTAAACGATGTTTCGCTAGCAATTAATCGTGCTTCATTTACGGTCTTGTCGGGACTGAGTGGTTCTGGCAAAACGACTCTGCTTAAAATTATTGGCGGTTACGAGCATCCCGATTCGGGCAATATTTTTTTTAACGAACGTGATATTGGCAGCCTAAATGATGCTGAATTAACGAATTTTCGCCGGCAGAATGTCGGCATGATTTTTCAGGATTATTATCTCGACGAAAATCTTACTTTCCGTGAGAACATCGAGTTGCCCGCCATGTTCGCCGATCTTACTGACGCAGAAATCAAACAGCGCACGGCGGAACTGGTTGCTGATACTGATCTAGTAAAACGACTCGACCATTATCCGACCGAAATCTCGGGTGGGCAAGCGCAGCGTGCTGCGATTCTGCGCGCGATTTATCTTCGGCCAGAATTAATTCTTGCCGACGAGCCGACTAGCAATATAGATGATTTGAACGCAAGACTTGTGCTAGATATGCTCAAGAGGTTCAGCGAAAGGGGGCATACGATTCTGGTCGCTAGCCACGACGCACGCGTGCTGGCGTATGCAGACTATGCCATTAAGCTGTCGGAGGGCAAAATTGCATGAGGCTCAAGAATGCCAATAAGCTTGCGCGCAGCAAAATTAGACGATACAAACGCCGCACCTTGCTAACGCTCATTCCGATTAGTCTCTTTTTTGGTGTAATCATGTCACTGCTTTTGATTCTCTCGAGTCTCAAGGCAACCGCTTTTCGCGCCGCTAATCAGATCGACCCTAATGTTTATCTGGATATTTCTATTGAGGCAAGCGAGCTTGATGCCTTGCGCCAACGCGTCGAATCGCTTGACGGCGAATTGATGATCGAACAGAGTCAACAAACAACTGCGGCGGGAACATGGCTATCGAAAAACGGGACCTTCCAACAGATCTACGGTGGGCTCAATGGTATAAAAACATATCCGCAAACTATCCTGCAGGAATATATTACCGAGGGCTATGCGCAGACGGAAGTGCCGATATTAGTTAATCTTGAGACGGCAGCAAATCTCGCTGGATTACGTTTTGATACGAATGATACTAGTATCATTGCGGAAATCTATAGTCGCGCCGTCGGCTTACAGTTTAGCCTCAATGTTTGCGATATTGCTTATGACGAATCGGGCATCCCGAAGGACCTGGATTCGGATGATGGCCTGGATTGTTTTGATTCAATCGACTATAAAATCGTCGGCATTATTCCGAGTTTCCGCGCAACGTCTACGCAGAACCAAGATGATTCTATAGATAACTTCTTCGGAATCATGCTTAATGGCATGTCGAATTCAGACGAGGGCATTATTCTTGCCGCCGAAACGACCGAATTCAAGCAAAAATATACTCTCTCTGAGAGTGAAACGGTAGATGCTGTCGCAAAATTTAATAGCTATGACGCTGCTACGAAATTTCAGGAGAAATATAGCTGCCGCGGCTCGGATAAGACTTGTCGAATCTATAAAAATGTTTCCGAAATACTCGGCAACCGGCTCGACACTGTTGATGCAATTAACTCAGTGATGGATATTTGCCTTGGTGCGATTATTGTTCTTGCTGTCGTTGCGATGATTGCCTTTGCAGTAAATATTGCGAAGATTTTGGATGACGAGAAGACGCTAATCAACCTTTATAAAATCGTTGGCGCAGCTAGTCGCGACCTTTTTCAGATTTATTTACTCTACGTATTTAAAGTAACTATCTATACAATATTATTATCAATTGCCATTAGTCTTATTGTTGCGACCATCGTTTTTATTCTTGGAGCTCCTACTTTGCTCACGGGCTTTTCATTTATGTATAACTCTTCGGCCTCACCGGAGCTTATCTCGAGCATCAATTACTCGGCCGACTGGCGCTATTTCTGTATTATGGCAAGCATTATGCTGGCCGGCTTAATTTCCTTCCTATTCTCGGCCAAGGAATTAAGCAAAATCAGAGCCTGATTTATTGTTGGTCGCCGAACGGTTCTTCGTATCGAACGTCCACATCATAGCGCTTACCCCAAGCGACAAGCCGCGCAACTAATTCTTCATAATCCGCATAAACTGCCGCGCCAGTCTCTTTGGAAAAAGCGTCAATTCGCCACATGTATTTATTGCCAAAATCCAAAATTTTTAAAGTATGAAAAGAGGGGCTATCGCGCCGAT
>CAZOYU010000012.1:0-5311 GCA_964584145.1 uncultured Candidatus Saccharibacteria bacterium | reverse complement strand
TTATTGCCAAAATCCAAAATTTTTAAAGTATGAAAAGAGGGGCTATCGCGCCGATCGCTCTTAGCTGCTTTCGGGTCGGTAATTGTAATTCGCATCGATTTATTTGCGTGGAAATGGTGATCATCCACAAATATATTGTCGTCAGAAAAGAAAATTTTCCAGGGTAGCGTCTTCTTGTACAAAACATAAACCAGTAGCTGAGCGAACAATGCTACGCCGGGGAAGAACAGGACGGCGAGAAAAGCAACGGAAACGGGGATTAGTTCTGCGCCAGTATCACTATTGCAATAATCTAAGATAGTCAGCGTCGCGGCCACAATCGCAGTTAAAATCGCTGTGCCGCCCGTTATTTTCATCATGCGGTCCCGTTCGGCTTGCAACAATTCGGCTCTCGGCAAGGTTAACTCGCAAGTAGTAGCATTAATTTTTGCTGCCAGCGCAGGAGACTTGTCGACCATGTCTTGCAGCGTCATGCTAACTATTTCGTCGTGCTGTTTCTCTCTTTTTTCTAGCCACCAGTTAGCCAGCCATTGCAGGCCATTGATGATGGCACATGAGCCAGCAATCAAAGCTGTCTGTCCTGCCGCCCAATTCAGGTCGCCTTCTCTGAAAAAACACCAGACCGAAAAGCTCACTGCGGCGATCGTGCTGGAGCTAATAGTTAAGATAATGTGGGCCGCGCGCCCTCTTTTGATTAATTTTCTGATTGCCATTTTATTCCTATCTACTATTAAATTAACATGAATAGCGATCTTTTGCCTTAAGGATTATGGCTTAAAGCTTAATATTGCGCTCATGGTATACTAAACGCATGAACCTAGCGAATCGGCGGCGCAGAATACCGAAAAATCATCCAATTTTTGTAACCGGAGGTTATCCGATAAAAATGTGTTTCAATACTTGTTGTACGGTGGAGATGGCCGCCTTAATTAAGGCATACGCTAGTGTCGCGACTTTCATGTTTTTGCCCGCGTATTGGGCAATTCCGCGTTACGGAAATTTTGTGCAGAAATACGGGCTGGAAAACCCTTGCAAGAAATAACTGAATTTTGGCCTAAGTTTACTCGACAAGAGCATGAAAAAGGCCGCCAAATTCTGGCGGCCATTAGCCGTTATGGATTATTCTTCTTCAGAAAGCATCTCCGAGAGCATAGTATGAATATTTTCCCAATCAAAGATGTCGCTGTAGAGCTCGTTGCGCAGACTCTCGAGTGCGAATGCAATTATCGCCGAGACGCCATAGCTGCGGATTACGTCGCCAATGATGTTTCTTTGAAAACAATGCGAGCAATGGAAGGCAAATGAGTTGACCATGAAATCGTAGGCAAGAGGACTGCCGCATGTATCGCTATAGTCTGTCGTAGCGATCTGGTGTAGCTCCTTTGCTACGGTTTCGAGCAAATCGGACATTTTCTTCTCGTAGTATCGCATTTCAACATCCGCAGGCATGTTTTCATATCGCATCCTTAATTCTCGAAAGTATCTGGCGCAGCACTCGATCGGATCCGACTGGTCAATGATTCGATATTCCATATACGCGATATCTCTAGGAGCGACAAAATAGTTGTCGATATAATAGAGATGACTAATCGTCGAATTAATTGTGCGAAGCATATTGATTCGATTCTTTTCTAGCAAATCTCTGGAATTCAGAGTTTCCTTGGGCAAAATGACGTTTGTCTTATTTTCCATAACTAAACCTCCCATAAGTGGAAAACGAGTTGCTTACACCTGGGAGATCATAGATCGCCACAGGGTGAGATGAATTCATCTAGAAGCCATCTCATCCTGCGACGATGCTATATGTGTATTAAAGAACTAGGGATAAGCCCTAACTTTCTGATTATATCATATTCGGCACAAAAAGTCAATATGCCGCCATAAAAAATAGCCAAATTCGGTAAGAGGATGGCTGAAAGTGTCTCTGTAAAACTATGAAATTGCCCCTCATAAATAGCCGTAACAATAAGCATATTGCTAGAACATCTCTTTCGATATCTCCAATCCAGAAGCACGTGCCCCAAACATCATGCCTGCCGTTGCTCGGAGGAGCTTTTCACCTTGCTCCCCAATTTCCAGAAACAGAGAACCGCAACGATAAGCAATGGCAGCATGGTTAGCAACCCGGTCGGATTCGGCCCTAAAAGTCCACTGGTCAGGCCTTTGCTGAGATAGACCGGCAGTTCGCCAATTACATTCACAACCCCGTGAACAATCGCCGCGTGCATGCAGTTTTCGGTCTTTATCGTGACAAAGGAAAGGATAATTCCCAGTACGATGCAGGTCAGCATCATCATTGCCATGTTCGACCAGGGAGCGCCGGGGTTATCAAGGCTGTAATTAAAGCCGAAGTAAATGAGCGGCAGATGAGCAAGTCCCCATTCAACGCCGTTTATGAGAACTGCTTTTCTCTCGCCGTATCTCTCGACCTGAAAGCCTAGCAGATATCCGCGCCAGCCAATTTCTTCGCCTAGCTCCAGTAGTTGGATTGGAATCATCATTGCCGAAACCGCGATGCAAACCAGGGCAAGCAGAAGGGGACTTCCCGCCGCAATTTCTGTATCCGTCCCGAATCGCATACCAATTTGAAATACGCCGCTATACTGCTCCGGGAAGACCAGATAATAGATTGTTGCGCCAATTGCAACCAAGATGCCTGGCACCAATGCAGACAGCAGCCAATATCTCATATTCTTCCAGACGCGCAAGGACAGATGGTATTTAGCCTTTTCGCCTGTAATTCGTTTTGTAATCACGGCGGCGATCACCGGAATGAAGGTAAAGCCAATCCCCAGAATCTGATAAAACTTGCCGGAATCCGTCAGCGCTTCCAATATCCCCAGTAGATAACAAACACCTAATACAATCGCGAGATATATCGCGCTGGCCTTATTCTTTTGCTTTGTTCTCATTCTCTTTATTATAAATCCCCCAAAATATTCCCGTGCTATTTTCCCCGTGGTTGTTTGACGACGGTTACCAGACCAGCAATCATCTCAACAATCGACAGACCCAGCAATAGCCCGGACATAAAGTCTTTTACGTTCGAACCGCCAACAGTTGCCGATAGTGCGCTGCTGGCAATGCCAAGGACAATCAGTACTGCGCCTGAGAGCACTTGCCGTTGCCGCTCCAGTTCCTGCGTGCGGCGGAGGAGATCGAGAATCTGTTCATCGTCATAGGTGCGTACGCTCTCTTCGACATCTTCGCCGTCCATTAGTTCCGCCAGTGTTACATGGAGCGTTTCGCAGAGCTTTTGGATAATGTCGTAATCTGGCATACACTTGCCATTCTCCCATTTCGAAATCGTCTTGTTCGATACGCCGAGTTTTTCCGCCAGCTGTTCCTGTGTAAGGTTTAATGCGCGGCGCTTTTCTGCAATATATCTGCCAATCGATATCTGGTTCATTTTGTTTTGCCTCCTGTTTTCCTTGGATGCCTTAATCATAATGGAGGCCAGGGAAATATCCCACCCCCTGCGGGTAGAATATGCGTGGAATTGCCGATTTTACTTATCCTTTTTGCTTTTTGCTGGGTCAATCGCGGAACCAACGCCAACACCGACCGCAATTCCGACACACATCCATAGTGCAAGGTTATCGAGCCAGCAGCCGAGCGCAACTCCAACCAGCATACCGATTGATATGCCGTAGGCTATTCCATTTGATTTTGTTTCTTGCGGTTTCTTCTGATTTTTCATGTTCGCATTCATCCTTAGTCTTTTCTTATTGAGCGCACGAGACTCCGATATTGCTTTTTGCAGATTCGGCGACCGAAAGAGCACGGGCATCCGATTCTTTCTGATTATCTGTAAAAAATTCTACTTACTCAATAATACTTATATGCGACGCATGTAAAATCTGCAAGCTGGTTTATGGTATTCTTGCGTAAAATTTCGATTGGTAAGAACTTTCTGATCCGCTTGTGTTGCTAATTGCAATACACGCCATAAATTATACGGTCCGCTTTTCGATATCCGTCTTTGTAGCACCGGCACTTATTGCAGTAAAAGTTGAGAAAGCGCCGTTGCTGGCTTATTTTCATACAGCGGTGCTTTCGGATTTGTGCGGAAAATGCAATACACGAAGCGATTATTCTTCGATATAGGTCAAAGCTGCAATAATGTTGGCCTCCAACTCTTTCTGTTGCGAGGCGGTCAGCTCATTGGATGTGCGTACTAATACTGTTCCGATAACCTTATGAGAGCCAGATGTAAAAATCCCACCATCAAAGGCGGCAAGGTAGGCTTCCCGAGATACTGCATCATCCGCATTCGAATATACCTCGATGCTTCCTCCGCAATCGGTTCCTTTATCAATTAGAGTAGTTCCATATATAGAACTTTGGTCGATTAAATTGCTAGAAAAGAATACTTGGGCGGTATAGCCACCTGCTTTGTTTAAATGTTCATTGGGGTCATTATCTTCAGTAACAGCAGAAATATCTACGATGCCAGGAACGGTCTGTAAGCACTGAACAACGTAGCTTTCGTCAGGGGCATCAACGAGAGAATATCGCTTGATGCTTTTTTCGAGAGCATCTTCTGCGGTCGATAACTCAGAGAGTACGGTACTATAGTTAATTGCGTTCAATTTTTCAGTTTCAGCATTGATTTCCTCTGGTGTGGTGGGCATTTCCGGGATTTCGATTTTTGTACTTTTGATCGTAGAAATTGCGGACTGCCAGGCAAAACTCGATGATGATGAAACGCTCGCCCAGATCAAGACAGATCGCCAGCGGGCTGAACTCGAATTAGAGCAGTTGATGGCGGAAATTCAGGGGCTGGTACGCGAAAATGCCAGAAAATCTCAGAACCAGCAGAAATATAGAGAGAAATTCAATGCTCTCGTACAGCGGATTGAGACGCAGAAGGCAACCGTATCCAAGCTGAAGGATAAAGAATTGCAGTTAATCGGAGCACGCGAAAAATATCGTAGATTCATCAAGGCACTGGAACGGTGTGGAGAATCCGCTTCGTTTAACGAGCAACTGTGGAGTGACATAATTGAACGTGTCGTTGTAGACTCATCGTGCCTGACATATGAGTTCAAAAACGGTACGGCGATTAAGACGGAAATTTAATCCCTAATCGCACAAAAATTGAGCGGCCAATAATGACCGCTCTTTTTTCATGGCAAATTCAAGCAAAGCAAGTCCAGCACACTCTCATTATTCAACTATAATTCTCCGAATAAATTGTGATGCACCAAAAAATGAAAAAGCCGTGTGGTTTATGCTTAAAATTGAAATTTTGACAAAAGCCGTGTGGCTTATGCTTACCATGCACCAAAAATCATCTGAGGTGATGAAA
>CAZOYU010000011.1:0-41433 GCA_964584145.1 uncultured Candidatus Saccharibacteria bacterium | reverse complement strand
AATTTGAATTGCTGTGACGATCTTGCTCTGTAAGTTTAGGAGATAGCTAAGCGTGGCTAGAACATAGAAATTTTAGTTTTCTTTCAGAAAAATTGCTCTTATGCTTTATAATATATGGCATATCATTGAGCTGGAAAGGGATATGCCTATGCCAAGAAATACTGCACATAGTAAGACTCGGGGGTTTACGATAATCGAGGTTGTGTTGGTTTTGGCGATTGCGGGCTTAATCTTCTTGATGGTTTTTATTGCCCTACCGGCACTGCGTGCGTCGCAGCGCGATGCGCAACGACGAAACGATTCGACGATTATTGCGGCAGCAGTGCGAAGCTATATGAAGAATAATCATGGTAACGTACCGAAGGCTACGAGCCTTAAAACGGAGTCGAAAATGGAGGATGGCGTTCGTAAGGATACTTATGTAGCCAATGATATAGCTGGAACGACCTTTAGCAAATATTTGACTGATCTCGATGCGGGTGGCGTAACGGATTTGGTCACGATTATGAATAACAGTAACGACAAAACTATTCAAAAAGTGGGCATTACGGGTGCGAGTGATTCTAGGGCTAAGAGTAATTACGGCCATGTGTGGATAATTACAGGAGTAAAATGCCCAGAAGCCGGTAATGAGATACCATATGATGTGACAACAACCTATTTTGTGTATACGTCTTATCGCTCTGACGTGGTGATTGTGCGATTCTTGGAAAAAGGCGGCTGGTATTGTTTGGAAGTCTAAGCTAAATTGATTCTGGCGGCTGTATTGCTAAAAATTTAGCGTTAAGGAGCAAAATGAAAATAACAAAATTGGAACACTCGGGGCTGATGGTAGAAAATCAAGGGCGAGTGTTACTGTGCGACCCAATAGAAATCGAGCAGAAATTGCCGGAATTTATAAATGTTGTCACGATTGTAATTACGCATGAACATTTTGACCATTGCGATCCGAATGTTATTGCGCGTATTCGTGCACAAAATCCGTTGGCGAAAATCTTTACGACGGAAACAAATGTGGCACAGCTGACAGATGCGACGGCGGTAGTGGATGGCGATATTGTAAATGTCGATGGCTTTGATTTGCATTTCTTTGGTGCGGAACATGCGTGCATCGTGCCAGATGTAATGCCCTGCCAAAATATTGGCGTAGTAATAAATGGATGCATTGCGCATCCCGGTGATGCATTTGAGCTGCCGCCTGAAAAAGTAGATTTATTATGTGCACCCGTGGCGGGGCCGTGGTGCAAGACGGTGGAAGCTTTAGATTATATCCGGACGGTGCGACCACGTTTGGTGATGTCACTACATGATGCTGTATTGTCGAGATTTGGCAAGAAGATTAATGACAGTTGGCTAAAATCGACGGCGGTGGAAGTGGGTGCGGAATATCGTGCGTTAGAAGTTGGTGAATCGCTTGAGCTGTAGAGTGACGGTGTAAGCTATGTTATAAATAGAGTAGATAAATTTGAGGGACATATGCAGAAGACTACTCTAGTAATTATGGCGGCGGGCATTGGGTCGAGATTTGGGCAAGGTATCAAGCAATTAACGGCGGTCGGGCCGAGTGGCGAAATTATCGTTGATTATTCCGTATACGACGCGCTCGCGGCGGGTTTTAATAAAATTATTTTTGTCATTCGGCGAGATATCCGCCGAGATTTTGAGGAAGTGATCGGTCGACGGATGCACAAGATCTGCGACGTCGAATATGCTTACCAAGAGCTGGAAGATATTCCTTCTGATTTTGATGTGCCGCTCGGGCGGGTTAAACCGTGGGGGACGGGCCAAGCTGTGCTAGCTTGTAGAGATTTGATTCATGAGCCTTTCGCGGTGATTAATGCGGATGATTATTATGGCAAAGAGGCTTTTAAGAAAGTTCACGATTTTCTGATTGAGCATGTACAAGATCGGGGCAAGTATTGCATGCCGGGCTTCGTATTAAAAAATACTTTGTCGGAGCAAGGTGGTGTGTCGCGGGGGATTTGCCAAGTTGATCGAAATAGTTATTTGACGGAAATTGTTGAGACGCATAATATCGTGGCGAAATCAGATAAAATGGCGATTTCGGAAGATGACGGGCACGAAATCCCGCTATCTTCCCTTGCGTCAATGAATATGTGGGGTGTGACGCCGGACTACTTAGAAATTTTGGAAGAGGGCTTTTATAATTTTCTGCGTCAGCAAAAATATGGCGATTTAAAGTCGGAATATTTATTGCCAATTATTATGGGTGAGTTGTTACAAAAACAGGCGGCAGAAATTATGGTCTTGCCAACGAATGATAGATGGTTTGGTATTACTTATGCGGCCGATAAGGCAAAGGTTATTAGCGAATTCAAGAAATTAGTTAAAGCAGGCATATATCCGACGCCACTAAATCATTAATCTAGGCGCCACTTGGCTTTATGTGTGCGGCGACGCTCCAGCCAATAATTACTAATCTCGATAATGGCGATAATTTCGTTAGCGATAAGTAGAGCGACGCTAAGCATTAAAAGAATAGACATATAGCCGTTATATTCGGCAGTGTGTTGGAGTGAACGCGTTTGGCTAATAGCGACGGCGGCGATGCTGATAATTAATAGAATGATGTGCAGGTTGGCATATTTGGTGCGGCCAAGTTGGTAATCGTGCATGCCGGTCCAGCCCAACAGAAGTGCGGTAAGTGTGAGACGTTTTTTACTGAGCGTTTGTGCAGGATAATGGGCCTTGCGGAAAAAATAATAATAAAGATCGCGCAGCCACCACAGGATACTGATAAGTAACAATGCGCCCATGACGACATTTGCGGTGCAGTAAAAAATGTTGGCAGCGGTGCTGATGCTGGGCGTGTAGAGATTGTCGATCAGTTGATAACTAGAGAGGTTGATGCGTAATTGGGTGCGTAATTGTGCAAAGTAAAAAGTTGAAGTGAGAAAACTGAGTAGACGAACGATGCCGGCGAGATATTCGCCGAGATAAAAGTTGCGTAGGCCAAACAGGCCAAAGAGGACGGTATAGATGCCAGTAGCGAAGGGGTGAATTTTCGTTTTCATAACTTGCTTAAGTTTATCTAAATTATATCATTGAGAGCTGAAAATAGCGTATAATTGGGCTTATATGAAGGTGTTCAAAATCTTGGGGCGATTAATTTGGATTACAATCGCAATCGGTGCGGTGGCGGTAGTGACTTGTGTAGCTTTGGTGTCATTATATGGTACGAATGTGAAAATTATTAAGGGCGAAGAAGATACGACGCCGGAAGCGGCACGCGAGCCAGAGATTACGGGTGCGCAGATGCGCGTATTATTTGCGGGGACGACTTTTTGGGGACGGCGAACAAATACGGACGCACGTGCGTCGGAACTGGGCGTTAAATATCCGTTTTCACAACTAGATACGCTGGATCGTGCTAGCTACGATGCATGGATTGGCGGTCTGGAGTGTCCCGTTACGGATAATGGACATAATAAGACTGAGGAAGAGACGATTTTTAAATTTAATTGTGACCCGGATTATCTGCCGGAAGCGGCAAAATACTTTACGGCTTTTTTGCTAGGCAATAATCATGCGGGCAATCAAGGCAAGGCGGGTCTTGCGACGACGCGTAATTACTTAACGGAAAATGGCATTCAGTATTTTGGCACGCCAAAGCGCACGGCGAGTGATACGAGTGATCCGGAATATGCAAATGATGATGAAGATATTAATAATTGCGATATTGTCGTGTTGCCAGTGCGAATTAGTCTAGATGACGGCTCGGAAGATAAATATCAGATTCCATTTGGTTTTTGTAGCGCGCATGGTGTATATGGCGTGCCTGGCGAGGACTATTTGCAGAATATGAAAGCTTTTGCGCAATATGTGCCGACGATTGCGATGCCGCATATGGGCGCGGAATATAAAACGTCGCACGATACAATTCGGCAGAATCTGTATCGCAAGATGATTGATTATGGCGTAGAGGCGGTGATTGGCGACCACCCACATTGGTTACAGGACGCAGAGGCTTACAGAGACAAACTAATTGCGTACTCGATGGGGAATTTTATGTTTGACCAGACCTTTAATGCGGAAGTAGTGCGCTCGGCGGCAATTGAGGCGAACGCGGTAATAGAAATTGAAGGCGCGGATTTACAGGCGTGGAACGAACTTGGCGAGCAATGTTTGGCGGACAAGGCAACCTGTTTCGAGAAGATTACAGAGGCGGGATTGACGAAGTTGTCGATTAGTTGGACTTATGATTATCACGGCACGACTTCGGCAGGTAATCGAATTACGCGCCTAGCGTCAGAAAGCGAACAGGCTGCGATTGGTGAGCGCCTGAATTGGAATGCGATCCCGGCAAGCCTAAAAGTTAGTAAGTAGAATTTGACTTTTGGTGCGGGTGAGTAGACGTGATTTGGGCAACTTTTCTGTGTGCATTTTTTAGCGCGGGCGACTGACGGCAACTTTATGCGCAGCTTGCTCAATGCGGTCGTTGAGCGGGGTGAGTTTTTGGGTTTTGCCGCTTTGACGTTCGAGTGCTTTAAGAATGAGAAAATCGGCGACGCGGGGATTTTTGGGCAAAATCGGGCCGTGCAGATAAGTGCCAATACAGTTTTTATAGCGCGCGCCTTCGGAAAGGTCTTCCCCGTTATTGCCAGCGCCAGTTAAGACAGTGCCAAAGGCAAGGACGCCATCGGCGCGATAAGTTAAGCCAGAGTGATTCTCGTAACCAACCACTTCGCCGAATTCGGGCGTTTGAATAGTAATATTGCCAATTAGGCGTGTCGGGCCGCCAACAGTTTTAATGTTGAGAATATGTGCGCCTTCAATGCGGTGGCCGTCGGAAGTCTCAAAATAATTGCCGAAGAGCTGGTAAAGACCACAGATGACTAATGCTGGTGTGTCTTGTTCGATATAATTCTTAAGTTGGGGTGCGATGTGTTGCAAATCGGCTTCGATCTTGCTCTGCCCTGAATCTTGACCGCCACCGCCAAAAATAATATCAATATTGTCGGGGATAGTGTCGCCCGGCTCGTGATGAATGATATTGGCTTTAATGCCACGCCATTCGCAACGACGCTGCAGGGCGAGGACATTGCCATGGTCGCCATAAAGATTCATTTCCTTGGGATAAAGATGCAGGATATTGATGGTCATAGGATGCTCCTTCCTGAGATTAATTTGCGGATTTCGAGCATAGCGGTATAAGTGGCGAAAATGCGTTTCGGGCGTTTATTGCTATTGATGAATCTTGACACAGCGACAGTGAGATCTGCTTCGATTTTATCGACAGTGAGATTGTCATATTTGAGGCGCAGAGCCATGTCACTGGCGCGGCTGCCGGAAACAACTTTGATATTTCTGAGCTGACTAAAGTCGACATTCCATAGCCAAGACACGTCGCGGCCGTCAGCGATATTGTCGTTGATGGCGATCATGTAATCATGCTGGTCGTCAGCGAAAGAAGCGAGACTGAGCTGGAAGGCGGAGGGGTTTTTGACGAGGAGGATTTCGACTTCGGTGCCGTTGATTTGAACGACCTCGCCGCGACCGAAAGCGGATTCAATCTTGGCGAGCGTAGTAATGAATTCTTGCGGCTTGGTGCTAGGTAAAATATTGCAGCATAGTGCGAGTGCGCCTGCGGCATTGTAGGCATTATAAATACCTTTGAGCGTGAGTGGGGTGTCGTAAGACTTGCCGGCGATGTTATAGCTAGCATGATTGTCGCGTAATTTAGTCAACGTAACGCTGGCGGGCTGGTCGGAAACTTTGGTAGCAGATTTTTCGATGAGGTTATCGTCGGACGGAAATTGTTTGAGCATAGCCGGTGAAAGGCCGAAGTAGATGGCATGTTGGGTATGTAATTTGCTGACGCGCGGATCTTCACGATTGAGGACGACGGTTTTCTGAGCGGCGCTAGCGACTTGTTGGAGCAAATCGGCGGTATGATCAATTTCGCCAAAACGATCGAGCTGGTCACGCTGGACATTGAGCAGCAGTGCGTAATTAATCGGTACGACTTCGCAGAATTTAACAGCATGTGCCTCGTCGAGTTCCAAAACGGCAATATCGTAATCGAATTTACCGCTGAGCTTAATGCTTTTAAGGATGGCAGAAATTACGCCACGAACAAAGTTGCTACCAGATTTATTAGTGAAAACTTTGAGGCCTTGAGCTTGGAGTAATTCAGTGACGATTTTGGTAGTGGTAGTTTTGCCATTCGTGCCTGAAACCACTACGACGCCATAGGGCAATTTCGAGAGAATGTTGCGGACAAAATTTGGATTTGTGCGCTCAATTACGAGGCCTGGTAGTGCGGAGCCGCCGTTGCCACGCAGGCGAGTGAGTTTTTGGATGGTTTTACCGAGTAGAATACTTATTTTTTCCATGTGGTGCGGGGGCTCCTGAATAAATTTTTAAGACTAACTTTTGCGGTGAAATCGATTGCGTTGCGCTGAAAGAGGTAAGTGGCGAGTTTGGTCATGAGTGCGCTGACGATGATGATGTCGGCGAGCGCGAGCCAGAATTCCCATTCTGGCAGTCCGCCAAAGATGGCGCGGAGCATGGCAGCAATTGGTGCGCTCGGTGGGAAATAGGTGAGAATATAGGTGATAGCTTGCGGTGTGCCAGCAAAGCTACTGATGAAAAAGATTGGCAAAATTACGAGAATAATAATGACGGACGAGAAAGAATTGGCGTCTTTGGCAGTAGGCGAGACGGCGCCAATAGCGACGCAAAAAGAGGTGAAAAGGAAATACGAGGCAATTAGGAAGAGCGCGTATTTAATCAAGCTGAGCGCATCGAGACTGAGCGTGATGTCGAATGGGATGGCATCGTATTTGAGACAAACTTGATAGAGGATGATGACTGGAATGGCGAGGACAGCAAGCTGAATGAGGCCAAGAATCATCAATGAGATAATTTTGCCAACAATGAGATTGGTTGGGTTGATGCTGGTGAGGACAAGCTCGCTGATGCGATTCTCTTTTTCTTCGGTCATAGCAGCGATAATGCGGTTACCAAGTACAACGATAAGCAAATAGAACATGACGAGCGCGAGTGCAGGTGCTAGGAGATTGCTGATGGTTTCGGTTGAATCAATAACATGGTCGTCGGCGTGGTCATAAGTGGTTGTTTGGTAGCTAATGCCGCCCGTGATGATCGTATAATCGATGGCGGAAACATTAGCGAGCGCGCTGCTAGAGAGAAGTGTGCGCAGAGGCGTCGAATAGTCGTCGAGAATTGAAGCGTATTCTGGTTTAGTATAAATTTCAACAGTCGGATTTTCGGCAAAATCGGCGGGAATATAGTAGAAAACGTCGATGGTCTGAGCTTTAATATCGGCGATGCCACTAGCTTTGTCGTCGTAGCTGGCAAGGCTTTGCTCGTCGCCGTTAGCATTAATGAAAGTAGTGTTTTGAAGATAGCCAGATTCGTCATAAATAGCAAGCGAGAGTTCTGAGGTA
Source organism: uncultured Candidatus Saccharibacteria bacterium (assembly GCA_964584145.1). GTDB lineage: Bacteria > Patescibacteriota > Saccharimonadia > Saccharimonadales > Saccharimonadaceae > UBA2834. The sequence continues at coordinate 34,000 of CAZOYU010000011.1, read as the reverse complement.
TCGGTGCCACTTTCAATGCTCTCGCCAGCTTGATAACCGGCCAGACCAGCGATCCAAATATAGATTACCATCAATGCTGGCACTAAAATTGCGGCTAGCCAGAAGTTTGGCTTCTTTAAATTGCGCATGACTTCAAAACGGATAACTTGCCAGACTTTATGCATAGTTGGTCTCCTTTTCGTCGTAGACTTCCACGAAGATTTCGTCGAGCGACTGATTGCGGAATTTTTTGCGGACTTCGCTAACGCTGCCATAAGCTTTGGCAACGCCGTCTTTGAGCAGCAGAATGTGATCGCAGAGTTGCTGAACTTCGTCCATGTAATGCGTGATGAGAATAATGGTACTGCCCTTTTGATGAAGTTCGTCGATAATATCTAAGAGTAGACGACGATTGACTGGGTCGAAGCCTTTAGTCGGCTCATCGAGGATAAGCAGCTCAGGGTTGTTCATAATAGTGATGCCGAGCTGGACTTTCTGCTGCATGCCCTGCGAAAGCTTACTGATTTTGGTTTTGGCATGGTCGGCGAGACCGACGCGTTCGAGATAATTTAAAATCCACGCTTTAGGGTTTTTGAGGCCTTTGAGCCGGCCAAAATAAAGCATCGTGTCGAGGACGGTTTCTTTTTTATAAAGACCGCGCTCTTCGGGAAGATAGCCGATGCGAATATCGTCGCCCGGAGTGAAAGTTTTGCCATTGATAAGTAGTTTGCCGGCAGTAGGCTGATAGAGCCCGAGCAGCGCACGAATCGTAGTTGTCTTGCCGCAACCGTTGCTGCCCAGCAGGCCAAAAGTTTCGCCACGCTTAATCTCAAAAGACAAATCTTTAATCACAGTCTTGTCGGCGAAAATCATTTTGAAATGTTTAACTTCAACAATATTTGTCGCAGTTTTGCTAGTCATACTGGAGATATTTTAGCATTTTGACTGGAGCTTGTAGAGAGTTTGCCGAAAAGATTGTACTTATGCTTTTTTCTGATGGCGGAGCTGGCTAAGCTAGGGGCATGAAGAAGATAATTAGATTTTGCGTGAGTATGTTGCTCTGCTTGATTGGAGTTATGCCCTGCTTTGCGGAATTGGTGCCAATTGAGGGTAGTACGAATCGTATGGATAACGGTTCGAGTGAGGGCGAGTCGTCGATTTGTGCGGATATTGAATTTATGTTTGCGCGCGGTTCGGGTGCGGAATTGAATCAGAGTGAGATGTGGCTGAAGTTTAAATCGGAGATGGGCTGACTGGGACAACGTTTGGGTTATTCCTATCGTGTGACGGATTTGGAGTATCCAGCTGTGTCGGTGACGGATCCGTTCGTGAATGCGATTGGTGCTTATGTGTCGGCGGGCAAATATTATGAATTTGGACGAAGTGTGCGCGCGGGCGTGACGGCTTTGCGCGAATATTATGACTATCTTGCACCGAAATGTCCCGATACGCGTTGGGTAATAGCGGGCTATTCACAGGGAGCGATGGTGGCGGCGCAAGGTGTAACAAGCTTCTTGGCGAAGAAAGTGGCATATGTTGCGCTATTTGCCGATCCGCAGGTAAATTTGCCAGAGGGTGCAGGAGCCTTTCCGGATGCCTGTAAAGGCCGAAATTTGGCAAGTTATCGGGTATACGTACCGGAATGTCGCACGCATAAAGGCAGTTTAGGCGCACGTAATCCCTACCAATATGGCGAGCTAGCGGGTAAATATGGCTTGTGGTGTGGGCGCGATGATTATATCTGCGGCAGCACGAATATCCCATGGGTGATGTCAGGGCATACGAAATATGTGAGTAGAATGACGCAACTGACGGGAATTTTAAAGAAGCGCCTAGCGCGTAGCGCGACGACGGGTAAAGCTAATGTGAATACTGCTGTGCTGACGACGAGTACGGAGGAGTCGCGCGACGTGGTGGCGCTGTTGCCATTAGATAAATATTATGCGCAAGTGGGCGAGAATATTTCCTTTAATGGCGCAAATAGTTTTAGCTATAATACGGCAATTATGAAATATGAATGGAGCTTTGATGATGAAGAATATTGGAGCTCGGCGCGAAGTAGCACGATTGAGCGCAGCTTTACCGCGGTCGGACAGCATACCTTGAAACTACGCGTGACGGATGCGCTTGGTGAGAGTGGCGAGACGCAAATAGAGATTGTAGTGGTGGCGGATGAGGCGATTGTGAATGTATTGTCGGCGCCAGTGGGTGTAGTGGCACAAAAAGAAAATAATGAAGCGGTGTTGAATTGGACGAATGCTCTGAATGTGCCGGAATCGGCGCAATATTTAGTTTTGCGGCTAAATGGCTTTGATTTGGGTTATGCAGAGATTAATCAAGGGGAATTGCGAGTTAGCGACCTTGATTTTAGTGACGAATTGGTACTGTCGGTGGCATGGGCGACGGCGGACATGGAGATTGGCGAGTTTAATGAGCTGGAAATTTTGGATAATGGTGGCGATGCGGGCGATGGTGAAGACGGTGGTGGCGGTGATGAAGATGCCAATGGGGACTCGCCGGAGACGGGCGTGACGTTTGCGCTTGGTGCGCTACCCTGCTTACTGAGCATAATTTGTGCGATGGTACTATGGCGAAAATGGCGAGCATAAAAAATCTGCCGCGGGCTGCGACAGATTTTTGAGCGAGGACCGCTAAGCCTCGAACAGAGTCCAGGCCAGGGATTTGCTGTCGAATTCGAGTGTGCACTCGCGACGGCCAATCATGCATTCAAAGATGTGCTTGGCGGTGTCGCCCACAAATTTGATGCGCTCAGAGAGAGTCTCGGTGATTTCTACCTCGTCTTCTCCGCCCTTGCGGAAGTATAGAGGTTGGCATGGAATGCGACTGTAATTGAACAGTGCCATGACCTCTACTTTCTCGCCTTTTTGAGCTGGATTGTTAATGATATTTTTCATAAATTACTCCTTGAATTTGTTTAAATTGGTTGGAGTCATTTATGTGAGCCATGAATTTCGGCTCGGTGCCACCCATACAATGACGGATATGGATGACGGCGTATACTCCGACAATCAGTGACCGAAGTGTGATGTCGTACTTATATTATAGGTGCGCGCAAATGCTTATGGTAGTCTTGAAATGCGGAATTTTTTCAGTGAAATAATGTGGATAAGCCGTCTTGGACTGTGGATGAGCGCGTGCAAAAAGTTAACGAAATTGTGGCTAAATAACGGAAAAGCATCGCTTGGTAGCGATGCTTCTGCGTTAAGTTGCTTGATTTAACGGAGCTGCATCGCTTGGTAGCCATACAACTGCGCCCTCAATCAACTGATTAATTAGATTGTAGCATACTTTTGCCAAAAAGTCAATAGTATTTTGCAATTTTAGGTAATTTTGGGCCGAATTTGGGCTATTTTATGTGATTTTGTGCTATTTTCGCGTAATTTTTGTTCTTTTTGCCCTTTTCTGCGATTTTTTCACGCATTTTTACCAATTAATAGTTGGTTCGCCCCACTCGGCTAGTTTTGCATTGCATTTGCTGAAGGGTTTGGATCCAAAGAAGCCATGGTAAGCGGAAAGTGGCGAAGGGTGGGCGGATTCAACAATGCAATGTTTTGACTGGTCGATGAGCGACTTTTTGCTGCGTGCATCCCTGCCCCACAGGATAAAAACCAGGTGCGGGCGATTAATGTTGAGATATTCGACAATGTGTTGTGTGAAAGTTTCCCAACCTTTGCCGCGATGGCTACCGGCGAGATGTGCCTCGACGGTCAGTGTATTGTTGAGCAAGAGCACGCCTTGGCGCGCCCAGCGGGAGAGGTTGCCGCTTGTGGGGATGCTGGCGTCCACATCATCATGCGCTTCTTTGAAGATATTCTGTAGCGATGGCGGAATCGCGACGCCGGAATGGACAGAGAAAGCGAGGCCATTAGCTTGATGCGGGCCATGGTAAGGGTCTTGGCCAAGAATGACGACTTTAATTTGATTAAGATCGGTGGTAAATGCGGAAAAGACTTGCTGCTTAGGTGGATAGATAGTCTTGGCGGCATAAGCGGCAGTCAGAAATTGAGACAGCTCTTTGAAATAGGGCTGGCTAAATTCATGCTGGAGAATGGGTTGCCAGGACGGATGCATTTAAACTCCGAAAAGCTGGCGCAGTTGCGCATGAATCTCGTCGACGCTGGGGCTGGCATCGATGAGCGGAATATGGAAATCTTGCGCGATGTGCGTATAGGCGGCATTTACTTTTTGCTGGAAATCGCTAGGCTTAGATTCGAAAGTATCAGCTTCGGACTGCTTGCTGGCTTGTAGTTGCGTGTCGCGTTGAGCTTGGCGCGCAAGACGCTCGGCTTCAGGTAAGATGAGAATTGCGGATTTAGCAGGATGGACATATTGATCAGGCATCGCATCTTTGGTGATGCGGATGATTTTATTGCGCGAAATGCCCTGTCCGTAGCCTTGATAGGCGAGCGTCGACCACCAGTTGCGTGCCGAAATAACGTAGCCGCCGCGATTTAAAACTGGCTCGGCGAGCTTGCGCCAAAGTTCTTGGCGGGCGGCTGTAAAAAGCAAGACGTGTGTCATCGGTTCGAGATTATAATTCTTGTCTTTAATAATCTGGCGAAGGACATGCGCCGAGGCTAGCTCGCCGTCGGGTTCATGCATTGTGACGACTTCCTTGCCCTGCTGGCGCAAATAATCGGCGAGCAATTCAACTTGGGTAGATTTGCCAGTAGCATCCTGGCCTTCAATTACGAGATACATTATGCGAGTTCCTTATATTTAAAATAACAATGAGCGCAGAGTGCGCGGTAAGTAATTTGGCTAGTACCATCAATTAGAACATCGGGGCCGTCGGTGACCATTTTGCCGTCAAGCCAGCGAGTATTGAGCGTAGCTTTGCGGCCGCAATCACAGATAGTTTTGAGTTCTTCGATTTTGTGGGCGATTTGCAAAAGGCGGGTGGCACCTTCAAAACCACCGTCGGTCAAGCGGAAATTGAGGCGCAGGCCGTAGCACATCACGGGAATATTAAGCTTGACGACGACTTGAAAAAGTTGGTCGACTTGCTTTGGTGTTAAGAATTGCGCTTCGTCGACTAAAACACAGGCGACGCCAGAATACTCTTGGCAAATTTTAGTAAAAAGATTAGTGCGGCGCGTAAAACAAAAATTTGTGTCGCGCTCGGGGCCAATGCGAGTAAGTAGCTTAGTGCCATTTTTGGTATCGGTCGCAGGTTTAATTACGCAGACGGTCTGGCCGCGTTCCTCATAATTGAATGCCACTTGTAACAACTGCATGGTCTTGCCGCAGCCCATGGCGCCGTAGCGAAAATATAATTGTGCCACGAAAATCCTCCTCTTGTTTGTTAGTGTAGCACTTTTGCGGAGGGGCTGACTAGCAGTTGACTGGCGGCTAGCGAGTGTTGAAGCAGAATATGTTATGATAAGAATATGATTACGCTTTTTGGGGCTACGGGAAGTGGCAAAAGTGTGCAAGGCGATTTGTTGGCGAAGAAATATGGCTGGCAATGGATTTCTTCGCGCGAGATTTTGATAAATGCAATGGATCGCGATTTAAAATATGCGCTGGAACATGGTATGTTTGCGGATGATAAGAAGACAACGGCGTTAATGCAGAAAGTGTTTGAGAAGGCGCATCAAACAACGCGCAATGTGATTTTGGATGGTTTTCCGTCGAGTTATCGTGAAGTGATGTGGATGATTGACCATGGCGAGATCCAGAATTTGACAGGGGCGATTGTGCTACGCGTGCCGCGAGGTGAGCTGTGGCGACGTTTAGTGCAGCGGAAACGGATTGACGATACGCGCGCAGCGATTGAGCGGCGCTGGGATTTTTATGACCAGCAAATTACTGGTATGATTCATACGTTAACGCAGCACGATATTTTAGTGCGTGAAGTGGATGGCAGCAATGAGCCGGCGGATGTGCTGGAGCGGATTGATGAGGTGTTGGCGGACTGGGGTTTAGTTGAAGAAAAACAATTTGCAAATGTGTCGGCCGTGCCGCGCGTGCGAATCTAGCTGGCTGGCTTGTTTTTTTGGGGGGGGCTGGCTATGACGTTGCGGTGGATTTAGATAGCTAATTCGTGAGCTTCGCCAGTTCGGAGTTGCTTGGCGGTAAATTTTTGGGAGATAACTTCGTCGTTGCCGATGACGATGGCGTAGTCGGCAATTTTGCTGGCGCGGTTAAATCTGTCGCCGAGCTTGCGTGTGGTTAAGTCGACATCGACGCTTTTATCTTGTGCGCGCAATTTGGCAGCGAGCGCAAAAGCGGCGGCATATTCGTTGGTGCTGAGTGGCAGAAGAACATAATCGACTGGATTGGCGGATTGCATATCGATTAAGCCGTATTCGCGCAAAATGAAGAAGAGGCGCGTGAGGCCAATCGAGCCGCCAACGCCTGGGAATCTTTGTTCAGTAAAATTACTAGCAAGATTTTCGTAGCGACCGCCAGAAGCAATCGAGCCAATTTCGCGATAATCTTCAAGCATGGTTTCGAAGACGGTGCCAGTGTAATAATCGAGACCGCGAATGATCATGAAGTCGATGATATAATTGCCGGTTTGTTCGGCTTCGAGAATGTCCGTAACCTCTTTGAGCTCGGCTAGGCCTTCGGCAATAGGCGTGAGATCGCTGAGAAGATTTTTGAGTGCACTCTCGATTTCGGCGTAGTTGCCTTTGATGTGCATAAAAGTGCAGATTTGTTCAACTTGAGCGTCATTTAGACCAAGCTCAGACAGCGCAGTGCGAGTTTTCTCAATTGGTACTTTTTCGGCATGATCGATAATGCCAAGGATTTCGCTAGTCTGCGCACTAGCATTAATGGCCTGGAGAAAGCCAGCGCAAACTTTGCGGTTACTGATGCGAATAAGCATTTTGGGCAAGTTGAAAGTTTTAAGCGCAGCATAGATGCAGGCGATAACTTTGGCGTCGTAGGAAATCGGCAGTTTGTCGCGGCCAATCACATCGGCGTCGCATTGATAAAATTCGCGGAAACGACCACGCTGAGCGCGTTCACCGCGGAAGTTGCGATTAATTTGTGTAACTTGGAATGGAAAGGCAAGGTCATTGTTGTGTTCGACAACATAACGCGCAAGCGGCACGGTATGATCGAAGCGTAGCGCTTGGTCGGCAGAATCACTGCTTTCGGCAGTTTTGGAAACCATGTAGATTTGCTTTTCGGTATCGCCGCCGGCTTTAGCAAGAAGAATGTCGGTGCGTTCAATGATGGGCGTTTCAATGCTAAGGAAGCCGTAATGATGGTATACGTCGCTAATGTTGTTCTTGAGTTGGTCAAAAACGGCCTGCTCGGTTGGTAATAGCTCTTGCATGCCAGATAGTGGCGACGTATTAAATTTTTTCATGATAGTTATATTTTAACATAAGATAGGGTTTAGGGGTTGGGGCGTTTTGATGACGGCTCCTTGGTGATATTGCAGCGAGAACGTTGCTGTGCTATACTTATTTTAGTGTGGCTCTGTAGCTCAGTTGGTAGAGCAGAGGCCTGAAGAGCCTTGTGTCGACGGTTCAAGTCCGCCCGGAGCCACCATGTTTTGTTTAAATAAAAATATCGCCATTATGGCGATATTTTTTTGTGTCGACTATTCGGATAAGCCATTCTTCAAAAAGTTCTTGTTTCGACAAGATGGAATATGAATTCGTATCTGACTTTTGCGAGTGCAGGAATGCGAGGCGTAAATGCGGACGCCTTTATCTTTCCTGCTGAGCTTCAGCTTCGAGTTGGTCTAATTCCGCTTCGGAGCTGTCCTGTTGTGGTTTCGGGCTTTTGTCTATAGTTTTGTTCTTTGGAGTGGCGTCATCTGTCGGGGTGGTACTTGCGGGTTTGTCTTTTGGTGTGGTATCTGTCGCGGTAATGTCTGCCGATTTGTCTTTGGTCGGTTCGATGCTTTCTGTATTGACTGGCTCTTGGCTCTTGGCTAACTTAGTACTTTCTGTATTGACTGACGTAGCATCCTCCGTCTTCGAATCGGCAACTGTGCTCGTCTCGGTTGACGCGTCACTTGGCGGCGTAACTTCTGTGAAAGCGGAATTTGGACCAGACGGCACAGTCATTTGAACGAAGCGAGATTTTTTGCGCTTATGAACAACAAGTATGAAAATGACGATAAGTAGAATGATTATAATCGGCACAGCAACCAGAGCAATAGAAGTCCAATCGGGACCAGTGTTGCGCTTGGTGGCGACGGGGGCGACGTGATTGTCCTCTTCTGCCTCGTCGATAGTTTCTTCCTCGTCGGCGCTATCTTCCTCGTCGGCATCATCTTCTTCGGTACTGCCGTCGGCTTTTGGCGCAACTTCAACGGTGATAGTGTAATTAATATCCGTATTACCACCTTCGTCGATTGTGCCGGTAAGTGTAACTGTGCCGGAACGGGTTGGCTTGCCGCTTAAGAACAAGCCAGTCTTGCCTTCGTCGATTGTGCCGGTTTTGAGCGTGATGCCATTTTTGGCTGTATCGACTTCACTGAGCGTGGTGGCGGATTCATATATTAGCGTACTTTTAATGCGCTTGCCGACGGTTGCCTCGAAATTTTGTTTCAACTCGGTGCTGGGCTTATCGACATTGACGGAAACGTTGTAACTGATATTGTAGCCCTCGCCGCCATTGTCGGTAGTGGAACCGGAAAAAGTAATCGTACCGCCTTGCGTAGCTTTACCTTTAAGGTGGATGCCATAAGTGCCTTTATAATCGCCGCTATAGAGCGTGAGACCATTTTTCTCATCATTAACAGACGGCGTAATTGTGCCAAGCGAATCATAAATCAGCTTATCGTCGACTTGATCGGAAATATCGATATCGTAGACTTGGACGATGGTTTTCTTTTCTCTGTCGACATTAATAGTGATATCGTAAGCAAGATTGATATTGTCGCCATCATCGAGGTTGCCAGCAAAAGTAACTGGGCCAGAACCAAGTGGTGTGCCGCCAAGACAAAGGCCATATTTATTCGATAATGTGCAAGCCTTAAGTGTGATGCCGTTGATAGTCTTGCTAAAATTCCCCAATGCTCCCTGAGCTTCATAAATGAGCGTGTCGTCCATTCTGGTACCAGCGGTCGCTTCGAAGGTCTTTTTTAGGCTACGACTCTCTTTGGCGTAGACCTGAGTGAGCGGTGTTGCTAGTGCGACGATTGCGATTAGGAGATATTGAGATATTTTAGTAAGAATTTTGCGCATATTTCCCTCTATGGTTTAGCTTTGGCAAGTTTTTTCTTATTGATTGCATTGATAATGATACCAGCGAGAATCGAAATGATGGCGGCAATGCCAAGCCCCGCCGAAACATAAATAAGATTAGATGAGAAAATATCCGCGAAATAATTACTTTCTGATGTGGTAGTCGAAACGGTTGTTTCGGCGATTTTTTGGTCCACTTCGTCGCAGTCGCTTTCTTCTTTGGCATAAATCTTGAAACTGCCTTGGTTATCGACAATAAAAGTACAGTAATAAGGATAATCTGGTCCACCGGTCGTGCTGAAGTTGTCGCTAGATTCTACGAAATCTCTCATGCTTATATTATAGCAAAAAATGACCCGAGGGAAAACCTCGGGCCGTAGGGTTTTGATGTTTTTTACCAGCGCCCCAACATATGGAACCAAGCGCGAATGCGCGTGAAAAGCCCATAATGCGGGATAGGACGGGGCGGTGGCGCAAAACTGCCTGGGCGCGGATTAGGGCCGCGACCACGCGGGCCACCAAAGCCGAAGAACCCGCCGCGACCAAACCAGCCGCCAAAGAGGCCGCCATGCCCCCAACCCCTATTGGGACCGCCGGGTCCGCCAGGGCCACCGCCGGGTCCATGTGGGCCACCAGGCCCGCCATGCGCGCCACCGCTAAACCAACCACCATGTGGGCCGCCAGGGCCGCCACCGTGTGTACCGCTTGGACCAGGTCCGCCGTGGCCACCATGTCCGGGGCCGCTATGACCTGGGCCACCGGGCCCACCGCCATGACCGCCGAAACCGCCGCCAGGGCCGCCACCGGGACCACCTGGGCCTCCCCCGCCGGGTCCGCCCCCGCCAGGGCCGCCGAAAAACATTATGTTAGGAAGAGCTATCGCTGCTGTCATTAGAATACCCCCTTTCGCGAACGATATAATATTATTATAGCATACTTTTGCGAAAAAATCAAGGGGCGAAGCGTTAATCGCTAGTTTCCCAGACTACGTCAATGCTTTTGCTGATGGAGATGTCGTTAGGGTGAAAAGTTTCGTCGATGAGCTGGAGCTGCTTTTCGATGCTAGGGGTTGCTTCTTCGAAACGTGCACTCTTGGCGTAGGTGATGCCATAATCAAAATTGCGAGACGGAGACGTGCTATCAAGGTCAACATGAATACAGTCGCGCAGATGTTTATTGGCAGCAGCGGCAAGCGTTTCGGCTTTAAGTTGCGCATCGTGATAAGCATCGCCAATTAGGCCGCGCTGATAGGCTTTGGGGTCTTTCAGACTAAAATCAATCGAAAAGCGGGGCTTGCCGTCGGCTTTGGAGGTTAAAACGAGGAGTTTAGCGAGGCGTTCGCGGTTGTAATCAAATTCGAGATAGGCTTGCTGAGTAAAATAAAAGCCATTGGAAACGCGGCGGGTGAGTTGCTTGCTGAGGTCCTGTTCGGTCTTAGCATCGAGATGATTAGTAGTGAATTCTTCGTGGATATTATAAGCATGTGTCTTGAAATCGGCGGCAGTAAAATCCGTATTCGATTCAATAAAATATAGATAATCTTTGACGGACTGGACGCCCTTTTGGAGAACTTCGTCGTATGAATTGGCGTGCTCGCGAAAAGTTACGCTTGCGATAATCTGGTCGGGCGCAACGGCGCGACTAGCTTCACCTTTAACCGTAATTTGCATATATAAACTCCTTTGCTTAAAACTATTTTAGCATAATGCTTATGCTTGCGGTGAATTGAGAATATGGTAAATTATGAGTTATACTGATAAGAAAGGGGGGGATGAATGCAAGCAGTAGCTCATTTGGAGCGAAATAATATGATCTAAGACTTCGAGTAACCCAAGATTAAGATGATAGAGAGGAGTTATTTCTGATGGATGAGAAAATTTTTGAATTGATTGCGGCGGAAAAACAGCGCCAGCGTGAAGGTTTGGAGCTGATCCCGAGTGAGAATTATGTATCGAAAGAAGTGCTGACGGCGATGGGGTCGGAGCTGACGAATAAATATTCGGAAGGCTACCCGAACTTTGAAGGCTTAGATGGCGATGATGACGCAGTGCTAGCGAGTACGACGGAGGGGCATCGTTATTATGGTGGCCAAGAGAACACAAACCAAATTGAGCGCTTGGCGATTGCGCGTGCACGACGGTTGTTTCATGCTGACCATGCAAATGTGCAGCCACATTCGGGCGCGCAGGCAAACAACGCAGTTTACAATGCATGGCTAGAACCGGGTGATGTTGTATTAGGGATGAATCTGGGGCATGGCGGCCATTTGACGCATGGCTCGCCGGTGACGCAGAGTGCAAAAATCTATAAGTTTGTGGCTTACGGTACGGATTTAACGACGGGCGACATTGATTATGATGAATTGGAACGTTTGGCGCGCGAGTACCAGCCGAAAATTATTTTGGTGGGGTATTCAGCCTTTATGAAAGTGCCGGATTTTGCGCGCGTAGCAAAGATTGGTCGCGAAATTCCGGGATGCTTGTTGATGGCAGATATGGCGCATGTAGCAGGCTTGATTGCGGGCGGTGTGCATCCAAATCCGTTGGATTACGGTTTCCATGTGATGACGACCACGACGCATAAAACTTTGCGCGGACCACGGGGTGGTTTAATTTTGAGTAAGGGCATCGTAAGTAACCCGCTGCGCCGACCGGAACATACGCTGGAAAATATCCCGACCTTGATTGATCGTTCGGTCTTCCCTGGTACGCAAGGTGGACCGTTGGAACATGTGATCGCGGCGAAAGCAGTAGCATTCTACGAAGCATTGCAACCAGAATTCCGAGATTATGCAGCAAAGATTGTTGAGAATGCGCGAACTCTGGCGGAGGCGCTGAAAGAGCGCGGTTTTAAGTTGATTGGTGATGGTACAGACAATCACTTGATTCTGATCAATGTGATTGAATCGTATGGAATTGATGGTAAGCAGTTTGAACGAGCGCTGGATAAGATTGGTCTAACCTTGAATGCGAATGCGATTCCGAACGACACACGTAAAGCTTTCGAGCCGTCGGGGGTGCGGCTAGGGACGCCAGCTGTGACTACGCGCGGACTAGGCAAAACAGAGATGCTGCAAATTGCCGATTGGATGCAAAAAACGGCAGAAATTTGTGCTGGCAAGCGTGATGAACGTGAGCTAGAAACGATGAGGGCAGATGTGCGCGCGCTGGCGCTGCGCTTCCCTTTGCCGAGCGAACAATAATTATTTCGCGCAAAACAAAAAATCTCCCTTGATAGCTGAGGGAGATTTTTTAGGACTGTATTTTAGAGCTGTGTGCGATTATTGAGTGCACTGGTCAAAGTGATTTGGTCGGCGTATTCGAGTGAGACACCGAGCGGCAAGCCGCGAGCGAGCCGAGTGATTTTTAGCTCAGGATATTTTTCGTGCAACAATTTATCAAGTAAGACGGCGGTCGATTCGCCTTCGACGGATGGATTGGTGGCGATAATGATTTCAGCGACATTGTCGGCCGCGACGCGCTCGATTAATTCTTTAATGTGGAGTTTATCGGCAGTAATGCCGTCCATCGGCGAGATGGCGCCGCCTAGCACGTGATAAGTGCCAGTAAAAGATTTGGTGCGCTCGATGGCATAAATATCGAGCGGTTCTTCAACGACAAGCACGAGACTCTTGTCACGAGTGGGGTCGTCATAAATGGGCGAGACGTCGTCGCTCGCATCCATGATAGCGAAAGTTTTAGGGCAAATCTTGACGCCGCTATGCAAATGTTGGAGTGCATCAGCGATATTCTCGGCAATATTAGCGTCGGACTTGAGTAAAAAATAAGCGTAGCGCTCGGCAGTGCGTGAACCTACCCCTGGCAAACGTCCGAGCGCATCAATTACATCATTAAGTGCTGCAGGCAGCATAAATTAGAGTCCGAGGTTGCCTAGGCCACCCATCAATGGTTTCATTTTTTCGGTGGCAATTTCCTGTGCTTTGGCAAAACCATCGCGGAATGCATTTTCGGTCCAACGCTCAAGCTCATGAATGTCATCGAGGTCAATTTTTTCTGGATCAAAAGTAACTTTTTTGACTTTAAGCTCGCCGGTGATTTGAATAACAACAGCGCCGTCGCCAGCTTCAACCTCGACGATTTCATTCTTTAATTCTTTTTGGGCTTTGCGCAGCTCATTTAACATTTTCATTTGGTCCATCGTGGCACCCATTTTATTCTTCTCCCTCTTGTTCGGTAGTATTAGTAGTTATCTTTGAGTATATATATAGTCTATCAGAGTTGCGCGTCTTTGGCGATGTGATTATCTCTTTAAGCTCGAGACGCTCATCCGCGCAAGTACTACCGAGAACAGCAACTGGCGCTTCCTCGATGCGCTCAGGTAGTTCGGTTAATACGGTGTAACTACTGTAATTTTCGAGCAATTTATAAAAGTCATAATTGTCGGTTTCAGGGTTAATTAATAAGATTGTGCCACCTTCGAGATGGTTTTGAATGAGCGTCAGGTCGTTAGTGAAATTCTTGGCGACCCGCGGCGTGTAGTGATAACCATAAACGAAATGCATCAAGCCAGAAACAATAATTGTAACGACAACGATAACAATAGGTGTCGTGCCAAGGAAGTGCGCATAAGGGTTTTCCGGGAAGAGCGAATGCCACTTTTCGATGACGGATTCGAGGCCGGCGGTGCTTAGTACAGCGATTGGCAAAATGATAGAGATGGCGACGGATTGATTGAAGCCGGAAATGATAATGGCAAAAATGGTGAGCAGGCTGATGACGGTGTTGCGTGAGGTGAAGAGCTGCCCCATCGAAGCGAGAATGCCAAAAATAACTAAAACGATTGTAGCGAGGCCAAAGAAAGGCGCGAGATAGATGCTGTCGTAGGCGAGACTAAAGGAGAAAAATGGCGCAAAAGCAGCGGAGATATTATTGATGAAATTGCTAAAGCTAAAATCTTCCATGAAAAGCAGCTGACGAATGATGCTGTGGTTAAAAATGCAGGCGATGAGTAGCGGTAGAATGGCGAGCGCGAAGGCGGAGAAACAGATAATGAGCTGGTAAAGTTTGAGTTGTTTGAGGGCGTAGCGTAAATGTGGGTGGGCGAGGCCGGCGATGCCGATGCCAATAGAAACATAGATGAGTTGTGGTGTGTATATCGAGAGTGCAAGGCAAAGAACAAAACTGATGACGAGCAGTGGATGCGTGTGGTCATTGCCGACAATTTTGGAACCAAGCCAAAGAATAGCGGCGAGCCAGAAAACATACATGATGGTTGGCGTGCCGTGGCCAGAGAGGAAAAGAAAAGCGGTTGAAAGTGTGGTTAGAATGGAGCCAACAATAGCGACATCGGATTTAAACCAGCGGTTCAGGAGTAGGACAATGAAGAAAGCGGCAAATACGCCAATAATGATGGATGGTAGTTTAATTGAAAGCAATGACAGGCCAAAAAGTGAGATGCTGGCTTTTTGAAGTAGGAGATAGGGCAGATTAATGACGGCACCATCACTGATTAAGCTAGTATGGATTTGGTCGGCATTGATAACGGATTGCATCTCGTCTTGGCTGAGGCCGTTTGGCGCAATGTTGGGCAAGAAAATTAATAAGCCAAAAAAGACGATCATTAAGGCGGCGTAGCCAATGATGAAGCGATAGCGGTATAAAAAAAGTTTCGGAGAACGCTGTTTCACTGCATCAATTTTAGCATATTCGCGATGTGCTCGACAAGTTGAGCATTTATTCGTGCTTAGTGTCGAGTGACATAAAGCGTACGCGGGCTTTATCGAAGTAGAGTTCAACATTACCCGTTGGGCCGCGGCGGTGCTTAGCGAGAATTAAGTCGGTAATATTTTGGCGCTCAGTTTCAGGATTGTAATAATCTTCGCGGTAAAGGAACATGACAATATCGGCATCCTGCTCGATGGAGCCGGATTCACGCAAATCGGAGAGCATTGGAATTTGCGGCGAGCGTGACTCGACAGTACGCGAGAGCTGTGACAAAGCGATGACCGGTACATCCAGCTCGCGGGCGATTAACTTAAGACCGCGGGAGATCTCGGAGATTTCCTGCACGCGGTTATCCATGGCGCGTTTGGATGAGCCAGACATTAGCTGCAGGTAGTCGACTACGATTAGGCCAATCTCGTGGTCATGAGCGGCGCGACGAGCTTTAGTGCGCATTTCCATAACGGTCAGGCCCGGGGTATCATCGATGAAAATCGGCAATTCGGACAGTTCCGACATAGCTTCGGAAATTTGCGAGAAATCGTCGCCAGAAAAACCGCCGGTGTCAAGTTTGAAGGAGTCGATGCCGGAAGCGTCGGCGAGCATACGGTTAATCAGCTGCTGGCGACCCATCTCTAACGAGAAAACTAAAACAGCTTTATTATTGATGCGCGCAACGTTGCTAGCGAAATTGAGTGCGAGTGCGGTTTTACCCATAGCTGGGCGCGCGGCGAGAATGATCAGATCGGATTTGTGAAAACCGGCGGTCATGCGGTCGAGATCGGGGTAGCCAGTTTTGTAACCAGCGATACTGCCCTTGTTTTCGTGCAGCTCTTCGAGGCGATCAAAAGTCTCGGAGAGCAAATCGGAAATTGAGACGAGGTCATTGTGTACGTTTTGTTCGGAAACTTCAAAGAGTTGGCGTTCAGCTGCGCCAAGTAATTCGAGTGTTTCGGAATTGCCGTCAAAGGCATTTTCGGTGATGGCGGCAGCGGCGGCGATGAGGCGGCGACGAACGGCAGCTTCGTTGACGCGTTCGGCATAATCTTTAGCGTGTGCTGCGACGGGCGTAAAGTTGGCGAGCTCAGAAAGATAAGCGGAGCCGCCGGCCTTTTGGATGAGTTTTTTGCGCTTTAATTCATCGCTAACAGTCACGAGGTCGACGGGGCGGTGACGCTCATAAAGGTTCCACATCGCGCTGTAAATGTGTTGATGACGTTCGTCGTAGAAATCCTTTGGTTTAACGATTTCGGTGACATCCGGCAAGGCTTCTTCGGAAATAAGGATGGCGCCGAGCAAAGATTTTTCGGCTTCAAGATTTTGCGGCGGGATACGATCTGCTCTAGGTTTTTGCTCATTCATCGATTTTTACCTCCTCTCCTCCACCCATTAATGCGGCAATTGCGGCCATGTCGGCATCTTTATTGAGTGTTTGGTCGTTAACTTCTATTGTATAATTTTCTGGCAAAATTTCGGCAATATTGGTGAGACGTTTAATGATTTGATTTTTGGCGAATTTACGCTTGGCGTAGATGGTGAGTTTTTCGTCTTTGAGCGTGTAGTCGGAATCGGCGAAGAAATCGTAGGACATGGGGCTGGTTGCTTGGATATGCAGAAGAATTTGATTCCAAAGTTCGGCGGGGTCGGTGATGGTTGCTCGAGCCGGCGGCTCTGTTGTTATCGACTCTGCGGTTTTTGTTACCGCGTTTGTTGTCTCTGGCTCTGCTGGTACGTCTTTCGCTGAAGGCTTTGTCGTTGTGTCTTCGGCTGGGGCGCGACGCGTAACTTTGGGCGATGCGTCGTGTCCTTGTGTGGAAGATGGCGCAGAGCTGGCTGCGGCGACTGAGACGACTGCAGTGGTGCCGGTGGTCGCTGTAGCTGCAGTGACGGTTTTGCGAATAATCGGCGTTGGCGAAATAGAAATGGCAGGCGCTAAATTGCGCAAACAGAGTGCCAAAAGTAATTTGACATGCGGATAAGCCGAACGAGAAACTTCAATCAGCTGGTCGAGCAATGGCAAGTGCACTGGTTGCGGATTGGCGACAATTTCGGAAATTAGATTGTCGGCAATAATTTCCGCTTTAACGCCGGAGTCGAGTAATTCCTGTAGCTGCGTGCGAATGCGTACTGTATCGCCAGCGGCGTAAGCGTTCAGAATATTTATAACAGCTTCGGACTGCGGCAATCCCAACGCTTTAGTAATTAGCACAGCGTCAATCTTTTCGTCGCTGAGTGTCGAAACTTGGTCGAGTAGACTGAGCGAATCGCGAAAAGAACCGCCGCCGCGTTTGACGACTAATTTGAGTGCGTCATCGTCGATTTTGATTTTCTCGGCTTTAGCAATCTTTTTGAGATGCTCAAACATCGTGCTTGGATCGGCGAGTTTGAAAGTAAAAGTCTGACTGCGCGAGGTGATTGTAACGGGAACTTTGTAGGCATCAGTTGTAGCCATAATAAAGACAACATGAGCCGGCGGCTCTTCGAGCGTCTTAAGTAAAGCATTAAATGCCGATTTGGAAAGCATATGTACTTCGTCGATAATATAGACTTTGTACTTCCCTTTAGTCGGCGCAATCATGGCGCGTTCGCGCAAATCGCGGATGTTGTCGACGCCAGTATTGCTGGCGGCATCAATCTCGATAATGTCGAGGTAATTATCCTCAAGCTCGTATTTAAAACCATTAATTTCGTGCGCAAGAATGCGAGCGACGGAAGTTTTGCCGGTGCCACGCGGACCAATAAAAAGATAAGCGTGCGAAATTTTACCATTCTTGAGCGAGTTGCTCAAAACATCAGTGATTTGCTCTTGCCCAACAACCTCGCCCAGAGTCTTGGGGCGATATCTACGATACAACGCCTTCATTAAGTCTATCTTAGCATGTTTTGGGCGTGGATGTGGGCGAGCCGAGGCTACTTGCCGGACTTAATGCGGGTAACTTTTTGCTGGTCAGCGGCATTGAGTGCGTCGTAAGTAAAAGTCGCCAGTGCGGCGCCAAGAAATGGCGCAAGAATGAAGACCCAGACCTGGCTAAGTGTGGTGCCGCCGAGCAAAATCGCAGGCGCAAGACTGCGGGCCGGATTAACGGAAGTGCCGGTAAGATTAATGCCAATGATATGCACAAAAGTTAGTGCGAGGCCAATGATGACATTCGAGAGTGGGCTTTTATTTTTAGCAGAGGTAGCGCTGATTACGACATAAACAAAGACAAAAGTAAGAATAGTTTCGACTAATAATGCGCCCCATGCATTTAATTCGAGACCGTAACCATCACCGTAGCCGTTGGCGCCGAGATTATTCGTGCCAATGCCGGCGGCAAGATTGAGGATAAGATAAAGCAAGGTCGAGCCGATTAAGCCACCGATTACTTGCGCAATCACGTAACCGCCAAAATCTTTAAAGTTTAATTTTCCGCGCAGAAGCATGGCAAAAGAAACGGCGGGATTAATGTGGCTGCCGGAAATATCGCCGATGATATAAGCAGACATAATGGCGGCGAGGCCAAAAGCTAGTGCGGTAGCGACTAGGTTGCCGCTCGACACGACAGCGGTGCCGCAGCCGAAGAAGACCAGAATGGCAGTGCCGAGGGCTTCCGCTAAATAAGTTTTGAGTTCTTTACTCATGAATTACCTCTTATTAATGTTAATGCTAGTGTAGCACGGAATAAGTAAATGTGCTGATGGCGGCAAAGTGATGACATGCGATGACGGTGTTTGGTGGATTAAAAACGCTTGTGTTATAATCCTAGAAAATGCCGAAAAGAAAAACGAAAAAACAGAAACAAGAAATTGCGCGCATGCTCAGAGCGGCGGATGTGGCTTGTGTGAGTATTTCGTTTGCGTGGTTACTTTTCTTTGCGATGCTGACGATAAAAGGTGGCTGGGATGATATCGATGTAATCGCCGTGCTGGGCGCGCCGACTTTTGCGACAATCGCGCTAGTGCTTGCGCTAGTACGAATTTATCGCACGAAGACTCAGTATGCGGTAGCATTAGCGCCATTAATTGCATTAGCTTGTTCGGCGCTACTCTTCTGCTATATTGCGATTAGTGAATCAGTGATGTTTTTCGAAAGTCTATAAAAAACTCCAGCGATGCGGACTGGAGTTATTTTTTTGTCATGATTTATAGGCTAGCTTCAACGGCGGCCCAAGTGGCGTCATTGTTGTCGGCGGGGATAATGACGGTAACTTGATCGCCGACTTTGATGCGGAAATAAGTCACGGACGCGTAAAGAATTTTGTATTCTTTGCCATTTACTTCGACGAAATATTGGTCGTCGTGGCTAGTGAGTGTGCCGATAACGGTTTTGCGCTCAACTGGGCCGATTTGCTTGTAGAGGAATTTGCCATTTTCGCCAATAGTTAGTTTCAAGATATCGCCTTCGACCAACTTGGACTTCGAAGCATAGTTAGCTGGGACAGGATAGTTCTTCCCGTCTGGACCAATCATAATTTGACCATCAAACACGCCTTCGATAATCTTCCCGTCTGGGCTATCGATGACAGTGCTAGCGGGCGCAGTGATAATATCGCCATCGCCTAGCATAGAAGTTAATAATTCTTTCGCAGCAGAAAGATTCGTCTCTGCTTCAGTGAGAAGACTGCGCAATCTCTTTATTTGTTTTTCTGATATCTCAGACATACCTCGCATCCTGCCTGTGTTAGTTATTTACTATATGATATATTTTTGCGGGCGCTTTTGTCAATAAGAGTGTTAGGCACTTTTCCACAATAAAATATGGGGTAGCTTGCAGAATGTTGTATTTTTTACCATTGACTTTTTACGTGAGCGTGATTCACCAGCGCCCAGTAGCAAGCACGCCAGCAATGCGATCGCCAACAAAGAACAGTGCGATATAAACGATGAAGATATAAGAGGTGATGGGTTGGCCACTATAAGTGGAAATGACGATGGGAGTAACAATGTAGATTGTATAAATAAAAGTATTGATAAACGAAGTGAGCGTGCCAGTAAAGATGCCGTAGCCGTTGATGAAGCTATAATGGAGTGCGCCGCCGATGATTGCGCCAACGAAAGCGCCGAGCACACTAATAAAAGGAATAATGGCGAGCATTTTTGCGATATAAGTAATGAAGATTAAACGCAAAATAAGGCCGGGGAGGAGTGAGGCGAGCAAATATTCATTTTTAAGATCGGAGGGGATTTGACGGTCATCACTACTTTCGCCGGCTACATAAAGCAGCGCAATCGTAGCGGCAACCGCGAGCGCGATCAAGACATAGGCAATTGACCAATCAGTAACCTTGGCGACGGTGGCACTGATGATGCTGAGCAAAAGAAAGATAGCGAGGCAGACGATTTGGAGGATTAGGGCGATACGTAAAAGCATTTCGAGATTAGCATTTTGGACATAGAAGAGTCGGGCGCGGCCAGCGATTTGCGCGCCCTTGTTTTTGCGCTTCTCCCAAATGGCCTGTTCGACTTCGCTCGCGATTGGCTTGGCGTCAGGGTAAAGTTGGTGATCATTTTTACTGCGCGTTTCGGCAAGTAATTGGGCTTCAATCTCTTTTGGGTCGAGGCTTTGGGTCTCGGCGAGTTTTTGGGCGATACGTTTTTTGCGGCGAGCACGCGATTGGGCGGCTTTTTGCTCGGCGAGTTTGCGTTCTTGAGTGCGGGCGGCTTGTTCGGCGGCATTGCGGCGTTTGATGTCGGCGGCAAAATTGGCGTCAATCTGGAAGGCAGGATGAGCACCAGCGCTGCCATGGGCATGTTCAATGTTGTGTGTAACGACGCCTTCCTGAGCATGATATACGCGTTCGATGGCGGGCGTATCGTCGGTTTCAGCCTGGTCGAACATGCGCCGTGAGACGCTCATGGCGGCGGTAGTGCGCTCATCATCTGCGCGAGGAGCAGCTTGGTCGGATTCGGTGGTAGGTTCGTCGCCGATTAAATAAGTATGCGCCATATTAGCTTAAGTTTAGCACAAAGTCGCTCATGCTTTTCTCTGAAAAAGCGTCAAAAAAACAGCCCTTTTGGCGGGGCTGTTTTATCTATAACATTCTGACTAAAATTTTGATAGAACTTAAGCGAGTTCGACAGTTGCGCCAGCTTCTTCGAGGCTCTTCTTGAGAGCTTCAGCTTCGTCTTTGGCAACTTTTTCTTTAACGGTTGCAGGAGCGCCATCAACGATCGCCTTAGCTTCGCCAAGACCAAGACCGGTAGCTTCCTTAACTGCCTTAATGACAGCAATCTTTTGTGCGCCTGCGTCTTTGAGAACAACGTTGTATTCGCTCTTCTCATCAGCAGCGGCAGCAGCACCATCAGCAGGTGCAGCAGCGACAGCCACGGCGGCAGCCGCTGGCTCGATGCCATATTCGTCTTTTAGAACATTTTTCAGCTCGTTAACTTCGAGGACGGTGAGCTTAACCAATTCCTCTGCTAGTTTCTTTACATCAGCAGCCATGTTAGACTCCTTTAAAAATTAGTGGTTGGTAATAAATTAATTGGTTGCTTTGTCGGCAATGCCGTCAAGCAAAGCGTGAAGATTGCCAGAGAGACCGTTGGTAATATCGTTGACTGGGCTGAGGAGCATGTCCACAACTTGGCCAATGAGTTGGTCTTTGCTTGGCAGATCTGCGAGGGCTTTTACGTCAGTTTCACTGAGCGTTGCGCCAGCGCCGCTAAAGGCACCTTTGAGTTCGAGCGCTTGATGCTCTTTGGCGAATTTCGCCAAAACCTGAGCAGGGGCAACTTCGTCGTCGTTAGAGACGGCATAAAGCAGTTGGCCTTCGAGCGCAGTCGTATCGGTGTCTTTGTAAACCGCGATATTGCCCATAGCAACACGGACAAGGCGGTTCTTGACGATTTTAATTTTGACATTATTCTCGCGGGCAGCGCGACGGAGTTCTTGCATTTCCGCGACCGTGAGGCCTTGGTATTTTGCAAAAACCGTCATTTTTGCATCGCTGAGCAGCTCGTTTAAGTCGGCAACCAATTGTTGTTTCTTATCTTTGCTAATTGCCATAGATAGAAATCTCCTTTTGGTATTAATTTTGTAGCCAGAATGTTAATATCTTCCCCGCTTTTATGCGGGTAGACAACGTCACCAATTTACAAGAAATATTTTCCTCGGCGGCATGATTAAGTGTTTGAACACCGCCGCTGTCTTTGGTAACTGGTTTGATTGTAGCATGATTTGGGCAAAAATTCAAGCTTCAAGCTGGTGGCCGTTCCGGCGCAAGCAGAGTCTTTTGGGTGTTTCTGGTCAGGGGCGCGACGTGTAACTTTGAGTGGTGCTAGAATGTTAATATGATTAGAGTAATTGCGGGTGGTAAAAAACATCCGAGTTGGCTAGCAGAGACTTGTGCGGAGTACGAGAAGCGTTTGCGTAAGCCATTTAATCTTGAATGGCAATTCGTCGAGGAAGAAAAGTTGCCAGAAAAAGTAGCACAGCTCAAGGCGGATGATTTTATGATCCTAATGGATGAGCATGGCAAGATGCTGAGTTCGCCAGAATTTATGGCGGCGCTGAAGATGCCGTTGGAAACGGGGCGCAATGTAGTGATTGTGATTGGCGGTGCGTATGGGCACTTTCCGCCAGAGATGATGACGCGGGCAAATCTGGTCTGGAGTTTGTCAAAGTTGGTATTTCCGCATCAAATTTGTCGACTGATTCTGTCGGAACAAGTCTATCGCGCGCAAGAGATTTATCTTGAGCATCAATATCATCACGCCTGAATGGGCGTGCGAATAAAATCGCAAACAAGAAAAAGCCCCTAGCCGCTGAAGGGCTAGGGGTGCTAGGAGGGGGTATAAATACGACGCCACGAATGGCAAGATATGACGCCGCATTCAACGGATTAAATGTAACTACGCACGAGCGTTTTTAATGAAGTAGCAGCCTCGAGGGCCTCAGTGCTCATATAGCCGCGCGGATGCAACTCGACGTCCGTGATGAGGCGTTTGGCGTGCGCAATGACTTTGTTGGCGCTTCTGCATTTAACTGCTTCGCGCATAGCTTTAGTCGCGTCGGAGAGTTCTCCGGACAGGTATTTAGTCGGCATACCGAGTACTGCGTTAACAAGTTTTTCGGCCGCATTCAGAATATCGGCGTTACGTTGATTGATTACAGCGCAATCATTTCCAAGAATTGCCATATCTATTTCTCCTTTTAAGGTGCAGCGCCCGCTGTCGGGCGCAAGAATAGGAACTAACACTAGTCAAAAGCAGTGTGTCTTTTTATTATATCACAGATTGCAAAATAAGTCAATAGTTGTATAATGAAAATATGGCAAACATTCTGGATTATGTTGATCGCTACGGGCATTTGACTTTTGCGCGCAAGGGCTTTAATGATATTGATAATTTAGCCTTTTCCCTGCTGACTTATTTGGATTATTCGGATTGTAAAATTGGCGAAAATGGCGCGACGATTGAGCAGATTGGTCGAAATTTCTTAATGCATCATACTTATAAAGAGCAGCGAACGCGAGGCGTGGCGCAAGGTGATGCTTATCGTCTACTGGAGAAAGTGGTCGAAGCTGAGCGCTATCGGAATATTTTGGTGACGAATTATGTCTACAACACGAATCGGCGGATGATGTTTTCGGCGATGCTGTTTCATGTGACGCGGCGCTTGGATTATATTGCTTTTGAGGGGACGGATGAGCAGATTTCGGGTTGGCGCGAAGATTTTGAATTGGCGCATACTTTTCCGGTGCCTTCGCAGGTAGAAGCGATTAAATATGTGAATGCGCATACACATTTCTTTGGGCCGAAAGTGGTGATTGGTGGGCATTCCAAAGGTGGTAATTTGGCGTTGGTGGCAGCGATGAAAATGAAGCGCACGAAATGGCTGAAGGTGCAGAAAGTTTATAATAATGATGGACCGGGACTGCGCGAGGCGGAATTTGAATCGGAAGATTATGCGCGGGTAAAGCAGCGTTATATGCATATTGTGCCGCATTGTTCGATTGTGGGAATGATGATGCGAAATGACAGCTATCGGGTAGTTAAGTCGGATAAAGAAAATTTGCTTGGACATTCCATTTTGACCTGGCAAGTGAATGGCGACCATTTGTTGCGCGGTGCGCGCTCGGAACATAGCAAAGAGATTGAGCGCCGCTTGTGGCATTGGCTAGATACGCATAATGATGCGCAGCGTAAAAAGATGACCGATGCTTTCTTTGGCGTGATTGAGGGTTGTAATATTACGGATACAATTACGCTGACGAAATTCAAAAATCTAGTGAATGTAGTGAAAAAAATGACGGAGTTAGATAAGGAGAGTCGCGATTTAATGCTGAGCCTGCTTAAAGATGTCGCGATTAAGTCATAAGGAGTCGTAAAAAAATCCCCCGTTGCGGGGGATTTTTATTCGATATTCTTGCAACTATGCCATTGCCAACTAGCAGCGACAGCGAAGATGATGAAGAATAAAATCATAAAAAGTTGCGGTACGGCGGCGGTAATATTGCTAGGTAGCAGCGTGATAATATTGCTGGCGATGAGATTGGCACCCTCGATGGCAGTAAAAATAATAATTGCTGGTTTCATCATCCAGACAGCAATCATGCCAGCGACTGCGCCGGCAGCGATGGCGATAGCGGGCAAAGTCCAGCTAGTAGCGGGGCCGAAATGATTGAGAACGAACCAGAAGACGACCACGCCAGCGGTGAGTGAGACGGCGAGCTTTTCGATTGAGAGGCCGACGAGTGATAATAACGCGCCAGCGGCGATTTGCAAGACGAATTGCCAGAAGGGATCAGCGATTAAATTTGGCGCATAAGTTTGAACGACGCTATAGCCAATCACGAACCAGATAATCGACATGGCGATACGTTTTAAGCGGTAGCCGCCAAAGGCGAGAATGACGCCAATAAGAATGCTAGCGAGGGTTACGATTGGCACATTGGGGTCGAGATTTTCCATAAGCTTATTGTAGCATAACGATACCGACGACGGCGAGGATGGTGGCGACGAGGTGCGCGAGAATGATATGTCGCGAGAGTTTTTCGCGACCAAATTTTGGCACGATAATGGAGAGAATGATGCCGAGTATGAAAACAATAATCATTTCGAGCGCGTTGGAAATGACGGAGACGAGTGCGGGCGTACCGATGATGAGCGCGTAGCGGCCAGCAAATTCGGCGATAAGGAAGATCGTCTGCGCGGCGAAAAGTGAAAGATTGAGGCGCTTGCCGTCGTGCTGGTTGACATATTTGTAGCGTTTGCGCCAGTCTGGATGCGCGAAATAGTAGATTAAATCCATGATGCCGCGGCCGAGTACGAACCAGGCAAAGGTCGTAGTGAATGCGAAGCCTTCGCCAGCATGCGCAGTAATGACACCTGATGCAGCGGCGAGTAGAACGTAGAGTAGAAAGCCGATAGCGGAACTGAGTTCGAGTTTGCGGCTATGCTTACGCTTGCGTGAGAAAACGATAACGACGGGCGCCATGATAATAATTAAGAAGGCTAACAGTTGTAGCTTGGTAATTTGCTGGCCAAAAATTACACAGTCGGCAATGAGATAGATTACTGGCGTGAGCTGGAGGAAGACGGAGGCAGTAGTAGTCTCTTCGTCTTTGAGTGCGCGGTAATATGGAATCGAAGCGGTCGAGCTGAGTACACCAGCGAGCAATAGCCAGGCGACGCGCGACCAACCCATGTCTTCGATGCCGAAGATCAAAAATAAGACAGCAGTGGTCAAAAGATAAGAGATGCCATAGAACAGTTTAATGGATTCTTGTTTTTTGCCTTTAAAAATGACATCGGTGATGTAATTGTCGAAGAAGCCGCAGATGGCATAGCCGGCAGCATTCACGATGGAGAGGATTAGCCATAACATTAGCAATATTATACACGAGCGTTTTGAAATTGTGTTACAATATTCTTATGCTAATTGAGGGTAAATTGTGAGCTTTTTCGGGGATTTGTTTAGAAAGCCAAAGACGGATGCAGTCTTTGATGTCAAGTCGCCGAATGGGCGGGTAGTTGCAACGTTCATGCTTGACCATGGACAAATATTTTATTATGCCAAACGTGATGACAAGATTATCTTGCGCAAGTCGCGCTTGGGACTAATGTTGAAAGACGCTTCCCCGCTGGCGGATGGCTTTTCGCTGGTGCGCGCCTATTCGCGCTCATTTGATGATACTTGGCGAGCGCAATGGGGCGAGCAGCATGTGATTCGGAATAATTATAACGAAACTGCAATTTATCTGGAAGAAGTCGAAAAACCCTCACGACTTTTGACTTTGCGTTTTCGAGTATATGATGAAGGCTTTGCTTTCCGCTACGAAGTGCCGCCGCAACCAGAGATGGAGCGTTTGGTAATTTCGGATGAGTTAACGGAATTCTCGGTGGATTCGAACAGCCGCTCGTGGAGCATTCCGGCATATCAGCCAGACCGTTATGAGTATGATTATGTTGAGCATCCGGTTTATAGTTTGACAGAATCGGTGCATACGCCATTGACGATTCAGACGCCAACGAATAACTTTATCGCGATTCACGAAGCGGCGCTGTATAACTATGGCGCGATGACATTGAAGATTAATAATCAATCGCTGAAAGCGGACATTACGCCACTGTCGGATGGAATGCGCGCTTATGTTGAACTGCCGTTCTCGACACCATGGCGGACGGTGATTATTGGGCATGATGCATTGGACTTGACGACTAGCCGAATGATGCTGAATTTGAATGACCCGCCGCGCGAGGATTTTTCGTGGGTGGAACCAAAGAAATTCTTGGGCATTTGGTGGGCGATGTATGTTGGCGAATGGACTTGGGCGCCAGGCGAGCGGCATGGTGCAACGACCGAGCATGCAATGCAATATATTGATTCATGTAAGAATCTGGGCATTACGGGCCTATTGATTGAAGGCTGGAATGACGGCTGGGAAGGTGACTGGCTGGAAAACGGCGTATCGAATAAATTTATGGAAGCGACGCCAGATTTCGATATGCAAGTTGTGTCGGATTACGGCCATGCGAACGGCGTAGAGTTGATCGGGCATCATGAAACGGTTGGTTTTATTGATAATTACGAGCAGCAACTCGAGGATGCCTACCGTTACTATAAGAAATATGGCGTGCGCTATATTAAATCTGGCTATGCTGGCTCGAAGATGACAATTAATGGCCGGCGTGAATACCATCATTCGCAGTTGGGTGTACTACATTATCAGCGCGCATTGGAATTGGCGGCAAAATATCAGATTATGCTGGATGTGCATGAACCAATTAAGTCGACAGGCATTGAACGAACCTGGCCGAATTTGATGACACGTGAAGGTGCGCGTGGGCAGGAATATGAAGGGGGTGCATTAAAGCCGTCGCATGCTTGCTACTTGCCATTTACGCGTTTGTTGGCGGGTGGCATGGATTATACGCCGGGAATTTTGGATGTTTCGAATTTCGCGAAACGAATGGCAACAACGATTGTGCGTCAGCTGGCTTATTATGTGACGATTTATTCGTCGATGCAGATGGCGGCGGACCGGCCACAGTTTTACGAACGTGAATATCCGGATTTGTGGGAATTCATTCGTGATGTACCACTGGCGTGGGAACGCACGGTGCCGTTGTTGGGTGAAATCGGTAAGTATTATGTCGTGGCGCGACAAGAATGGGATGGCTCAGATTGGTATATCGGCGGCGTGACAAATGAAGAAGGTCGTAAAGTTGAGCTGTATATTGATTTCTTGGAGCCACAGGTGAATTATGTGGCGCGGATTTACCGTGATTCGGACGATGCGCATTATCGCGACCATCCGATGGGCTATGAGATTGAGGAAAAAGTGTTGCGCCAGGGGGATCGACTCGAAATGTATATGGCGCCTGGTGGTGGCTTTGCGATAAAGTTGCATAAGCAATAACCCGATTTAGATTTGATGCAGGGCTGGGGAGTTCGATATGGCTCCCCTGTTCTTTTTTGCTGTTTTTTGCGGTGGCGTCAATCTAGGCAGATGACCGCCATGTGTCTCCGATTAATGACGGCTTTGGCGATATTGTAGCGCGAATTGCGGTCTTTGAGGATGCTAGCGACGCGTAGGGCTTTGGCGGTGTCGGTGCTGACCGCTATTTGGTAAAGTGCATCGAGCTCATAATAGCGAACTGGCACGGCTTTCGGTTTGTGATTTTTCGTAATGCAATGTTTGTGGAGAATTTTGTAAGGTGCGCCTATGACGTGGAATTTGAGCTTACGGCTGACAGTTTGTTTGGTAACTCCGAGAAATCTTGCCATGGCTTTTGGGTCAGAATGTAATGACACTCGCCGCTGGCAAGTTCTTCGATACTTGGGTATGTCTCGGGGAAATCCTGCATGATGTTGATTGTGCTTGCTACGCGGGATTTTTAAAAGCATAAGTGTGATGATTTTTGTTTTTTGCGATTTTTTATATGAATCTCGACGTGCCGTAGACTGAATGTGGGTCTTTTCTATCATTGTTTCCATATAGGACGCGACGCGTAACGCTGCTTTTCGCGGTTACGCAGATA
Organism: uncultured Candidatus Saccharibacteria bacterium; assembly: GCA_964584145.1. Classification (GTDB taxonomy): domain Bacteria; phylum Patescibacteriota; class Saccharimonadia; order Saccharimonadales; family Saccharimonadaceae; genus UBA2834. The sequence goes on along the minus strand of CAZOYU010000011.1, from coordinate 5,697 downwards.
AGGCACTTGGCCATATGGCCATTATTGCAATGCGACGCGTCGCGTGGCGTTTTGAGCTGTTATAAATGTATGTCTTATCTGGAAGATTGCGAGAAATAGAGTTACGCGTCGCGTCCTAACAAGAATAGACATGCGAGAGCTCATGACGGCCATGCGAGAAAACACGGCGCCGTCATGCCAATTACTTAGCGAGCTTCAAGGTAATAATCGTATCGTAGCCAAAACGAGCGCGAACCTCGAAGCCGGCAGCGACCAGGCGCGCTTTCTCGTCTGGCGGCAATGTCTCGGCGCCGGAATTTTTGACTGAAATGCGAATCGCGTCAGTGTCGTCGGTTTCGGATAAAGTAATTTTATCGCCAGCTGCACAATTTTTCAGTGCGCGACGAATTTCGGTCGCCAAAAAACGCTCAAGTAACGCAATATTCTCGTCGCGAATCGCAACAGCGAGATTTTGGACATCGAGATTAACGGAAATTTTGCGATTTTCGCAACGCTGTAATAGGTCTTGATAATGCGGACTAAGGATGTCGATAAAGTGAGTTGCCATAAGCATATTATAGCGTAAAGTCGCTTGGCCGTGATAAAAACACTGACGGGGCAAGCGAGCGTAGCGTAATGTTATACGCCGGGAGAATATTGCTTAAGCAACTGGCGATGACGGCGATAATTTGGGTCATGCTCAGCCACTTCCGCCCAAAAGGCTTCGGAATGGTCCATATGATTAATATGCGCCAGTTCATGTAGGATTACATAATCGCGCAATGGCTCGGGTACTTTCATTAGGCCAATATTGAGCGAAATTGTACCGGATGACGAGCGCGAACCCCAACGCGTATTGGCATGCGATAAACGGACGCCAGTATAATGATAGCCATATTTGGTTGCCCAGAATTCGAGCCGATATGGTAAATATTCACGAGCGTGCTTCGTTAATAATTTCTTGGCAGCATCGCGGGCGCGTTGAGTGGCGGGGTCTTTAATTGGTAACTTAGCGCGAATTTCGGCGCGTGAAGCATTTAGCCAGCGCTTCGCGAGAAAAACCGTAGTATGCGGTGGCGCAGAAATCGTTAATTTTCCGGAGGTAGCAACAGAAAACTTGGGGCGGGTCGACCACGCGTTTTTGCGAATCACCACCTCGCCAAACTCGGAGTCGGTGAAAGTCATTATTTCTTGCGGCGCTCAGATAGCCCATTAAGGACATTTTTGCATTGAGTTTGGAAAGTATGTTTGCCAGAAATTACTAGTGGATCTTCGTCGTCGGACGGCGCTTCGATTTTCTTGTAGGAATTGGCGAGCGCAATCTTGGCTTCTTCGAGTTTATTGTATTTATGGCGCATGCGATGTTTAATTTCATTCAAATCAGTCTGAATCCAGACGAGAATCGGCGCATAACCAGCTTGTGAAAGCATGCGACGAATTTCATTGCGTTGGCGTTCAGTATCGAGCCCACCTTCAATGATGAGCGTCTGCTTGCATTTGGAAATCTGCGTAATTAAATTCAGCGCGACTTTGCGCGAGATGCCAAATTGATCGTGCAGTTCGGATAAATTGAGAAATGGCGCATTAAAACGCGCACTAAATTGGTCGGCGAAAGTAGTTTTGCCACTCATTGGCGCACCGAAAACTAAGACTGCGTAAGGTTTTGACTTCCCATTCATAAAAATAGTTTATGATATCGCTTTGCTTTTTGCAATATTTCGCCCCTTAGCGCTCTCTTTATGCGTGGAGCTGTTGGCGATGAAAACTTGAGACGGATAATAAAAGACCCAAACCAGGAAAGCGACTAGCGGCAAGCTGCGCGCGGAAATAAGACCGTCGAGCATAATGTAGCGCAAACCAACACAAAGGTCGCAGGCGATAAAGAGCATAAAGCCATACCAACCGCAGCGAGCTTTGAAATCTTTTTGTTCACGCTTATAGCGGCGCGAAGCAAGCACAACATTTGCAATGAGCAACATGGCATAGAGGCCACCAAGCGAATAGATTAATACGCCACCACTCCAGGCGTTATAGAATGTTAAGCCAGAAATGACTAGAGCGAAAATGCCGAGATTGCGTTTGCTAAGAGTGGTTTGGCGCAGGAAATGCATAAATTGGGCAAAGCAAAAAACGAACACACCAACCGTGTAATAATGTGTCCAAACGAGGATAGTATCGGCGAGAAAAGTGAGAAAAAGCGCGATAATGAGTTTGCTGTCGTCGTAATATTTTTTGTAAGCATAAATGACGCAAAGAAAAATACCGGCGTATTTGAGCAATGAACTGCCCCAGAAGGTTGGTGTGAGCACGTCGAGCATAATAAAAGTAATATAGATGATGAGCCAAGTCGAGAGCCAGGCTCGATCAATCTTGGGAATGTATTTGAAATCCGTCCACCAGCTGCGGACAAGCTTAGTAATTTTTAGCATAAAAACCCTTAAGACTAGTTTAGCATAACTTGACAAAAAGCTCGTGATGTGCTATAATGTATGAGTTGTGGTACTTTACAATCCGTCAATTTTCAAGGGGGTAGTTAAATGGCAAAAGAATTCAAAGATTCTGAGATGACGATAGCGAGACAATTCTTCACGGATAATAATGCGACGTTATTTTATGCGTTGGATAAGAATGATGTGGCGCTGCTGGAGGCACTGAATTGTGCGATCGATGGTTTGCGCATGATTAGCCGGAGCTATAGCGCATGTGAATATCCGTACTATGTCCAACGGGGTAAGAAGCGCAATTTCCTGCAACGAGTGACAAGGTACTTTTGTCGGGCCAGTATTCGTCTTGGCGGCGATTGTGACAATTTGGAACTTGCCGTAGCTTGGCAAAATGTCGACAATGGCCTGCGAAAGTTGGCTACATTGGATCCGCTCTCGGATGCCTATCTGATGATTAATGACTTGTTGTATGACGAAGTGATCAGTGAATACTTATTTACTTTTCATGCGGATGACGAGTTGGCGATGGGTGAGCTAGCGTCGCAGGTTGCGGAAACGCTGGCGAACTATCGTGGCCAGAATCTTGGTTATATGTTGAACTGGACGACGGTTTGCGATTATTTTAAACAGATAATTGCGGAACTGGAGGAAAGCGACTGAGATCGGTTCTGGTCTTAATGAGCTTTTGACGGAGGGCCACCGCTTAAATGCGGTGGCTTTTTCTTGTTTTTGGATTTGGTGTGCTGGCGAGGTCTTTGTGCTTTTGTCGGGGTGACAATGGTGCGCGGCGAAGGTTTACGCTCCTGTTATTTTCGTTAGACGCGACGCGTAACTCTATATTTAGTAGTTTTACGGATGAGGTCTTTTATTATAAGTACCTATTTTGTGAGGCGACGCGTCGCGTGGCGTTTTGGGCTGTTATAAAAACGTGTCTTATCTGATGAATTGCGAGAAATAGAGTTACGTGTCGCGTCCTAGCATGAAATGATATCGGCAATAAGCTGCCTTGACAAAAGGCACGAAGCATGCCATAATGCATAAGTTATAGTTCTTTACAATCCGTCTATGTCCGAGGAGGTAGTGATATGAAAGTGAATGATTTGACAATTGAAGAAATGTTTCAGTCGCGTGAGGAATTGCGTTACCAGCTGGACAATAAGAGCGTGAAGCTGCTTAAGGCTTTGACGCGAACAATTGATGGTCTGAATGCGATTAGCTTTTTCGATTGGACGCGTTGCGATTCGGATGAGCCAATGTATCGGCATCCGCAGAACCCATGTTCGGTAATTGATGAGTTGGCGCGCTTCTATGAGACAATCTACGAGCGCTATGCCGATCGAATCCGCTTCGATGAAGTTGATCGAGGTTTTCGCGATGCCGTGAAAGGACTGAAAAAATTAAGTCTGATCTGCGACAAAGATTCCTCCGTCAGAATTGAACTTTGCCGCAAGATTTATGCGGAAATTGACGAGGGCTGCACGTCGAATCGAACATTTTCCTGGTATGCTTTGCGCGGGATTCTACAGAGTGCGCTAGATGCGTATCGCTGCGAGCGGTTTAGCTGGATATTCCAGTGGCGCAATGCAGCGAAATATTTGCGGTCTGTCGTGCGCGAGAAGTAAGTTCGCTCCGATGATTTATGGGGGATAAGTTATGTCAATGATTAGTAAAAACGAGCAAGAAGCAGTGACGAAAATGTTTGCACCGACTGACCAGCGATGGTGGCATAATAGCCTGAACTGCGAGGCGGTGCGTGTGCTGGGTTTGCTGACGACGACGATTGATAGCTTGGGAAAAATTGCCGATGCGGGTTGCCGTGTCGGCGAAAATGAGGTTTTCTACCGCCGGCCGAATAATGGTGGTTCCGTGCTGGAGAGCGTGGCGCTGTATTTCGGTGTTCTCTGCCAGACTTATCGTGACAATCAGATGAAAGATGAACTGATTGATGCGCTGCATGAGGCTGAAGAAAGCTTGCATGAGCTAGCAATGGTTGCTTATGGCACATGGAGTCGCTGGCGCGGGCTAAATAAACAGCTCGATCGCGATATTTGTCGCGTATTCGGCGATTACTATCGTTATGTGGTGGTAAATTGCGATTTAGCAGCTTGTGTTCGTGATTCGCTCACGGAATTTCGGGCGCGCGAATTTAGTCAGTATCTTGATTGGAAAATGATTTGCGCGTATTTGAATGGTATGACGGAATAATTTGGCTCGAATGAGCAGGCGGCCACCGCTTAATGCGGTGGCTTTTTCTTGGGGCTTTATGTGGGTTGTGGAACTTTGGGTGTGGAATTTCGGACACGTTAGCTGGCCAAATTGAAGAAAGACAAAATTGTTTGCAAGTCGATAATGTAATTTAGGACGCCGGAAGCGAGATGAAGGATGGCGAAAATGATAATGATGCATTTGGCGACTTTATTGGGATTGTCGCTGTTATAAAAATAGACGGCGAGACATGGTAGAAGATATTTAGTGACCACGATTAGGGCGGGTACGCGATAACTAATGAAACATATCATCCAGAAAATGTAAGCGGAAGCATAATAGAAACCGATGGTAAGATAACAGCGTTTACTGACGCGGGCGTGACGATTATGCGAGAAACAGAGACAAATAACCATGACAATTTGGACTATGTTGATGATTATGTCGAGAATGGGTGTAGTTGTATGGGCGAGTTTTACGCCGAAATCGCTGCCGGCGACCATTGCGGAGATAAGAAATTTTGGCACAAAAACCATCAACGGTACGACGATGCCAGCGAGACTAAAATAGATTGATTTTTCGGGGAAAAGTTGGGCGTGAATTTGGGCGTAGAGCTGTTGCTCGGCTGCAGAGTTGGTTTTTGGACGGGCGACAGTGCTGACGTTAGCGCTGTGTTGCGCAGCTGTGCTATTTTGCTGAGGACTTACCATAAGAACATTGTAGCGTAAATTTATAAATTTGCGCCCTGCTCTATCGATATTTTTCGCGGTCGGCGGCAGTAATGGTGCGGATGGCTTTGCAAGGATTGCCAACTGCGACGGAGTTGGCGGGAATATCTTTGACAACGATACTGCCGCCACCAATTACGGCATTGTCGCCGATAGTGACGCCCGGCATGATATGGACGCCGCCGCCAATCCAGACATTGTTGCCGATTGTGATCGGCTTGGCAAATTCTAGGCCTTGATTGCGGCGCTCGGCATCAATAGGATGGCCGGCAGTATAAAATCCGCAATTTGGGCCAATAAAAACGTTGTCGCCGAAAGTAACTTTTGCGGCATCGAGAATG
>CAZOYU010000010.1:0-42313 GCA_964584145.1 uncultured Candidatus Saccharibacteria bacterium | reverse complement strand
TGGAAAGCGGCGCAGACGAGGGCAGAAGAGCCGATTGCGGCAGAAGGCGGTGAAGGTAATAAGTCGAAATATCCTGGATGGACAAGTTTGTCGCTAGAACAGAAGAAGAAATTGATTCATGATTATCCGCGCATGGCGGGTGAAAAGACTGATGAGTGGATGCAGCGATTGGAGGTGATACTTGGGGGCGCGGGTAGCCCGGATAGTGGTGCGGCGCCAGTAGGAGGCAACCCAGATGCGGGTACGGGCGAAAATCCCGATGAGAATCCGGACGCCGAAGATAATCCGGAGGCGGAAAATGACGACGCTGAAAAACAAGAAAAAGCTGAGCATGAGAAATTATTGCGACAATTGACTAGCAAAGAGATGAGCGAGTGGCTAAATGGCCGCTATACGGTGAATGAGCTGGATAAGTTGTCGAATGAAGAGTTGCAGGCGCTGATTGATGAATATAACGAGAAAGAAAAGAATGACGCCGAAGAGAAAGAAAAGGCGGAACATGAGCGATTGCTAAGGATTGTGACGAGTAAAGATTTCAGTGAATGGCTGAAGGATCGTTACACCGTAAAAGAATTAGACGACATGTCGAACGAAGAGCTGCAGGCGCTGATCGACGAATATAATCGGTCGAAGACTGGTGGCGAGGGGAAAGATGACGGAAAAGGTGGAAAGCCGAGTGGCGAAAAAGAGCCGAAAGAAGTCGACGATCCGTTAGTGGCAGTGGCTTTGAACCGCGAGAAAGATGCGCGAGATGCGGCGCACGATATTGCGAAACATTTGTTGGAGCAGCGCAAAGTCGAAAAAGGTTTGGCTTACCGGGTGATATTCGGCACGATGTTCCGCGAGGCAACTTTGCAGCATTATGAGAAAAAAGCCTACGAAATGATTGCGGGGAAACAACGAGGCGAGACATCGAACTTGTCTGAACAAGATTGGGCGACGAAAGCTGGCCTAGAGACATTTGTACAAGCGCATGTGCGAGGACTAGAAGAAGAAATGATCCATGGCGCGGCAGGCGAGAAGATGGATACTTATGGGTTGAGCAAAGGTGAAGATGGTAAGGATGTCGTAACGCATTATTGGGTGGACGAAGGCGGCCAGCGGCACGAAGAACAAGTTGGTAATGACAGCCCAGAAGGCAAAGCAACGATTACGATGCACGAAGCGATTGCGAAATATGCACAAACGGGCGATAAGCGAGCCTTCCAAGATGCAATTACAACGCTGAATCAGGAGTTGGCGCAGGCGGGTGGTAATCCGGATGCGTTGATGGCGGATAACTATATGGCAGTGGCGGAAGCGGCGCGCGATCGGGCGGAGCATGGCAAGTCGATTGAAGACGTGATGGATGGTTTCCGCTTTATTAATGGTGAGGCGCGAACGAATATTCGGACGGAAGCGCACCGGGATGCTTTGGATAGAATCACGAATCGTTTGGCGAATTCGAAGCTGGGCAAATTCTTGCCACCTGAGGCAATTGGTACAGCAGCGAGTGCGGCAGTATTCTTAGGTAAATCGAATGTACGCACGGCGTTAGTGGCGGCAGGAACGGTAGCAGTGGGCGCAACGGCGGGGGCGGCCTTTGTGCCAATCGCAGTAGGTGCAGGGATTGCCGGAATTACGTCGGCGATTAAAGAGCGTAGCCGCATTACAGGCGATAGAGCGACGCAAGCGCGTGACTTGGCACGCGGACAAGAGGCCTCGGACGCAATAGTGCCAACGACGGGCAAGCGACGCGCAATTCGTGCAGCCGAAAAAGCGAAACGCTACGGTGATCAGATGGCGGAAGTGCAATATGATACGGTGGGCGCGACAGATTTGACAAATAGCTTGAATGAGGCGATTAATTCGGGTGATGTGGACAGAATTACGAAGGTGTTTGCGCAAGCGGATACTTTAGTGAAGATGAGTGATAGCCGTGGTATTGATTTGATTGATTACTCGAATGCGGATGCGGATATAATCGCGAATGAGAGAATGCAGCTAGATATTGCTAGGGCGACAGCGAAAGTGAAGTTGCGCGAACTGGGTGTCGATAATGTGATGGAGCATGCGGCGGATGCGATTACGAATGCGACTGAGACTCTGGAAAATGATATTGACGCGAAGGATAAGGCCTTTAGAAAGCTGCGACGACGACGCTCGGCGGCGCAAGGCTTGAAATCGGCGATCGTGTCGGGGGCGTTCTCGATTGGATTCTCAGAAGCAGCAGCAATGGTCGACCAGAACCAAGTAGGTCTGGTTGAGACGGGCGTAAACAGAGTAGCGAATAGGATTTCGGGGCATGAATTGACACAAAATGCAGCAGATGCGAAGAATACTTTCTTGGCTGGCTTGGTTGGTTTGAAACAAGTGTCGAATACGGAAGCGATTTTGCATGAGGGGGCAGAATTGACGGAAGCGCAACGAGCGCAATATGAGAATGATCCGAATTATACGGTTACGCAAGGTGAATATAAGACAGTAACGACGACGGAGGAGCTGTCGCGCAATGAAGCGTTGGAGGCTTTGCCGGATGGTTATCGGTCGAACTGGCTGAGTAATGGTACGGAAGGATCGGATGGCAATGAGCTGCGCGGATACTTTAATGCAGAACAGGGCGTTCATACGAAGTTGACAGGCGAGTCATGGGGTGGCGGTCAAAGAATCGAAGTGAGCGATCTCACGAGCGATAATTCGGGTTTTGTTGTAAACTTTGGTGGCGTGACGAAATATATTCCGGCAAGTGGGGCAAATGGTGAATTTGTGCCAGATTTGTCGGGTCAGCCACAATGGGTAGCCGATGCAGTGAATGGACGCCACTTTGATAATATTTCCTTTGTTTACAATAATGGCGTAGACGAAAGTGGGGCGGTTATGGGCAGCTCGTTCTGGACTTTCTCGGGCGATGGCAATTTGCCGGATACAGTGACGTCGACAGTTGAGGCGACGGTGCCGACATATAATGTAGTACAACATATTACGGAGGCGACAGAGCGAGATGTGGCGACAGCAGCCTTTGTACCTGGCGCGGTGTCGCGAACAGATTTGCCGCCATTGAAACCACGCGACGGGAAGAAACCGGATAATATTGGTGGCGTGCCACGAACACATACTGAGAATGATGGGGGCGATGATAATCCAGAGGGTCCGAAAGGGCCAGATGGTTCAGGCAATCCAGAAGGTGATGCTCCGAAGGGCGGCGATAATGGGCCAGATAATCCGAGCGGTCCGAAAGCTCCTGGCGGCACACAGATACCGGCACCTACTCCGCCGCCAGGTGGCGTACCAAGAATGAGCTTTGAGGAAGTGAAACCGGATAGTAGCGATGAACCGACGACTGAAAACAATCCGGATGGCACTGGGTCGGCTGAAAATAGACCTGGTGGTGCTGGGACGGCTGAAAATAAGCCAACAGGAGAGACGGCAGCACCGGCGATGTCAACGAGAGAAGGAGCTGCAGCGGAAACGGGCAGTGAAACTCAGGGCGCAGAAGCGAAGGGTGAAGCCGAAACGGAATTTCAGCCAATACGCTACAATTCGGAAGTCAGTACGATTGATTTGAGTGATGATGAGTTGAAGGCGAGAGCGGAGAAAATGGGCAAGCCTTTGTCGGATTATGATTTGTATAGCTTGCGCCGAGCGATTGAAACATGGAATGCGGCGGAACCGATTTATCGGTCGCGGGCAATTGATGGACGCAGGTTAGTTGATAAACGCACGATGGCGGATTATGGGCCAAATATGCCGAATACGGCTGCGGAAATATTAGCAGAATATGGCTTAGTCGTAAAAGAACCGGATATTAAGCCGGGAGAAGCTGGAACGGCGGCGCAAGCAGAAGCGCCAGATAATCCAGCGGAAACGACAGCTGAAAATGACGAAGCGGGCGAGCAAACGGAGGTAAATATTGAACCAATTCGTCTTGAATCGGAGAGTTATACGATTAATGTGTCGGATGATCAGTTGAAGGTGTTGGCAAAGAAAGCAGGTATACCAACGGAAAGTAGTTACGATATGTACAAGTTGAATAATGCTGTAAAGTCTTGGAATTTGATGAGCCAAGGTGATTGTCGGTATGCGTTGAATATGCTGAAGAGAGGGAACACGCTTACGGAGACTAATCAGATTTTGTCTCAACTGGGTCTGATTGCGTAGATTCGGCTGCGGAAAATAGAAAAAGAGGCAGAGTTTATAGCTCAGCCTCTTTTTATGTGGGCGTAAAATTAACGGTAGAATTTTAGGCTAGTAATTGGGTCTTTGCAGGCGGCTTTGATGGCGGGATAGATGCCAAAGATAATGCCGACAATGAGGGCGACGGCGCCAGTGATGCCAAGAATATTCCAAGAAATGTGGGGCGTGAATGGCGTGATGAGAGAAATGAGAAAAGCGAAGATATAGCCCAGAGCAAAGCCAATGAGCGAGCCAAGGATACTGAGAATAATAGACTCAAAAAGGAATTGAAGGAGAATATTGCCACCGGAGGCACCGACGGCTTTGCGAATGCCGATCTCGCGAGTGCGTTCGGAAACGGAAACAAGCATAATATTCATGATGCCGACGCCGCCAACAATAAGCGAAATAGAGGCAACAAGAGTGAGCATGCTAGAAATGATGGAAAGGAGCGAGCCGGCAGGATGAAGGCTAGTTTCGCCGGTGACAAGTTCGAAACTTTCATCACCACGTTTGGCAGCTGAAAGATCTTGTTTGATAGTTTCGGCGGTGCTGGCAACGGCGTCGGTGGTGCTAGTGCGAACATCGATTTGTTGAATTTGGATAGAAGATTCAAAAGTGCTGGCAAAATCGATATTAATGAGAATAGAATTATCGAGGTCGACGCCATTGAAGTTGATTGGGTCATCAACTTCATCGAGCACGCCGACGACCATGAATTGTTGACCATTGTAACTGAAGATCTTAGTGACGGCTTCAGTACCACCAAATAAATTCATGGCAGTATTGTAACCAAGTACGGCGACATTGTCGCGAAGGCCGTAATCGAGAAATTGACCATTTTTAATATGGAGCGAAAGAATGTTTTGGAGGTCGGAACTGGTGGCGACGAGCGAGATACCTTGATGGATGCGGTCGCCAACAGTAATGGCAGCATTAGAAATAGCGATTGGTGCAACGGCTTCGACGCTGTCGATTTTCTGGATAGTTTTAATGTCGTCTAGGGTGAGATTGGATTTGACGTATTGGTTGTTGAGAGTGAGCTCATCAATGATACTGTCGGCGACGGATTTAGAGGTGGTAGGGCGGACGAGGATGAGGTTGGCATATTCTTTATTGCTATTGGTGCTGATGAGGCTGTTGATGCCGCCGGTCAGAGAAAGAATCAAGACAATTGATGCGACACCGATGGCGATGCCGAGAGCGGAGAGGAAAGTGCGGCCACGATTGCGACGAAGACTGTCGATGGCGAGATGAAGATGAGTATTTAATAAGAGTGACATATTAGGATTCCTTCACTTTCTTTTTGACAGATTTGGTAGTTTTGGTTTTGGCTTGTTTGATAATTTTGCTAACACGGCTGCGCTTTGGGGAAGTTTTAGGAGTGGTTTTAGTGTCGGCGATATCGATTTTTTTCGCGCGAGAATGGACGGTGATTTTGTGCGCGGAATCGTCGGACTTGATCGTGGATGTAGTGGTTGATTCGGTAGATTCGACGGATTGTTCGGTAGAATTAGCCTCGATTGGTGCGGAGATATTGGCGGGTGTCTCGACGGCAACATTTTTGCCGGTAACAATTACCTGGGTCTTGGAATCGACTTCGAGCTCGACAGGGCGTTTTTTGGAAAGGATGCGGACGGAAATCTTTTCAGGGTCACCTGGTTTTGGCAAATCTTGGTCGGCGACAGTTTTAATATCAGTATCGATTTCGCCATCAAGCATATTGATTACACGAGTAGCATAAGTAGTGAGCGCAGGGTTATGGGTAACCATAATAATGGTGTTGCCAAGCGAATGAATTTCTTGGAGCTCTTCCATGATAATGTGGCTGCTACGACTATCGAGATTACCGGTTGGTTCGTCAGCAAGAATAATGCTAGGGTTGGCGATGAGACTGCGTGCGATGGCGACGCGTTGTTGTTGGCCGCCGGAGAGCTGATAGGGCATGTAATACTCGCGTTCGCGCAAATGAAAATGCTCAAGAATAGTATCTGCCATTTTGAGGCGACGAGTTTTGCGATAGCCGGAATAGATGAGTGGCAGGGAAACGTTCTCAATCACACTGAGATTCGGAATGAGATTAAAACTCTGAAAAATGAAACCAATTTCTTTGGCGCGGAAATGAGCTTTTTTGCGTGAAGAAATGCGCTCGACGTTTTTGCCAGCTAGACGATACTCACCAGAGCTAGCTTTATCGAGCAGGCCAATGATATTGAGTAGAGTGGTTTTGCCGCAACCGGAAGGACCCATGATCATGATGAATTCGCCGCGTTTGACAGTTAAATCGAAATTGTGTAAGGCATAAGATTCGGCGTCGCCTAGACCGTAGCGTTTAGAGATGGCATGAAGCTCAATAATTGTTTCATTTTCTTGATTCGGCATAACTACATGTATTATACATGAAAAACGGGAAGGTGGAACGGATGACAAGGGACGGAAAATATGCTAAAATGAGAGGAGCTGGAGAGGTGTCCGAGTGGTTGAAGGAGCACGCTTGGAAAGCGTGTAGCCTCGCAAGGGGCTCGCAGGTTCGAATCCTGTTCTCTCCGCCAGATTTTCTCGTATCTCGTTACGAGATTTTTTGTGGCTTGTGATAGAATATAGACATAAGTATTTCCAGTGAGGAGAAAGAATGAATCCGCAAAATAACAATTTGCCTGCAAATGGCAATGGCGAGCAGGGGAATGCGATGCCAAATTTTGACGGCTTTGGTGGGCCAAATATTTCTTATGAGAATTATCGTGAAGCGCCTGCTCCTGCGCAGGCGGCGCCAACACAAGCACCGATTAACGTAGTGAATGCGAATGGCGTAATTAGTGGCCGAAAAATGGTGGATTATTTGTGGCAGCGGATTGCTTATTGTGCGTTAGCATTTGCGGGCGTATTACTGATTGGTCTGATTGTGACAGTAGTTTTAGTGGGTAGCGCAAATACAGCACGCGTAAAAGCTGAAGCAGAACAGGATTCGGCGGTGCGAAATTTGAATAGTTTGTATGCAGTACTTGGCGTGAGTTCGCAAAGCGAGGCGGTTGAAACTTTGACAAAAGAATCGGAATTGATTGATGGGGGTGATTTAGTAAAGATTGATAATTTGTTGGCAAATAAATTTGGCGCAGATTATACGGTGGATTTTGCAGATTCGAACTTAAACTTTGCGCGTGTAAATAATGTGTTCAAAGTAATTAGTGTGGCGATTGCGCAACCGAGCGGGGCAGTGCGGGTGATTTTATATGGTCGGATTGCGACGGGTGAGTGGAAGCTGGGTGGCTTCGATGCAAAGAATACGGTAGATCCGTGCGCGAATTCGTCGGATGAAGAAAAGGAAGCAATTGCGGGTATCTTTACATGCGGTGAACCGATGGAGGAAGCGGAGAGTGATGCGGCGGCGAAGAGTTCCGATGGTAGTGAAGAGAATAGCGAAACTGGAGACGAAGCGAGCAAGACGGACGATACGAATGCTGATAATGGCGACGGCGAAAAAGCCGGAGAATAGGAATGCTCGAAGCAGCGGTAAGTTTGGCGATTAGTGCAGAAGTAGCTCGGACGAAGATAGAAATTCAGAGCACGGCGGATGCATATTATACGCAAAATGTAGCGACAACGAGCTATAAATATAATATTACTTATGATGTGAGCTATCGGGGGGACGTGAAGGCGAATAAAGAGGAATTCGCACAGTTGGTGGATGAGATTCTGAATGATGATCGCGGCTGGAAACGAGCGAGTGTAAAGTTCACGCGAGTGGAAAGCGGCGGAAAACTACATATGGTTTTGGCGAGCGGTGCGGAGGTGCGCGCGGCGGCGCCATATGATAATGGCTGTTCGGCTTTGCTGAGCTGTACGGTAAAGCCATATGTGTTGATTAACGATGATAGGTGGCTGAATGCGTCGGATAGCTATAATGAGCTGGGCGTGACGCTGCTGGAATATAGGCAGATGGTGGTGAATCATGAAGTTGGGCATTTTTTGGGGCATAATCATATTACGCAATGCGAAACGACGGCGGGGCCAGCACCAATTATGTTGCAGCAATCGACGGGACTGAGGGGGTGTACGCCAAATGCGTGGCCTTTACCGAGTGAGTTGTGGGTGAGCGGAATATAATGAAACATCTAAAAGAAGAAAAAGAGAAGAAGAGTCTAACGCGTGGCACGAAGATTGCAATTTGCGTGGCGGCGGGTTTGTTGACGGCGATAGGCGTGTGTGTCGGGCTATGGCTGACGAACCGAGTGACGGGATATAGCGAAGCGAAAGATTATACGGCGACGATTTTGGAGACAAAAGCGGCGGTTGAGGATTTTTTGAATAGTGAAATTGGCGAAGAGGGGCTGACGGAAGAAAGCCAAGCGATGTTTGCTAAATTTAGCGAGGCAGTAGAGAAGTGCGCGAGCTATATGGAAAGTTTGGGTGCGTCGGCGGTGTTAAAAAATGAACACGTGAATGAAAAATATGAAGTAGCGAAAACGAAAATGGCGCAACTACAGCTAGCAAAAGAGCGAAGCGCGATAGCCATGGAAGTATTGGCAGACGGCGAAATAAGTGACGATGAATTGGGAACGCTGAAAGAGCTGGGTGTAGAGAAAATGGCGGAGATGGCGGAAGATCTAACGGAATATCGATCGAAGGTGACGGAATTTCAGACGAAGTATGCAGAAGCGAGCGGAGTGGATAAGACGACGTTAGATAATGACTATACGAATTTAGTGGCGGCAGGGGAGGAACTGACGGAAAAATATGCGGAGCTTGAACTAAGTGACGTGCTAGGAATGTCAAGAGATGACATTTTGGGCTTTTATGGCACAATAGAAGAGTTAGATGAAACGCTTAGTAATTATTTATAATCCGCGAAGTTCGCATTATGGGCGAGTGCAGCGCGATGTGTTGGCGCCGGCGCGAAAGCTGAAGGGGTGGATGATTGGCAAGTTTGAGATCGCGGATACGGACGTGGACGATAATGCGCATAGATTGGCGCGAGTGTTCCGCGATGATGATCTAGTAATTGCGGCAGGGGGCGATGGTACGGCGACGATTGCAATCAATGGCATTATGCTGTCGAGCGCAAAAAATGTGCGGATTGGTGTATTGGGGTTGGGGAATTTCAATGATACGGCACGTAGTTTTGGGAATTTGAAATTTGAAGAAATAATTAAAGGCGATGCGCAGGAAGTGTGGCCGCTAGAGTGTAAGATCAATCGGGCACATTGGCGCTATGGCATGTGCTATTTTACGATTGGAATGTTCGCGGAAGCGTGTGCGATTTTCGATCATCCAAAAACGCGAAAAGCGCTGCAGAGTGGGCGGAAACGGACATATTTTAGTTTGGGGCTATTAGTGCGATGGTGGCTGAAGCAACATCGGAAACAATGGATGCCGCGATTTGTATTAGGCAATTCGTCGGAAGAATTCGTGGAATGCGCGGGTGTGTCGGACTATATGGCAGTGAATGGCAAAACGGTGGCGAAAATGATGCGGGGCGGGAAATTCTACCTGCAGAATGAATCATTTTTGAGTTTTAATGGTAAAATGTCGAAATTTTGGCGATTATTTGCGATGATGACGCGGAGTGTATTGAAGCGCATTCCGGGAACGGAAAGTGATTATGATTGTTTGGTCTTTCCAAAGCCAGCAAAAATCATGATGCAAGCGGAGGGGGAGTATAAGAAACTGGAGGGGGTCGAACTAGTGGAAATTGCAAAAGCGAAGAAGTCGTTGCTGGCGGTGACGAAATAGAATGGATGTAGTTGGAAGAGCGGAATATAAATTAGAAAATGCTTTGAAAGCATTGAAGGTGAATTTGCGCGGAAAAACAGTGCTAGATATTGGCTCGTCGACGGGTGGATTTACGGAAATGGCGTTGCGGGCGGGGGCAGCGAAAGTGATTGCAGTCGAAAAAGGTACGCAACAAATGAAAGCGCCGTTGTGCTACGATAAGCGGATTGAGTTGCATGAGAAAACCGACATTTTTGAATTTAAATGTGAAGTGCCGGATGTAATTTTGGCTGATGTGAGTTTTGTGAGTTTGGCAAAAGTGTTGGAATATACGCGAGAGAATTTGGCGAATGCGCAAACAGAATTTTTAGTGATGCTAAAGCCGCAATTTGAGGCAAAAGCGTGGCAATTGAACAAGGGCGTAATTAAAAATAATAAAATTCGACGAGAAATTATTGTAGATTTTGAGACGAAGCTGAAGAAAATGGGCTTCGTGATTTTAGGGAAGCGCGATAACGAATTGGCGGGGCGATTTGGGAATGTGGAACGCTTTTATCATCTGAAGTTAGGAAAATAAGGTAAAATAATCTTATGGCAGAGGAGGAAGCATTAAAGCCGAGTGATTTTGTGCATTTGCATAATCACACGCATTATTCATTACTTGATGGACTAACGAAGATTGATGAGTTAGTTGGCTTCGTGAAAGAGAAAGGCATGGAAGCAGTGGCAGTAACGGACCACGGCACGATGTCTGGCTTGATTGACCTCTATAAAACTTGTAAAGATGCAGAGATAAAGCCAATTTTGGGACTAGAGGCTTATGTGGCGGCGCGACGCCTGGAAGATCGCGATCCAGCATACGATAAAGAACGTTTCCATATTACGCTGTTGGCGATGAATGACAAAGGTTTTGAAAACCTGTGTCGGATGATGACGATTGCGGAGACGGAGGGAAAGTATTATAAGCCGCGGATCGACCATCGGGTGATGGAGGAATATAACGAAGGAATTATTTGTCTGTCGGGTTGTATGGGTTCGGAAATTTCGACGGCAATTCGAAATGATGATTTAGATAAAGCGCGGGAGTTGATTAAATGGTATGCGGGCGTGTTCGATGGGCGTTTCTATTTGGAAATGCAGGACCATGGACATCCAGACTCGACGACGCACAATCCGGAACAGCAGAAAATTAATGAAGCACTAATGAAGCTGTCGGAAGAGACAGGGTTGGGGCTAGTAGTGACTTGTGATGCGCACTATTTGAAGAAAGAGGACCAAGATGCACACGAGGTATTGTTGTGCGTGGGGACGGGCAGTAACATCTCGGACGAGAAACGGATGTCGCTGAAAGACTTTGATTTACATGTGATTCCGCCAGAGGAGATTATTGCGCATTGGCAAAAGACTTGTCCGGAAGCAGTGCGGAATACGCGCCGAATTGCGGAACGCTGTAATGTAAATATCCAGTTGGGGCGGATTTTGATTCCGAAATTCCCGATTGAGACAGGCGAGTCGGAAAAAGAGTATCTGGATAAGATGGTGTTTCGGGGCTTGGCGGAGCGTTTTGGCTATTTATCGAAAGAGGAAGCGCAGACGAAGACCGTAGAAGAAATTCGGCCATTATTGTCGGAAGAAATTCTGACGCGAATTGACTATGAGTTAGAGACAGTCGATAAGATGGGCTATAATGGCTACTTCTTGATTGTGCAGGACTTTATTAACTGGGGGAAGGGACAGGGGATTATTTATGGGCCTGGACGTGGGTCGGCGGCAGGTTCGTTATTGGCATACGCAATTCATATTACGGACCTGAATCCGCTGGAATATGATTTGCTGTTTGAGCGTTTTTTGAACCCGGACCGAATTTCGATGCCGGATATTGATACGGACATTCAGGATAACCGACGCGATGAAGTGATTGAATATTGTACGCGCAAGTATGGCAAGGGGCGGGTGAGTAATATTGTGACTTTTGGCAAAATGATGGCGAAGAACGCGGTGCGAGACGTGGCGCGGGTGCTAGAAGTGCCATATGCGGAAGCGGATAGGATTGCGAAATTGGTGCCTGACCCGGTGATGGGACATCATGTGAAATTGAAAGATGCAATCGTGAATGAGCCGGATTTGAAAAAGGAATATGAGACAAATCCGACGGCGAAAGAAGTGATTGATTTTGCGATGAAATTGGAGGGGACAATTCGCTCGCACGGTGTGCATGCGTGCGGGGTGGTGATTGCGCCAGACGATTTGGTGAAATTTATGCCACTAGAAGTCTCGGCGAAGGGGCCATTGGCGACACAATATCCTGGGCCGCAGGTGGAAGAACTGGGTCTGCTGAAAATGGACTTTTTGGGGCTGTCGAACTTGTCGGTAATCCAGCAGGCGTTGAGAATTATTAAGAAAGTCTATGGCAAAGTGATTGATATGAGTAAGTTGCCGTTGGACGATGATAAAGTTTATGAGCTATTTCGACGAGGTGATACAACGGGCGTATTCCAGTTTGAATCGGCGGGGATGAAGCGCTATTTGAGAGAGTTGCAGCCAACGGCGTTTGATGACTTGATTGCTATGAATGCCTTGTACCGACCTGGACCGATGCAATTTATTGAAAGCTTTATTAAGCGTAAACACGGCGAAGAGCCAATTACTTATTTGCATCCTGGACTAGAGAATTCGTTGAAGAGCACTTATGGGATTTTGATTTATCAGGAACAGTTCATGCAGGCATCGAAGGAATGGTGCGGTTTTACGGGTGGTCAGGCGGATACTTTGCGTAAGGCGGTAGGTAAAAAGAAAGTTGACCTGATGAATAAGATGAAACCGTTGTTTATTGAGGGGGCAGTAAAAGTGGGTGGCGCGACGGCGGAAATTGCAGAAACATTTTGGAGCCAACTGCTGGACTTTGCAAACTACTGCTTCAATAAAAGCCATGCGGCGTGTTATGCTTTGGTAGCATATTGGACAGCATATTTGAAGACCTATTATCCGGAAGCATTTATGGCGGCTTTGATGACGGCAGATATGCGCTGGACGGAACGGTTGGCGATTGAGATGACGGAGTGTAAGCGCATGGGGATTCAGGTGTTGGGGCCAGATATTAATGAATCTTATGCGGATTTTGCGACAGTGGGAAAAACGAAGACGATTCGCTTTGGCTTGGCGGCGATTAAGGGAATGGGGAAAGCGCTAGCAGAGGATGTAATCGATGAGCGCGACAAGAATGGCAAATTCAAATCGGTATGTGATTTTGCGAAACGGGTGTCGGGGGCGAAGTTTAATAAGAAGAGCTGGGAGTCGATTATCAAGACTGGTGGCTTTGATAGTTTCGGTGATCGTTCGGATCTGTTGTTTAATCTAGAGAAGATTCAAGCTTATGGCAGCAAGATGCAAAAAGATGCGGCGAATGGGCAGACGGATTTGTTTGGAGCGATGGGGTCGGCAGCAGAAGTGCCAGAAGTAGAAATTACGCCAGCGCCAACAAAATATTCGGATAAGGAACAGCTGATGTGGGAGCGCGATTTGATGGGATTGTATATCTCGGCGCATCCGCTAGATAAGTATGAGACTTATTTCGAAGAACAAACGATGCCAATTCGGGAGATTACGCCGAATATTGATGGCGCGAATGTAATCGTGGGCGGCATTATTACGAATGTGCGGACGCTGATTACAAAGAGTGGTTCGAAGATGGCTTTCGTAAAGATTGAAGATAAGATGACGGAAATTGAGGTGGTAGTTTTTCCGCGAACATTTGAAGAAGTGGGCGCAAAGCTGGTGCAGGATGCGGTAGTAAAAGTGACAGGAAAAGTGAATGCGTCGGATCGAGATGGAAACAAGACGGATGAAGCGAAGATTAATGCGGAAGCGGTGGATATTATCACGGATGAAGAGCTACAAAGTTATCAGTCGACGGGCGCAAAATTAAAAACGCCGACGAAGGGCGTAAAGCAAAAGCCGCGAGGAAAAGTGGCGGCGTCGGGCGTGGCAGGGGGTGCAAATGGAGGCGGCTACCGAAGAAGCAGTGAGAAAACGGCGACACATTTTCGAACGACGGAAAGTGATGCAAATATTCAGCCAGTAAAACCAAAGAAGATTTTCTTGCGGATTATGGACGCGAGCGATACGGAGGCGCTAGTGAAAATTAAACAGAGTTGTAGTATGTATCCTGGGCTGTCGGAAGTGATTTTAGTAATTGGCGAAGAAAAGAAAGCGATGCGGATGCCATTTCATTGCGAACCAACGGAAGCGCTAGCGGAAGAGCTAAGTGAAGTGATTGGCAAAGAAAATGTGGTGATGAAATGAAAAATATGCCCTACGGGGCATATTTTTTTGATGATGCCGATATGCGTTAAGCCTGTTTGTCGGGTTGTTTGTTGAATTTATTGAGGTTTTTGTGCTGATTAGGCTTATCGTTATAAAGATTATCGTAGATACTACGATGACCAACGGCATTGGCGGCTTCAACGACTTCGTCGATATTGTCGGTAATACGATAAATCTTGCGATCGGCGCCATTGATGGTTTTCATGCGTTGCATCTTAGTGGCAAAGAAACGGTCGAGTGGTTTCCAGAAAGATTTACCGATTAGATACATTGGCATCTTAGGCATTTTGCCTTCTTGCATAAGGATGAGAATTTCAGAAAATTCATCAAGCGTACCGAAGCCACCTGGGAAGAAGACATAAACTTTGGAGCTCATGGTGAGCATGACCTTGCGGGCGAAGAAATAGTGAAATTCCATTTCGTCGGTAACATAAGGGTTAATATGTTGTTCGTGAGCGAGTTGGATATTGAGGCCAATACTGCGACCGCCAGCTTCGTAGGCGCCCTTATTGGCAGCTTCCATAATACTAGGGCCACCACCAGTAATGACTGGGTGACCATTTTGGGCGAGCTTATAACCGAGCTGTTCGGCAAGCTTGCACCATTTGCCATTCATCGGTAGGCGAGCAGAGCCAAAAATCGAGACGCCTTGAGAATAAGTGCGAATTTTGGCAAGGCCTTGCTCGAGGTCTTTGGCGTAGCGCAAAGAGCGCTCGACGTCTTCGGAATTAAGTTTGTTTTGTGCAATCTGGTCGAGCCAGTTGGTAATAGAATCGTCCATTAACGTATCTCCTGTATTGGCATAGTGTGTAATTTAGTATGTTGATTTATAATTCCGGCTTTGCTCCCGATGTGTTGGACTACGGAAGTGGAATTGGCGGAAGCAAAAATGAGGGAATCGCGAAATGATTGTCGATTGGCATAAGCGGCGAGGAAGCCGGAGCCAAATGCATCGCCGGCGCCAGTAGAATCTTTAACGCGAACATCTTCGTAGATGCCAACACGGTAAACTTCAGTTTGGTCGGTGGCGATGGCGCCTTGATTGCTGTCGGTAATAATAACGGCGGGAGTGTAGTTTTTGAGGCGGCCGATGAGCTCGGTCAGAGTGCTACCCTCAACGATCTGCTTAGCTTCTTTTTTGTTGACAAGCAGAACATCGACGTCGGAGAGGAGACCAAGTAGTTTGCGGCGATGTTGGAGCTCAAGGTTGCCCGGATTGAACATAATTTTAGTGCCAAGCGTTTTAGCTTTGGTGAAGAATTGGTCGAGCATGTCCATGTTGCCGCGAAAAGTGGTGACATAGAGCCAGTCGGGATGGATAGTTTCGAGGTCGCGAGGGTCGAGTAAATCGAATTTGGCGGAAGCGCCGCGACAAGTAAGAATGGTGCGCTCGCCAGAAGGGACAAGTAGAAGAACAGAGTAACCGGTATGGATATTATCGACGTAAGTAATGTAGCTGGAATCGATGCCTTCGTCGTCGAAAGAATTAACGACGGCGGTGCCAGCAGGGTCGTCGGCGATGCAGCCCATGAAAATAGATTCGTGGCCATTACGAGCGAAGGTAGTAGCGGCGTTGGAAGCGCCACCGCCAGTACTGAATTGGATTTTATCGATATCGACTTTAGTGCCGAGCTCGAGTTGATTGAAATAGCCGCGAGAATTAATGCCAAAATCATCGTGGTCGATGAGATAGACATCTTGTAGGGCGGCGCCGATACTAACAATGCGCGCCATTAGACAATGGCTCCGTTTTCGGTTTCGGCGCAGAGTTTGCGATAAATGTCTTCGGGGTCGCTGGCTTTGGCAATAGCGCTACCGACATTAATAACGGTGACGCCAGAATGGGTGATGAGGCGAGTATTTTCGAGGTTTGCGCCGCCATCCCAGCCAATTTCAATGCCTTTATGGATTTCATCAATGAGGGCAACTTTTTCGAGTAGTAAGAGATTAGCCTCGCCACCATATTCGCCAAGATTGCCGGAGAAAATGAGGGCATGGTCAGCGGCTTTGAGAATAGTCTTGATTGATCCTGGATAGACGCCTTTGACAATAGCGACGCCAACTTTCATGCCATTCTGCTTGATGGTATCGAAGATTGGCAGAAGGTCCTCGCTAGCTTCGGCATGAAAAATAACCATGCTAGGGTGAAGCTTAAGTAAATCGGGGAGATGTTTAGACGGCTCAGTGGTCATCATATGAATGTCGACGGTCCAACCTTTTGGCCACCAAACAGCGGATTCATGAATAGTTGTGCTTTTGGTAAGCGTGCCGTCGGAGACGTCGATATGAACGCGCTTCGCGAATGGATAGTAACGTTTAATAAGTTCCTTGTACTCAGTAGGATTGTTGCTGAGAATGCTAGGGGCGATAACTGTGATAGGCATGTTAGTCCTCGTCTAATTTGTGACAACGGCGTTGATATTTTTCGTCGGGGAGGGGAGGGGCACTCATGAAGGCATTAACGATGTCAATGTAATCATGGAGATGTTCGTCGGCGGAAATGCAGAGCACATTGGCGTTGTTGTGGCCGCGCGTTTCGATGGCTTCGACGGCAGAATCGCAAACGGCGGCACGGACGCCTTTATAGCGGTTGGCTTGCATGGCCATACCTTGGCCAGAACCGCAGAGAAGGATGCCAAAAGCGCTAGGGTCGGACTTGGCAGTCAGGGCAGTAGCAACTTTTTTGGCATAGTCATTGTAATCATCCTCGGCGTCGTAAGCATAGGCGCCAAAATCAGAAAAAGAGATTTGGCGGCTTTTAAGCCAATTGATAATATCGGCTTTGAGCTGAAAACCGCGATGGTCGGCGCCGAGGTAGACGTACATATTAGAATTGGCCCTCTTGACCGAGTTTGCCGAGGTCGACGGTTAGTTCAACGAGGCGATTGCTGTAGCCCCATTCATTGTCATACCAAGCGACAACTTTGATAAGGTTACCGCCAATAACATCGGTGAGTTTAAGGTCAACAATGGAAGAATGGGAGTTGCCGCGATAGTCGATAGAAACGAGTTCTTCCTCGGTAGCGTCGAGAATGCCTTGATAGTATGGATCGGCAGCAGCTTTCTTAAAGAGATTATTGATTTCTTCGACGGAAGTGTCGCGCTTGGTGACGGCGGTAATATCCGAAAGTGAAACAACTGGAGTTGGAACACGAACGGAAAGGCCGTTGAATTTGCCTTGCAGAGAAGGAATTGTGAGCGCGGCAGCTTTGCTAGCACCAGTCGTGGTTGGAACAATGTTCTCAGCAGCAGAACGCGCTTCGCGAATATCTTTGGCTGGCGCATCTTGTAACTTCTGGCTAGCAGTGTAGCTGTGAACGGTTGTCATCATGGCTTTCTCGATACCGATATTATCTTCGAGAACCTTCATAACTGGCGCAATGCAGTTGGTGGTGCAGGAAGCATTCGAAACGATAGCATCGTCAACAGTAATTTGATCTTCGTTTACGCCGAGGACGATAGTTTTAGCGCCTTCGCCTTTGGCTGGAGCAGAGATAACAACTTTGCGAGCGCCAGCATTGATATGGGCACGGGCAGCAGCTGGGTCGGTAAAGAAGCCAGTAGATTCGATGACGACATCAATGTTAAGGTCGCGCCACGGCAAATTAGCTGGGTCTTTCTCGGCAAAGACGCGAATGGATTTGCCGTTGACAATGAGATTTTGGTCATCAGATTTAACATCGGCGGAGTAGATACCATAATTGGAATCATATTTGAGCAGATGCGCAAGGGTTTTAGCGTCGGTGAGGTCGTTGATGGCGACAACTTCGACATCGTTGCGATCAAAAGCGATTTTGAAGGCGTTGCGACCAATGCGTCCGAAGCCATTAATAGCAATTCTTACCATTGAGAGTTTTTCTCCTAAAATTTATTAGATGTTACTTATGCTTATTATAGCATATGGGTTGTGTTATGATAGTGAAAAGGCCCGATTCGGGCACGTGAATCGAAAGGAGTGAAATGGCAGATTTTAATCAAGTATTGGAACCTGGTGATTATAAAAATGGTGAATTGAATGTAGTGATTGAGATTCCGACAGGAAGTAATCATAAAATTGAATGGGATCGCAAGCGCGCTTGCTTTATGCTGGATAGGATTGAGCCAATGGCATTTGCGAAGCCTTGCAACTATGGTTTCATTCCGCAGACTTTGGATGAAGATGGCGACGAGTTGGATGTATTGGTCTTGACGGACCAGCCATTGACGACGGGCATCTATGTAAAAGCACGAATTTTAGGTGTGATGAAATTTGTGGATGACGGTGAAGTGGACGATAAGATTATCGCAGTTGTTGATGACGATCGGAATAATGGCGATGCAATTAAGACTTTGGAAGATGTGCCAAAGCGGACGATTGAGCAGCTAGAATTCCACTTTAACCATTACAAGGATTTGAAGAAGCCTGGGACAACGCAGGTGAAAGGTTTCTTTGGTCTAGAAGAAGCACAGAAAGTGATTGAAGCAGCGATTAAGCGCTACTAAATTGAATATTCGGGGGGCGAATCCGCAGTGAATAGGCTGCGGATTTTTGGTGAATAAATTTTTTAGACGTTTTTGGCTTATGCTATTATAAAAGAAAAGTAAGGAGGATTTTATGGGCTTTATTAAAGCTTTTGCCGGAGCGCTGGGTGGTAGCTTTGCGAATCAATGGCTAGAATACATGGCGCCACCTGCAACGATGCGCGATCATGTGTTGGTAGCACGGGCGACGGCAGTGAAGTCGAACGGCAGCGAGAATAATGATGGTGAAGAGAATGCTGGCGTAATTACGAATGGAAGCAAATTCTTAGTTCCAGAAGGCACTTGTTTAATTACGGTTGAAAATGGTGCGATTACGGCTGTGATTTCAGAACCTGGTGGCTATACATATACGTCGCAGGACGTGCCAGAAGCGAAGAGTATGTTTAGTGGTGATGGTTTCTTTGCGTCGACTTTTGGTCAGAGCTGGAACCAATTTAAATTTGGTGGCCAACCTGGTAATCAACAATATGCTTTCTATGTGAATTTGAAGGATGTGGCTGGCTTGCGCTATGGCACACAAAATCCAATTCGCTACAAAGATGCTAATTATGCAAACACGATGCTAGCAGTAACGAGCAACGGTACGTACACGATTAAGGTAGTTGATCCAATTTTGCTGTTCAAGAATTTAGTGCCAGTTGATATTACATCTGGTCAAGGTCGTGGCACTTTTGAGCTGGGCGGTGAAGGTGATACGAACGGCGTAGAAGATTCGCTATTTGCGGGCTTTGTGGGGTCGCTGGCAGCAGCTTTGTCGGCATTCACGAAGGGTGGCAAATCGATTGATGATATTCAAGGCGGTACGGTTGAGTTTGCAAAAAACATGAATGAGGCTGTCGAGGCGAATTATCAGTGGGCGACAAAATATGGTTTGCAGATTGTGAACGTGCAACCGATGGGCCTTGACTGGGACGAACAGTCAGTCGAGCTGATTAATAAGTTCAATACCGGCAATCTCATGCAAGGTGGCGTGGGTGCAGCGTATGCGCAAACGCAAATTGCGGAAGGTTTTAATATGGCCGGCAATAATGGCGGCGCAACGAACATGATGGGTATGGGCATGGGCGTTGGCATGATGGGCGGTATGTCGGGAATTGCGCAACCGATGGGAGTGAATCCAGTGACAGCACAACAAGCGGCACAGGCGGCTCAACCGGTAGCACCAGCTCCAGCAGCACCGACGGCTCCAACGGCAGCTCCAGAAACACCAGCAGCGCCGACAACGGATGCGGCAAGCACGGAATTGCCGACGAATCCGGAAGCTCCGGCAGCTTAAAGAAAAATAGCAGAAGAACTACTGGGTCTTTTAAGGGCCCAGTAGTGAAATGTGGGCGAAAAGAAATGGAGAAATGATGGCGGTCAAAAACGACAGAAATGGTCTAAACCGATGTCCGAAATGTGGCGCAACGGACGTAGTATTGGACGCGAGTAGCGGAAAGTTAAAGTGTAGCTTTTGTCGGTCATTATTTAGTGAACAAATAGAGAATGCATATGGGGGAATTGAGGGGTTGAAGGGGGAAATTGTAGGCGAGGGGGCGACGAATATTATTCCGGACGAGAAGGTAATTTTGACACTGAAGTGTCCGGCTTGTGGCGCGGAAGTGGTGATGAACGCGGACGAGGTGACGAGTGCGCGTTGCCACTGGTGCCGGCATGTTTTATCGATTAATGAGAAGATTCCAAATGGTGCGGTGCCGGACTTGGTGTTGCCATTCAAGTTGGAAAAACGGGAAGCGAATGTAAAAATCAACCAGTTTGTGGCGAAACGGCAGTTCTTTGCGCATTCGAAATTTAAAAAAGAATTTAAGACAGATAATGTGTTGGGCGTGTATCTGCCATATGTGATTGTGGATATTAACGCGCATGCGAGGCTGACGGGGGAAGCGGAACATTTGGTGCGGCAGTATACGGTTGGCTCAGGAGATGACAGGGAAACGCGCTACGATGCGGATGCGTATATCGTGGGACGAGATTTCGATTTGTTGGTAGATGACTTAACGGTAGAAGCGTCGGCAGATAAGCTGAATCAAGATTTGGCGAAGAATACAAATAACGTGATTAATGCGATTTTGCCATACGATACGGATCAATGTGTAGGCTGGAATCCGGCATATTTGCGAGGATTTACGAGCGAAAAACGCGATACGAATATTGATGTGTTGAAGCCGCTGGTACGCTTGCAAGTGGAAGATTTGGCACGATATCGGGCGAGAGAAAGCATGACTTTTTATAATCGTGGCGTGAAATGGGATAAAGAGAATGTGACGATTGGCGGCGCAAAATGGAAGGCGGCATATTTGCCGGTTTGGTTGTATAGCTATTATCAGGCGGATAAAAAAATGCTGCATTATGTGGCAGTGAATGCGCGAACGGGCGAGACGATGGGGAGCGTGCCAATTAATAAAGCACGACTGTTGTTGGTTTCGGCGATTGTGGAAGTAATTGGAATCTTTTTGGGGACGAAATGGCTACAGTTCTGGCTAGGGGCGGCGGATTCGGATGATAGCGTTAAAGTGGCGTTGCTGGGCTTGGCGGGCTTTACGCCTGGGTTCATTTTCTATTGGCTGAAGCTAACGAAATACCGGAATTTGGATAAACGACATGTGCATGAGTCGGAGACGAAGTCGGATGTGAAGAATCTGAAGAAGACGGATTATCTTGTGGAGAACCGAAAAGGTTTGCGAAATGCGCGAATCAAAGGCGAGAATGGGCGGCGCGTGACGGGCGTACTGGCGCGGAATAATAAAATTGTTGAGAAAATGCGCAAAATGGGGCTGGATGACGCAGGTTTGAAAGACGCAGCGACGAAGAAATAATCAATCGATGATATACTTAAGGGTATGAAATTGTACAATACCCTAACGCGCAAGGTGGAAGAATTTAAACCGATTGATTCGGAGCGGGTAAAAATTTATACTTGTGGGCCGACGGTATATGGTTTTGCGCACATTGGGAATTTTACAAGTTATATTTATTGGGACTTGTTGGTGCGCACGCTGCAGCTAAATGGCTGGAAGGCGGAGCGAGTACTGAATATTACGGATGTGGGACATTTGGCGTCGGATGCGGACGATGGCGAAGACAAGATGGAAAAAGGCGCAAAGCGTGATGGCAAAACAGTGTGGGAAGTCGCGGAAATGTATATGGCGGATTTTTTGCGAAATTTTCGGGCGTTGAATATGTTGGAGCCGGCGGGGATTTGTCGAGCGACGGATTTTATCCAAGAGGATATCGCGCTAGTAGAAGAATTAGACAAAAAAGGTTTTTTGTATGATACGACGGATGGCTTGTATTTTGATACGGCGAAATTTACGGATTATGCGAAATTTGCGCGGCTAGATTTGGAACATTTGCGAGCTGGGGCGCGAGTGGAATTTAGTAATGAAAAGCGGAACCCATCGGATTTTGCAGTATGGAAATGGATACGTGATGGCGAAGACCATGCGATGCAATGGGAATTTCGGGGACGGATGGGTTATCCTGGTTGGCATTTGGAATGCTCGACGATTATTCATGAGAAATTAGGGGAGACGATAGATATTCATTGTGGTGGGATTGACCATATTCCGGTGCATCATACGAATGAGATTGCGCAGACGGAGGGGGCTTTTGGAAAGAAGATGGCGAATTTTTGGTTGCATAATAATTTTATTACGATTGAGGGGCAGAAAATTTCGAAGTCGCTAGGCAATGTATATATGTTCGAAGATTTGGCGGAACGTGGTTTTAGTCATTTAGATTATCGGATGTGGGTGCTGCAGGGGCATTTTCAGAGTGAGCGAAACTTTTCGTTTGAAGACTTGGCGGCAGCAAAGCAACGCTTATTGAACTATCGGAACTTTGCGACACTAAGATGGCAAAAGCCAGCGACGGATATGAGTGCGACACGGGAAGCGATGCTGGTGCAATTGAATAATAATTTAAATTCGGCGGGGGCGCTAAGTGAGCTGGATAAAGCAATAAATAGTGGTGCGGTGCCGGATGCGGAATTTGTGCAATTTTTGGACGAAGCATTGGGGCTAAAATTAGAAGAGACGACGGCGGATATTGCAGAAGAATTGAAGAAGAAAATTGCGGAGCGTACTGCGGCGAAACAGGCGAAGAATTATGCGCGGGCAGATGAGCTGCGCGAAGAAATTGCAGCAGCGGGAATTGCTTTGTTGGACGGCGCAGGCGGGACGAATTGGCGATTTACAAAATGAGAATGATTCCCATTTTTGAAAATGGGAATTTTTTGAGGTTTATTTTTCGGCGAGGAGATGTTTGTCGTCGGATTTTTTGGATGGAGTTTTGAGATTGCTGCCATTGATTTTGCCGTCATCGATAAGGTCGGTGCCGTATTCTTCGATGAGGACTTTGATGCAGCCGGCGATTGGAATGGAGATAATTGCGCCAGCGAGGCCGAAAGTATAGACGCCGATAGTAACGGCGGAAAGAATAACGAGGGCAGGGAGCTGCATACCTTTACCTTGGATTTTCGGCGAGATGATATTGGATTCGATTTGGAGATAAATGATGGTATAGATAAGGAAGGCGATGCCGGCGCCGAGGGCGTTGAAGCCAAGCAGAAGCGCGACAATGGCGCCACCAATAAAACTACCAAACATTGGGATTAGACAGAAGACGCCAGTAATGAGGCCGAAGGGGAAGGCGAGGCCCGGTGAGATATTAAAACAGAGGCAGATAATGAAGACGGCGATAGTAGTGGCGGCGGCATTGAAGAGCGCGACAGTGACGGAGCTGGAGACGTAGGTTGAAACAGTATTGGCGAGACGGTCGACAACGCGTTGGGCGCGTTTGGTGTTGTGATCCTTAGAAAGGTATTTCCAGAATTTTTGAGTGAGGGCGGGGCCTTCAGTAAGCATAAAGAAGGCGAGGACGAGGGCGAGAATAAGGACAGCAAAGAAGCTGCCGATAGTGCCAATGGATGTACTAATGACATTGCCAAAATCGCCGACCATCTCGGTAGAAAATTTTTGAACGACTTGATTGATTTGGTCTTGGAGATTGGCGATGCCGAGGCTGTTACCAATTTGATTGATGAGGCCAATGTTGCCAGTAGCGTCATCGACGAGAGTAGGAAGATTACTGAAGAAACGAACAGACTCATTGGCGATGGTCGGGATGACGATGGCGGCAAAAGCGACGATGAAGCCAACGACGAGAATATAGGCAATAGCAATGGAGAAGTTACGACTCTTGGTCGGGAAAATATTGGCGATTTTTTTGATGAGTGGAGAAATCGCGAGAGTAAAGAAGAGAGCGGCAAAAATGATGGAAAGGCCAAAGCTAGCTTTGTAGAGAAGAAAACCGGCAGCGGCGAAGCCAATAATGACTAGCCAGAAGCGAATAAAAGTTTTGGTATCGATTTGAACTTTGGTAGTCATGCTCATGCATTAATTATAGCAAATAATTAATGATAGTAGGTGGCGAGGAAGGATTGCATATAATCAGTGAAAGTATCGTCGAGAATGGCGGCGCGAATGCGGTCGCAGATGCGGACGACGAAGCGTTCGTTATGGATGCTGGCGAGAGTTTTACCAGTTAATTCGTCGACCTTGTAAAGATGGTGAAGATAAGCGGCGGTAAAATTTTGGCAAAGATAGCAGTCGCAGTCGGGATCGAGCGGAGCGAAGTGTTCGCGGTATTTAGCATTTTTGATATTGATGCGGCCATGCGGCGTATAAAGAGCGCCGTTGCGGGCTTGGCGAGTAGGCGCGACACAGTCAAAAGTGTCACAGCCGTATTGAGCACCGATAAAGAGGTCGCGTGGCTCGGAACCCATGCCGAGTAGGTGGCGGGGTTTATGATTAGGAAGAATCTCGTTGGTGAGCTTAATAATGTCAGCAGTTTCGGGGGTCTTAGTAGTGTAAAGTGAACCGATGCCGTAGCCATCAACGGGTTGTTGAGCCATGAGCTCAGCGGAAGTGCGGCGTAAGTCAGGGAAGAGGCCGCCCTGAACGACTGCATAGAGAAATTGCGGGGGACGACCAGCGGCTTTAGCGGCGGCGGCGAGGCGTTGATGCTCGGCAATGTTGCGTGGCAGCCAAGCATGGGTGCGCTGCATGGCAGTAGCAACAAGAGTCTTATCGGTAGAGTCGATGGCTTGGTCGAAAGCCATGTGGATATCGGCGCCAATTTGCCATTGTGCCTGCATGGAGATTTCGGGATTCATGCGAATTTGGTCGCCGTTATAGTGGGATTTGAAGGTAACGCCATCGTGGTCGATTTTGGCGTCAGTAAGGGAAAGCATTTGGAAGCCGCCGGAATCGGTAAAAGTGGGGCCATGCCAAGAAGTAAATTCGGCAAGGCCGCCGGCGCGCTCAATTAATTCGGGGCCTGGGGCGAGAATAAGGTGATAAGTATTGGCGAGAATGCCTTGACTGCCAAGCTCGCGCATCTGTTGATGAGTGACGGCTTTGACGGCGGCGCGAGTCGCAGCACCGATAAAGGCAGGAGTTTTAATATCGCCATGCGGAGTATGAATGACGCCGGCGCGCATGAGGCCAGTTTGTTTTTCGATATCGAATTTGAGGGCAGAGTCTAGCATATGAACATGGAATCTCCGTAGCTGAGAAGATGATAGTCGCTGTGGGTGGCATGATCGTAGGCGGGTTTGAGTTTGTCCCAGCCAGCGAAGGCAGCAGTGAGCATAAGGACGGTGGATTTAGGCGCATGAAAATTGGTAACAAGGCCGTCGATGACTTGGAAATTGAAGCCTGGATAAATGAAAATGTCGTCTTCGCCTTGGGTCTTGTCAGTTTTGGCCCAATATTCGAGCGTGCGAGTGACGGTGGTGCCGACAGCGATAACGCGGTGGCCGGCGGCTTTAGTGGCTTGAATGGCGGCGATGGTTTCGGCGGGAATATGAAACCATTCAGAATGCATGTGGTGGTCTTCGACATTGTCGCTGCGGATGGGAAGGAAAGTGCCAAGGCCGACATGGAGTGTGAGGTAGTTAACTTGAACGCCTTTGGCTTGGAGTTTCCCGATGAGCGACTCGGTCATGTTGAGGCTGGCGGTTGGTGCGGCGGCGGAGCCAAGTTCTTTGGCCCAGACGGTTTGATAGCGCTGGACATCGTCGACGTCGGCGTCGCGATGAAGGTAGGGTGGTAGCGGGACATTGCCGTAATCGGCAACGATAGCGGTAAGGTCGCGGTTGGCGGTAACGGTGGCGGTGCCATTGCCAAGGATTTCTTTGATAGTGATAATGTCGGCGGTAGCAGAATGGTCGGCGATGTTTTGAACAGTGAGTTGATCGCCGATATGAAGTTTGCCGCGATACATAACGTGGTCAATTTCGCCAGCATGCTTTTCGAGTACGACAAGTTCGCGCGGACGACCGTCGGGCAATTGAGTAAAGACGCGTGAGCGCATGACGCGGGTATCATTAAGAATGACGAGATCGCCAGCCTCGAGAAAGTCGGCAAGATTGGCATAGAGTGAATCGGTAATGTCGCCGGTATGGCGATTAAGAACTAGAAGCTTAGTGCTGCCACGAACTTTAGGTGGGCGTTTAGCGATACATTCTTCGGGTAAATCGTAATTAAAATCAGAAACTAACATGTTGATATATTATATAATTTTTCGTGCTTTTTTGCAAAAGCGAGGGGTGGGGGATGATTTCAGTTTTTTAAGCTTTTTTCAGTTTCTGCTCATAGACTGATAGTATATCAGTAAGGAGAATTTGGTATGCGCGTTCTATATGTGGAAGATGAAAAGTTCCTAGCGGAAGCAGTGAAACACAATTTGGAGAAGCAGGGTTTTAGCGTGGATTTGGCTTTCGATGGGGAAGATGGATTAAATGCGGCGCTAGATAATATTTATGATTGCATTGTGTTGGACGTAATGCTGCCGAAGGTGACGGGCACGGATATTCTGTGTCGGATGAGGGAACGCAAGAATTATACGCCGGTGATTATCTTGTCGGCGCTGGCAGAAGTGGAAGACAAAGTGCGCGGATTAGATATGGGCGCGGATGATTATCTGGCGAAGCCATTCAAGACGGCGGAATTAGTGGCGCGGATTAATGCAGTGTCACGTCGGCCGGCGAAAATGCAGGATCGCAAGATGACTTTCAAGGATTTGGAATATGATTTGGATGAAAAACGCTTGAATGGCATAGACTTGACGACGAAAGAGGCGGATATTATTCGTGAATTGATGCGCACGCCAGAAAAAGTAGTGAAGAAAGATTATTTGCTGAGCAAAGTTTGGGGTGGCGACGCATATGGTGAAGATAATTATATTGAAGTTTATATGTCGCGTTTGCGCAAAGTGTTGAAGAAATTGAAGTCGCATGTGCGGATTGCGACAGTGCGCGGGTTGGGGTATAAATTAATAGAAGATTAGTATGTTTTTGAAGCTGCGCAATAAATTTGTTCTGACAACGGTGGGCGTGTCGAGCCTAATTATCGTGTTTGCTTTTTCGTTAGTGTATGGGGTGGCGGCATATGAACAGTCGAATAATGCTTTTGTGGTGCCGAACGAATTTAATTCTTCGATTGAAATGCGACGAGTGTTTATGCGTGGGGCAGAACAAGCGCGGGATGAGCATTTGGGAAGATTGGCGCTGGTGTTAGTGATTGTGGGGGTGCTGACGGAAATATTGGTGTTTATTGTGAGCTACTATTTTGCAGAGCAGTCGATTAAGCCGGTGCGTGAGGCTTATGAAAAACAAAAAGATTTTATTGCGAATGCGTCACATGAGCTGAAGACGCCGATTGCGGCGGCGCAGGCGAATTTTGAGGCATTAGGGACAGATGAACAGCCGTGGACGAGTAATGTGGAAATGGAATTGGACCGCGCAAGTAAGTTAGTGGGGGATTTGCTATTGCTGGCGCGGACGGATGGTCGGAGCGCGGAAGCAGAAAAGAAGGAAGTAGACGCAGTAAAGTTAGTGCGGAAACATGCGCAACTAATTGAGGCACGTCTAGGAGAGAAGAAATTAGAGTTAGATGCGCCGAAATCTCTGCGGCTAAAATTGGTGGCGGCGGATTTTGAGCAAGTGTTGGATATTTTGCTAGATAATGCGGTGAAATATTCGAAGACGCGGATTGTTGTAAAAATTACAACAAAGAGTTTGAGCGTGGAAAATGATGGGCAGACGATTGCGGCGGATCAGTTGGAGCAGGTATTCGAGCGCTTTTACCAGACAGATAAAACAGCACAGGGCTCGGGGCTAGGGCTAGCAATTGCAAAGTCGTTAGCTGAGCAGAATAATTGGAAGATTGTGGCGCAGTCGGAAAAAGGTTTGACGCGTTTTACTTTAAGTTTTTAGCGAACTATAATTAAGCTAAAGCTAATTAGGATAAAACGTGGAAGAGACTGAGTCGGAGCGACAGCAAGAGACAGAAAATATTGAGATTAAAAAGAAGCCGCAAATAGCGCTAGCGATTGGGTTAGTATTGATTTTGATGTTGCTGGTTGGGGGCTTTGTGGCGGCAGGTTTCATGATGGCGGGTTGGTTAAATACGACAGCGCTGACGAGCTCGACAGAGGATGAAAGTGTCGAACAGGAAAATATAGTGGATGCGGATGATGATGGGGAAGAAAGTGAAGGTGCAGAACTGGCATATATCGGTAAGGCAGAGCTGGGTTATATTGCGACAAATGGCGCGTGGACAATGAAGCGCGAGTCGGAGACGGCAATAGAATATGTGAACGGCTTGTATACATTAGAATTGGGGGTAAAGCCGAGCGTCATGGAACTAAGCGAAGCGGTGAACAGTACAACGGATACGGAAACGGAAACGAAGTTAATGCGCGAGATGGGGGCGTTGGAATATGCGACAGCGCAATTCGTGGAATTGGGCGAAGATGAAAATGCGACAGAGTTGAAGAATACGGAAATAATATTGGCGAGTGAATACAAGGGTTATTTGGTGACAGCCTATCGTGCGGATGAAAATATTTGGTCGAAAACTTGGTGGTTTGAAACGGATGAGGAACAGGTGCGATATATCACGATTGAGGGACCGAGCGCGAAGAGTAATAAATTTAATTTGGCAGAAACATTTACGCTCGAGATAGGCGAGAGCGAATAATTTTGCGCTATCTGTTATAATAGCAGGCATGAGTTTACAGATTGGAATTGTGGGATTAGCGAACGTGGGAAAGAGTACGTTGTTTAATGCATTGACGAATGCGGGTGCGTTAGCGGCGAATTATCCCTTTGCGACGATAGAGCCAAATACAGGAATTGTGGGTGTGCCAGATGAGCGCTTAACAGTGCTGGCGAAGATGTACGAATCGGAAAAAGTTGTGCCAGCAACGGTGGAATTTGTGGATATTGCGGGATTAATTGCAGGGGCGTCAAAAGGCGAAGGATTGGGGAATAAATTTTTGGCGAATATTCGCGAATGTAAGGTGATTTGTCATGTTGTGCGGGCTTTTGCAGATGCGAATGTGACGCATGTGGCGGGTGGTCCAGACCCGAAACGAGATATTGAAACGGTAGAAACGGAATTGGCACTGGCGGATATTGAGACTTTGGAGAAAACTTTGCCGAAGATACAGAAGGAAGCGCGCGGCGGCGACAAAGAAGCGGCGAAGCGGGCAGAACAAGCTTCGCGGGCGCTGGAAGATTTAAAGAATGGCAAGATGCGGATTGAGGCGGTAGATGGCCTAGATTTGCTGAGTGCAAAGCCAGTCTTTTATATGTTTAATATGGACGAGGATGAAGTTGTTGACGAAACGAAGAAGGCAGAATTGGCGGCGTTAGTCGCACCGCGACAATGCGTGTTCGTGAATGCGAAGTTGGAAGCGGAGATGGTGGAGATGTCTGCGGAGGAGAAGCATGAATTTTTGGAAAGCTACGGTATCAAGGAAGATGGGCTGAGTCAATTGGTGCGGGTAGCGTACGAGACATTGGGATTACAGAGCTATTTGACGGCGGGCAAAAAAGAAACGCGCGCGTGGACAATTAGGCGCGGAGCGACGGCGCCTGAAGCGGCGGGCGTGATTCATTCAGATTTTCAGCGTGGTTTTATTGCGGCGTCGATTTGTGCATATGATGATCTGGTACGCTTGGGTTCGGAAAAAGCGGTGCGCGAAGCGGGCTTGATGCGAACAGAAGGGAAAGATTACGTGATGCGTGATGGCGATGTAGTGGAATTTAAATTCAACGTTTAGGCGATTTTTGGCTAAAAAGATTTGCGTTTTGAAAGCCGCTTATGTTAAACTGGGTGTATGAGTTTAGGCTATGGTGTGGGCGACTTCTTCGCATTAGATATCGGAACAGATGCGCTAAGGATGGTTCAGCTGTCAGGAAATGCGGCGCATGGTTTTATTTTGGAGCGCTTCGCATATGTGCCAGTAAGCCGGCAAGTCTTACAAGATAGTAGTGACGCGGGGCGACGAAAGCTAGGTGAAACGATTAAAAGTGTCGCCGACCAGGCGGGAATTAAGACGAAAAATATCGCGCTAGGCATGCCGTCGTCGAAAACTTTTACGACGATTATTGAGATTCCGACTCAAGATAAGAAGTCGATGGAAAAGATTATTAAATACCATGCTGATCAATATATTCCGATGCCGATTGATGATGCGAAAGTGGATTATGTAATTTTAGGGCCAAGCCCGAACGATCCAAAAGTATCGGAAGTATTATTGTCTTGTACGGCGATTGCTTATGCAGAAGAGCGAATGGAGAGCGTTGAAGCATTTGGCTTTAATTTAGTCGCGCAGGAGCCGGACCCCCTGGCGATGTCGCGCTCATTGATGCCACCTGGACTAACGGATGCACGTTTGATTATTGATTATGGTGAAGATTCGACGGATTTGTCGATTGTATATGGTGCGCCACGCTTGGTGCGGATGCTGCCTGGCGGTTTGTCGGTACTGGTCCGAACGGTTGCAAATTCTTTGAACGTAAAGGAAAGCCAGGCGCGCCAATTTATTTTGAAATTTGGTCTAGCGCAGGATAAATTGGATGGTCAGGTGTTTAAGGCGTTGGACCAGACTTTGGAAAATTTTGCGGCAGAGCTAACGAAGTCGATTCGCTTCTTCCAGACAAAATATCCAACCGTGAAAGTTGGTGGGATCGTGTTGTCGGGTTTTGCGGGGATTATTCCATTCTTGTCGGAATATTTAGAAGCAAAGACGGGCGTACAGACGATTCAGGGAAATCCTTGGCAGATGGTGCGCGTGACGTTGCAGCAGCAACAAGCTTTGTCGCAAGTAGCGGCTGAGTTCGCGGTGGCGATTGGTTTAGCGGAGAGGACAAATAGTAGGTAGGGTATTATGTACGAAATTAGTTTAGTTCCTGATGTTAAAGCCGAATTGTTGCACAAACAAAAAGTGCGCAACTTGATAATTTTGATTTGTATTATTGTGTCGATTTCTTGCGGTGCGGTGTTGGCGATTTTGGGGAGTTTGACTTTAACGCAAAATGCGATATTAGCGGCGAAGGATACTGAAGCGACCTGCCGGACGAGCGGTAGTGGTGGTGACATAAAATCATGCGATGCAAAATATGGCACAGCAATTTTGAATTTTGAGAATTATGAAGCTTTGCTGACGATGCAGGATCAGATGCGCAACATTTCGTTATTGAATGGTGAGCGGATTAAAATGTCTCGCTTATTCCCAATTTTGGATATCTTGCTAATTTCGGGCGAAGATAATATTAAAGCATCGGAGCTGAGTGCTGATATGAATGAAGGGACGCTATATTTCGATGCGCAAGCCTATGCATCGAATGGAATTGGCTATCGAGCAGTGGAGGGCTTTAAGAAAAATGCAGCGGAGTCTTCCTTCGATTATGGTGATTACATGCGGAAGATTGAGGGAACGCAGGATGATTATGAGAAAATTCCGAGCTTTTGTATTACAGAGACGACAGTAGATAATTTGACGTTTGGGATTTATCACAAGGGTGCTCCTGGCTGCGAGGCAGAGATGACTTCGGTGGATGATGAAAATAGCAGTGAGGCGAGTGCGCAAGAGAATAAAGTCGAGGATATTTATATCCCACGGACCTATGCGAACAGAGCTGAGATGTCGGATGCGCAAAATGGTAACTATGCAAACAGCAAGAGTGAAGCAATTAAAAAATTGAATATGAAGTCTGGCTATTATTTCGAGAGCCAATGTAATGGCTATGACGAAGAAGGCAATCTCGATGAATCGATGCGACTAGAAAATTGTCCTTTAATTACGGAAGAGGTGACGGTGAATGATTCTACGTATGGTAAGGATTCGGACGGACAAGCGGTAGTATCATTCTCGACGACAGTATATATTAATATCGAAATGTTTAAGGGGTCAAATAATCATATGCAGATTATTGGGCCAACGCGCATGAATGTGACGGATAGCTATATTCAGGTACGTGATATGTTTACCGAGAAGGCGGAAGAAACAAAGGAATAGTTATGGCATTATCGGCAAGTAAAGATAAAAACAAAGCGGCGCTGGGGAAGAGGGCGAAGATTGACAGTGCAAAACGCAATATGTTTATCGCGATTGCGGCGGCGTCAGTTGTCTTGGGTGTGACATTAGTTGGCGTAGTGTATCTAGCCAAAGTGATTAAGTTTAATAACGACGTGATTGGCGAAAAAGAGGAAGCGATTAAAGGGATTGAAAAAGTCCAAGAAAATCTAAAAAGTTTGTCAGCGGCAGTAGAGGGGATGTCTTCGAATGAATATTTGGAGTCAGTGGCGCGTAAGCGTTCGAGCAGTTGTACGAATGAAAAATTGGAAAGTTTTCAATATAGCTTATCGCAGTTGCAAATTGCGCGTACTTGTACGGCGCTGCGGGTGATTCCGGATTCGATGCCTGGCTCATATAACGAAGAAGCAACGAAGGGAAGTATGCAGCAGTTATTGATGTGGGCTAAGGATGTGTCGGGTGATTATGAAATTAAGACAATTAATACTGAGCGTTCGGCTTCGATCCCGGCACGCTTGAGTGTAGCGAGCTCGACAGATTCGTTTGAACAGGCGCAACAGAAATTAAGCGTTGAGCCAATCGGCGTGTCGATATCGGTGAGTGGTAGATCGAGTGATATTATGAAGGCTCTGAGCTCGATCGAAAGTTCGGTGCGGCCATACGATGTTGACTCTTTCTCGATTTCTTTGGCGGAGAGTGGCGATACGGTAATTGACTTATCGGCAACATATGTAAGTTATTATTCGAACAATAAGTCGATTACGATTAATAAGAAGACTTTGTGCGCGGATGGCGAAAGTACGGAATGTACGAAGAAAAATGGATCGGAGATTAAAACAAAATGAAAAATACGGACATAGCTTTAATTATCCTGATTGCGGTAGTATCGGTGATTGCGTCGTATTTCTTGGGTAACTGGATTTTGGGCGATCCGGCGGATTTGACGGCTGATATGATTTATGTCGATGAAATTAGTGGTAGTTTGGCGAGTCCAGATATTGAAACTTTTAATAATTCAGCCAGCAATCCGACGGTAGAAGTTTATATTGGTAATTGTGAAGCTGGTAAAGTATGGGATTCTGATCGACGGGATTGTGTTGACCAGAATGGCGGTAGCGAGAATAATAATGAAGACGAAAATACAAACAACGAAGAAGACGACGATGATGGTGGGGGAGATGAGACTCCAACTCCGGACGCGCCGGAGGAATAGAACATGCTCCTAAATAGGGAGACACAAGATAAAGTCGTTAGCCTCTTGGTAGAGAATGGCTTAGTTGATGCTGGCTTGGTGCGAAAGACCTATAATGAAGTGTCGAAAAGCGGACAGCCAGTGTTGGCTGTGCTAAAAAGTAAGAATATCGCGACGGATGATTGTATTCAGCATGCGACAGCGAAGGTGCTGAATATTCCATATTATGATATTCGGAGCGTAAAATTCGACAAGCAAATGCTGCAGAAAATTCCGCAGGATGTGGCAGCGCGGTCGAAGACGATTCCGCTAGGAATTCAGTCGGGTATGCTTGTGGTGGCGATGCTGGACACGACCAACGTGCAACGGACGGATTATATTTCGACCTTGGTACGTATGCCGATTCGGACGGTAATGACCTCGGCGGCGGGTGTTGAAAATGCGCTGATGCATTATGTGGCGGATTTGACGGATGTCGATAAGGCGGCGCAGCGTGAGGAAGAAGCAATGCGCTCGCAATCGGGCGAGGTCGCGCAGACAATTACGCAGGATTCGCCGATTTCGAAGGCTCTGTCGTCAATTTTGGATTATGCAGCGAAATCGAAAGCGTCGGATATTCACATTGAGCCGTTGGAGAAATCTTTGGTGATTCGGATGCGGATTGATGGTGTGCTGCGGCAGACGATGGAGTTGCCAAAATCGATTGAAGCGGCGTTGGTGTCGCGGATTAAGATTATGGCGAAGTTGAAAATTGATGAGCACCGGATTCCGCAGGACGGTCAGTTTGCGGTGGTGGTAAATGATAACGCGATTGATTTGCGTATTGCGACATCGCCAGTGGTGTGGGGCGAGCAGGTGGTGATTCGTCTGTTGGATAAATCGGGTACGTCGATGGAAGTCGAGAAGATGGGGATGACTGGGCGTGCGCTGGCGGATGTGCTGGAGGGAATTGGCAAACCGAACGGTATGATTCTAACATCTGGCCCGACGGGTTCAGGTAAGTCAACGACGCTATATGCGCTGATTAAGAAGATTAAGAATGAGAAGATTAATATCGTGACGCTCGAGGATCCAGTCGAGTATAAGATGGATGGCGTGAATCAGATTCAGATTAATAATGATGCGGGTCTGACTTTTGCGTCAGGTTTGCGTTCGATTTTGCGTCAGGACCCAGACGTAGTGATGGTCGGGGAGATTCGTGATGGTGAGACGGCGAACTTGGCGGTGCAGGCGGCATTGACGGGGCATTTGGTATTTTCGACATTGCACACGAACTCGGCGGCAGGCATTATGCCACGTTTGCTGGATATGGGGATTGAGCCATTTTTGATCGCGTCGACGCTAAACACGGTGATTGGGCAGCGCTTGGTGCGACGCGTGGCAGAGCGACGTGAGAGCTATCAGTCGTCAGATTTGGAAACGAATGCGATTCGGCAGGTAGTGGGAGGTTTATTGCCACAGTCACAAGGTGATGTGCCAGCAGTGAGCGAAAAATTGGGTTATGGAACTTTGCCGGTGGCGAATTCGAAGAGCTATACGCTAGTGAAGGGGATTGATTCAGAGGAAACGCCGGGTGGCTACAAAGGGCGCGCAGGTTTGTATGAGACAATTTCGGTGGATGAGGATATTCAGAAATTGATTGTGGCGCATGCGACGTCGGGCGATATTATGCGGGTGGCGAAAATGAAGGGGGCGATTACAATGCGACAAGATGGTGTATTGAAAGCGCTGACGGGGCTGACGACTTTTGAAGAAGTGAACCGGGTGGCGTCAGATTTGGCGTAAAAGTTTGTTACTGGCTGAGCGTCTATTGACTTTTTGAGCGATTTGTGATATAATAGATACGTTGGGGCGTTTTTTGTGCCAATGATCCTTGAAAGGGGGAAATGATGAATGTTTCCAATATATATATGCTGGGACAGCAAGGTGCGTCCGGCCGAGCAGAACGCAATTATGGCGGGGATGCGCGAAACGAAAGCAATGTTTGGCTGCGAAGTGGTCTATTATGGTACAGATGCATGGCAGTTTGGGCGCTATAAAAATGCGGATGAAATTATGCGTACGGCGCCGCACAACTGTGCAGGGCAAGCAAATGCGGGCAATATCCTGACAATGATGGCGAGCACGATGAATACGTGGATTGAACCTGGCGCGATGGTGCTGTTTACGGGTGAAGATTTGTATATTGATGGTACAAATTGGTGCTTTGGCGCGGCGCGGATAAATGCGCGCGTATCGGTACAGAGCGTGGCGCGATATCGAATTTTAGATAAAGCGACGCTGTCGGCTTGTATCCGTCGGACTTTGCGACATGAGCTGGGGCATATCTTCACTTGTGCGCATGATTTAATGCGTAGCCATACGGAAATGAATCTGGGCGAGCATTGCACGAATCCGCGTTGTTCGATGCGGCAAACGCTGAACTTGGCAGAACTGCTGAGAGCGGTGCGCGAAGAGAATGCGCAAAATTGTTTTTGTGCGCAATGCTTGGCGGATTTGAATCGCTTTAAGATGAAGTATGAGGCGAGTGAAGGGTGCGTAGTGGATGCGCGTGGGCGAAGACGCGAGCGCGTAGTTGCGAGCGCGGCAAAAAAGAGAAAGAGATGAAACATTCAAAAACTCCGGCAATTTGTCGGAGTTTTTTCATGGAATTTTGAATTTAAAAAAGACGACCTTGCGGTCGTTCATTTTATTTGGTGCGAGTTGAGAGAGTCGAACTCTCGTGTTGAGTTTGGAAAACTCACATAATAACCGTTATATGAAACTCGCGGAATGGTATGGGGTGGGTAAGAGGGTTCGAACCTCCGACCTTCGGTGCCACAAACCGACGCTCTAACCAGCTGAGCTATACCCACCAAATAAAAGAGACACACCAAAACAGATTGGCGTGTCTAGATTATAGCAGATTTAGAACTGATTGGCAAAGACCAAGATATAGGCAAGGTAACCGAGCCCGCCGCCAGCAGCAATGACAAGCAGAACGAGTAGAGTCCAAAGCCAGCCAGAATGTTTTTTTGGCGCTTCGGTGACCATGTGTTTCTTGGCTGCTTTAGTAGACTTGCTCGGCGATTTAGCGCTATAAATGTTTTTGGTGCTATGAATAGCGGATGCGGCAGTTTCAGGAATATCGGTGCCAAGCGGGCGCTTTTCGACTTTAGTATTAGTGATGAATGGGGAACGCACGCCGAGAGAATAATTATTGGCGTTAGGCGCAGTGGTCTTTGTGGTGTTGGTGGGAGTTTGGGTGGAAATTGGAGTGCGAGTAGGAGTTTGAGCGCTGTGCGCTGGGGCGGTTTGGACAGTAGATGAGCTGGCGCTAGTTGGATGCATGGATTGTGGACGCGTGGATGGGTAAGGCTGAGTAGCTACGCGTTGCTGGCGTTGTTGAATTTGGGTGGCGACACTAGGGCGCGATGCGCGCGGTGCGGCGGCGGCAACTTTGGCGTTGCGAGTAGTAATAGCAGGGCGGGGCGCAGTGGTGATTTTGGTGGCGACAGGTGGGGTAGTGGTGCGCGCGAGTGGCTTAATAGCAGGGCGGGGCGCAGCTTTGGCAACAGGTTTAATGGCGCGCGGCGTCGCAGAATGCGAGGCGGTAGTACGCGGCATCATAATATCCATAAATTGGCCATGCGGACGAGCATGAGTAGTCTTAACGGCGACTGATTGAACAGTAGCTCTCGCAGTAGGGCGGGAAGTAGTCTTCACGACTGGCTTAGTAGCGGCTTTCGCGACTGGTTTGGTGGCAGTTTTGACAGAAGATTGGGCAGAAGCAGAGCGATTTTTGATCGCTTCGTTTACGGCTCGATCTAGTTCAGCGTAATCAATATTGTCGCTCATTAATTTTCCCTTTTGCTGTTTCTACGATAGCACAAAATGAATCACCTATCAAACTGGCGCTGCCGATGAGGAGACCGTCGATACCTGGAATATCGAGATAGCCGCCAGCAGTGTCGGCGTTAACGGAGCCGCCGTAAAGAACGGCAATATCCATGCCAATTTGTTTATTATAAAGCTTGGAGATATGCTGACGAATAATTTGCTCAGCATCGGCAATATCGGCTGGGCGCGCTGGGCGAGCATTTTTGTTGCTGGAGATTGCCCAGACAGGTTCGTAAGCGATGATGACTTTAGAAATGTCCTCTTTGCTAAC
Source organism: uncultured Candidatus Saccharibacteria bacterium (assembly GCA_964584145.1). GTDB lineage: Bacteria > Patescibacteriota > Saccharimonadia > Saccharimonadales > Saccharimonadaceae > UBA2834. The sequence continues at coordinate 4,874 of CAZOYU010000010.1, read as the reverse complement.
TTCGTGTAGGCCGTTGGTGAGCTGGTTATAAATCGCGATAGCGGTTTCACCATCTTTGCGCTCGAGGGCGGTTTCGCCAATGCAGAGCACGGGCGTAAGGCCGTTACGAATAGCGGCGGCAACTTTTTGGGCGATATCCTCTTCGCTTTCATGAAAAACATAACGACGCTCGGAATGACCAACAAGAGCATAATCGACAAAACCACGAATTTGGCTGACGGATGTTTCGCCAGTATAAGCACCATAATCGCGCCAGTAAAAATTCTGGGCAGCGAGCTTGAATTGACGGCGGTTGACTTGCAGGGAAAGCGGTTGCAGGGCAACAGTCGATGGCGCTAAAACAATTTGCACGCTGCGCGAAGGCTGAATGCGGTTGCTTAAGCGATGTAAGTAAAGACTGGCTTCACCTGGGGTGAAGTTCATCTTCCAGTTCGCGATGATATAAATTTTTCGAGGACTAGTCATAACTATATTTTAGCATAAGCAGCTAAAATGGGCGACTAGAGGACATAGACAGGGCAACCGTAAGCGGTCCAAGCGAAAATGAAGAGAAGATCATTGATGGCGAGAGCAACGAGAGCGGGTATGGCGAAGATTGGGAGATAAGCGATGGCGACAATAACGAGAATGCCCCAGATAAAAGTGGTAAGAAGAAGTTCGGTATTATGAATACTGAGTCGAAGTTGAGTGGCGAGACGAGCGATGAAGCGGCGGATGCTGTGGTTGTAGCGCTTAAGTACGAGTACAAAAATTGCGAGAATGGCGAACGTCAAAATAAGACCAAGAATGAGAAGGGCAGGGTTACTGGTAGTGCTGGCCGAGCTAGTCGCGCAGCTGTTAGAGAAGAAGTTGTTGAGGGAATAATATTGGATAGTTTCGGGGGAATGGTCAAGCTGGAAGAGGCTAGGCGCGACAGCGAGGAGAAGCGAGCCAGTAGTGAAAATAGCGCCAATGCACAAGAAGAAGCGCCCAAGAACACGACAAATGCGTGCGAAAAGGTGTTGTTGCATGTGCTTATTTTAGCATGGATTCAACTATTTTTGAATGAGGCCGAGAATGCCGCGCAGAGCATAAGCAGTATCTTCGTGACTGCGGACAGTGATCGTATCGATACCCATTTGAACAACTGGATAATCGTTGCCACCTGGTTGGGTCATGTCGCCAAAGTAAAGAATGTCTTGTTTATCGACTTTAAGTTCTTCCATGAGATGAGTCATGCCGAAGACTTTGTTCATGCCTGGAGTGATGGCATTAATGGAGGTAGTGCCACCAATTTCGTAATCGTAAGCTGGGGCGAGTTCTTTGGCGCGCTTGACGATAGCGGCGCGTTTTTTATGGTCAGGGTCCCAAGCGTATTTAGCTTCGGTGCCGGCTTTTTGGCCAAGAGCAGAGAAGGTAACTTGGCTGAGGCGGTTTTCGATAATTTCATCACCTTCGGCAAGCTTGTCGGCTTCCCAGTAGCCAAGTTCTTTGGCGGCTGTTTCGATGGCCTTGGTAATTTCGGCGACTTGCTGGTCGGTAAGTGGATAGCTATAGACTTGTTGCCACTCTTTTTTCTGAGCGTCGAAGCGATAATATTGAGTGCCTTGAGCAACGAAAAGATGTAGATGACTGAGTTGTTCTGGGGTAGCATCTTTGAGCTGGTCGACAATTTGGAAAATAAACTGGTCATATTTTTGGCCGGAAATTGGGCAGATTTCGAAATGGTCGAGGCAGCGAGTGAGTAGTTCGGCGATTTCAGGAGGAATAGGAGTCTTGGCGATATTAAGAGTTTGGTCGACGTCAAATGCTAGTACTTTTTTCATAAAAACCTCCGTGTTATGGGGGTATTATACAGGATTTTGAGGGAGCGAGAAAGGGTCGCCAAAAAATGTGCAAGAGAAAGCCACGCTCCTTTCAAAGCGTGGCTGGTGGATTTCTCAGAGTACGTTAGCGAGGATTAATCCTCCTTTCCCATGATGCTGTCCAGATTCTCCTCAATGGACTTGTTGGGGTCCCAGAGGATGCCATCCCACTTCGGGGAAGATTCCGGTTCTGCCGGCTTCGGCGGATCGGGCTGCTTGGGTTCAGGCTGCTTCGGCTCGGGAGTCTTCGGCTCCTTGGGCTCTTTCGGCTCAGGCTGCTTCGGCTCGGGAGTCTTCGGCTCAGGCTGCTTCGGTTCTGCCGGCTTCGGCGAATCGGGCTGCTTGGGCTCGGGGGTTTTGGGCTCTTTTGGCTCATCGGGAGTCTTCGGCTCGTCGGGCTCATCGGGATCCTTCGGATCTTCGGCCTTGGGAGCGTTGCCAGTGGCGTTAAGCCACTTAATGGCATGACGAATAACGCGGTTGAGCTGAGTCTCATCCGGGCGGCCAGAAGGCGCCTGAATAATCAGCTGCGGCACGGCGTAACCATCGTCATCGACGATCTTCTCGAATACCGAGAAATTGCCTTTGGCGGCGGTCATCATGCGACGACGCTTGCCAAGCCAGTCGGCGATTAATTCGCTAGCTCTATCGCGCTGCGGTTTGGTCGTGAGGTTGCCATCAACAGTAGACTCGACTACGAGTTTGTTGCTGTAGCTTCTCAGAACCATATCCGTCGTGGAAGGCTCAGCCTTCGGGTTAACAAGGTGGCTCCCGTCAGGGGCCACAAAGATGATAGTCTTGAGCTGTTCGGGCTTGCAAGATTTTTCGGGCTTTTTCATGGTTTTCACCGTTACCTCCCCATAGTCGGGAGGCCCTTTCTGATAAATTCCAATCTAGCGGTTGCAGATTGGGCTCCTGTCGAGCGTAAAACGCATTAGTTAGTAACGCGCTTAAAGCTCGATAGGAGACGAAGGTGAAGTGAAAATTACTCTGAGAGTTAAGGTACGGGTACTCACGAATGAGTACGCATATATAGTAGCACACTTTTGCAAAAAAGTCAATAGCATTTTGTAGTGGGAGTAGGGGGGGATGAAGAGTGATTTTTTGCGCGAAAAGAAAAAATCCCCCACCGTAAGGGTGGGGGAGGGGCCATGAATTGAATTAGGCGATATGCCTCTGGGCGCGATGTAGAATAGCGTCAAGGGCATTGCAGAGATGTGTGCTCAGATAATAATGGTGAGCGCGCAAATCTGTGAAGATCTTAATAAGGCAGCGTAAATCCTCTTTTGGATATTTAGCAGAATTGACGGTTTCGCCAATGCTAAATATTGCTATCTCGAGCGGATCGGCCGACTGCGGTACGGTGTAGATGTCTTTGCAAAACTTAGCAAGAAAATCTAAGTCGTAGGCGTGGCCAGTGTCGGGATTAACGCGAACGGAATGTTCGAGATACTGACGAGTCAGGTCGCGTTCAGCGTTTTCGCGTGTGGCGACTTCGAGAGCACTCTCTTTGGAGTGGCGAACGGTCTTGTGACCGTGGCCGTCGACCGTAGTAATCGTGTGACCTTCGTGGATAGTGACGCTTACCATGTCGTGGAAGCGTTTGATTTCCTGGTTAACGAGGTTTTCGTAGTATTCGTTCATAGAAAAGGTACTCCTTTCATGGCTGGAAATGTGCGATTTTTGCCGATAGGGGCAAAAAAGTACAGATCGCAATGACTGTACTTTTTCATTATAGCACATTTGGCCGGAAAAGTCAACGGGGGATTAGCGGACGAGGGCGAACTTGTTTTTGCCTTTTTTAATGAGGCTAAGTTCGGAAATGGTTTGGTCGGATGTAACTTTGATGCCATTAACCGAGATGGCATTGCCGGCGATGAATTTGCGCGCTTCATTTTTACTGCTGGCGAGCTGAGTTGCGACAAGGATATCGACGAGCGACTGGCCGGCGGTAGTAGTTGGGATATTCTTGGCGAGTAGCTCGACGTCGACGGCGGAGAGATGATTGTGGTCGCCAGCGAAGAGGATGTGGGTGATTTGCTGGACATCTTTAAGGGCGTCGGCGCCATGGACAACTTTGGTGACTTCCTCGGCGAGGCGAGTCTGGCCAAGGCGGGCGGCAGGATTTTGCTGATGCTCGGCAAGAATTTGGGTAAGTTCATCAGGCATGATGAAAGTGAAGTATTTGAAGTAATCTTCGAGAGCTTGGTCGGATTGGTTGAGCCAGAATTGGTAGAATTCGTAGACGCTGGTTTTGGTGGCGTCGAGCCAGACGGCGTTACCTTCGGATTTGCCGAACTTGCGGCCAGTGACTTTGTCGATAATGAGCGGGCAAGAGTAGCAGTCGGCGGTAGCGTTTTCGAGGCGCTTGATGAGATGGATGCCGGAAGTGCAGTTGCCGTATTGATCGGCGCCGCAGAGTTGAAGGTCGACGTGGTGAGTGCGGAAGAGGTGGAGGAAATCGTAGCCTTGAATGAGGGTGTAGCTAAATTCGGCATAGCTGATGCCGGAACCGCCATCACCAATACGTTTTTGGACGAATTGGCGGTCAAGCAACTGAGTCATACTGAAAGCTTTGCCGATTTCGCGCAAGAAAGGCAGGAATTTAATATCGCTAAACCAATCGTTATTATCGAGAATTTGGGTGTCGGCAGGGGAATGAGTGACACGAATGATTTGAGCGGCGAGAGCGCGTTTGTTGTGTTCGATTTCGTCGAGGCTCTTGAGGTCGCGTTCGGCGGTATCTTTCGGGTCGCCAATTTGGCCGGTAGCGCCACCCACGAGATAGTAAGGAGTATAACCGTGGCGAACGAAGCAAGCGCACATCATGAGGGCGGCGAGATGACCGATATGTAAAGAATCGGCGGACGGGTCGGTACCCCAATAGAAATTGCGCGGAGCTTTGTCTAGATCTGATATCTGGTCCAGCGTATGCTCGGCGACGAAGCCGCGCCACTGGAGTTCTGCGGATAGGTTCATGAGTACTCCTTAGTTTTGTTGATGAGGATATTATAACATCTTTTTAAGATA
>CAZOYU010000009.1:0-48368 GCA_964584145.1 uncultured Candidatus Saccharibacteria bacterium | reverse complement strand
CCGCAACCAGTCAGCATCAGCATCAGTGCCAGAGACAAAATCAGGAACTTCTTCACAAAAACCACCTCCTAAAGTGTTCGAGAGTTGTTAAGGTACAATCCGTGAGCAGCAAAAGCCCACAATATAATTATAGCACAAACGGGATAAAAAGTCAACGAGGCAGACGTCGCAAAAAACACAAAAAACTCCCCAAGACGGGGAGTTTTTGCGACTTGCTACTATTCTAGGCAGTTTCAAGCTCTTCAGTGGCTGGCTCAGCAGAAGATTCTGCATCTTCCACGGTTTCGGTAGTATCATCCGTAGCACCCGTATAGGCAGCGAGCGATTCAATGCCCGTACCTACTGGAATCTTGCGACCAATAATCACATTTTCCTTGAGACCACGGAGATGGTCGACGCGGCCGGAAATAGCCGAGGAAATTAGGACGCGAGTCGTATCCTGGAAGGATGCAGCCGAGAGGAAGGAGTCGGAGTAAATCGAGACCTTCGAGATGCCCAGCAGCATCTGCGTATAATCCGCGGGTGTCTTCCCTTCTGCAACAACGCGCGCATTTTCCTCAGAAACAGCAGCCTTACTGACGATATCGCCCGTGACGAAGCTAGTGTCGCCCGGCTCTTCAATCATTACGCGCGAGAACATCTGGCGAATGATAATCTCGAGATGCTTAGCGGAAATTTCGTGACCTTGGGCGGCATAGATTGTGAGAATATCGTTCAGAATATAGCGCTCAGTTTCTTCAATGCCCTTATATTTCATCAAATCTTGCAAGTTCAGAGAGCCCTCAGAGAGACGATCGCCCGGTTCGACGCGATCACCATCTTTGACTGTGAGCGCGAAGTCCATCGGCACAGAAACTTTGAGCGGAGCGCCCGCATTGGCAACCAACACAATCTCGTCTTGAGTCAATTCAGCGACGCCATCAAACGGCGCAATAATTGGCTCAGCGCCTTTAGCTTTACTGGCGATAACAGCACCAGTTTTAACGCTAGCACCATCTTTCACCTTAGCCTTGCGGCCATCAAGTTTGAAATGTTCAGCTTTGCCCGCATCAGGCGTAACTTGGACAATATTATAGCGCCCCTCTTCCCAGGTATTAACCACACCGGCGATAGTCGAAATGAAAGCTTGACCCTTTGGATTGCGCGCCTCGAGCAACTCTTCGACACGTGGAAGACCACGGGAGATAGCACCAGAACCGGCAACACCGCTGGAGTGCTTCGTATCGAGTGTCAGCTGCGTGCCTGGCTCACCGACGGACTGAGCGGCAATTACACCGACAGGCTCATGATAAGCAACTGGCATGCGTGTCGACATATCGATACCGTAAGCTTTGCGCGGTACGCCATCGTTACATTCAGTAGTCAAAATACTCTGGATCTTCAGGCTGTCAATTTCATCATCGGCTGCGAGCTGGTCGGCCATTTCGCGCGTAATGAGCTCATCAACGCTAAGGCCATATTTCTCAACGGCTTCGGCGGAGTAGCGGCCATAGATACGATCGGCAAAGTTAATACCCGTAATGTCGCTTTCGCTCTTATAGATACGGAAGCCTGGATCGGCAGCTTCAGTTTCGACCGTAAAGACATCCTGAGAGACATCAACGAGACGACGTGTGAGATAACCAGAATCAGCAGTACGCAGAGCGGTCGACACCTGACCTTGGCGTGCACCGCGAGTCGCGATGAAGGATTCGAGAGTGTTGAGACCTTTCTTATAGCTAGACTTGACTGGAAGCTCAATTTCGCGGTTGAAAACATCCACCATGATACCGATCGTAGCAGAAGCAAGCTTAATGTTACCCGCAGAACCACGTGCGCCCGAGTTCGTCATGATCGAAATATTCGTATCAAGATGCGCAAGGTTGTCTTTCACGAGTTGGGAAATCTGGTCGTCGACTTTGCGCCATGCAGCAACAGTTAAGCGATAACGCTCTTCCTCGGTAATGAGGCCATCTTCGAATTGTTGATTAATTTGCGCAGCAACGCCTTCACCTTCAGCAATCATTGGCTCGACTTCTGGATAATATGGATAATCGTCTTTGGAGGTCGAAACACCGGCGATAGTCTCATACTTGAAGGAGAGGTCCTTGATTGCATCAGCAGTAGCAACGGCAGCATCGGCACCAAATTGGTTCAAGATGTTTGCCATCACCTTCTTTAGGTGCTTACTGTTTTGAACTTCGTTATCGTATGGGTATTCTTTTGGCAAAATCTCGTTAAAGAAGACGCGGCCAAGTGTCGTATCGCGCTTTTGCCCCTTCGTGTGGACACGAATAGGCGTTTGGAGCTGAATCAAGCCCATATCATAAGCGAGCTCAGCTTCATAAACACTCGTATAAGCCTTGCGCTCAGTTTGAGCAGACGGCTTTTCGTAAGTGAGATAGTAACTACCGAGCACAACATCCTGCGTAATCGAGAGAACCGGTGCGCCATCAGCTGGCTTCAAGAGGTTCTTGCCCGCAGCCATCAATTCGCGTGCTTCGGCTTGCGCTTCGGCGGAAAGTGGAAGATGAACAGCCATCTGGTCGCCATCATAGTCGGCATTGAAGCCGTTCGCAACGAGTGGATGTAGCTGAATAGCTTTGCCGTCAATCAATTTTGGCTGGAAGGCCTGGACAGAGAGACGGTGAAGCGATGGTGCGCGGTTAAGCAACACATACTTCCCTTCAATCACCTCATCAAGCGCATCCCAGATTACAGTTTCGCCCTGCTCAATCATGCGCGAAGCGGAACGAATATTGTTAGCATACTCATTCTTGATCAACCAGGAAATCACAAAAGGCTTAAAGAGTTCCAATGCCATCTGCTTTGGTAGACCACATTGATGCAGACGCAATTCTGGACCGACGACGATTACAGAGCGGCCAGAATAATCGACACGCTTACCAAGCAAGTTTTGACGGAAACGACCCTGCTTACCTTTGAGTAAGTCAGACAAGCTCTTCAATTTGCGACGACCATTTTGCGAATTAGCCGTACGGCCACCACGCGAAGCGTTGTTATCAATCAAAGCGTCGACTGCCTCTTGAAGCATGCGTTTTTCATTGCGCTGAATCACTTCTGGGGCATTCAAGTCAATCAACTTCTTCAAACGATTATTGCGATTAATTACACGGCGATAGAGGTCATTCAAATCAGTCGTAGCAAAGCGACCACCAGCCAATGAAATCATTGGGCGTAGGTCTGGCGGAATAACCGGGATTACGTTCAAGATAAGATCGGTTGGTTTGATGCCAGCGGATTGCATGCCTTCGAGCACCTTTAGGCGCTTCATGATGCGCTTCTGCTTTTGGCCCTTACTATTCTCGGCCTCTTCGTGCAGCTCTTCGATCATCTTGTCGAGGTCAATTTCCTCAAGCAGTTTTCTGATACCGCTCGCGCCCATTTCGACCGTGACGAGATCTTCGTAGCCTTCATCCATGTCTTCGAGATTGCGATAATCAATCTCATTAATCACGGCACCTTTCACGAAGCCAGTTAGAATCGCTTTCTTATTGCGATAGTTATTTTCAAGTTCTTCGAGTTCCTTAGTTTGATCCTCATCGAGCTTCTTAATTGTATCGCTGTCCTTGTCTTTCATCTCGGCTTCGAAACGAGCCTTGATAGCCTGGCGGCCAAGATCGGTCTCAGTTTCCAGGTCTTCGAGCCGCTTCGCGATTTCCTCAGTGTCAGCATCGGTAATAATGTAAGCCGCAAAATAAACAACTTTTTCGATATTCTTCACGGTAATATCCAGCAACAGGCTGAGTGCCGACGGTGTGCCGCGCATAAACCAAATGTGCGCAACTGGTGCGGCCAGCGAAATGTGCCCCATACGTTCACGGCGAGTAATGCTCTTTGTGACGAGATTGCCTTCTTTATCGACGGCAGCTTCGCGCGAGCGGACGCCTTTGAGCTTCGGGTCATTTGGATTAATGTCCTTGACTGGACCGAAGATACGCTCACAGAAGAGGCCATCGCGTTCCGGCTTCTGAGTGCGGTAATTAATGGTTTCCGGTTTTAAGACTTCGCCGTAGCTCCAGTTGAGGATATCTTCCTCGCTAGCGACGCAGAGACGAATCGAATCGAAATCGTTCGCGCTAATAAAGTTATCTTGCCAAGCCATATTAGAGATCCTCCCCTAAATCAGTTGTTATATCGTCTTCGATGTCGCCATCGGCTTCCGTTTCGGCATCGTATTCATCGTAATCTTCATCATCAGCATCATCGGATTCGGCCTCGGATTCAGCCTCGCTGAGGCCATCCTCGTCAACGTATTCTTCCGGTGGTATGTCGGTCTTCTGTGCATAGATAACCGAATCATCGCGCTGATGTTCGACTTCTTCGGTCGTTTTCTCAATGACACGATCAGCATCTTTGGCATCGCCATTATCGATTAAGTCAACTTTCAGGCCAAGACCTTGCAATTCCTTTACTAAGACATTGAAGCCTTCTGGGAGCTTCGGCCCTTCGATATCAGTATCTTTAATAATTGATTCGTAGGCTTTAGCACGGCCATAGACATCATCAGATTTAATCGTGAGCATTTCCTGCAAAGTGGAAGCGGCGCCATAAGCTTCGAGAGTCCACACCTCCATCTCACCAAAGCGCTGACCACCATTCTGAGCTTTACCGCCAAGTGGCTGCTGGGTCACCATGGTGTATGGACCAGTCGAGCGCGCATGGATCTTATCGGCAACCATGTGGTGCAACTTCAGCATATACATCACACCAACCGTAATGCGTTCTTCGAATGGCTCACCAGTGAGACCATCGTAGAGTTTAACGCGACCATCAGATTCGAAGCCCGCCTTATTCAATTCAGCCGAAATCGTTTCATCAGACACAGAGTTGAAGGATGGTGTCGTAACTTTGTAGCCCAAAGCACGCGCCGCCATACCAAGGTGCGTTTCGAAGAGCTGGCCGAGGTTCATACGGGAAGGGACGCCCATTGGGTTAAGCAGAACGTCGATTGGCGTACCGTCTTCCATAAATGGCATATCTTCAACTGGCAGAATGCGGGCAACTACACCTTTGTTACCGTGGCGACCAGATAGCTTATCACCAACGGAGATTTTGCGCATTTCGGCAACATAAATCTTAATCTGCATCAAGACGCCAGATTTAAGATCATTACCCTGTTCACGCGTAAAGATTTTTACGCCCACAACTTTACCACCATCCGAACCATTCATGCGAACGGAAGTATCGCGGACATCTTTAGCTTTCTCACCAAAGATTGCGCGAAGCAGACGCTCTTCAGAGCTAAGTTCTTGTTGTTCGCCTTTTGGCGTAATTTTACCAACCAAGACATCGCCTGGACGAACTTCAGAACCGACCGTAACAATACCGTCTTCGCCCAGATGGCGCAAAGCAGCCTCGGAGACGTTTGGGATATCGCGAGTAACTTGTTCAGGGCCAATCCGAGTTTCGCGTACTTCAACATCAAAGTCACGGATATTAATACTCGTCAATTCATCGTCTTGAACTAGACGCTTCGAAATCACGATTGCGTCATCCATGTTGTAGCCACGCCATGGCATGAAAGCAACCAACATGTTCTTACCGAGCGCCAATTCGCCATGGTCAACCGACGCGCCCTCAATTAGGACATCGCCTTTCTTGACTTTTTGGCCACGCTTGACAACCGTACGTTCATCATAACAACGATCATCATTAGTCTTCATGAAATGAATTAGATTGTAGCTCTTCGTGTCTTTCATGCCAGCATATTTGACTTCGACGACATTAGAATCGGCCTTAACAACTTCACCATCGGCCTCAGCAAAGACGATCTGAGACAGATTCTTAGCAACTTCGCCATCGATACCGGTCGAAACGATCGCAGCCTCTGGCTTGATTAGTGGTACGGCCTGTTTCTGCATGGCGCAGGCCATCAAAGAACGGTCAACACGGTTCTTTTCGACAAATGGAATCATCGAGGCGGCGACACCAAGAATCTCTTTGTGCGCAGCATCCATGTGCGTAACTTCGCTAGCCATCACCTGAGTTGGCTGGAGGGCTTTACGCGCGGAGACATATTCATCCACGAATCGACCATCTTTATCGAGCTTAGCGCTAGTATCGGCAATTACCATATTCTCTTCGGCGGCAGCGTCAACGTAGACGATTTCGTCGGTAACTTTACCATCTTTAACTACGCGATATGGCGCTTCAATAAAGCCATAATCATTAATACGAGCATAAGTTGCAAGGTTCAACACGAGACCGACGTTACCACCTTCTGGCGTTTCAACCGTACAAATCCGACCGTAATGAGTTGGATGCGTATCGCGTACTTCAAAACCGGCGCGTTCACGCGTTAAGCCACCAGGACCCATACTAGAAAGGCGGCGCTTATGCGAGAGTTCGCTGAATGGATTAGTTTCATCCATGAGCTGACTCAATTGAGAGCTGCTGAAGAATTCTTTCACGGCGGCAGTAACTGGGCGCGAGTTAACTAGCTGCGCTGGCGTAACCGTAGCAGGATCACTCATCGACATGCGATCGAGAATATTGCGCTGCAAACGGAGCATGCCAAGACGGAATTGGCGCTGCACCAATTCGCCGACCAATTTAACGCGGCGGTTAGCGAGCGAGTCAATATCGTCAACTGGGTCCTGCGTATTATTCAGGCGGATAATTTCGCGAATAATCGCAATCAAATCTTTCATTTGGAGAGTGCGATGCACTTCGTCGTTTGGCGTATCGAAGCCAAGGCGCTGATTAATCTTGTAGCGGCCAACTCGAGAATAATCATAGCGGCGATAATCATTAAAGGTACGCTCAATCATATTCTTAGCGTTCTCGACGGTGGCGAGATCGCCTGGACGAATCCGACGATAAATCTCCAGCAAAGCGCTGCCTTGGTTGTCGGACGGATCTTTGTCGAGTGTGTTTTCAATATAGTGCACATCGCCAGTGTCGATGTCCTTAAAATCGGCAATGATCTCGCTCTTCTTGCGACCAAGCGCACGCAAAAGCGTTGTGACAGGTACTTTCTTGCGGCGGTCAATCTTAACATAAATAACACCTTTAGTGTCAGTCTCAAATTCTAGCCATGCCCCACGGCCCGGAATGATTTTTGCACCATAATAATTATGACCCGCAACCGTATCGGCTTGGAAGAATACGCCAGCTGAACGAATCAGCTGTGAAACAATCACGCGCTCAGTACCATTGATAATAAAGCTGGCGCGATCGGTCATCCATGGATAATCGCCAAAATAGATATCTTGCTCTTTGACTTCGCCAGTCTGTTTATTCGTCAACTCGACATTGACATGCAGTGGCGCTTCATAAGTTGTGAGATTTTCTTTAGCGCTTTGGTCGCTTTCGACAGGATCCTTGAAATAATAATCCTTGAAGCGCAGGCTCAATTTCTGACCAGAATAGTCATCGATTGGATTGAGCTCGTTAAAGACTTCTTGCAGACCATAATCGACAAATTCTTGCCAAGATTTGGTCTGATGCTCGGTTAAGTTTGGTATTGGAAGAACTTGGTCGCCCTCGGTAAAAGATACCCGGCTACCACTCCTTGCGGTATTTGTAGTTTCTGCCACATTCCCTCGCTGTTTATTAGTGTTGATACTCTGGCCGGAAGATCACCGCTTTGACCCCCATTCTGCATTGCCGGAGCAGAAGTTCAAAATAATCAAAGCACACTACTTCTTAGCTAGACATTTTAGCAGATTTTTTCAAATTTCACAAGCGCTTTTTGGCCCGAGAAACATGAATTTTTATGCTTGCGCATTCAAACATGAGCATTTAGAATAAAGATAAAAAGGAGGTTTATATAACGCAATGAGCGACTTAACGGAAACGTTTGAGGCGTTTCTTTCTCCAGTGGTGAGCATGATCTTTACTGTATCATTATCGACTATCGCAATAGTTATTGGGATAATCTGTACAATAGTCCACCTTGCAAGGGAACACTCATCTGAGCAAAATCAAATAGGAGCAAATCCGCAAAACGCAGGTGGAGTAGCAACAGTGGCACCGCAAAATTCCAACATGGCGCCAGTAGCGCAAACTAACGTAGCGAGCACAGTGCCAACAATGAAAGCCACCCCAAACGCAGTGCCGGTAGCGACCGTACCTAAGAAAATGAATTCCTATACTAAATATAACATCCTCTTAATTTGCGGGAGTGTCTTCATAGTTTTTGCAATAGTCTCTTTTATGAATACAGTCGATAGCACATTAGTTGCACCGACCGTTATTGCACTCACCCTACTTTTCTACGCATTAGGTGTCGCGATTTACAAGACAATTGATTACCTCAAGCCAGTCGGGCTAACCTTCATCTATACCGCTACTGCCGTATTCCCATTCTGGGTAATCGCTTTATGTTCTTGTGGCATAGATGTGCAAAGTGCCTGGATTATCTGCTCGATCATTTCGTTCGCCGCATTCACGGGTACAGCAATCTTGACTAGAACTAAGATATTGCCATTCCTGAGCTATCTATGGCTATTAGTCATTGCATGGGCATGTACACCTAGCGGAAATTCAACTTTACGCAATTATTGGATCTACCTGGTGCCCATCGTCATGTCTTTTGTGCCAATTTTGCTTTATTATCTTCGACCAACTTGGTTGCCTAGGAATTTTCGTCTGGCCACCAAAGTTTCCGCTTTCGGACTCTATCCAATACTGTTCTTCTGGTCGCTTTCTCTATATTTCCTGCCGAACGCCGCTATATCTATGCCAATACTGCGCACGCTGATAGCATTATCTGCAGTTATTTATACATTAGTTTTTTGGTCAAAGGAATGTAAGCACGGTTGGCTGATGGCTTGCCGCTTTACGATGCAGGGCCTGCTCTGTGCTTGCGTCGCGGATATAATTAATTTTTCAATTTTCGACGAATTTCAAACAACTGCACCCATCTACAACAACGGACACAATTGGCTGAACCTAACTAGCGACAGCGCTAAATTCATTATTTGTACCGTCTGGGTTGTCAGCTGTCTAGCACAGGCATTGGTGTCGCTGTATTCGTCTAAGAAATCCAAGAGAATCGCTAAGATTGAGCAAGCGGCCGAGATTATTGCGTTAATAGGTATTTTCATCACGCCTGCTCTCCTAGCAAGTTGCAACAACAAAACTGGCATAGGAATCGTATCATTAATTGTAGATTTAGCTTTAGTGGCCCTAGGCATCGCCTACACGAAGTTCAATAAAAATATTCTCTGGGGAATCGCAACTTTGATTGGTGCCGCATTGATTCCAAGCGCATTAAGTACTGGTCTGATTGATACTTGGTCAAATCAAGAGAACTTGCTCTATTACGCTCTCTACGGCGCGCTCACACTGTTAGCTTATAGCTACTTATACAAACGTCAGCCAAAGGAAACAGAAGCGCTAACGGTCATATCATTAATCGTTGCAAGCTTAATCGTGCTAATCTGCGCATGCGATCTTGGTTATCCGGAATTGGGCTGGCTGATTATCTCATTATTCTTAGCAGGCTTCGGTTATTTACGCAAATCACCTAACTTATTGGAGGCCAGCATTTATGGCGCATCACTATGTCTTTATTCACTAATTGGCACGCTCATGGACACTACGGCCTCGCCGGACTACTACGAGAGACTGAGCTATAGCAGACGGGTTACAGCATTAGACGCAGTTCGCTGTTATATAATTCCAGCAGCGCTACTTGGCGTTAGTTATTGGAGAGAGCGCAACATAAAGACGGATTCCTCGCGTTGGCGCCTAATTCTCGGCTACATAATCCTGAGTCTTTCATTGATTGTGCTTGGCACGGGCGGAAACAGCGAATGGTTGCTACTCAGCGCCGTTACGCAAGTAGGATTCTTGGTCTTCGCCGCAATGACTAGCCGAGATTGGTTGATCTGGTCGAGCATTATTATTATCGTGATTAATATGCTCACAGTGACTGGCAGCTTTACTTGGATGGGCTTTGCAGTGATCGGCATTGCACTAATCGGCATTGTGATTTGGCAGATGAGCAAACAAAACAAGGCTAAGCGATCCGAAGAGCTTGAGCGAAGTAAAAAAGATTCAGACAAGGCTGCGGGAAAGTCTAAGAAGTCGTAAGAATAGCTGAAAATAACAAGCACCTAAAAACCACCCGATACCCTGGGTGGTTTTTAAGCATATAAGCTCTCAACTTTTATGTTTTAAAGCTGACTCGCAGTTAGCTTAATGCCTGAACAAAGCATTAGCGATATTATATATCCAAATCGTCTAAATCCGCAAGCTCTGCGCGAGTTTTTTTCGCAAGTTCGCTGCTCTCTTCGTTCACATCGTCAACATCGTCGTCAACAACATCAATTTCGGCAGCATTAGCAGTTTCACTAGCAAAGCCATCATCGGCGGTCGATTCAGATGCTGGCTTTGGTGCACCCTCATAACCGTCATTGTTGACAATCTTTAAATTGTAGCGCGCGTCATTCTTAGTGCCGAGGGCACGCAAAAGCGTGCGAATGCTCTGAGCAGTTGCACCACGACGACCGATAATGCGGCCGACATCTTCTGGGTCAACTTCGAGACTAAGCAAAACACCTTTTTCGTCGATAGTACGATCAATTGTGACTTTGTCTGGATTATTCACGAGAGTCTTTACGATATATTCTACGAATTGCTGGTCTATAGTAGCCATAGGTTCTCCATATTAAATATTTACAATACTAGTATATAATATTTCAGCTAAAATTAAGCATAAAAATACCTCGTTTTATTTTTCCGAGGTATTTTGTCCGTTTTTAGGCTTCAGCCGTTTCCGCAGCCGGCTCTTCTTTTGGCTGGTTTTTGCGGAGCTTATCGGCATGTTTTGCTGTCGCATGCTTTTCGGTCGTAGCTTTGACCCATTTTGGCATCTTGATGCCTTCTTTGGTCAAGATACGGACGACGCGGGAGCTTGGTTGAGCGCCATTGCTCAAATATTTTTCGACTTTTTCTTTATCCAAAGTAACAGCTTTGGTATGTGGGTTGTAGCTGCCGACCTGAGCGACGATACGACCCGAAAGAGGGTGACGTTGCGCTTCTTGGACGACTATCCGATAAAGCGGTAAAGCTTTACGGCCATTACGCTGTAAGCGAATCGCAAGCATAATTCTCCTTTAATTAATTAATCTTAGATATTATATCAGATTACACTGAAACTGGCAACCTCTTTAGGATGCTCTCTCTTGTAGAGTCGAATTGCTTCGGCAGCGGCTTTAACTTGCGCTTCCTGCTTACTATGGCCAACGCCAACAGCCTTCAAATGTCCGCCAATATAGACGCCAAGCGTAAAAGTTTTGTCATGGTCGGGCCCCTCCTCTTTGATGACTTGATAGCTAGGCGTGACATTATCAATATGCTGCGATAGAACTTGCAAGAAGGATTTCGCATCGCGCCACGATTCGTTTTCGATAATTTCACCAATACGCGTGAGACTATTTTGTTGAATAAACGTCTCAGCGGCAACATAGCCCTGGTCGAGATAGATTGCACCGATAATCGCCTCGTAACAATCTGCCATAATCACATGTAGCGCCCGCTCGGAGCCATTCTTCTCACCCCGGCTAAGCCGAACAAGGTCACGATAACCGAGTCGCTCACCAGCCGCAGCATTAGCTTCAGTATTCACTAATGCAGCCCGCCACGAAGTCATAATACCTTCTGGCTGCTGGTAATTTTTAAACAGAAAGTCGGACGAGACTAATTCCAACACGGCGTCACCCAAGAATTCGAGCCGCTCATTATGCTCAATCGCGCCACGGTGTTCATTTACATATGAACGATGCGTCAACGCAGTCACCAGTAAATTGATATCATGAAATTCGATGCCGAGTTTTTCTTTTGCAAAAGCCACATAGGCATCTAACTGCCCTTTATTCATTAATTAAATTCTCCACTACGAATTTTCTTCTTGGCGATTAACATTAACTTTTCAATATCAGCATATTCGATGGCGTCGAGTGCTTCACTGAAGCTAAACCAACGAATACCATTCATCCATTTCTCTTTGGTGGGATGTTCTTTTTTATTAGTAGACTGTACAAGATAGACTTGCGTAGTCATCAAAACTAATTTATCCAAGCGGCGGTACTTAAAATGAATTTTCCCTAGCCAGGTCAAAACATCCACATCCTTAAGCCCGGATTCTTCACCAATCTCGCGCACGGCGGTTTGCTTAGCGTTTTCGCCTGGTTCAATGTGCCCCTTCGGAATTGTCCAACGATCTTTGCTATCTTGAATTAATAGAATTTCGATGTCGCGATTATCTGGCGTCATCCGAAAGACGATGCCACCTGCGGTCGGTTCGCGCACGATTTCCTTGATTTCCGGCTTCTTGCGAAAAACTACCTGGCGGATCTTTTCCAGTCGCGGTTCTTTATATTCTTCCGTTGGCAAAGCTTCAGGGATTTTATAGCTGCCCCGTTTGTTCCTTGCATTAGTTTTTTTCTTTGGTTTTGGCCGCGGTGACCGCGACATCCGCGATGTCGCACTTTTGGCTTTAGGCTTCATCCTCTTTTGTGTCTTTGACGTCGCCTGCAGCTTCTGTTTGGTCTGATTCTGCATGCTGTTGCTGTTCCTCTCCCCCAATATTACGATAAGCCGTACCCAGCACGCCATTAATGAATTTGGAAGAGTTATCGGAACCAAATGCTTTAGCTAATTCGACGGCTTCATTAATGGCTACCTTTGGCGGGACGCTGTCTTTGCGACGCGTTAGCTCAAAAAGGCCAATCCTTAAGACGTTACGATCGACGGAAGAAATACTAGCAATTGGCCATTCTGGCGCCATTGGCTGTAATTCTTGGTCTAGTACATCCATCTCATCAAAAACACCATGAGTAAGATCATGTACAAAATCCACGTCCCCTAAGGCTTTCTCGTAGGGTACGATATTTTTTGCGACGATACTATCGATGTCGGCCGAGGCGTCGCCTGCCTTGCTTCGGAACTCATATTCATAGAGGCTCTGAAGTGCGATAATTCTGCCGAGATGTCGATTGCTTGCCACGATTAATTTGCCTCCCTATTTATTTTGACTTTTTGTCACATTTGCATGGCTTGCTGCCACATGCTTTGCAAGCTTTGAGCTTGAGATTTGGCGTCTTCTTCGCGGTTTCAAAAGCTTTAACTGGTGAATGTGCGTTCACGCTCCGAGCGAGCTTGAGGCGAAGATGACTGCGGCGAAGGCCGGTCTTGCGCGGGCTGCTCTGTTTTTTTGGTTCAGGCATGTAAAAATGCTCCTTCTTTGATAGATTACTTTGTCCTAGTTTACTATATTTTGCGCCGTTTCGCAAGGGGCGCATGAATGACGGCGTGCGTTTTTCCTTATGTTATAATTGCCCTATGAAGATCCGGAAGATAAAATCGCGCATTAAATTAGTGATTAGCTGCATAATTGCGCTAATTTGCGTGGTCGGAATTGCTTATTCTGGTTATAAAATTTACGAGTGGACGCTCGACTCGATTGATACCGAAGAGCAAACTACAGCAATTAACGAAGCGGCGTCGACACGGGAGATTGCGGATAATTCCAATACGGAGGTAATTGCGTCGGGTGAGCCGGACGATGCGCCTTATTGGCAATATCTAAAAACCAACTTATTAGACGTAGATTTTGCCGAGCTGCGCAAAATTAATGACGAGACGGCGGGCTGGATTTCGCTCAGCGGCACAAATATTAACTATCCTTATGTACAGACAAGTAATAATGATTTCTATTTAAAGCATTCTTTCGACAAAAGTTACAATACTGCCGGTTGGGTGTTTGAAGATTTCCGCAATAAAAATGATGGTAGCGACAAGAATTTAATCCTATATGCGCATGGGCGTAACGATGGCTCGATGTTTGGGACGTTGCGGACAATCCTAACGAATGGTTGGCGGAATAACTCCAATAATTTTATCGTGCGCACAGCAACGGATAACGAAATGGCCCTGTGGCAAGTTTTTAGCGTTTATCGGATTGAAGTAACTACGGATTATATTCAAACTAGTTTTACAAATGATACAGAATTCGGAACTTTTATTAATATGCTAAAGAATCGCAGCGTCCAGGATTTTGGCGCAAGCGTGAGCGGTAGTGACCAGATTCTGACGTTATCAACTTGTTATAACAGCAAAGAGCGCGTTGTTTTGCATGCGAAACTAATTAAGCGCCAAGCGAAATAGCTAGGCGCTTAACCTTATTTGAATACTAGCGGTTTGACGCTAAGCTAGTTGTTTTTTTATTTAACGACAATATTGACGAGATGTATCTTTGGAATGGCGATTACCTTGATAACTTGTTTACCGCCAGTATAGCTCTGCACTTTCTCATCAGCGAGTGCGGCGGTCTGCATCTTTTCCGAGTCTTCGGCATCAGCAGCAGGCAGCATAATGCGTGCGCGCAATTTGC
The DNA here is from genome assembly GCA_964584145.1 of uncultured Candidatus Saccharibacteria bacterium. Classification (GTDB taxonomy): domain Bacteria; phylum Patescibacteriota; class Saccharimonadia; order Saccharimonadales; family Saccharimonadaceae; genus UBA2834. The sequence continues at coordinate 34,021 of CAZOYU010000009.1, read as the reverse complement.
CATTAACTTGCACAACCATTTCGATTTCGTCGGCAACCAATAATTTTTCGTCCCATTTTGGCCAGACATCATCAGAGTCCAATTCCTCGAGCATTTCCGAAGCGAGGTGTGGCGCAAAAGGTTTGAGCAATTTCGCGAGCACAACTAAGTCATCATGGTGCGCGCCATTCTTATAAAGCTCATTCACAAATTCCATCAACGCAGCAACAGCGGTATTGAAATTATTGCGATGCATATCTTCGGTAACTTTTTTGACCGTCTTGTGACGATAGACTACATTCTTGTCTTCGGTAATCGTCTGCTTGTCGAAAGTTAATGTCCAGCAACGATTCAAGAAACGATAGACGCCGCCAATTGCCTCGGTGCTCCAAGCAGCATCGAGATTATATGGGCCAATAAACAATTCATAAGTACGCAATGTATCAGCGCCATACCCCTGATTGATTACATCTAACGGATCAATCACATTGCCTTTAGATTTCGACATCTTCTTACCGTCTGGCGCATTAATATAACCGTTGTAAAGCAACTTCTTGATTGGTTCGCGGAAATTTAGATAACCTTCGTCGGCAAAAAATTTGCACCAAAAGCGGACATAAAGCAGATGTGCTACAGCATGGTCACCGCCACAATAAATATCCGTTGGTGCCCAAAAATTGACTTTCTTTGGATCCCAGGCTTGCTGGTCGTTGTGCGGGTCGGTATAGCGCCAGAGATACCAGCTCGAGCAGGCATAGCCATCGAGTGTATCGGTTTCACGGGTCATTTCTTCGCCATCAATCGTAACTTTCAAGAACTCTGGGCATTTCGCCAAGGCAGAACGGCCAGTTGAATCCGGCTTGTAATCGTCGATTTGTGGTAGCATGACCGGCAATTGGTCTTCCGGAATAGCATGCGGCTGCCCATTCTTGTCGTAGGCAATCGGAATTGGGCAGCCCCAATAGCGCTGGCGCGAAATCAGCCAGTCGCGCATGCGATAAGTAACTTTTTTATGACCGATGCCCTGCTGCTCGAGCCAATCATTAATTTGCTCGCGCACTTCACTGCTTTGTTTGCCGCTAAATGGGCCAGAGTTGACCATTTCGCCTTCGCCCGCGTAGCAAAGCGAATCGTCTTTGGAATTCTCAGGTTTTTCGATCACCTTAATAATAGGCAAATCAAATTTAGTTGCAAATTCATGGTCGCGCTCGTCACAAGCCGGCACGCCCATAACGGCGCCAGTGCCATAGCCACTCAGGACATAATCTGCTACCCAAATTGGCATTTTTTCACCCGTCGCAGGATTAATTACGTAAGCACCAGTAAAGACACCTGTCTTCTCTTTGTTTTCTTGGCGTTCAATTTCGGATTTCTTCAGCGCAGCTTTGCAATAAGCCTCGACTGCGTCTTTGGTATCGTCATTAACTAAATCCTTGATTAGTTCATTTTCTGGCGCGAGCACCATAAAAGTTGCGCCAAAAATCGTGTCGGGGCGCGTAGTAAAGACGGTAATTTTGCCGCCACTATCAGCAATTTGAAAGTCAACCTCGGCGCCTTCGCTACGACCGATCCAATTCTTTTGCATTGTCTTGATTTTTTCTGGCCAATCTAGTGCATCAATTTCGTCGAGTAGTTCATCAGCATAGGCGGTAATTTTGAAGAACCACTGTTTCATTTTCTTCTTTTCGACTTCGTGGCCACAGCGCCAGCAGCAGCCATTCTCAACTTGCTCATTCGCTAGCACAGTCTGATCGACTGGACACCACCACTGATAGCTCTCGGCCTGATAAGCGAGACCTTTTTTGAAGAGCTGCAAGAAGCACCATTGCGTCCATTTATAATAGGCAGGATCGGAAGTATTAATTTCGCGCGACCAATCAATCGCATAACCTAAGCGCTTAGCCTGTTTGCGAAAATTATCGATATTCGTTTTAGTCACTTCTTGCGGCGAAATACCAGTTTTTATTGCATAATTTTCAGCCGGCAAACCAAAAGTGTCATAACCAAAAGGACGCAAAACATTCATTTCTTGCTGAGTATAGAAACGCGCGAGACAATCGACGATGGAAAAGTTGCGCACATGGCCGACATGCAAGCCGGCACCGGACGGATAAGGAAACATCTCGGCGAGATACATCTTTGGGCGCTTATCGTTGTCTTTAGCGGTAAAAGGCTGCTCTTCTTCCCAGCGCTTTTGCCATTTTTCTTCTATTTTTAATGGCTCATAGTGACTCATAATTACATATTTTAACCTAAATAACAGATATAGTAAAATGCTCATGTTTTGCCCGACACGCAGCACGATGTAGTGTATAATGTAGTAATGGCGAAAGATAAAACTGCGAGTAAAAAGAAAGCCAGCTCAGTCAAGAAGACTGTCGCAAAAAAGAAAGACAGTAAGTCATCGAAAACTGGGATGAGCTTATATTCCAACTTAGCCTATAAGCGCCGCGTTAAAGCAGACGCTCGCGCCCGCAAAAAAGCGGAAGAATTGGCTAAATTACCGAAAAATCCTGTTTTGCGTTTCTTCGCAAGGCTGCGTCCAGACCGGGTGTTCCGGGCTTGGTTTTCAAAAGAAGGACAAATCTTTATTCTGAAATGCCTAGCGGCATTGGTTTTAATTGCGATTATTGGCATTGGTGGCTTGTTCCTCTACTTCAAGAAAGACCTAGCTGAAATCGACCCAGAGGAATTAGCAAACCGCGTACAGAATACCGTTAATACTTATCTCGACCGCAATGGCGAAGTACTATGGGAAGATAAAGGTAGCGGTGATTACCGTCTCGTAGTAGAAGGCAGTGAAATTTCAACTTATATGCGCCAAGCCACAGTCGCGATTGAGGATAAGAATTTCTATAATCATATCGGGATTGATTTAACTGGTATCGCACGTGCTTTATATGTGACGCTAATAAAAGGCGGGCAAGTTCAGGGCGGCTCGACACTGACGCAGCAGTTGATTAAACAAGTGTATTTCTCTGACGAAGCTGGTAACCGTGATTTGTCTGGCGTTCCGCGCAAAGTTAAAGAAATGATTCTAGCGATCGAAGTCGAGAAAATGTATGACAAAGAGCAAATCATTACGATGTACCTGAATGAATCGCCATATGGCGGTCGGCGTAATGGCGTAGAGTCGGCTGCGCAAACTTATTTTGGTAAAAGCGCGAAGGATTTGGACTTGGCCGAGTCGGCGCTCTTAGCATCAATTCCGAATAACCCAAGTACTTTCAACCCGTATAACACTGCTGGCAATGAACAGTTAATCTGGCGTCAGCACTATACGCTCGACTCGATGGTCGAGATGGGCTACATTACCGAGGAGCAAGCCGAAGAAGCGAAAGCGGTGGATATTTTGGCACGCATCCAACCGGAAGAGAGTCAATACGATGATATGCAAGCACCATGGTTTGTGCTGGAGGTTAAGTCTCAGCTCGAGGCGAAATACGGCATCAAGACAATGCGCGAAGGCGGTTTCACGATTACGACGACGGTTGACATACGCGCACAACGCTTAGCGGAAGCAGCCGTGACGGAAGGCTCGAAGTTGTTCTATATCAACGGTTCCGACAATGCCACTTTGGTGTCGATTGATGTAGAAACGGGGCAAGTGATTGCGATGGTGGGAAGCGTCGACTGGAACAAAGAAGGTTATGGGCAAGTCAATGCCGCAACTTCTCTACTCGAGCCGGCGTCGACAATTAAGCCGATTCTCGATTATACGCCACTATTCGTAGAGCGAGACGGCGTGAATTATGCACCTGGTTCAATTATCTCCGATACGAATATCGATTCGATTTATTGTAAGGGCACGACGGGCAGGTGTTCGCTGAGGAATGCGAATGGGCGCTTCAATGGCAACATTACTTTGCGACAAGCGCTAGCGGGGTCACTAAACATTCCAGCCGTAAAAGCGTTATATATTAACGGTATTGAAAATAGTTTGGAAATTGCGCATGGGCTAGGCGATGTATCTTATTGCGCAAACGGCGAGAATGCAGGTCTATCAATGGCAATCGGCGGTGGCTGTACGGTTCGCCCAGTCGAGCATGCGAATGCCTACGCCTCACTGGCACGCGGCGGCGTTTATAAACCAATTACTTATTGGCTAGAAGTCAAGAATAGCTCTGGTGATGTAATTGATGCATGGACAGACACGGAAGGCACTCGCGTAGTAGACGAACAGACTGCCTACATGACCACCAGCATTTTATCGGACGTCGAGGCACGTCGGTGGATTTGGGGTAGCTCATCCTACGCAGCTGGTTTCTATAGCAACAAAGTTTGGATGGCCGCCAAGACCGGTACAACAGAAAACGGTGCTGGTAAAGCGAAGGATTCGTGGGTATTGAATTATTCGCCAGTACTTGCAACAGCGATTTGGAACGGCAATCATGACGGTAGCGTGCTGAGGAATGATAGCCACAATGTAGCATGGAAGATTAGTGCAGCCTACATTGAGGCCGTACACGAACAAGTCTATGGCGCAGACGGCAAATGGCAAGCGGGCGACGAAATCCCAATGCCATCCGGTATGACTCGCCAGACAATTAATGGCAAGACCGATATCTGGCCAAGCTGGTATTCGCAAAAGAAGAGCGGCATCACGTCTGAGACGATGACTTTCGATTCAATTAGCCGCAAACTGGCAACCGATTGTACGCCAGCCGAAACACGCGTCGAGATCACGATTAGCAAGATGATTGATCCAATGACGCAAAAAGAAATTATCTACGCAAGCGACTACGATACTGAAAATGAAGACTCGGTGCATAGCTGTAGCGATGTACGGCCAAGCGCCACCGTGAAAGTTTCGGGCGGGCCAGACCCAAGCTCAGACGATGACGAAAGTGGCACATGGACAGTTGAAGCCAGCGCTTCACGCGGAACCTTCACCTTGTCGAAATATGAGCTCCGAGTGAATGGCGTACTCGTGCAGAGCAATTCGTATACCGGCAAAGTCGAATATACAACCACAACAAAACCAACGAGCGTCAGCTTTAAGATTATCGACGAAGGCGGCTACACAACAACGGCATCGAAGTAAAGCCTGCTGGAGCCATCAAAAATCCCTCTGCTCAGAGGGATTTTCGATACGCTGCGCGATTTATTAGTCGGCTTTTTGGCGCGGAGCTCTAGGCTTGCGGCCAGTTTTACGCTCGGCGACTTTACGACGTGGAGCTTTGACTTCTTTCTGCACGAGTTTAGCAAACATCATTTTGCCAGCATTAGTCTGCAAGTAGCGCACAAATTCAATCTCGACTTTAGTATTTTTGCCCGCATAGCGCTCAGCATTATCGACTACAACCATCGTGCCATCCGGTAGATAAGCAACGCCTTGATGCGCATTACTACCAACGCTAATAATTTTCACATTGAGACGATCGCCGGGCAAATATTCGCTACGTAGACTCTGGGCGAGTTCATTGATATTAATTGCGTCAACCTGTTCAGTGGCAGCGACTTTGGCGAGGTTAAAATCGTTAGTGAGAACCATACCATTATTGGTCTTCGCTAGCTCTAATAGGCGTTCGTCGACTTTAACGCGATGCGTATCGTCTGGATAAATTTCTACATTCGCTAGTTCGACCCGCTCGAGTTCATTAACAACATCCAGACCGAAACGCGCCCGTGCGCGTTTTTCACTATCCGCACCATCGGCTAGAAGTTGCAGCTCGCGAATAACAGAGCGCGGAATCAAAATTTCGTCACCAAGAAAACCGCTTTTAGCAACCGCTAAAATGCGACCATCCATCAACGTAGACGTATCAACAAAAACCTTGCGGCGCGCGGTCTGTCCCAAACGCCGATTCTGCTTCGTAAAAGTCTTTGCGCAGAGCGCAGTAGTTTCCGCCAAGATTAGCAGAATTGTAATAATAATAAATAATTTCATCCTAATATTATACAATATTTTCAAAAAAATGCACATGCGTACAAAAAATACCTCCGCTAATGGAGGTATTTTCGAAAGCTTAGTTTTTTATTCGCCAGATTCGACGTCGCGGATCGCCGCTTTGAGCGCAGCAACGCTGACATTCATCTTTTCTTGCTCTTCTTGGCTGAGCTCTAGGCCAATGCGACGTACAACGCCATTGCGACCAACTACAGTCGGATAGCCGAAATAGGTGCCACTAAGTTCATCATAAGAGCTGACGGAGAGAATGCGCATTTCGTCATTAAGAATGCAATTGGTAATCGCGGCCATACAGCTACCGATACCATAATAAGTCGCGCCTTTCTTCTGAATGATTGTATAGGCCTCTTTGCGAGCATAATCTTCAATTTCCAGCAATTCATTCTTGGAAATCAAGTCCATAATCGGCTGACAACCAACGTTAGCACTGCTCCAGATAGCAAACTCCGTATCGCCATGTTCGCCAACTTGGTAAGCGTGCACATTCTTAGGATGCACATGCAAGCGCTGACTGAGGCGGAAGCGTAGACGCGCAGAATCGAGCACCGTACCGGAACCAATCACACGCTCAGACGGCAAGCCAGAATAGCGCCAAGTTAGATAAGTAAGCACATCCATTGGGTTACTAACGACGAGAAAGATACCATCGAAACCAGCGGCCATAATTTGGCCAATCATATCTTTGAAAATAGCGGCATTTTTCTTGAGCAAGTCCATGCGACTTTCGCCTGGTTTTTGCGGTACGCCAGCAGTAATGACGACGAGATCACAGTCGCCCGCATCCGCATAAGTACCACTGCGAACTTTGAGATAGCTTGGCGAGACTGCCAGGGTGTCGCGCAAATCAATCGCTTCACCTTCGGCGTCTTCTGCATTAATATCAACGAGCACGAGCTCGTTTACATTTGTGCGTTGGTGGACAAGCGCATAGCCGTAGCTCATGCCAACATTGCCGGTACCAACAATCATAACTTTATTTGCCATGTGTGTATGATGCCCTTTTTGACCTTATTATCTATTTCTATTTTAGCATAATCATTTTCCTAAACAAGTGCCCAGCGGTCAGCGCCAACGGATTTAATATAATCCTTCAGCTCGAGACTAGTAATAATTTGCGCGAGCTCGCTGGCGGAGATCTTCGTACTAGCAACAATATCGAGATTGCTTTGCTTTCCTTCGCGCAGACAATTAATAACACTCCGCTCAGCCGAATTGCAATCGGCATAGCTTTTCTGGGTTTTATCCTGCGTAATTTTAAGCTCGTGCAAGATATCTTCGACGCCCAAATACGGAATACAGCCGCTTTTAATGAGATTATTACAGCCAATCGACATTGGACGCGTGATATCGCCCGGCATGGCGTAGACCAATTTGCTCTGTTCAACGTCGGCCACGTAGGCCGTGAACAGTGTACCGGAACGCTCGGCCGCCTCCATTACTACTACCACATCCGCCAGCCCTGAAACGATGCGATTGCGATAAAGAAAATAAAAATTCTTAGCAGACTCGCCGGGATTATGCTCGGAAATAATCGCGCCTTTTTCAAGAATACGCCGTGCGAGACCGAGATTGCTACGCGGATAGATTTGATCAATCGCGGTACCGAGCACGGCCAGCGTAGTACCGCCCGCATCAAGACAGCCACGATGCGCGCAAGAATCAATACCAAAAGCCAAGCCGCTCACGACAATGACCCCATGCAGCCCAAGCTGGTAAGCCAGTCGATAAGCGGCGTCTTCGCCATAAGCCGTGCTGCGGCGCGCACCGACAATAGCCACAGTTTTAGGCCGCGCAGGCGCACAATCCGGCAAAGTCCCGCGCACCCACAGACGCTTGGGCATATCCGGATAAGGCGACATGACGGCAAGGTAAGGGTGAGTTAAATCAGTTTCAAAATAGTCCATGCCGCCAGCTTAATGGATTCCCCTGAAGCGAAAAAGCATGAGTACAAAGAAAAATGCATCCCGGCAGGCCGAAAAACGCATCTATCTTTTTATTATAGCACGCTTTACACAAAAAGTCAATGCTAGCAGCTATTCTTCGCGGCGCATAGGTGGAAATGGTACACCTTCACGCGCAGACACACCTTCAAACAGCCAGAAATTGCGCTCAGAATTGCCCCAACCACAAGTTGGCGGCATGCCATACTCGAGCATCTTGACAAAGTCCATATCGAGCATCTGCGCTTCATTATCGCCCGCATCGCGCATGGCTTGCTGGCGCTGGAAACGATCCAGCTGGTCGAGCGGGTCATTCAACTCAGAATAGCCATTCCCCATTTCGGTGCCAAAAATTACCGGATGGAAGCGTTCGGTTACGCGCGGATCCTCGGCATGCAATTTCGCCAACGGCGACAATTCAACCGGCTCGTGAATCAGCCAGAATGGGCCAGCCGAATTTTTGCGAATAATCTTCCAGAGATAATCGAGCAGACGCGGCGCTTGCGCACTCTCATCGAATTTCATCTTATGCGCGCACAAAATGCCCTTAATCTTCTCAATATCAGGATTAAAGACGTCAACATCGAAATTCTCTTTAATAATGTCTGCGAAAGTAATTTGCGGCCAAGCGCAATCGAGGTCAACTTTCATGCCATCATGCTCGAATTGAAGCGTACCCCAAGTCTGTAAGCAAACATGTTTGATCATCTCTTCGTAAAGCGCCATGCCGTCATGATAGTCCTGATAGGCCGCATAAGATTCCATCGCGATATGCTCCGGCAGATGCTCCTCGTCCATACCTTCATTGCGGAAACGCGGGCCAATATCATAAACGCGCTCATAACCGCCACCAATCAGACGTTTGAGTGGTAATTCGTGCGAGATGCGCAGATAGAAATCTTGGTCGAGCGCATCCATATGTGTCACGAAGGGATTAGCATCGGCGCCGCCAGTGGTGACTTCTAGCACGGGGATATTAATTTCAACAAAACCGTGGTCGTTCAAGAATTGACGGGTTGCCGTCCAGAATTTAGAGCGGCGAATAAAACGCTCCCGCACTTCAGGATTAACCGCCATATCGACATAACGGCGACGCAGGCGCTCTTCTTTGTTCGTAAAGCCGTCACGCCCCGGCAAAGGACGCAGAGCTTTAGTAAGGATGCGCGGCATCTCGCAAAAGACCGAAATCTCGCCAGTCTTAGTTTGACCAACTTTGCCATTAGCCTCGAGATAATCCCCCGTATCGAGTTTTTTGGTAAATTTCGCGGCGGCGTCTTTAAGGAAAATTTGGATTGCGCCCGAATCGTCAGCAATAACCACAAAAGCTAGTTTGCCAAAGCTGCGAATACTAGTAATCCGACCAGCGACACAAACTTCACGGTCGGCAAACTTATCATAACTCTTAAGAATTTCTGCAATTTTAGTATTACGGTTAGAATGAGCTGGATAAGGGTCGATACCTTCCGCCCGAAGTTCGTTCAGTTTGCGAATTCTTTCATCGCGAAAATCTTTAAGAGTTGCCATGTCATAAATAATAACATATTTTTAGTCTTCTGGCGAACGTGGCCAACCTTCGGGCTCATTGACGCGAATGCGCAACTCGGCAATTATCCCACTAATATCTGAACGCCAGTCATCTGGCAAACTCGTTGTATACCAATCCGGCTGGCTAGTCACGCCGCCCTCGCCAATAAATAGACTTTCCCAAGCCCCAACTTTGTCTAACGTAAGCGCGTATGGCAACAATGAATAAGCATAATCGGCGTCACTAATCGATACTTTCTCGCGGGCATCCGATGAACCGTCGAATAGGTCAATTAAGCAATCAGCTTCGTGGCAGAGCTTAGCGCCATAAGTCGTGCGGCGGACTATATAGTTACCAAGGTAATACATCATTGCCTGTGCAAATATTACCCAAATGAGAGCGGCTAGATAAAAGAAATCGAAGTAGAAACCATCATAGTCATAGAGAAACGAAGTGCGTAAAATCTCATAGAGGATGTAAGAAATCACAACGGGCCGAATGATACCAACAATGATACCTACTAGACGAATAATAAAGTTCGGCTTCGCGACTGCAGCTTGCTTTTGTTCGTACGGTGCTGGAAAAATGTCGCTCAAAAGAAAGATAGGAAACAGTGAAATTACCATAAAAGCACAAGCAATCGCAAAATTATTAATACTAAAGCCATAGAGCATAAAAACGCTCAGCCAACTTAGAATCATAGTTGCAAAGCTCAAGCGTCGTGCCCAAGCGGTCGGCTCAAAACATTTCTCGCGGTATTCGCGTGAACAAACGCGCTCCGCCACAAGATTAATAGCGCGATTAAGCCGCACGCGCATCATTTCATCTCTCGTGTCCAGACTCGTCGCATTATCCTTAAAAATGCGCTCGAAAAGGATTCGCAGATTCTCGTCTTCGCCGTCATAGTCTTTAATTTTGTGCAGGATAAGGCTCGTTCCTCGGTATTCTTTAACGAAACGTGCGAGCATTCCGGACCGAGTTTTCGTCGGCTTAGGCGAAATGGGTTCATCCGATACTTCCTCGAGACGAATGTAGCCCTGTATGGCTAATTCAATGATAAGCGCAGCGAGGTCCTTGCGACCTACACCACCATATTTTGCAATAGCCAAATCAATACTATCGAGTTTGCGGATAGATTGCGTCGCAGTCGTCTTAATTAAACGGTCGTTATGCTTAATCCGGAAGCGCAAAAAGATAATAATCGCCAGCCCTACTGCTGGGATTACAAAAATCAAAAGATCGCGCGCTTCAAAGGCCGGAAAGGCGCTAGCAAAATAACCGTTCGGCAGTATAACACGCAAAGCTAATTGTTCATTTGATTCGAGCGAATTCTCATAGCTAGCGATAATATCGTTGCCCGCTATCACATAAGAGATTTGCCGATTTTCGACGAGAGATTCCACATCTGCGTCAACTATATGATTGGTTATTTTATCGATTTTTTGCTCAGTCTTCCGTACGATTGAATAGAAATCCACATTTGCAGAGTTAAAATCCTTCGACAGATGAACCGTAAAGGAAAAATCCGTAATCGCCCTACTCTGGCCGCCGCTTGGCAAGGCTAAATAGAGCTCATCGCCGTCAGAGACAGTATCAAGACCGAAATTATAAGTATACTTGAGCGTGTAGCTATGTTCATTAGTCGAATCAAGCGAGTCGCCCTTGACGACAATTTGCGTGCGGTCGACGCTATATTCAGTCGAGGCAGGTACGCTAAGCTGTAAATTGCTGACCGTCGCGCGGATGTATTTGTCTGGACCATCTAAATGATGAATTTTAATAAAATGCGGCAACGTATGCGTAATGTTATTATTTACATCACGGCGAGGCATGAACGTGACCTGCTCCGTTATGTCATAAGTATTATTCTCATTAACGACAATGTCGACATGATAATTGCTAATTGCGCGGTTCGAGCCGTCATTAGTTGAAGAACTAACGGCCGCACACGGAGAGGTCAACTGCAAGAATAGCGCAAAGCTAGCCGCAATTACGGCTAGCCAGCGCCAAGCTCCACCCTTCTCTGTCTTCATTTCAATTTTATCTTTATGCTTATTTTCAGTATAGCATAAAGACGCTAGCGAATTTTCTATTGCTCCTCGAGGAAAGCGCCAGATTGACGCGACCAAAGCTTGTTGTAAGCACCACCTTTTTTGATTAATTGGCGATGCGTGCCCTGCTCAATAATCTTGCCATCCTCCAAAACGACAATGTTGTCCATGCTAGCAATCGTAGAGAGTCGGTGTGCAACCACGATACTCGTGCGCCCTTGCATAAGCTTCTCGAGCGCGTCTTGGATTAAAGCTTCAGACTCAGAATCGAGGGCAGAAGTCGCTTCATCGAGCACCAGAATCGGCGCATCTTTGAGAATTGCGCGAGCAATGGCAATACGCTGGCGCTGGCCGCCCGACAGCCGTGTGCCACGCTCGCCTACCATGGTCTGATAGCCATCTGGCAGCGTCTTAATGAAATCATGCGCATTCGCGAGTTTAGCGGCGCGAATAATCTCTTTCTCGGTCGCGTCCGGCTTGGCGTAGGCAATATTTTCAGCAATTGTGCGATGGAAGAGCGATGCCTCTTGCGGCACATAAGCGATGTTTTCGCGCAGAGAGATTTGCTGAACTTTACTAATATCTTGGCCATCAATCAGAATCTCACCTGCTTCGACGTCGGCAAAACGCAACAATAGTTTCGTCAATGAAGTTTTGCCGGAGCCAGAAATACCAACTAAGCCAACTTTCTCGCCTGGTTTGATTGAAAGCGAAAAGCGGTCGAAGATTGCCTCTTTGGCATCGGCATGCTGAAAATGAATGTCTTTAAATTCAATCTTACCAGCTGGCACCTGCAATGCTTTGGCGCCCGCGATATCTTTAACATCATCTTTCGTATCGAGAATAATTGTCATCTCATAGGCGTCGCCAAAGACACGATTGATATGCTTGAAGATGCTATTTACATTCCAAAGTTCGCCCATAATAGTCATCGAATAATTCACGATCAGAATCAATGACGAAACCGACAGACCAAAGATAGGGCCGCCCGCCATCATAAAGGCGACGACAACAGCGATGATGCCAATATTAACGAAATTGAAAGCGAGGTCGCGTTTCATCGTGGCATTCATCTGCGCAATGCCAGCATTATAACTGGCGCGGTTATAATTTGCATAGCGATGACGTTCATGTGACTCGCGGCCATAAGATTTAACCGCCAGAATATTCGAGACCGAATCAGAGAGCTGGCCAATCTGCTCATTTTCCGCTTCAGCGCGAGCTTTGCTCAAGTGCGAGACTTTACGGAAGGACAATGCCGAGCACAGGATATAGAGCGCAATGAAAGCTAGAAGCGAGAAAGCAAACAGCGGCGAGCGTGGCACGAGCACAACCATAATAAAGACTACCATCGAAATTAAGTAGAGAATATCGAAGATAATTAGGTCAAAGAAGCGCTCGAAAGAGCTAATAAATTTATTGGTTTGCGAAACGAGTGAGCCAGAAAAACGTTCGCCATGAAAACGCATCGACTGCGTACTGATTGCATTGAAGCAGACTTTGCCGAGGTCGTAGAGTACTAAAAGTTCGTACTTCCAGCACCAATAGACGCGTAGCCAGCCCAGCACTGCACTACCAGCAAGGTAGAGCGAAACTAATAAGATGCCCTTCGGCAACAAGACGGGGATAATTTGATCAGTCGCGAGACCGGCGGATATTGCGTCGATCATCTCAGCAAAAATCAACGGAATGAGCGTAGTGCGAATTAATACGACAATTGGCGTAGAGATAATTGTGCCAAGTGCGTACCATTTGTATTTTTTGGAACTTTGCCAATAGTAGTACAGCGTGCGCTTCGCAACTGACGCGCGCTGCTTGCTAGAGTGATGTTTCATATTTTTTCCTTTGTGTTAATTTTTCGAGCGCATATAAAAACGCGCCGGTTTTTTAATATTTTACGACGCGTTTTAGAGAAATTCTTAGTTAATTTGGGCAACTTTGAAGGTTTTGCCATTTGGCAGAGTCACTTCTTCGCCAACTTTCTTGCCAAAAATGGCTTTGCCAATCGGAGATTCGTTACTAATCTTCCCTTCGAGCGGATTCGCTTCGACAGCGCCGACTAGCGTATATGTATTAGTTTTACCGCTAGTTTCAAGCGTAACGACGCTACCCATATCGACTTTTTGCTTCTTGCCACCCTTAATAATCTTAGCGTGGAGCAAAATATCTTGAATTTCTAAAATACGTCCTTCAACAACTTTCTGTTCGCCGCGTGCAGCGCTATAATCTTCATTTTCGCTTAAATCACCATAAGAACGCGCGAGGGCTATCTTTTCAGCAATTTCTGGGCGACGGGCAATAAGCTGTTCGAGTTCTTTTTCGAGGTCATCGCGACCTTCGGCAGTTATGCTAACTGTCTTAGCCATATCATCCTCCTTCCCGTTCAGACCGGGATGGTTGTAGTTATTTCTAAGAAAGTTTACTAGCAAACTCGGTTAAGGTCAAGAGTTTTATTTCGCCAGTTTTGCGATCCTTAACTTCGATCTGATTATCCTGCAGAGTTTTATCGCTAATCACGACGCGATACGGAATACCCATCAGGTCAGCATCGGCAAATTTCTCACCAGTGCGGGCCGACGCACGGTCATCAAAGAGAATTACCTCTGGCGCTTGGTCATGCAATTCGGCGGCTTTAGTAATGCCAGTTTCACCAATGCCAACCAAATAATATTTATATGGCGCAATTTCTTCTGGCCAGACTAGGCCTTTGTCGTCGCTAAGCTTTTCGGCAATTACGCCCATTACGCGACTTGGGCCAATCCCATAGCTGCCCATAAAGACTTTTTGGCGCTGGCCAGCTTCATCATTAAAACAGAGGTCGAGCGCATCAGAATATTTATAGCCAAGTGTAAAGATATTGCCAACTTCGGCAGCTTTACATTGCTCGAGCTTATTTTTGTCCAGACCCAGCTCTTTGAGCGTTTCGTCGTTATAGACTTCCTCATTAACGGCGATTTTCTTCTCGCGGTCGAGATAAATAATATCCTCGCCGGCATCGCAGAGCGTCTGGAATTCGTCGCTAAATTGACTAAACGAGCCGCCGCTGGCAAAAGTACGGAAAGTATAGTCGCCAATGCCAAGTCGAGCAAAGATTCTGATATAAGATTCCGCGACGGTTTCATAAAATTTTTCGTGCTCAGCGCGGTCTTTACAGAAGCTATAAAGATCTTTCATCATAAATTCGCGCGTGCGCATGATGCCAGATTTAGCGCGCAATTCATTGCGGAATTTAGTTTGGAATTGGTAGATATAGCAAGGCAAATCTTTGTAGCTGGAAATATAGGACTTCATCAAATGCGTGAGTGGCTCTTCGTGAGTTGGCGCGAGTCCAAGTTCGCCACCAGCATTGAGCTTAGTCTTAAACCAAACATCCATGACTTTGTCATCCCAACGGTTACTGGCTTCCCAGGCATCTTTTGGCTGCAGGCTAGTCATGCGCAATTCTTGTCCGCCAATCGCGTTCATTTCTTCGCGAATCACTTGGATGATATTTTCGAGCGTGCGCATACCGAGCGGTAAGTAATCATATACGCCCGCCATCTCTTTATAGATATAGCCGGCACGCAGCAAATATTTAGCGCTATTACTCACTTCGTCGGCCGGTGCAGTCTTGGTAGTTTTAGTAAATGATTGACTTAACTTCATAATTATTATCCTATCACAAAATTTTCACTTTATACAATAAAGTTTGCTAGTTTTAAAGTTTATGTTGTAGTATAGCTGCGCTGTTTGGTCCGCAGCTAATCGGGGTACTCATCCATTGAAGAAATTAGAACTTCGCGGCCACGATTGCCACCACCCGAATCACCAACGACGCCTTTCTCGACCAGTTCATCAATAATCGCAGCTGCGCGGCCATAGCCAACATGCAGGCGGCGTTGTAAAAGCGAGGTTGAGATTTTGCCATCGCGGATGGCAATTTCGGCAGCCTGACGCGTGATATCGCCACCGCCAGATTCGCCAAAGTCCATACCAACGCTAGCCGCTTTGCCACCAATCGCAACTGTCTGCGAGATTACTTCAGGATTATAGTCGGCAGGTGCTTGCCGACGGAGAAAATCCGTTACATTAGCAATTTCTTCGTCGCTGACAAAGGCGCCCTGTACACGTACTGGCTTCCCCATCATTTCGGTAGTTAAGTAAAGCATATCACCAGAACCAAGCAGTTTTTCGGCGCCACCCATATCGAGCATCACACGGGAGTCAGTATTATTATTCACAGCAAAAGCAATACGCCCCGGAATATTTGCCTTAATTAAGCCGGTCACAACTTTCACTTCTGGACGCTGCGTAGCAAGCACAAGGTGAATACCGGCGGCGCGCCCCTTTTGAGCAATCCGAACAATGCGATTCTCGAGCTCTTTGCCGGCCATCATCATCAGGTCCGCCATCTCATCAACGATAATCACAATGTATGGCATCTTGCCATTGTCGTGTTTTTGCTCATTGCCGTCTTCGTCGGCCAGCACGACAGTTTCGCCCTGACGGGCTTTTTTAGCATTGAAATCGACAATATTCTTCACGCGCTCGTCTTTCATGAGCGTATAGCGACTCTCCATTTCTTTGACAGCCCACTCCATTGCGCTCAGCGCTTCATTAACATTAGTAATGACTGGCGCGAGCAGATGTGGAATCGCATCATAAGCGGCCATTTCAACCTGCTTCGGGTCGACAATAATCAGCTTTAAATCCGACGGCGAGTTGTGATAGAGCATCGACATGATTAAGGTATTCGTCATAACGGATTTACCTGAACCGGTCGTACCAGCAATCAAGAGATGTGGCATCTTGGCAAGATTGCCGAGAATCACGCGACCAGAAATATCTTTGCCAACCGTAAAAGCAAGTGGTTTTTCAGCAATCATGCGTGACCAATCGCTGGTTTTAAGTAATTCGCGCAAACCAACGCTAGCAGCTTTTTTATTCGGAATCTCAACGCCAACTGAACGCGTACCGGGAATCGGTGCTTCGATACGTACTTTATCAGCAGCGAGGCGCGCACTAAGGTCGCGATCGAGCTGCGCAATTTTGCTGACTTTTACGCCCGCAGGCGGCAAAAGCGTATATTGCGTAATGCGCGGACCAACATTGGCGCCTTCGACTTCCACATTAATACCAAAATCTTCGAGCGTATTCTTAATAATTTCGGCGTTATTATGCGTGTCGCCTGGGTCAGCTGGCGAATGCTTGCTGCTGAGCAAATCAAGCGATGGCATCTTCCAATTCGGGTCATTAACTGCCAACATCGCAGTCGGCTCCTCGACAATCTTTTCGGTTTTAGCGGTATTATCCTTAACAATGAGACTGTGCTTATCTTTCTTGTCTTTCCGGCTATCAACAATTTCAACATTAGAATTAACTTTGAAATTTCGCATCGTGCCATGTTCAGCACCATCATCAGCGGCAGCCTTCGTACGGCGAATTACATTAGCGTTCTCGACATCTTCCTTTTCTTTCGTCTTAAAGAAACTAGCGAGCTTGCGGAAAAGTTCTGCTGGTGTTTCGGCGCACATAAAGAGCGCAGTAATAATGATGAGGACAAAATAAATCAAATACGCAGCAACAGTGCCCAGATTAGCGACAACCAGACTATCTAGGCCATCGCCCAGATAACCGCCCGTTTCTCCATTCTTACCATAATCCGGAATACCAAACACGCCAGATAGCCAAATAATAACTAGACATGAAGCCACCCAAACACTAGGGTCGAGCCGATTATCGGGTGCACGAAAGATCAGGACTGCTAGGTAGACTAAAATGAATGGTAAGAAATAAGTCGTATAACCAAATACATCGAGTAGAAAATCGTTAATATTTTTCAGCACGACACCGCCGCTACCCAACCAAGTCACAACAAATAAAATCGCACAAACAATCATCAAAAAGGCGATAATTTGGCGCCAAAATCCACCTGGCAGTTCGTGGCTGCGCACGACTTCCTTGGATTTTTTACTTCTACCTCGCTTTTTATTAGCCATATTTTTATTATATCAAAAATACCCCCGATTTTCAGGGGGGTATTCGCTTTTGCTAAAATTAAGCTTTTTGGTCGACACCTTTCATCGACAGGCTGAGTCGGCCTTTATCGTCGATTGCATCGAGGCGCACTTTAATTTCGTCACCAAGTTGCAGGACGTCAGTCACTTTAGCGATACGCTGCTCACTGATTTGCGAGATATGCAGCATACCATCAATCCCCGGCAGGATATTTACAAATGCGCCAAAGTCTTTGATTGAGACAACTTTGCCTTTGTAAATCTTCCCCGGTTCCGGTTCTTCGACTAGCGACTTAATCCAATCGAGCGCGCGAGTGATTTTATCGTTATCAGCAGCCGAAACAGTAATTAAGCCATTCTCTTCGATATTAATCTCGGCGCCCGTTTCGGTAGTAATCTTATTAATCGTCTCGCCGCCTTTGCCAATCACCGTGCCAATTTTATCTGGGTTAATCATCAGCTTTTCGATGCGCGGCGCATATGGGCTAAGGTGGTCACGTGGCCCCGCAAGCACACTGAGCATATGGTTCATGATAAACATGCGACCAGCATGCGCTTTCTTAATCGCTTCAGCTAACACGCTCACTGGCAAGCCATGCACTTTCATGTCCATCTGCAAAGCAGTAATACCTTCAGTTGTACCAGTAACTTTGAAGTCCATATCGCCAGCAAAATCTTCGGCATCCATCAGGTCAGTCAAGACATATGGCTTATCACCATCCATCATCAGACCCATAGCAACACCAGCGACTGGGCGTTTGAGCGGTACGCCCGCATCCATCAAAGCCAGACAAGAGCTACAAGTTGCCGCCATCGAGGTTGAACCGTTCTGGGACATAATCTCCGTAACGCTGCGAATTGCATACGGAAATTCTTCTTCGCTTGGCAAGACTGGCAGGAGCGCGCGTTCAGCCAAATAGCCGTGACCAATTTCGCGACGACCTGGGCTACCAATGCGACCAACTTCGCCAACCGTATAGCTCGGCGCGTTATAGTGATGCATGTAGCGACGCGTGCCATCAGTGACTTCCATTGTGTCGACTAGCTGTGCATAGCTAAGTGGTGCCAAAGTAACAATATTCATCGCCTGAGTAACGCCACGCGTAAACAGACTGGAACCGTGCGTACGCGGCAAAATACCAACCTGCGAACTAAGTGGGCGAACTTCGTCGAGCTTGCGGCCATCTGGACGGATCCCGTCTTCGATAATATGCTGGCGCACATCATGTTTAACGGCGAGCTCGAAAGCTTCGGAATAATCGGCTTTGCCATGCGTTTCATAATAAGCGGTCTTGGCAGCCAACTTTTCTTCCTCATTCATCTCGGTAGTAATGCCAGCTTCTTCGTCGGAAATCTCAGCAATAAAGTCAGCATGCATGCGTTCCTTGAGATCTTTAATCATTTGGTCGCGCAAAATCGTATTCTTAATGCGGAAGCTCTCATCCATTTTGCCGGCGAACCAGGCATCAACTTTCGCCTGTACGGCTTCGTCTGGTAGAACCAAAGTATATTCTTTATCCTCGACACCAAGCGCAGTGCGCAAATCATTCTGAAGTTTAATCGCAGGCTGAATCATCTTCAGGCCCCATTCGAGACCACCAATAATCACATCTTCTGGCACCTCATTTGCACCCGCTTCAACCATCGTAATGCCAGTATCTTTGCCAGCTACAACCAAATCAAGATCGGAAGCTTCACGTTCGGCTGGCGTCAAGAAGGCTTTATATTCGCCATCAACGCGACCAATGCGCAAGCCAGCAATTGGACCATCAAACGGCACGCCCGCTAGCATCAAAGCGCTAGAAGCAGCAATCATAGCAACCATATCTGGACGGAAATTCGGATCCATCGAGAGCACAGTGGCAACGACTTGTACCTCCTGACGATAGCCCTTCGGGAAGAGCGGGCGGATCGGACGATCAATCAGACGACCAATCAAAACAGCATTGTCGGACGGCTTACCTTCGCGCTTAATAAATTTACTGCTACTAATTTTACCCGAAGCGTAATATTTTTCTTCGTAATCAATTGAGAGCGGGAAGAAATCTTGCACGACTGGCTTTTGACCAACCACAACAGAGCCAAGTACGACCGT
Organism: uncultured Candidatus Saccharibacteria bacterium; assembly: GCA_964584145.1. Classification (GTDB taxonomy): domain Bacteria; phylum Patescibacteriota; class Saccharimonadia; order Saccharimonadales; family Saccharimonadaceae; genus UBA2834. Next base: position 14,524 of record CAZOYU010000009.1, on the reverse strand, counting down.
ATCGCCATAAGTGACTAGCACCGACGAAGTCGTACGAAAGCCCACGCGGTTGACTTCAAGCGTAAGTGGACGACCACAAAAATCCGTCTCCACCTTGAAAGTTTTCTTTCCGCCGGGATTAATAATATCCATGTTTTCCTTTCTTCGAGAAAATAATAAGCATCTGGCTCGGAAGACTTCCGCTACGGATGTCTATCATTTTCTCGATTGTTTAGCTATCATTATTATAGCATATATTGACTTTTTGCGCGTTTTGTGCTACAATAATAGTTGCGTTGGGCAAAATGCCCAATGAGCTTCCCATATTGAAAGGGGTGGTTATTATATGGGTAAAATTAGAAGAATTGACAGAACAGAGCTTGTATTGGAGGGTAAAGTGCCAGCATATCAGTTGAAGGCAATATTCGACGAGATTTGCGGTGACCGTTTAGCGTCGCTGAAGGTTAAGTTTGACCCAGAGAGCAAAACAACGACGGCACTGATTTATCCGTGCCGTATCTACACAATCATTAATTCCTCGCCGTCGGAAAAAATCCCGGCTGCAGAGGAACGCAAAATCCGCATTGCCGGTATTCTGCCAGCAGGCTACGACATCGTCCATGACTGCTGGATGCCAATCCGTAAGCGCGCCAAGCGCGTAAGCGACGAACTGCAGTGGGTCGTAATGTACAATCCGGTGCGCAAGTCCTATGACCCGGTGCGCACAGAAATCGACGCTTCGACTGGTCGCACCACGACAGAAATCGGATTTATCCTCGATTACCGTCATGACAAAGAGAGAGAGGCAGACACGCTGAACCGTGCCGCCGATTCAATTGCTGAGTGCCTGCGCATGCTAGTAAGCGACATCAATGCGCCAAAGCTAGATTGCGCCCGCTTAGTAGATGAAGTTTCCATGGCCTTCTGCGATCGCCTAGAGAAACTCGACTACGAAGAAACCGAGAGGCGGGTACTTAGCTAAGGGTTTGCGTTTTATTGACGCCGACAATCTAGTACCATAATCTGTAACTGTCATTCTTTCCCGCCCGGCTGTATGAGCCGGGCTTTTTTCATATCCACAAGACTATCAACAACAAAAAACTGGCCTCTTAAAGGGCCAGATTTTTATTTGCGCAGACCAAGTTTAGCGACAGTAGCTTTATAAGTCTCGAAGTTAGTACGTTCAAGATATTTCAAGAGCTTCTTGCGCTGGCCAACCATTTGAATAAGGCCACGCTTAGCCATGAAATCATGCTGATTGGCTTTGACATGCTCGGTCACTTCCTTAATCCGATCCGTCAAAATCGCAATCTGCACCTCTGGAGAACCGACATCCTTATCACTGCGGGCGAGCTTCTTGATCGCCTTAGCTTTGTTATCTTTAGTAATCATATTGAGCAGATTTTAGCACAAAAATCGTCAAGATGCAACATCTGTTAGTTACACTACTTATTATTCATGTATTTAACTAGCGCGGAACGCAGGTCTTTGACGGGCAAGACAAACTTATCTTTGACAGTCGCAGGCGCGATGGCGTGCTCAAAGCCAAGCTTTTTTGCTTCAGCAATGCGCCGATCGGAGGCAATCACGCTACGAATTTCGCCGCCAAGACCAATTTCGCCAAAAACGACTACTTTTTCGTCAAGTTTGCGACCGGCAGCAGCGCTAGCAATTGCCATACAAATAGCGAGGTCAGCAGCAGCGTCATTCAGGCGCATGCCACCGACAACATTAATAAAGATATCCTTATCTTGCAGGCTAAGTTTGGTGCGCTTTTCTAATACAGCAATTAGCAGATTGAGGCGATTCAGGTCGAAACCCGATGCGGTGCGTTTTGGATAGCCAAAATTCGTAGGATTAACTAGCGCCTGAATCTCGACTAGGAGCGGACGCGTACCCTCAATGGTTGCCATAATAATACTACCATCGGTATTTTGCCGCTCAGCCAGCAATGCTTCAGACGGATTTTTTACTTCGACTAGACCTTTAGTCGCCATTTCGAAGATTGCAACTTCAGTAGTTGAGCCAAAGCGGTTCTTAATCGCACGAATTGTCTTGAAACCGCCATAGCGATCGCCCTCAAAATTCAGCACAACATCAACCAGATGCTCAAGTACTTTTGGTCCTGCCAAAGTACCCTCTTTAGTAACGTGTCCAACAATCACCACGGCAGTGCCACTATTTTTGGCAGCGCGAATAATTAAATTGCCGCAATTACTAACTTGACTGACCGTCCCCGGCGCAGAGCTAATTTCGGCCATAGACAGCGTCTGAATCGAATCAACTACGACTAAATCGTAGCCACCTTCTTCAATTGTTTTAGCGATATCATTGCCAGAGGCGGAACTGGCAAAATGCAGCTGATCAGATTTAGCACCGAGACGTACCGCGCGTAATTTTACCTGCCCCGCCGATTCCTCGCCAGAAATATATAAGACCCGATGCCCCGCATCGGCGATGTTTGAGCAAACCTGCATAAGAATCGTCGACTTGCCCATCCCTGGTTGCCCCGCCAGCAAGCTAACGGAACCAAGCAAGATGCCGCCGCCTAGCACAATATCAAAATCCGGAAAGCCAGTCGATAAACGGCTACCAGCATCAGACGGCTCAATTGTATTGATCGAGACAGCTGCCAACTTTTTACCCGAGACTGCGCCCTTAGCGAGCGCGCTCTTCGCTTCCGTTTCAGTCGGCGCGAGCTGTTCAAGCAGCGTATTCCATTCGCCACAACTTTCACAGCGCCCTGCCCATTTCGCAAAAGTTGCGCCACAATTTTGACAGACAAATCTCGATTTTGCTTTTACCATAGTCTAAGTTTAGCACGCTACATGAGCGAGAAAAGCATGAGCACAAAAACCGAGCCACTAGTGCGACTCGGTTATTTGCGGCATAAAATAGCTATTTAGCAATTACCTCATCAATGATGCCGTACTGTTTCGCTTCCGCAGCCGACATCCAGTTGTCGCGATCCATATCTTTTTCGATTTCTTTAGCAGATTTGCCAGTATTTTTAGCCATCATTTCGATTAAAACTTTCTTCAAATAAATGCCTTCTTTGAGCGCAATCTCTTGATCGGTAATTTTACCTTCTGTGCCGGAACTTGGCTGATGAATCATAATACGCGCATTCGGCAAAGCAAAACGCTTCCCCTTAGCACCAGCTGAGAGCAGCATTGCACCCATTGAGGCTTGCAGACCAATACCAATCGTCTGCACGTCTGGCTCAATGTAATTCATTGTATCGATAATCGCGAGACCGTCATAGACCGAGCCGCCAGGAGAGTTGATGTAGAGCTTAATATCTTTTTTAGAATCTTCATAAGCGAGATGTAGTAGCTGCGCAATCACAATATTGGCAGTATCGGAAGTAACTTGGTCGCCCAAGAAAACTACGCGCTCTTTTAAAAGTCGCGAATAAATATCATAAGCCCGTTCGCCACGATTCGTCTCTTCGACCACCGTCGGCACTAAATAATCTTGTAGTTTCTTATTCATGTACTCATTGTAGAGTTTTAGCACTCGCAAGTCAAGAGTGCTAGACAGCCGTCATCAGTTTTTATTCAGTTTCTTCTGCTTGAATCTCGGCGCGACTATCCATCCGACCATAGAGTTGCTGCTGGTGTTCGAGCAATTCATTGTAAGCCTGCGCTTTGGCGTTGTAAGTATCAATTAATTGGTTAAGCGCCGTTAAATCAGAATCGAGCTGCGCTTCGCGTTTTTTGAGCGACTGATAACGCGTTTCACTATAATAGCCCTGCTCGACTAGTTCATTATGATATTCGACGTCGGCATTGTATCGCTCGAGTTCTTCGCGGAACTGCGTACGCTTAGCGTCGAGCTCGGCATAAAGTTTATCAGTTTCAGTCTTGCCCGCTTCAATTTGCGCTGTCAAATCGTCGATTGTGCCATGGTATTGATCATAGAAGCCCGCGACAGCGTCTTGGTCAGCAAAATAACTAGCATAATGCTGCTGCAACGGCTCGCTCAGATCCTGATAATGCACACGCTGGCCAATAAGCGAATGCAATTCGGTGTAATACTGATCTTCACTGTAGCTAGACATATAATTACCAAAATCCGCTTGATGAGCTTGATAATAGTTATCGAGTTCGGTATTTAAATCACTTTGTTCGAAGCCGTTCAGGCGATTATAAATCGCATGCATGAGCTCGTGCGCGAGTACGGATTCTTTAATCCCCTCAAGTTCATCACTATGGACGTCATAGATATAAATCCGGTCATCGTCAGGCAGAAAACAACCCAACGTCGTAACATTACCCTCCTCGCTACCATCAAGACATTTCGCATTAAAACTGTCGGCGTCCGCAAAAGTTGGCTGTACGGCCTGCATAACTAAATTGCCTCGCCAAGTTAAGTTGATTTTCTCAATCGTGCTGGCCATTTCAGGAGAAGGCGCATAACTTAAGCCAGCATAATAGTCACGAATATCTTGGCCACAAAAAAACCAAGCGATAAAGACAAGTGACGACAAGATGCACATAATATCAATAAAGATGATGAACAGCTGTGGCTTTTTCTTGGATTTTTTAGGCGTAGCAGTCGGCACAGCAGCAACAGGCGCAGCTGATGCTGACGGAATTGATGCGGCCGACGCCGTCGACGCGGCCGACGCGTTGACGTCTGGCGAGATCAGTAAATCGTTCACGCTTTTATTATATTATTCTTTTGCCTTTGTAATCAAAAATTCGCCTTTTTTAAAGTCAACTTTAGCAATGTCACCTTTATCGAGTTTACCCATCAGAATATAGTCCGCCAACAAGCTCTCGAGGTCATCTTCGATCTCGCGCCGGAGTGGCCGCGCACCATTTTTAGTATCGTAGCCCTTCTTAATCAGTTGCTTTTTAGCAGCGTCGGTCAGCTGCAAACCAATCGATTTTTCAGCGAGACGTTTCTTCAAATCCTCAATCATATTATTAAAGATGCGATCGACATCTTTCTCGCTGAGCGCGTTGAAAGTAATGATCGAGTCAAAACGATTAACTAGCTCTGGACGCATAACTTTACGCAGCGCCTTCATGGCAGATTCGGCATTTGCGGCATGCTCAGCGGCGAGCGATTTGGCGTCCTGCTTAGTCTTCACGGCGAAGCCCATTTCGGACTCGCGATACATATCTTCGGCGCCGAGGTTAGAGGTCAAAATCACAATCGCGTTATTGAATTTCACTTTCGTACCCTGCCCGTCTGTCAGCGTGCCATCTTCGAGAATTTGCAACAAAATATTAAAGACATCAGGATGCGCTTTTTCGATCTCGTCAAAGAGCACGACTGAATATGGGTGCCGACGGATTTGCTCGGTGAGCTTACCGCCATCGTCGTAGCCAACGTAGCCCGCCGGCGCACCGACTAAGCGGCTAACGTTATGTTTCTCAGCAAATTCGGACATATCGATTTTAATCAGCGAGTCTTCACCACCAAACACCTCGCGCGCAATCACTTTAGCGAGTTCAGTTTTGCCAACACCGGTCGGACCCATAAAGATAAAAGAACCAATCGGTCGATGCGAATCAGCAATACCGGAACGGCCGCGACGAATAGCCTTACTGACCGCCTTAATCGCCTCGTCCTGGCCGATAATATCTTTGCTGAGATATTTCTCGAGATTGACGAGAATTTCCTGCTCGGAGCCATGCACGCGACTGACTGGAATGCCAGTCTTGAGACTAATCGCGGTAGCGAGGTCATCGGAAGTGACGCTTGGCGCAGTGTCAATGTTCTTATTGGCTTTTTCGAGCTTTTTAATCTCTTCTTCGACTTGAGCGGCGCGAGTCTTATAAACGGCAGCCTTCTCATAATCTTCTTTTTCGGCAGCTTGCTCAATTTTAGTCTGCAAATCCGAGAGCTCAATCTTATATTTCTTGTAAGCGCTGCCACCTTTTTTATCCAATGTCACGCGCGCAATCGCACTAGCTTCATCAATCACATCAATCACCTTATCTGGCATGAATCGATCAGAAATATAACGTTGCGACAGCGCAATCGCCTCTTCGAGAATCTCGTCAGAAATCACAACTTGATGATATTTTTCATAATGTTTCTTGATACCCTTAAGAATTCGCAGAGTAATTGTCGGCGATGGCTCATTTACGATCACGGTTTGGAAACGACGGGCAAGCGCTTTATCTTTCTCGATATTTTTGCGATACTCATCCAAGGTCGTGGCGCCAATCAATTTCATTGAATTCCGCGCTAGTGCAGGCTTAAGAATATTCGCAGCATCCATGCTACCTTCGGCCGAGCCAGCACCGGCAAGCAGATGTAGCTCATCAATGAAAAGAATTACCGATTCGTCGCCGACCGCCTCGTCGATAATGCCCTTGATGCGCTCCTCGAATTCACCGCGAAACTTCGTGCCGGCGACGACGGAGCTAAGGTCGACCTGAAAAATGCGTTTGCCAATCAGCATACCGGGGACATCATTTTTAGCAATGCGCATCGCTAGCCCTTCGACGATAGCAGTTTTGCCAACACCGGCCTCACCAATCAAAACAGGATTAGATTTAGTGCGACGACATAGCACCGTAACAGTGCGTTCAATTTCTTGCTCGCGACCAATCACCGTATCGAGCTTACCCTCTTTAGCGAGCGCAGTTAGGTCAGTGCCGAATTTAGACAGAAAACGATAATTCTGACGCTTGCCAGCTTTGCGCTTTTGCTCTTCAACCTTCGCCTCACTGGCCTGTTTTTCGACGAGCGCTTCGATATTATCGGCGACATGGTCGAGATTAACGTCGAGCCGACTAAGCAATACGCCGGCACGGGAATTAGGTTGGCGCACCAGAGCGTAGACCATATGCTCAGTACCAATCATGTCGAGACCGTTTTCGTGGGCAAAATTCATCGCCATACGCAAAGTTAGCACGGTTGCTTCCGAGAGTGACATCATCGCCATCGGCGCAGCTGGCACATCGACGGCAACTTTACCCTGTGCACGTTCAAGCTGTTCAATATCGATGCCTTCATCACGTAGCACCCGGGCGCCAGTCGAAGTATCTTGTGCAAGAATACCCATAAGCAGATGCTCGGTGCCCATATAACCCTGATTGTAGCGCTTGCTATAGAGGTCGGCTTTCTGCAGCGCAAAACGAGCATTTTCGCTCAAATGATTCATAACTTCACTAAATTCATCCATATTTTCTCCTTTTGGCGACGCCGCTAGTGTTCAGAAATTTGTCGATCCGGCGTAACTCTACTCTATTGTATGCATTTGGCACTCGCAAGTCAAGAGTGCTAATTTAGATTTTAGCTAGATTTTCAGCCGGGCTTGATTTTTGGGTGTTGTAATTTTTATATAAATTATGTATTTTTTACAACACTTCTGTGGAAAAATTAGGCGCCTAGCAATTCTAAGAATTTTTGCTCGTCAATCACCTCTGTTCCATACTTGGCAGCTTTGTCGAGTTTGGATTTTCCGGTATTATGACCGGCGACCAAATATTTAGTATTTTTTACAACAGTACTGTGGAATTCTCCGCCCAGCGCGCGGATTTTTTCGGCGGCAGCGTCGCGACCCATCGAATCGAGCGTACCAGTCACTACAAAAGACAGCCCATTTAGGCGGCCATGCGACGTATCTTGATAGACTGGCGCGACGCCAAGTGCTTTGAGGTCGTCGAGTAATTTGAGATTATCCTCGTCAGCAAAGAAAGCAAGAATCGACTCGGCAACAATCTTACCAATGCCTGGCAGCTCGAGCAGCTCCGTCTCAGTCGTCTCGCGCAGCGCATCGAAAGATTTATAGTGCGCAGCAAGATCGAGTGCAGTCTGGCTACCAATATGGCGAATGCCAATAGCAGTAATAAAGCGAGCGAGTGGCGGCTGCTTGCTAGCTTGAATATTATCAACTAATTTATGTGCAGAAATTTCAGCAAAGCGATCGAGCGCTTGAACCTGAGCAGCAGTTAGCGTATAGAGGTCGGCAATTGAGCTAACTAGTCCAGCATCAATCAATGCTTCAACGTTCTTCTCGCCAAGCCCCTCAATATTGAGCGCCGGCTTGCTGGCATAATATTCAATCGCACGCTTCAACATCTCATTTGCATCGCTATTTTTCACGCGATAAACGACTTCACCAGCAGGACGCTCAAATTCGAGTTCAGGATATTGCTCATGCAAAGCCTGTTCATAATCGTAAGGGATGGATTTACTCGGACGTAGTTCCGTGAGGACACGGTTGATTTGTGGAATAATATCGCCGGCTTTATAGATCACGACCGTATCGCCGATACGCACATCAAGACGAGCGATTTCGTCGGCATTATGCAGCGAGGCGTGCTTGACGGTCGTACCAGCAACTTGCACAGGGTCGAATACAGCTACAGGTGTGGCGGCACCAGTACGGCCAATCGAGATAACAATATCTTTAACAATCGTAGTCGCTTCTTCGGCGGGATACTTAAAGGCAATGGCGGCGCGCGGCGTCTTGCCGACAATACCTAGTGCTTGGTAAACTTTACGGTCATTCACCTTAATCACGGCGCCATCGGTGCCAAAAGGGAGATTTTGGCGCGTCTCGCCGAGTGTATTAATAAAATCCATTGCTTCGCGCAGCGTATGATAAATTCGCTGTTGGCCAGAGATACGAAAACCAAGCTCTTTGAGGCGGTCATAAACATGCGCATTAGTATCAAGATTCGGCGCGACCATATCATAGCCCATAAATTTCAGAGGGCGACTAGCGGCAACTTTCGGATCGAGCTGACGGATTGAGCCGGCGGCAAGATTGCGCGGATTCGCAAATTCAGGCTTGCCGAGCGCGCGCTGTTTAGCATTGAGCTGCTCAAAATCTTGCTTAAAAATCACAACTTCGCCGCGCACTTCGGTATGTTCGGTTTGGGGGATCGAAAGCGGGACATTCTCAATCGTGCGCACATTCATCGTCACATCTTCGCCAACTTTGCCATCGCCACGCGTAACAGCCTGCTTGAGCAAACCGTCTTCATAAATCAATGCCATCGCAAGGCCATCCATCTTGATATCAACAAACAATTCCGGATTAATCGCGCCGAGTTTAGCGATACGATCGAGCCAATCGCGTACTTCGGCTTCAGAGAAAACATCAGCGAGCGAAATCATGCGCTCAGCATGCGTGACTTTTTGGAATTTGTCGAGCGCTTGACCGGCGACGCGCTGGGTTGGCGAATCGGGTGTAATTAACTCGGGATATTTTTCTTCAAGCTGCGAGAGCTCATGCTTGAGACTATCAGCTGCCGCCTCGGACATGATTGATTCATCGAGCACATGGTAATGATAGCGATAGTCATTGATAAGTTCGCGCAATTTTGCCACCCGCTCAATCACGTCGGATGGAATTTTAGTGCTCATCGTCGAGCATCCTGCGATAGAAGAGGTAGACATAAGCAGCGAGATAAATCATCGTAAAGACAGTCATAACCTGGAGACAAATGGAGGCAAATGGTACTTCGGCGAAAATATCGAAGTTCTCCTTGAGAACCAAATCGAGCCACATTAGCGGAATCATTACGAGTACCCAGATTACGGCGAGAAAAACGACGCAGAAGATGATGCGGATAATGAATTTAGTGCGACGCCCTTGCAAGAGGTCAGTCGCGGCATGCACGGCAGTCATGGGATACATGCCTGGGACAGAAATAGCAACGAGCGCCGTGATTGAAACTGGCAGAAGATAGAGCGACAGGAGGCCAAGCAGGCCACAGAAAAGCCAAAATAGGAAAGCGTAAAGTGGCTGGTCGAGGAAGCCCGTAGTAGCAGCGGAAGAATAAACCACCGTGCAAAATAGAATTGGTAGCGCATGCACAAAAATCAAGCCGACAATCACGAAGCTAGACATTAAAGGCGTGAGTGCATTAAAAATACCGTCGCGGAATTTCGGTTTATTCCCTGCCATAAGGTGGCGCAGATAATAAATCGTGACAAGCCAAGTAACTGCAAAGAAGAAAATCAAGAAGACTTGCTGAACTTCGGACATGCCATTAGTGAGGCCGCCGGTCGTAATGGTCGAAACAAGCAAAAGGCCAGATTTAGCGAGGTGCCCAAGCACGCCACCATCTTCGCTAACGATTTCATAGCTCTCTTCGAGACTGTCTTGGACAGTGTCATAGGTTGCTTGATCCATCAGGCCAACGAAAATAATATTGCAGATGACTATAAAGACGAGCAGCAGACCAAACAATTTCCAGTTTTTAAAGAGAATTTTGAGCGTCGAAGTAGCATGCGCAACTAGACCCGGCACGGCGAGCTCGCGCTGATAATCTTCGCGATAGGAGCGACGGAAGGAATGATGTAATTTGACGCGGGCGCGCTTTTTCGCCCAGACTTTTTCGCGCGAATCATAGAAGGCTTCTTTGAAACTTTTGCGCGGCTTACGTTCTTTAGTCGTTTTACGCGCTTTGCGTCCTTTGACTCGCTCGGTTTGCGAATTCTTGATCTCGGCGCTTGCGCGTGGGGCTGCTGTTTTCTTTCTCATATCCTTCTCTTGCTTAATGGTTGTTGTTTGATTATTTCGGCGATTATTTCTTGACATTCTCGAGCCTCTCTATCCGCGCTTCAAGGGGCGGATGAGTCGAAAAGAGCCGACTGAGGACAGATTTGGCGAGAGGATTAGCAATATACATCGATTCGGTTGCAATATTTTGCTGATGCATGGGGCGAGTATGAATTTCGAGCTTACGCAAAGCATTAATCATGTCGTCGGTGCTACCAGTGATATTTGCTGAAGAAGCATCGGCAAGATATTCACGCTGACGCGAAATGCCCATTTGGACAAGGCTGGCGATAATCGGCGAAAGAATAATCGTAAGAAAGGCAAAAAGTGCGCCAATTGGCGAATTTTCTTCGCGGTCACGCTTACCATAGAGCAGAACGCGCATACCGAAGTCGGACATCAAACCAACTACCGCAACAAGCCCAAAAACAATCATATTAATCCGAATGTCGTAATTTTTAACGTGAGAGAGTTCATGCCCCATCACGGCAGCTAGTTCACGATTATCCATCACTTCAAAAAGACCAGTAGTAGCAGCGATGCAAGCATGTTCAGGGTCGCGACCAGTCGCGAAGGCATTCGGCGCATCATCGTTGATAATGTAGAGCTTTGGCATAGGAATCTTGGCGTTTTCAGCCAACTCACGCACGATTTGGAAGTAGCGCGGATCGTCTTTTTCTTGCACTTCACGCGCGCCGGCAGTGCGGATGGCGATTTTATCAGCATAAAAATATTGAAAAAGCGCATAACCAGCACCAATCAACAAAAACCAGACCATGATTGAAAAATCATTATTAAGCCAAGCAAAGAGTAGGCCAATCAGTGTCACAAAAGCGACAAAAACTAACATCAAAAGAATTGTAGTGCGTTTATTCTGCGCGATTTGCTTGCGCATGGAAACTGCCATATAGCTATATTATAGACTATCAAGGCGACTTTGTTCAGATATTTCCAGCAGAAAGGGAGACGGGTGCTTAAGATTGGCAATTAAATAAGTCGCAAGACGAGCGCGCGTAATGGCAACATAAAAGAGGCGGCGCTCTTCGGCAAAAGGATAAGCATCATTTTGCGAGAGTAGACTATCGATGAGCGGATCGCTCTCGCGCTGCGCCGGCATGCCCATGATGTTGTCATTCATATTAAGAACGATGACGAAGTCGCGCGTAATACCTTTGGCTTTATGCATTGTACAGAATTCTAGTTTGAGCTTTTCGGTAGGCGCACGAGCGTTACGCCAATAAATATCAGCGGTCTCGGATTCGGAGTGTCATTTGATTTTGAGATGCTCAGAGGGCGTAAGGCGTTGGAGATCATGATTGAAACGCGAAATAATTTGGAATTCTTTTTGGCGCGCGACGGCATAACTATACTCTTTAATAATGGCGCGCAAAATGAGATTGAGCGACTCGGTATCGTCGCGCCGATGCTTGCTACGGTTAAAAATATAATAAATCGGCGTGCGCTGCTTAGGGCCGCCGCGAACAGTTTTGGACGTTTGCGTAAGGTTTTTGCGGATAAAATCACAGCTGAGCGTAATGGTCGGCTCGCCAAAACGGTGCGTCGATTCAATAAAACTTTTGCGCGTGGTTAATTGAAAAGTTCTAGCAAAATCACGAATAAGCGTTAGGTCGCTGCCAGTAAAACGGTAAATGGATTGCCAATCGTCGCCAACAGCGAATAATTTACATCGCGGATTTTTCCGCAGAATAGCCTGGATAAGGCGTTGGCGATTGCGCGATAAATCTTGAACTTCGTCAACAAGAATATACCTGAAATGATTAGCGCAATCAGCAACTTCGCGCACGGTTGCTTCGGCGAGATTAATCATGTCAGCAAAATCAAATTTACGTTGCACAAAAAGATAGTCGTCGTAGGCCTGCCTGATTTTATGGTAAATCTTCAAGAATAAGTCGGCGCGATGCTGCATAAAAGCTTTGCCCTGTTTGGCGCGCCGAATAACTTCGGCAGTGGAATATTGAGCATTTTTATGAAGCGAAAGAAAGGTGGAGAGACGAGAAAGCAGCGAGGCAATAATTGGAGCGGTCGGGTCGACTGGAGTGGCTAGAGAGGGCTGGGAGTTGGGCGGAGCGGCGGTATTGGTTGAAGAACTAAAAGCTTCAAACATAATTTCGTCAGAAACGCGACGCGTAACTTTGCCATAACGTTCGAGTTGCTGACGCAATTTTGTATAAATCGTATCATCGTCAAAATCGCCAAGGCATAGAGCAATATATTTAGTCTGGTTGCGCTCATGAACGCGACGACGCCAACGAACGTCGCGCAGATATTCGCGCCCCTGCGGACTACTGCCATGCGCGTCAACATTCAAAAGATCAATATAAATATCGCCACAAACAAAATCGACTAGATAACGCTGTTTAATATGCGGATATTGTTGCCGCGAGGCGAATGCGACACCGTGCATCGTTAGCCAGTTCGCAATAAATTGTTGCTTCTTGCCACGCGCAAAGTCATCATAGAGTAATAAAAAGTCAACTAAATCGCGCCGAAAGGCAGAATCGGATGAAGATAGATAAACAAAAGCGGTACTTAGCACGCGCGCAGTCTCTTGGTCGCCAATCAATTCTTTTTGACCAGGCGTAGGCGAGCGAGCGTGTCGCAAAATTGCATAACCGAGGCTATGAAAAGTACAAATTTGCACACCACTAACCGCACAGCGCTCCTTCAGTTCAGCGACTGTCTTTTTCGTAAAAGAAATTACCAAAATGTCCCGCGCGGGAATATGCAAAACGCGATGAAGATATTCAATTTTCGCAAGCAGGCTGAGCGTTTTACCGGAGCCGGCAGACGCCAGTACGAGCTGCGCATCCTCACAAGCAACAACAGCCTCAATCTGCTGGCGGTCAAGCAGAAATTTGCCACAACGAAAAGGACGCCGCTGAGCACGCCGAATAAAACGGCGATTATGCCAACGGCAACAAGCTGCAAGTCATTTGGCGCGCCAGCCGTCGGTGCGAATTCCGTGACGGCGAAACCAAGCAAGCAAATCACGCCGAGAAAGATAAGTTTGTGGGAAAAAATTATGACACATGCCCAAATTATGGCAAAGGCCCAGCGAATTAAAAGCATGAGCATAAAAAATGCCCCGGCGCCAAGTCCGGGGCGAGCAAAAAGGTTATTTATCTTGGTCGAAGTTGACTTGGTAGATGAGACCACCATCCGTCAGTGCACCATACATGTAATACACAGTGGGGTCGCATTCAGCCGCGCAATCGGCTGCCGGTGCCGCTTCATCGATATATTGGATCACCGAGCCAATCAGCTTAACTTCGTCAACGCTACTGGGCAGACCGAGCCCATCCTCCGTATCGATAGCCAAGGCCACCAACAAATAGTAATCGCAATCACTCTCAATCGAGAACAGCATTGCAGGAGCATGCTCCGTATTGAAAACCCAATCCTCGTCGTCGGTCGCGGCATACAGTGCGTCGCAGACACGCCTCTCCAAGCCGTGCGCCAAAAATGCCAAAGGGTCATCAGCGTGCTTAGATTCAGTCACGACCTCCGGGGGCTCCTCCATCAAAATGTTATCTGCAACTGGGTCAAAGGTCAAAGCTACCGAAGCAACCGCTACGACAGCACCATCAGGCAGCTCATTCAACACGAGCTGTGCCAATTTCCGCAAACCAGAGCCAGTCAAGTTACCTTTTTTGTTCTGAAAATGTTCACTCATTGCGTTTCCCTCCTACGCAGATTAGCCTTGAGCTAGGCAAGTTCAAGAAAGGCGGATTCCTTTCTCATTTTTTAAGTATACCATATTTTTGGCGATTAGTCTAGGATGGCCTTGACGGATGCGACGAGATTGCGACATGCACGACAGCTTTGTCGCAGGGGCGGCATTTTCTGTGCTATAATGATGGCACGGCGCGTTGGCGGAGCAGTTACGCAGAGGTCTGCAAAACCTCGTAGACCAGTGCAACTCTGGTACGCGCCTCCATTGAAATTTTCCGCGGGCGAGTGGCGGAATTGGTATACGCGGCAGACTTAAAATCTGCTTCCCTTACCGGATTATGGGTTCGAGTCCCATCTCGCCCACCAAAA
>CAZOYU010000008.1:40152-55078 GCA_964584145.1 uncultured Candidatus Saccharibacteria bacterium | reverse complement strand
GCAGACGGTCAGACAATCAACTTTTTGGGATATATCAAATGTCGCACAATGTATATTTTACGACTTATATATATTTTAAAACCAGACATGTAATCAATCGTCGCGAAACATTCAAATAATTATGCCGACAACGGCCAGCCCCACCCATCCACCAACTCGTTCACCAATCCGCATCCGTTTTCCCGAAAGTTACGCGTCGCATCCATAAAAAAGGACAATATTCAAAAGCCAGCACGCAGAACATCAGAGGTACTCGTCAATAATCGAAAGTTACGCGTCGCGCCTAAACACTAAACCAGGCACACAAACTCACCCCAACCCCCAAAAAACTACTGACAACATCTAGCACTTTCACAAAACCACCTAAGAGAAGCGCTCAGAAGCGCAAATTATTGTTGCAAATTTGACAACAATTAGCCGCTAAAATCATTCCATATCTGTAAATTACATATTATAACACATTTCGCTGCCGAATCACCAAATCCCCAAGCCGTGAAATTCCCAAAATTTGACTTTTTCACGATTATATTTTCTCGACTCTCCCCTACCCCATCAAATCGAAAAATCACCGCCAAACTAGCCAAATCACATTCCTACTCTATCAAAATCGTCCCAGAACATACCGAACAAAAACCGAACAAAAGGGGAACAAATAGGGCAAAGCCCCCACATGCGCCCGCATCCCACAAATCTACTTATAGTACGCCTTCCCCTCTACGCGTAAATCCACATAAGTCGGGCTCAACTCTTTCTCGTCCAAATACAGCACCATCCGTGCCATATCCTCTGCTTGTACGGCGCTCCCCCGATCCAGCGACATCTTATAATATTCCGTCCGCCCCTGAATATATACATCAATTTCTCGTACTTTCTGATACGGTAGCACTACATGGTCAATTTTATAACCTTGCTCCTTTACATCCGCCTCTAGTCGTGCCACAAAAGTCTTCGTCCGTGTGCTTACATTATCACCCGTATTCTCATCAATAATCGCCACTGTCGGCTCCGCCTGCGCCGTAGCTTGCCGCGTCAATTCTTCGCGCTCGCGCACTACGTCCACAATCAAACCAATCGCTGCCGCCACCAGCGCAATTACGATTAACAGCACGCTTATTACGGTTGCGATATTCTTAGTTTTGCGTCGACGCTGAGCTGCGACACGTTCTTTTTTTGCTTCGCGCGTCTTTTGCGCATCGCCAGCAAAAGTCCGTCCGACTCGAAAATTCTCATCAGACACCCGTCGGCGCGGCGCAGTGGTACTTATGCCACCACCACGCCGTCTAACATTATCATTTTTACTTTTGCTCAGCCATGCCATTTTTAAAACGCCTCTTCGGGGCTCTAACGATCCTTAAGCACTTCTAGGCCGGGCAATTTCTTACCCGATAATAGCTCCAAGCTCGCGCCACCACCCGTCGATACTAACGTAAATTTTAAATCTGGCTCTTTTTGCAACACTGTTTCGACGTATCCGGCCGTATCGCCGCCACCCACAATCGACATCGCATTAGATTTACCAATCGCTTTCGCCACCGTCAACGACGCTTTCGCAAAGCGCTCATCTTCTACCATGCCTAACGTACCGTTCCAGACAATCGTTTTCGCATTATTAACCAGTTCAACAATTTTTGCCGTCGCTGCATTACCAATATCCAATTTCGCGCCATTTTCATCTGTCGCAAAATCCTCCGCCACATAAATTTTCGCATCCGTCGCCGCATAGCCATCCGCCGCAATCTTGCCACCTACCACAATCTGGTCTGCCATTGGCAGGAACTTCTCAATCATCGGCTTCTTATCGTCAACTTTCGCGCCGCCAATAATCACCAATAGTGGATGTTCAGGATTTGTAATCGCACTCTCTAGGCTCGCCACTTCTTTTTCAACTAGGAAGCCCGCTACTGCTGGCAAAATTCGCGCAATCGCATCCGTCGAAGCGTGTGCACGGTGAATTACCGCAAAACCATCCTGTACGAATAGTTCCGCACCAGTCGCATCCACAATCTCGCGTGCAAATTCCTCAGAATTTTCTTCTTCCGCTGGCGAGAAACGCAAATTTTCTAGCATCATCACACCCCCATCTGGCAGAAAATTCATCGCATTTTTTACTTTACTCCCCACCGTCGCGTCTACGAAAGTCACAAATTTATCTGGCAACAGCTCCGCTAATCGCCCTGCTGCCGCTTCCAGCGAAAATTCCGGTTTCACTTCCCCTTCCGGCCGCCCCAAGTGCGAAATTAATACAATTTTTCGTGCGCCTTGCTCCAGCAAATAATTAATCGTCGGCAGGCTTGCCCGAATTCGCATATCTTCCGCGACTTGGCCATCTTTCATTGGTACGTTGTAGTCTACTCGCACCAGCACGACTTTCCCCGCTACCTCCACGTCGCGCACTGTTTGTTTTCGAAAATCCATTTTGCCTCCTATTTTTTGCCGTCCCTATTATCGAACTATTTAAATTCTACGAATTTGAATTTGATCCGTGCCGCCTTCTTCGTCACGCAAACCCGACACCATTACCGCCGTCAAAAATTCTTTACCTTCTGGCACCTTCAAATAACCGCTTGCTTTCAAATCTTGCACCGCTTCCACGGCATAGCTATCCGAATATGGCCGCACAATTGCCGAATTCGCATAAGTCAAGGCCAATTGGTTTGCCACGCGTTGATTGCTTGTCACTGATACCATTGGAATATTTGGCCGTTGCGCCGCAATCGCTTCCGCAGTCGCACCCGACTTCGTCGCCGCTACAATCAAATCAGCATCAATCTGTTCCGCCAGTCTCACTACTGCTCGCGAAATCGCATCATAATTCTTATAGTTTCCCGTCGTTTCTTTATCTAGTGGCAAAATCCGCGAATGGTCCTGCGTATACAAAATCACTTTCTTCATCTCTTTCACGGTCTCGACTGGATATTTACCGTTTGCCGTCTCATCCGACAGCATTACCGTATCCGCGCCCAGCAATACCGCCGTCGCCACATCCGAGACTTCTGCACGGGTTGGCTCTGGCTCATTTACCATGCTTGCCATCATCTGCGTTGCCACAATCACCAGCTTCGAGTATTGCCGGCACAGCGCAATCAATTTCCGTTGCACAATTGGCACTACTTCCGCGCCTGCCTCAATTGCCATATCGCCCCGCGCAATCATAATGCCATCCGTCGCTTTCACGATTTCTTCGAGCTTTTCATCACTCTCGATCGCCTTCTTTGTCTCAATCTTCGCAATAATCTGCGCCGTCGAACCATGCGATACCAAAATCTGACGCAATTTTTCAATATCATCCGCGCTTTGAATAAAGCTCATTGCCACATAATCAAAATCGCGGCTCGCACCAAATTCAATATCCGCCAAATCTTTCTCAGTAATAATGTCGCCACCCATATCGGTGTCCGGCAAATTGATACCTTTGCGGCTCATAATGAAGCCATCATTTTGCACTTCAACTCTAATCGCCGTATCCGACACGATTTCTTTTACAACTGTGCGAATTTTGCCATCAAACAAGAAAATCGGCTCACCAACTTTCACTTTTTCTGCCAAATTATATTGCACTGGCAAACGATTACTGCCGTCATGTTCCTTCATCGCATAGTCCAAAATCAGCATATCGCCCGCTTTTAGATCCATGTGATTATCCTGAATTTCGCCTAGACGAATTTTTGGCCCCTGCAAATCCTGCAAAATTGCTACCGATTTACCCCGTTCTGCGGCATACTTACGGATAATTCGAATTTGTTCGTCGCGCTCGTCATAAGTACCATGGCTAAAATTCAGCCGAAAGCCATTTACGCCCGCGTACACTAAGTCTTTGAGTTTCTCTTCCTCGAAGACCGACGGCCCAACCGTCGCTAAGATTTTCGTACGTTTAAATAATTTACTCATATCTAGAATTATACCATTGGCGTCCCCAAGCATAAACAGCAAAAAATGCCCGGACGGGCATTTTTAAATCTCGAATTTGGTGATCACGGTGGGACTCGAACCCACGATTGCCAGGATGAAAACCTGGAGTCCTAACCACTAGACGACGTGACCAGTGTCACTAGTCTATCATGCTTAGTGCAAACTGTCAAACTTACTTCTCTTCTTTTGCTACCGAAATAATCGTACGCGCCAAGTTCTCCGCCGCATTATCTTTCGAGAACTTTTTCAGATTCTTCGCCAGCTCCGCTCGCTCTTCCGGATGATTAATTAAGCGCTTAATCGCCTTATGCAACAACTGCGGATCGGCGAACATTTTATCATCCGGCACCACTATCGCTGCATTGGCTTTTTTATACGCTTCCGCATTCTTTACCTGATGATAGCCGGGCAATTTCTCATTCGGCACCATAATCACCGCTTTGGCCATACTCGATAATTCCGTCATCGTCGATGCGCCCGCCCGCGACACCACAATATCCGCTGCGCCAAATAATTTAAACATCTCTGCCGAAAATTCCACCATACGAAAGTTTGTCTTCAACTCGCCCTCTTCCCAACTCTCATAATCTTTCAGATCTAACATTTCTGGATAGCGCTCGCGCCCCGCCACCAAAAGCAAGCTCGTCATTTTCAAAACTTCCGGTAACACTTCTCTCAGTGCCACATTGATATGCTGCGCCCCTTGCGAGCCACCCGTCACCACTACCAACGGTTTTTCTGGATCGAAGCCCAATTCGCGCTTCAGCTTCTTTTGTTTCGCCTCCGACGCCGGACTAAATTCCGGATTAATCGGAATCCCCGTCCACTCCGCTTTTTCGGCTGGATAATTGTAATACTCTAGCGGCATACCTGTCGCGATTTTCGTCGCATGTTTCGCTAATACCCGATTCGTTAATCCAGGTGCCGCATCACTATCATGAATCACATACGGAATATGCAGCACATGTGCTACAATCCCTACCGGCAAACACACATAGCCACCTTTCAGAAAAATCACATCTGGCCGGTTCTTTACTAAACGGAACAAACTCTGAAACAAGCCGCCAATCGTTCGGAAAAAATCTGCCACATTCTTCAACACTACATCAAAATTTTGCAAATAAGTCACAAAAGTAAAGTTTGTATAGCGCCGCAATTTCCCTGCTGTCAATTTGCGAATCTTCAAGTCCAAACTGTTCTCAATCGCAATCTTGCGCGCATTTTTGTAATATTTCTTATCTGTCCAAAATTCAATCTTCGCGCGCGGGCGCACTTTCAGAACTTCACGAACGACCGCTACGACCGGCGTAACGTGTCCGCCGCTCCCCCCACCGACTACTAGTATTTTCATCTTCTTCCTCTACTGCTTCTCTGGCTGTCCAGCCTGATATCTGCAAAACTACGCCTACGGCAAAAGCCACAAAGACCATGCTTGTGCCGCCGTAGCTCATGAATGGCAAAGTTATCCCCTTCATTGGGAGCAAATTTGTCATCCCGCCAACATTAATTATAACATGGCCGAGTATCCAGGCAAAAAGCCCCACCGCGAACAACCGCCATTCCGGCCGTTTGACGTGCTGCGCTACGCCCAGAATTCGCCACAGCAGCACCGTCATCGCCACCAGCACCAAAGTCGCGCCCACAAAGCCCCATGTCTCGCAAATAATCGCAAAAATCGAATCCGACAATGCTTCCGGCAGATATCCCGTCGACTGAATACTATTACCTAACCCCACGCCCGTTAAGCCACCTGTCCCCATACTAATTAGCGCATTCTCAATATGGTAAGTATCACTGCCATCATCGCCACTATAACTCAAAATCCGCTGTATTCGGTATGGCGTCGTAAAAATCAATATCAGGAATATTGCCGCCAGCACCCCGAACATTTTCAACAAATTCTTTAATTCTACGCCGCCCGCAAACATCATCGCAAAAATCATAAAAGTAATCACCACCGTGCTACCAAAATCGCTCTCCCACCACCCTAGTAGGACCACTACTAACAGCATCACTGTCGCCAATGGGATGTAATAACGTCGTGTATTTAATTCGCCCTTCGCTTTGCGATCGCGAATCAACCACGACATATAAAACAATATCGCCACTTTAAATACCTCTGACGGCATGAAACCAATGCTTAATCCGGGCACTCTTAGCGACCGACACGCGCCCTTGTCGCAAGTTACTAATGCATCTACGCCCAACTTGCCTAAAATCGTTACCAATAGACACAGTAACGCGCTCGCAATTAGCATCGCTTTTGCATATTTCGCCATTTTATCGTATTTTAACCAAGCCCCCAGCGCTAGCGCGGCAATCGAAGTAACCACCACTATCGCGTGCCGCTTCACGAAATACATATCATCATAGCTCGTGCCATATTGCGAATTTAACGCCTGCGCTACTCGTGGCCCAATCGCAAATACAATCACTAAGCTTGCCGCCATCAGCAACAACACAATCACCGCAATCGTAATATCAATTCGATGCTTCCTCATTAGCGGATAATACCCCCACCCATTGCCAAGAATACGCCCAGCATCGCTGTAATCCCGCCAATCACCCAGAAGCGCATCACTACCTTACTCTCTTCCCAGCCTTTGGCTTGCAAATGATGATGCAGCGGCGCCGAAATAAAGATTTTCTTATGGAAGAACTTTTTCGCCAAAATCTGAATCAATGAGCTCCCCGCTTCAACCACAAATAACAAACCAATAATCGGCAGCAAGAAGAAGGCATTCGTCATCATCGCCACTACGCCTAACCCCGCACCTAGCGCAAACGAACCCGTATCGCCCATCATAAAGCGCGCTGGAAATACATTAAACCAAATGTACGACAACAATGCCCCCAGCACAATAAAGCAAAAGCCCGCCAAATACCATTGTTCTTGCAACAGTGCGATTACGCCATATGAACCATATGCCAGCATCGACAAACCACCCGCCAGCCCATCTAGCCCATCCGAAATATTTACCGCATTTCCCGTCGCTACTACTGCAAACGCAAACAACACAATCATCCCCACTGCACCAATCTCAACTGAGCCCAGATATGGCACCATTACCGCCGTCCAACCCAACTTATAAGCAAAAAACCAACCCAAAAACAGCCCTAGCGCCGAAATCATCGCAAACTTTACCGGCGCGCGTAGCCCCGCTACGGCATTTTTGCCAAATAAGTTCAGCAAATCATCAATCAAGCCAATCACACCCCCACCTACGAACGCTGCAATCGGTAACCACGTCTGCCCCCGATTCAAGCAGTTCGTCGCAATCAACACCACCGGCACCGTCACCAGCATAATTATCCCCGCCATCGTTGGAAAATGTCGCTTGATCTTATTCTTGTGCAGTTTATTCATTACCGTCAGCTCTTCGCCCGTCACTGCCACGCTTTTCTGCCGCTTCCACAACTTATGCTTGTACGCAAAATTCGTATAAATTGGCGTAAAGAACATCGCTAGCAAAAATGACCCTAGCGCTAGCATCAGTTCATAACCCATATTCGAATTTATATCGTCTAACATTGCTTCCTTTCTATAATACTGGTTCGATTTGTAAATAATCCAACATGAAATTACTCAACTCTGTAAATACTGGCACTGCATTTGATACACCCCATAGCAATGCGTTACCATCCAGCCGCACCAGAATCACATATTCCGGCAAGGCGTCATCTTCCGCCGAACCGCCGTAGCCAATCGCCCCCACGACCGTCCGCGCCGAAGTATAATTGCCATTCTCATCATAAGTTTCTGCTGTGCCGGTCTTTACCCCTATATTATACCCCGCTTTATCCGCCGAGCCACCATTTACGCTCCGCACCTCTTGCAACATCTTGCGCATCGTCGCGCTCGTTTCCGCCGAAATCGCCTCATGGTCCACCGTTTTCGTCTCCGCTTTAACAAATTCACCATTTTCCATCGTCCCCGCTAAAATCGTTGGCTGATAATATTTGCCACCGTTCACCAGCGCCGAAAAGCCTGCCGCCACTTGCACCATCGTCAAACTCATCCCCTGCCCAAAAGTCATATTCGCATAGCGCACCGCATTCCCCTCATCTTCGTCCGGGCTGATAATTTTCCCCGACGCTTCGTATAATTCAATACCCGTCGTATGTCCCAAGCCAAAATTCTGATAAAGATAATTATACATCGTCGTCCGCGCCGATTTCGGGATACTCTCACCGCCCAATTTCCGCAGCACTTCAATGCTACCCGTATTCAGCGAATGGTCCAGCGCTTCATAAAAAGTTCGCGTCCCCACTTGATTCTCCGTCCCCGTCGCATTCTTCATCGTTCGGTCGCCCACCTTCGTATAGCCAAGGTTGTAATAAGTATCTGTCGGGTCCAATTTTCCTTCATTAATCGCAATCGCATAAGTAAATGGCTTACAAACACTCGCCGGCTCGTAGGCCGATTCCGTCGTCCGGTTTGTATATACCGACGTATCCGACACATTATAATATTCCGCCGGGCTAAAAGTCGGATAATTCGCCATCGCCCACACTTGCCCATTGTTCGGATTCATAATCAGCACGCTCGCGCTCTTAATCGTACCGTTGCTATTCTCGACCGTCTTTTCAATCACTTTCTCCGTCTTGCGCTGAATATTCTCATCTAGCGTCAACACAATATCCTCACCGTCCACTGCCGGAATTTCAATATTATCATCTCCGATCGACAGCGGCACCGAATTTACATCCGTCACCGTTTTCAATAGGCCATTCGTCCCCGTCAAACGACTATTCAGCGAACCCTCAACGCCAGTACCGACACCTTCCGCATTCACAAAGCCTACCACTTGCGCCGCCATCGTCCCGTATGGATACACGCGTCGCGAAGTTTCCTTTTGGCCAACCCCCTTCAGATTTGCCGCTTTCACCGCCGACACCGTCTCGTAGCCTACATTTTTCGCCACTTCCACGTACATATTCTTCATATTCGACCACACTTTATCCCAAGTCGTAATCATCTGTTCGCCCAAAATCTCGCCCAGCTTCTCCTGCACGGTATTTTTATCACCTACATAACTCGGATCAACAAAAATCGTCCACGTCCGTTCATTCATCACTAGCGGCACCACTTCATCCTCGCCCGACATCATATAGATTTCGCCGCGTTTCGCTACTAATTCGCGCTGCTTCACTCGCATCTCATCGGCCTCGCTCACATATTTATCGCGTTCCAAAATCTGCACTTGAAACAAGCGCCCCACAAACACCACTAATACTGCCACCAAAAAAAGTCTTAACAAAATATAGCGCGTACTCGATTTGAGCTCGAATTTAGCCATAAGTGTATTATATCATCTATTCCTTGACATAATCTGACGAGCTCGCCGTCGTCATTGTCGCCGCCACTTCGTTATAATCTTCGTCCGCTGCTGCCGCCGTAATCTTCGCATTCTCTACTTTCAACGCATCCCGTTGCGCTTCAAGATTTGAGATTTCTGTATTTGTGTTTGAAATTGCCTGGTCGTAGCTCGTCACTTTCGCGCTCTGCGACAGGAAAATTAAGCCAATAAGTAACGCAATTGCACCAATGACAATTGTGTGAGTTAGTGGCCCCAGCGTAATTCTTGAATTATGTCGCACCACATTTCGATTACGTGCCCAAGTCTCGGAGTTCGCCCCGCGGCTCGCGTACGATCCTCTCGTGGCATAATTTGTTCTATATGCTGGCATCAAAAATCATTCCGTTTTAGTTTTTATATTTGTTTTTCGCTTTCGCTAATCCCCCAATGTCCCCCACTTTTCAAGGCTTGGCGGTAGCTGGGCGACAAGAGATAAACGCCCAGCTCCTACCAAGGAGGTCAAAATGTTTTTATTACACACTCCACAAAAACTTCACCTGTTCATGGTACCCCCGGTCAAAAGGGGCATGTCAGTTGTTTTTGTTACAAAATACTATCGTGTGTATTTTTAGCGGAAGTGAACTTTCACCTGTTGTGCACGAGAACGATTCGTTACGATGATTTTTGCCATATTAGCTCCTTT
Organism: uncultured Candidatus Saccharibacteria bacterium; assembly: GCA_964584145.1. Lineage (GTDB taxonomy): Bacteria > Patescibacteriota > Saccharimonadia > Saccharimonadales > Saccharimonadaceae > UBA2834. Next base: position 45,166 of record CAZOYU010000008.1, on the reverse strand, counting down.
TTTGTTTTTTGTTTTTACGATAGCGCCCAGTTCGTTCCACTGCGAGCGCCATCAAGATTAAATCTTCTCGGCTACCCTCAGTTTCGCGCTGCGTGCGCGTGGGTTATTAGCATTTTCAATATTATCCGCAACAATTGGCTTCTTCGTTAAGATACGTAATGTCGACTCGATTCCCATACTACTTTCGTCTTTAAAAAATTCTTTGACAAGCCGATCCTCTAGACTATGAAAAGAAATAATCGCTACCCTTCCCCCAGGTTTCAACAACTTTGGAATTAGCGGCAAAGTTCGCTCAATTATACCGAGCTCATCGTTCACGACGATCCTGATTGCCTGAAAAATCCGCGTTGCTGGATGCGTATGCGAATATGGCGATTTTGACTTAATCAAATCGGCGAGCTCAGTAGTTGTATTGAGTGGCCGATGCCTGCAGATTTCTCGGGCTAGCAATTCTGCACGACCACGACGCTCCTCTGCATATTTCTCAAAAATTTCCGCCAGCTTTCGTTCGCTCCACTTATTCACCACTGTCCACGCATCCAAATCTTGCGATTCGTCCATGCGCATATCTAGTCGTGCTGCTTTCGCAAACGAAAAACCTCTTTCCCTAATATCTAATTGCGGTGAAGAAACGCCGAAGTCAGCCAGAATCATATCGAAGCTAATTCCACTCTCCACTAAGCGTAGCGCCGTATTATAAAAATCATCATGCATCAATTTTGGCTTCACCTTCTGGTACTTCGCCTCGAGAAAATCAATCGCATTCTGATCACGGTCATTTAAAACCGCACCATTATAATTCCGCGTTACTTCCAAAATTTTATCAGCATGCCCACCATATCCCGCCGTAAGGTCTAAATATGTTTCACCTTCACTCGGCTGCAGATATTCTAAAACGTCCGATAATAATACTGGAATATGAACTTCATTCATCTCTTCATTATATCTTGTTCGAATCCGAACATCTAGAAATTTTAGGTGTTTGTGTTTTTTGTTGTTTATTTTGTCCTTAACACATTTAAGATAACTACAAATGTTTCCAGCGTATAGCCGACTCATTTTTGTAGCGTTGAGAGACTTAATTTGTGTGAGGTGGAGTTATATGTTTGGGAGGTGTGTATTTCATGAATGTGCGGATGGATTCGGTTTCGCGTGTCCTAAACGCGCCCAAAACTCCTAGATGACCGGATTCGAACGATGTGAATGTGCTATAAAATAAGACCAGTTAGCGCTTTACTAGTGTAACTATTTGATAATTGCGCGATTGGTCTTTGATATCGATCTTCTTTTTCATTGTGATGTTTTCCAATCGTCCTACTGATTTTATTTTTGTTTCGTGGTTTTTATGTTGTTTCCACTTGTCCTTAGTTTAAGCAAGTTCACAGAATTTTGCAAGTACCATTTTTAGCGAGTTTTCCACATTTTGGTGCAAAAATCCCTGCCCCAACAGAGAAAAAACCGAACAACCATAATTTTTTCCGCAGACTTTTCCACGCTTGCGCATTTCCACATTTTATGACCTAAAAGCCGAACAATTCCCCCCTTGCCAAATTTCGCAAATCATTGCATGATATACGCTAACCTCCACTTGACTTTTCAAAGCGTTTATGCTACAATGAAATAATCTGAGCTTATTCACCCAGATGCACACTTTTATCCTATCCGACCACAAAAAAGGAGATGCATTTTCATGAAGGGTACTTATGATTCCCCGCACTGGACTTTCGATGACCCATTCGAAGATGACGATTATTTCTATGCCGAATTTCGTCGTTGTCGTCGCCGCACGCGCATATTGCGCTTCTTCAAGCACGCGTTGCTCTGCATTGCTATCTTTTCCGTCGTCTGCCTCTTGGCAGCTAGAGGATAGGCCATTAAAAAGCCGGGGTCTTTCACGACCCCGGATTTTTTCTGCAATTATGTTCATTCTTGTTCTTGTAGTTCTAATGTCGCTATCGCTGCATATGCTCCATATTCCAACACCATATATTTCGCCCCCTCGGCGGGATAATTTTCTGGTTGCCAGAATAAGCTCACATCCAGCGTAAAATTTTCGCCCCAAACGCCCGCAAAATGCGCTTTACCATCTCGGTCAATCATTTCCAGTCGCCCCACCAGTGTTCGCGTAAACAACGACTCCATAAAAGCGTAGTAGCTACTCACCGCGAGACCACCAGCTAGTCCAACTTTAATTGCTCCTTGCGGCACGCTCAGGAAGACTAGATTGCTTGGCACAAATATCAGTATTAATGCCAGACCAGCAATCTGTAACAGCAATATTAGGAAGGTCCGAATTTGCGCTTCCACAAACACGGCTTCAAGCGTCTTGCTTTCATAAAAACCACGACCGTTTTCCATCAGATAGCTCTGTGCTACGCTCAGCGAATAGCTGCACACTCGCGGATAAACCACTGCGCGCATTATTACATTCAACACATAGTACGCCAATATGCCAAAAACCACTGCCCATAACCCAAAAAATAAGATACTAAGCACAAAGACCACCTCCTTTGTATTTTCTCTTTTGTACGTGCTTCTGTATCTTATTTTTTCACGCTGTCACGCTTAAAGTCAAACATAAGCATGCATTATAATGCATGATTGCGCTTACGCTTGCGCACAACCGGATCAAGATCGCGCTTCCGCAGCCGCAAGCTCTTTGGCGTCACTTCCAGTAATTCATCTTCCATCAAGAAGTCCAAACATTGTTCTAGTGACAACTGCGTATATGGCGTCAGCTGGATTGCGCCATCCGATGCATGCGTACGCATATTCGTCAGCTGCTTTTCGCGGCAAACATTAATATCCAGCTCGTCCTTCTTCGACAAGCCCACAATCATGCCCATATATACGTCAACTTGTGGCGGAATATATAACACGCCTCGCGCCTGCGCCGCATCGAGTGCATAAGCCGTACTCTGCCCCGCCTCCGATGCTACCAAAGAACCGTTGCGCTCTTGACGGTAGTGCGCCGTTACTGGCTGATATCCCTTTGGTAAAGTATTCATAATCGCCGTGCCCTTCGTCTCCGTTAGCAAGCTGTTGCGCAAACCAATCAAGGCCGCCGTTGTAATCTTATAGCGGAAACGCGTTGCGCCCGTCGTCGTAATTTCTTGTTCAACTAGCTCTGCTTTGCGAATACCCAGCTCCTGCGATACCGCGCCTACATATTCCGACGCGACTTCAATCGTCAGTTCTTCAACCGGTTCCATTTCGACGCCATTCTCCGTCTTATAGACTACCTCTGGTCGCCCCACTTCCATTTCATAGCCTTCACGGCGCATCGTCTCAATCAAAACCGACAGATGCAATTCGCCCCGCCCTGACACTTTATAACCTAAGCCCTGCGGCTCCAGTCGCAAAGCAATATTCGTCTCCAATTCTTTCTTCAGACGATCACCAATTTGTCGCGAAGTCGTAAATTCACCTTCGCGCCCCTTCAGCGGCGAAGTATTTGGGCCAATATAAATGCTCAATGTCGGGGCCTCTAGCTCAATCGTTGGCAAAGCCTCTGGCTGGTCGCCCGTCGCAATCGTATCACCAATCGACGCCACTCCTAACCCTGCAATTGCCACAATATCACCCGCAATCGCTTCATTCACTTCTTCGCGTCCCAGGCCGCGATATGTATAAATACTATCAATCTTGCCGCGCACAATATCACCATTCGTCTTCATTACCGACACATTTTCATTGCGCTTCAGTTTTCCGCGGAAAATCTTTCCAATCGCGTATTTACCTAGATAACTATCCGCCGCCAGTGCCGCCACTAACAACTGTGCACCTTTCGTATCGTCCACATCTACTTGTGGCTCCGGAATCTCATGAATAATCGCCTCAAAAATTACATGCAAATCATCATCCAGCTCTGGCGTTTTCCCCGCCTTGCCGTCTCGCGCAATCGCATAATAAGTCGGGTACTTCAATTGCTCTTCATTTGTCGCCAACTCCAAGAACAAATCACCAATCTCATCTTCGACTTCACCCAAACGTGCCGCTGGCTTATCAATCTTATTAATCACCACAATCGGCGTCAAATTCAGTTCCAACGCCTTCTGCAACACAAATTTCGTCTGCGGCATTGGCCCTTCTTGCGCATCCACAATCAGTAACACGCCGTCCGCCATATTTAACGTTCGCTCAACCTCACCCGAAAAATCCGCGTGCCCAGGCGTATCAATAATGTTAATCTTATAGCCATCATAAAATACCGCTGTTTGCTTCGCCGTAATCGTGATTCCGCGCTCATGCTCCTGATCGCCCGAATCCATAATTAAAGTTTGCCCCATTTCCGCTTGGTTTTCGCGGAAAGTATTGCTCTGCTTTAGCAACGCATCCACGAGCGTCGTTTTGCCGTGGTCAACGTGCGCAATAATCGCTACATTGCGAATCTTCGATTTATCGTTCATTGCCCTTCCTTTTCTACAAATAAAACAGGAACGAGTCGCGCTCATCCCTACGATTAATATAAAAACCTACTTAAATTATAACAGATTACGCTTGTGCCGTAAAGCCCCCCTCGCGCTTGACTCGCCAGCCATCCACCATACTACAATAGCATTAAGGGCAGCCCCAGCTAGGATTGCCGCCCTGTGTGTTCATGCGAATCCGCTATTTACGGATTCTCTTTTTTTATTTTTTGCATCATTATTCTATTAACAACAAAAAATCGCCCCATGGCGACCATATAATTCCAATGGTGGGCGGTATAGGATTCGAACCTATGACCTCGTCTACGTCAAAGACGCGCTCTAGCCAACTGAGCTAACCGCCCCTAGTCTTTATTAATCTTAGCATAATCCACTAAATCCCGCAAGTTCACCTCAACCTCTTGCATTTCCGCCAGATAAGCGTATAATAAGCGTATTGGGTCCGTAGCTCAGCCGGTTAGAGCACCTGCCTTTTAAGCAGGGTGTCGTGAGTTCAAGTCTCACCGGACTCACCATTTTTTTGGACAAATTTTGGACAAAAAAGTGAGGCCGGAAGATTTGAACACTTGAAAATCGAAACCGGA
>CAZOYU010000008.1:0-40052 GCA_964584145.1 uncultured Candidatus Saccharibacteria bacterium | reverse complement strand
AATCGTTGCCGCTAACCAAACCGGCACATTTAATACAGTCCGCGTCGACACCTCTTCTACTTGCGAGCCATCGCTATTCACATAGACAATCCGTTGCTCGACCGTAAAAATCCCATAACCAATGACCGTATCCTCATCGCCAACTACAAATTCCATCTCCGCGCCAGGATAGACCTCCTGCATTTCCCCGTTTACGACATCTTGCCACTCTTGCAAGCCAAAACGTGGCGATACGCGCACCGAATAAGTCGCCACAAAGCCCGCATTGCCACTATTTTTCACTGTCACGCCCGCATGCACTTTATCGCTCAAGCTCACTGGCGTCGCATAATTTTTCGCTACTTCGCCACCAAAAGCCAAGCCATCCGTCGCAACCGTCATCCGCACTGACAATTCTTTCGTCTCGCCCGCCGTCGTATCTTCAATTTTAATCACTGCATACTGCGAACCGCTCTTCGCATCCGTCGGTACTGTCACGCGCATACTCACAACTTTGCTCTCGCCTGCCGGGATTTCAAAATAATGCACGCCACCCACAAACGCCAGCCAATCAGCTGCCATTTTCGCATCATCACCAATCTTATCCGTATCAGGCTTCTCCGCCGACACTTTTATTGCCCGCGCTTCAGTCGATTTATTCTCAATCGTAAAAGTCTGCGTATAAGTTCGCCCCAATTCCGACAAATAGCCATAATCAATTGCGTCCACGCTAAGAATTAGTCCCTCACTCGTCGCAGCTTCATCTTCCTCTTCATCCGCCATTGCGCAATCCACCCCCTCCATCACATTACCGTTCTCGTCTACGCAAGCAAACACTGGCGCCATCGCCATTAGGCTCATCGCGGCACACATTACCAAGCCCACCAACCAAGTCTTTTTCATTTTTCCTCGTCTTTAGTTATTCTTATCATACCACAAGCTTAATTTTTCAGCATGAAAAACCGGGGCAAAATACTAGCCCCGGCACCTCTCAAGATGGCAGCTCAAACGGATATTCTCAACCCAGCATCAGTTGTTTTTACCAAACAATCTGTTTACCAGGTGCAAACATAATCCTTTCCGAAAAAGTTCTCTCCGGATCATAGCGCTCGCTCATACGCAAGCAGAAGCTGCCATTACGGTTCTCTTCCGGATGCGAAAATATTGCATTAAAGATCAATGCCAAGTAGTGCTTCCTGCCACCGCGCACAACTTCTCGCGTCAATATCATCGGCGAAGCGCTTTCCGGATCCTCAACCGCAATCATTACCGGTACTTTCAGATCCAAGCTCGCCGCCAACCTCTTTGCTGCATCCATTGCGCCAGGATAATCATCAACCCTGAGGCAACCATAGCTATTCCCCTCAACTGTTACCATGATATCGTCGCCTTTACCAGGCTTAATGAGGTCGCTCAACGGCAGCACTACTAAATCACCGCCATAGAAGCATGTAGAGTTAACTCTTTCCATACTACCACCCCCTATAAATACTAAAGAACTCCATCCCGAGTGAGCGTATTATATAATATTTATCAGCAAAATTCAACAACAAAAATACAGCCTTATGGCTGTTTTTTCTATATGGTGCGGGTTAAGAGACTCTAACTCTCGACCTCTTCCTTGGCAAGGAAGCGCTCTAAACAACTGAGCTAAACCCGCATAAGGTTGTTGTTATTATACGCTATTTGGCGATTATTTGCCAATAGTTTTTGGTGCGCCCGACTAGACTCGAACTAGCACAGCCGTTTGATTAGCCACTAGCACCTCAAGCTAGCGTGTCTACCAATTCCACCACGGGCGCAATAGGCATATTTTAGCACGCTTCTCGCTTTTTGTAAAATCCCTAGCCAACAACGCCAAGCCCCCGTGTTCACTGCCCCCGCTCCGCCACAATAAACACCCCCCCCCGACGCCCCTATGGCGTAATATTCACTATTTGCTTCGTTGATGCCCAATAGCGCACATCCGCAAACCGATCCAATGCATCCGTCATCACCACATCGTCCGCGAACACACGCACTTGCTCGTCGTAATAATAATTCATGCTCGACCGATAAATCCCCAGCGCCGGCGCCTCTTCCACCCAATATTTCAAAAATGTCTCGTATTTCGTTTTCTTCGTTGCCAAATTTGTCGTAATATGCGCCGACAGTAAGGCGTCATCCACTAAAGCATTACTATAATTGCTAAAATTCCAGCCCGAACCCGACGCCTGCGTTGAGCTATAATACACAAACGGATCTGCTGACACACCTAAGTCTACTTCATAAATCAAAATATCATAATCGCGCGGTCGCACCACTGTCGCGAAGAAATCTTCCGACATCAAACTTTCATCAAACACGCTCATCGACACTTCAAAACCCAGCGTTTTTAATTCCGCCGCAAAACGCTCCGCTACTTCCGCAATCGTATCGCGCTTCGCAACCGCTAACGAAATCTGCACACGCTCCCCCTCTTCATTCACTAACACTTCATCCTCATAGCTATAGCCCGCATCCACCAACAATTGCTTTGCTGCCTCAAGGTCATATTCCGGTAACTCTGGATAATTTAATTCCATCTGATTCGCCAAAATCGGATAATCTAGCACTTGCGATTCATTCATTGTTTCACCCCGCACTTTCGTCATATCTACGCCCCGTTGAATTGCCTTACGCACCTTTACTTTACTCAAATCCGCACCTGTCGTATTCATAAAAGCATAAGCGCCGCCATTAACCAGCGTCGTGCGCCTGCCCACCGTTGCCGGCAACTCATTCGCATCTTCCGCCCCTAGTTCCGCCGTTCCGCGCACATCTTTCGCTTTCAAAGCTGCAATAATATCTCCCTCATTTTCATAAGTTTTCAATGCAAAGGAATACAGCATCGTATCTTTTAAGAAATAATTCTCATTTCGATTCAAATAAATCGTCTGCAAATTCGTCTCGTTCGCATTCGCGGCCTGAATCGCATTCAATACGAACGGTCCCGAACACACTGGATTCGACGAAAAATTACTCTCATACACTAGCGCTGGGCTAATATTCTCCAAGATATGCGCCGGCAACAACGGAAATTCCAATGAATCCATAAATTCCAGATAAGCCGACGGCAATGTAAACTCCACTGTCTTCTCGTCAATCTTCTTCAAACTAATTTTCGAAAAATCTGCCGAAATCGTCGTTTTTGCAGTTGGATCCGCAATCAGCTTCACCGTATACATTAAATCATCCGCAGTAATTGGCTCATTGTCTGACCAATAAATCTCATCGCGCAGCGTCACTGTCCAGACTTTCCCTGTTTCATCCATTGTCACCGACTTTGCCAGCTCACCCTTCATATGCCCCGACGTATCCGGCGATGCCACATTTGCAAACAATAGCTTCGCCAAGGTTTTCTCCGAACTCGTCGCCGCGTATAATGGATTCATCGAATTCACTTTTCCTAGCGTCGCTTCACTGTAATCCCCACCTGCTACATAAGCTTCCGTCTCGTATGCATCGCTATACCAAAAAATCTGCACTACCGCAAACAACAGCACTACTAACACTAACAGCGCCCATTCTACTACCCACAGCCGCACTTCACGTGCATTCTGTAAACGCCCCACAAAACGACTAGCAAAATGTTTCCCGATTTGATCGAGCATTTCATGCCAACGCGTCGCTAAACTTTTCCGCTGCTTTCTCACTCGCCCACTCTTTTTAAATTGTAATTTCATTTATCCTACAACTAAGATTGCTAAAATCGACAGCACAAAGATAAAAGCCATCACAATCGTGGCATTATATAGCGATTTCTCCAAACCACGACGCTCGATATTTAATTCACCCGAGCCACCAAAACCCGCGCCCAATGATGCACCGCGTTGCTGCAATAAAATTAACAAAATCAGCAAAATCGCCGATACAAAAGTTACGATAGATAAAAACACACCTAGTTCCATAACACTATTTTACATCAGATACCACTAAGCTGACAAGCCAGTTGATGCCCGAAATCGTCAAACAACTATAGATACAGCCCAGAAAATCAATCGTCACATCGGGGATCACCCAGATTGTTAGTGCCACCATCGCCGCATTCACGATAATTGTAAATAGGCCCATCGTCAGCATCATAAATGGCAACGCAAAGATCGTCACGATCGGCCGAATCACCGAATTCACTAACGAAAAAATAAATCCCGCTAGCACATACAGCCACACCGAGCTACGCAAGCCTTCTGCGCCATCTTTAAAACCGCAAAATAAATTGATGCAGACATACATCGCTGCCGTCGAAACTAACCAGCGGAAAACAAATCCGAGTAGCTGATTTTTAATCATAATAACTTTATTTATTTTAGCGCATCTTTGCGCTTCAATAAAGTGTGGTACTGAATCGCAAAGCGATGACTTTCATCGTCAATTCGCGCAATCAATTTTGCAATATGGCTATCCGCCGCTAGCTCTACCATCCGATAATCTTCCACTCCTTCCAGTAGCACAATTCGTACGCGCGCATTTCTACTATGATCACCGCTCTTATCGCGTCCAATAATCGGAATTTTCTCCGCCGATACCAAATCTCGCACTGCCGCCAGCTGCCCTACCGATCCATCCAATACAATCAAATCCGGTCGCCCCCAATCTTTCAAATGCCGCAAGCGCCGCTCCAGCACCTCGCGTATACTTGCCGGGTCATTATTCTGCTGTTTTCGCAATTTAAAACGCCGATATTTTGTCCGGTCCGCTGCCCCATTAATAAAACACACCATCGAACCTACCACATTCGTCCCCGATTGGTGGCTAATGTCATAGCCCTCAATTCGCATCGGCGGTTTTTCTAACCTTAGCAACTCACATAAATCTTCCAATGCTCGGTCCGACGAGATGTCCAACAATTCTTTATCCGAAAACACAATTTTTGTGCCAATCCCCTTCAGGCCAAAATATTGATTTCGAAATTCTGCCGCCTGCTCGTAGTCGCCCCGCTCCGCCGCCGCATACATCGCTTTTTCAACCTCGCGCACCAGCTTCTTGCGATTGCCTTTTAAATAGCTGATCATTCGTCGCAAATTCCGCTTGTATTCCTGCGGCGTCGTCTTCCCCGTTTCAATTCCCGGCGTCAAGCCCAAATCCGTATTCAAGCTCTTCCGCCCTGTATAAGGCTTATCATAATATGGGAAAATCTTCCGCAAAATCCGTAGCGCCCGCACAATCGCCACTTTGCCATAATATGGCCCATAATATTCCGCACCATCATCTTCCGGATTACGCGTCATTGATACATATGGCACCTCCGACTTCATATCAATTCGCACATAGCTCACCGTCTTGCCATCCCGCAACAGAATATTCCACTTGGGCATATAGCGCTTAATCATTTCCGATTCCAAAAACAGTGCGTCCATTTCCGTCTCGACCACAATCCAATCCGTATCATCAATCTCCGCCACCAGCGCCCGCGTTTTTGCATCTTTGCGCTCTGGTGATTGAAAATATTGCCGCACACGATTCCGCAAAATCGCCGCTTTGCCCACATAAATCACCTCACCCGCACGATTTTTATGAAAATACACACCCGGTTCCTTCGGGAGCTCCTTCAATTTCGCTTTCAATTTTGGCGTCAAAGCTACAGTTGCCATAATCATATTATATCGCACAAAAAGCCACCCATTTCTGAGTGGCTTTCTTGAACTATTGCTAGCGATTACAGATTCAATAAATCAAAGCTATCAATTGCTTCCGTATCAGGCAAATCATAGCTCATGCCCAAAGCGCTTAAGCCACTCGCACTGCTACTATCGGGAGAATCTTCATATTCTTCCATAAAGCCATCTACGCATTCATCGACGCTATCATAGCCAAGCAAAGAAAGATAATCCTCTTCTTCATATTCTTCGCAATATTCTCGAATACTGATCTTCGTATATTCTTTTACGACTTCCTTATAGGCACTCATCAAGCTCTCATACACATCTTTTATGTCACTTGCGCTGCCCAGATCATTGCTATTAATCGAGTCAAAGTTAATCGCAAATTTGGCATAGCTTTCACCGTCATTCGCGTCCGTGACCTGAACTTCAATCGCCTTTAATTCGTGCGTCCACGGCGCGATGCCTAACAGAATTTTTTCGACAGTATCATCGTCGCCATCCAGATCCTTTGAACTCTTATAAGCAGAGTCCGTGTTGCTATTGTTGCTGCTACTACTTGATGAGCTACCAAACAAAATCGACGTCATCACATCTGATACGCAAGTCGACAATTCCTTTACTTCATCCGTCTCTTCAAGGGCCTCACCGAAAGCATCGCTCTTCGTCTCATCAATCTCGACTTCGTAATAATTGATACCGTCGCGCGATTCAATCGTCGACCCCTCTTTAAGTGCCACGAATTCATTCGCATAATACAGCTCAGACAACTTATTTCGGAAAGCTTCACTACTCAGTTTATTACTTGCTTCCGTTAAGCATTCATACCCCTCAGATTCACTGCTTTCTAGTTTAATCGAAATCCATTTATCCTCGAGGATTTCTTTAAACTTATTCATTAAATCTTCTGCTAGCTTCTTTTCCTCTTCCGTCGCATCTTCATCTACAGCACTCTCGCTAGCAACCGAGGTGATGCCATTCAGACGAACATAAAACGATTGTGCATCTTTAATCGCGAAGCTGCCTTTAACCGTCTCGCCCTTCAAATCAGGCGTCATTTTATTCGATTGTATGCTCAGACCAAGCATTGGCAAATTACCATCATCCGCTGCCGTCGTCTCACTTGATGTTGTGCCTAAAATTGGTGCAGTTAACAAGTTATTAATTGCATCACTGACTTGGCGTTCTGGCGCTTCATGTTGGTTGTACCAAATCACCCCAAAAATCGCACCACCAATTAACAACACGAACAATACAATCAAGGTAATAATCAAGCCCGTCTTTTTCTTCCTTGGCTGTGCGCCCATAGTAGGCGCTGCCGTTGTTATTGGCGCCGAACTCGTTGGCATTCCTGCTGGAATTGGCTGCGGTGTCGTCGCAACTGCTGCCTGCATCGATTCCGCTAATGCAACTGGCGTCGCCGGTGTCGCACCCATTACTGGCTCAGCTGTCGTCGTCTCTGGCGTCGCTGCAGGCGTAGTTGTTCCCACTGTTGGCGCTGCGTTTTCTGGTGCTGCTGCGCTCGTTGCATTTTCCGTCGACGTCGCATTCATCGCGTCCGCCACTGGCGTTGCTTCGGTTGCTGGCGCGGTTACATCACCGCTAGGCATATTATTTACACCCGCTACCCCACTCATAACCGCACCTGTCATCGGCGCGTCCGTGGTCGCTGCATCTGCGGCCGCATCTGGCGTCGCATTCCCCGCCCCTGCAGACATCGCCACTTCATTGTCGTTCGACAATTCTGTTTCGAGCCCCGAGAGCTCATCTACGGCTAAATCTGGGTTGGAATCAGTACCAAAACCATCGGATTTGAGCGTAGGATCTAGATTATCTTCGTTCACGCTTTCCTTTCTTAATTCTTCTTCGTTATTAATTGGTTTTACCGGCACTTCATCCGCCAAACCCTCCGAGCCAAATGCGCCTTCCAATCCCCCAGACGCATCCGACTTAGACTCTTTTTGATCGTAAATTAGTGGATTAACTGTATCTTCCTGGTCAGCAACGAACTCTTCTTCTGCAATCGCTTCTTCTTCAATGACGAGTCTTTCCGCCCGCGTCTTTCCGTCGACGATTTCTGGCTCATCACTTTCATTCAGTGCTGCTTCCATTTTTCTGGCGTTGCTGTCGTCAGGCATGGAAAACTATTCTCCGTCTTCAGTATAATCTTCGTTGTATCCGCTTACTTCTTGGCAAGTTGTATTACTCTTTACTACATCTTCGTACTTATTCAACAACTCGCTCGAGAAGATATACAGCCACACGGCAATCCCCGCGAAAATCAAAGTTGTACAAGCAAACAAAGCATAGAAGAAAGTATACTTTCCTGTAACTTTGTGATTTTCCGGATTACGCTCAGTCAGAATACCTACTGGCAAATCATGTTTTTTACTTGTTGTTTTTTTACTACTAACCTTAGTAGTGCTTTTCTTTTTTGGAGCAACTTTCGTCGCCATAGCAAAATGCCCTCCTTTATTGTGCTTTAGCTTAAATATAACACAAAAATTGTTCAACGCCAAAAAATCACAAGCATTATGCTATAATAAACTCAAGAGATTTTGCGCATAAAGGGAGAAAGTATCTATGCAAGAAAAGAAATTCAATATCAAATTTATCCACGCTCGTCAGATTCTTGATTCGCGCGGCAATCCAACTGTCGAAGCCGACGTCGTGCTCGAAGGTGGCCATGCTGGTCGCGCTGCCGTACCGTCTGGCGCCTCGACTGGTGCTGGCGAAGCACTCGAACTGCGCGATGGCGACGACAAAGCTTTTGGCGGTAAAGGCGTACTTAAAGCCGTTTGGAATGTCAATAATAAAATCAGCGATGTCTTAGTTGGCAACAATGCTGGCGACCAGCGTCAAATCGATCAGCTCATGCTTGATCTCGATGGTACCGATAACAAATCCAATCTCGGCGCCAACGCCATTCTTGCTGTTTCGCTCGCGACCGCTAAGGCCGTTGCGCACGCTAAAAGCAAGCGTTTTTATGAATATGTTGCCGAATTAGCCGGCACGACTGACGAAATGTGTTTACCAATGCCAATGATGAATGTCATGAATGGCGGCGCACACGCCGATTGGTCTACCGATTTCCAAGAGTATATGATTATTCCTGTTAGCGCCGGCAATATCGCCGAAGCTGTCCGCATGGGTGCCGAAGTTTTCCATGCCTTAAAGAATGTCTTGAAAGAACGTGGTTACGCCACCACCGTAGGCGATGAAGGTGGCTATGCCCCATTCGTCAAAGATGGCAACAACGAGCCACTTGAACTTATCAAACTCGCCGTCGAAAAAGCTGGTTATAAACTTGGCGAAAATATTGCCATCGCTATGGACATTGCCGCTTCCGAATTTGCCAAAGACGACCATTACGAGCTCAAAACTAATGGTGACTGGAAATCCAGCAACGATCTCGCTAACTGGTATCAATGGATCATCGAAAATTATCCTGTTGTCTCGATTGAGGACGGTCTTGGCGAAAACGACTGGACTGGCTGGCAAATGCTCACTAATCGTTTTGGTGGCAGCACTCAGCTCGTTGGCGACGACCTCTTTGTTACCAATTCTAAGCTACTCCAACGCGGCATCGACGAACACGCTGCTAATTCTATCCTCATCAAGCCAAACCAAATCGGCTCACTTACCGAGACTATCGACACTGTCTTGCTCGCCAAAGCCCATGGCTATACTTGCGTTATGTCGCATCGTTCCGGCGAAACTGAGGATACTTCCATTGCACATCTGGCCGTTGGCCTTGGCACCGGTCAAATTAAGACTGGCTCGCTCAGCCGCACCGAGCGCATCGCCAAATATAATGAGCTCATGCGTATTGCTGAATCCAATCGCACGCTTGGTCTCAAAAATCCCTTCAAAAAATAGACCAGATCTCTTTCTCCCCAAAAAATCTCCCCGTACGGGGAGATTTTTTATCTGCAACTCTTTACCAGCTAAGTCCAGAGCTAAAATCGTCTATGTCTCAGCAAATTCCTAGCAAACTACTAAAACAAACTAAAGCCCAAATATGACGCCGTCATCATAATTGCGCCTGCCAGCAGTACACCCAATGCCACCGCTGCCGTCGCCGACTTAAAGCCCATCTTAATAAAGCTTGCCGCTAAAATTCCGGTCCATGCACCTGTTCCAGGTAACGGAATTCCCACAAAAATCATCAGCGCAAAGAATAAGCCCGTGCGACCCGCCTTTTGCGCCAATTGCTCGCCCGCCTTCGTACCTTTTGTTAAACACCACTTACAAAATTTACCAATTGCCTTCTTATCTTTCCCCCAATTCAAGAATTTCCCCGCAAACAAATAGATAAATGGCACCGGAATCATGTTGCCAATAATACATACAATATACGACGGCAGCACTGGTAGATCCATAATTTGCGAATACGGGATCGCGCCTCTTAGCTCCACCAGTGGCAGCATCGAAATCAACAATAGCTGCAAATATTTTAAAATCATCTACTTACTATACCCAGGCTTGCCCAACAGTTCAAACATTCGCGTCTTATATGCCTCCACGCCAGGTTGATTAAATGGATTCACGCCCAAAGTAAAACCGCTCAACGCGCAGCTCATTTCGAAGAAATAAATCAAAGCACCCAACGAACGTTCATCAATTTCCGGCATCGCAATTTCCAACACCGGCACATCGCCCGCCAAATGCGCTTCACGCGTTGCCGCATTCGCTGTTTTATTAATATAATCCAGCTCCTTGCCTTCCAGATACTGCAAGCCGTCTACATCTTCACCAAATTTCGGCACAACTACACTTGCAAAATCCCGTTTTACTTCCACGAAAGTTTCAAACAGAGCTCGGCGCCCTTCTTGAATATATTGCCCCATCGAATGCAAATCCGTTGAGTCAATCACGCTCGCTGGGAAAATTCCTTTGCCATCTTTCCCTTCCGACTCGCCAAACAATTGCTTCCACCATTCATTGAATTGACTAAATTGCGGTTCAAAATTTGCCAAAATCTCAATATCCCGCCCATTCTCTAGCAAGATATTTCTCAGCGCCGCATATTCCGCCGCTGCGCCGCCATCCGAAATTAGCGCAGTTCGCTCTTCGGCAGCCCCGTCCATCAATTTATCGATATCAAAGCCCGCTACCGCAATCGCCAACAAGCCCACCGCTGTTAGCACCGAATAGCGTCCACCGATATTATCTGGCACCACAAAGCTTTCATAGCCTTTCGCTACCGCCTCATCATGCAAAGCGCCCTTTCGCGCATCCGTTGTTGCATAAATCCGCATCGCCGCTTCTTTTTCACCATATTTTTCAATCAATAGCTGCTTAAAAATCCGAAATGCCACTGCCGGCTCCGTAGTCGTACCCGACTTCGAAATTACATTAATCGAAAAATCTTTTCCTTCAACTTCCGCCAATGCGCGCTTCAACATCCGTGGACTAAGCGAATTACCCGTGTATACAATTTTTGTACGCCCACGCTCGCCTCCCAGCGCCTCAATTACAGCTCGGTGCCCCAAATAGCTACCACCAATCCCGATGCAAACTAGTACTTCCGAATCGGCATTGATTTTCTTTGCCGCCGCTTTAATTCGCGCAAATTCATCTTTGTCATAATTTACCGGCAAATCCACCCAACCGCCAAAATCGTCCTGCTGTGCGCGTGCGACATATTTTCGTGCCTCATCAATTTTTTCTTGATAGCGCCCCTCGTCAATCAACTGATGCTTCGCATATTTAAACTCAATCATTCCGCCTCCTTTATCTATCTCTAAATTATATCAAAAAGCCGCGCTTATTTCAGCGTGGCTCTACTCTAAAATCTCAGTTACTTCAATTATAGCGATACTGCAATATCATGCAAATCGGCTGCACTCAAATTACCTTCATCGTCGGAAATTACGTAGAATACACCACCATTCACCCATGCCGCGCTCGATCCCGATACATAAATCGTCAGTCCCTGCCCCTTCGCAATCGTATAATCATTTCCCCAATTCTTCTTCACATAATTCGCCAGTACTGCCGCTGAATCCCAACTCGATTTTTCTTCCATTAGCGAAAACTTCCGGCCATCATTATTCTTGAAGTTCATCGTCACTCGCCCTGCATCTTCTTTCACTAATCCGTCCAATCGGTAATTCGACGGCACATAGCTCGGATACATTTTTTCAATCCCCGTCTGCATCGCTGCTACCCGCACCGAGATATCTGGCAAATTCAAATGCACCAAATAGCCCAGCAGCGCCAACGAAATCACTGCCATACTGGCCGCGATTGCGAAACCACGCTTCTGCCAGAAGTGTAATTTGCCACTCCCCGCGTCCTTAAATTGCGCCACCATACTCGTGTCATTATCGATTTTATCGACTTTTCGAAGTGCTTGCTGAATCGCTCGCTCTTTTAATTCCTGTGCACTCAGATGCTCTGGCTGCGCAGCTTTTTTGCGTGCCGCCATTCTCGCCCGCGCAATTTCGACTGTCTGGTGTTTCTGCGCCGGCAAATCCTGCTGCTTTGCTAATTGCTGTTGCGCCATTCGTCGCGTCGTCTGCGTCTGTTTCGCCACATTAGCTATTTGCTGATTGGCCTGATTCGCGTTCACGATCTGGCGTCGCGTCGCTCGTACTTGCTGCTGCGCCGCTTGCTGCTGACTTTGTCCCCGCTGCTGGCTTTGTTGCACAATTTGCTGTCGGTTCTGTTGCTGTATATGTTGCTGCTGAGCAAATTTTTGGCTCGGCTGCAATCTAACGGTATTTTGTTTCTGAATTAGTTGTCGTTGGTTTTGTTGCAGGCGTAACGATCGCGAAGCTGCACCTGCCGCCGCTCTAATCTTTGGTTGTGCGACAGGCTTCTTTACGAATTTCCGATTCAGTGTGGCAGATTTCTGTACGCGACGGTGATCTATCGAGCTCGCATGATTCGCTGTTGCGCCTCTAGAAACTTTTTTGACTCCGTCCATCTTACCTCACTTTATACTGCTAAAGCTATCTTAAAACATTCCCATTCGGAAATCAATAGCGTTTTAAAAAAATGTATACAAGCATGCTAACAAATTTTAAACATAAGCATTAAAATGATATATAATTATATCCAGAATTTGTGGAGTAAATTGATCAATGGATCGCAAAAAAGCTAAAAAATTACAGGCCACCCGTGTTGTCATGACTAATATTTTTATGGGCCTGTCCGTAATTGCAATTGTATTTATTCTGATGCTCGTTGCTATGGGCTTCTCCTTCAACGAAAACGGCAGCCTCGAACAATCCGGCCTACTTCAACTCTCTTCTCATCCTAGTGGCGCCACTGTTGAAGTCGACGGCGAGACACTTTTTAGTCGCACCGAAATTAGCAAAATGCTCAGCGCCGGCGAACATCAAGTCAAAGTCACCAAATCTGGCTACGATACTTGGGAAACCAATATTCGCGTCGATGCTGGCCTGCTCACGCACATCAGCTGGATTCGCCTCTTCCCGCTCAACCCTACTATCGAAGATGTCGCCAGCTACAATCCCGCACGCTTACTCAGCTTCTCCTCTGATCGCAAGAGCCTCCTCTATCTCGAGCAAGGCGATACTAAGCTCCAGTTCATCAATCTTCAAAGCGACTCAATCAAAACTATCAAAATCAATCTCGCCACCATTCTCAATACGACCGACCAAGCTACACTTGAATCCGCTAATCTATCCGTCGTCGCTTGGAATGATTCCGGCAACAAAATTTTGCTCAATTGGAGCCACGATTCAACCGAATGGATTCTCGCCGACCTCGAAAAACCCGAAAACAGCATTAATCTAACACAAAAATTTAATTTAATGTTCAGCAAAATCCTCATCGCCAACGATTCCGCCTCCAAACTCTGGGCAGTCGAAAATGGCAATCTTCATCTCATCGACCTCAGCAGCGCCACCATTTCCCCTGCCAAAGCCACCGGCGTCGAATATATCGCTAACAATAACGACGTCGTCGCCTACTTGCGTACCGGCATTACGCTCGACGAAGACGGCAACGAATCAACCGTTCGCCTACTTGAAACTTTCCGCGAAGGCGAAGCTGGCGCATCCGAAATTGCCGACCTCACCACCGAGAATCCTAGCAGCTTCACGCTCGCGCTCGGCACTTATTGGAGCGAGGAATGGCTCGCCTATAGCACCGACAATAAATTAACTATCTTAACTGGCAACTATCCAACTTACGACAAAAACAACAAAAATTCGCTCAAGACTTCGCTCAAACGCGAGCTCGATTATTCGCCTAATCAGATCTCACTTACTAGTGAGCAACGCATTGTTGCTTATGCTAACGCCAACCGTGTCATGTCCTTTGACTTTGAAACCAAAGATTATTACGACATTCAGCTCGGCTCCGATACCGGCGCCTATTGGCTCGATGACTATATTATTTGGCAAAACGAAGGTGACAAAATCACCATTCGCGACTTCAACGGCAACAATTACCGCGAATTAATTACTGACGCTAGCGACGCATCGCCGCTCTGCCTTACTGCAAACAATAAATGGCTATTCTACTTCGCCATCGAAGAGTCTACTACCGACAACGAATCCGCAGCCAACGCCGCCACTGACGACTCGGCTACTACCACTGAATCTTCTACCGATGGCACCGATAACTCCACTAATACCGACGGCTCCGCCGATACTGCCGCCGAAACCCAAACCACTCAATACGTCCTCAAGCGCGAAAAACTCAATATCTAATTGCTCCCGGCATCAGACGTGACGCGTCATCCAAAGTGACGTGTCGCGCCCCATAAAAGTACAATACTAAAAAAGCTATATCTGTTCCACTCCACTTTTTAGAGTTACGCGTCGCGTCCTAAACAAAAACCATGCATGACAAACTCTCGTTCGTCTGAGTCCATCCTTACTCTTGCCCCGTTAGCCACTTCCACAGCTGTTCTAATGGCGACGGATCCCCCTGCGGCATCACATTCTCCGTCGACGAGTCGTCACCAGAATCAGCAGAGCCATCATTCGTACTCGGCGCCGCCGTCGTCGCATCCTCATACGACGGATTAATCTGCTCCGCATACACAATATAGCGTTGTCTCGATGTCCCCAACGGATAACAAGTCAATAAAGTAATCAGCGGCTTATCCGGATTATCATTCGCAATCCGCACTAAGGAATTCACATCCGACGGATCAACAATCATCGTGCCAATCATTTTATAGGTATAACGCACCCCTTCATAGTCCATATAAATCAAATCCCCTTCCACTAAGCGCGGCAAGCCCGAAAAAATAAATTTATAATTCGTATTCTGATACACATTTCCTGCCGAATGCCCCGAAATCACAAAGTTGCCAATCTCGCCAGGTTTCGCCGACGCACCCGGCACCGAAAAATTCGCCACGCCGTTACTCATCGCCACATTCATCGACGCCACGTCCGTCTTCGAGCCAAACACCACTGGCACTTCCACATTTAACTTCGGAATCATCAGATACGGCGAATCATGCGTCGCCACCGTCAAAGTCGGATCCAGCGCCGAAATTGTATTACTCGTATTATCACCAGGCGACATATATGCCACTACATGCGCCGCAATCACCTGATTATATTGCAACAACACGCCGCAAATCAGCACAAAAACCCCAATCCCCAACGGTATCCATTTGCGCGCTTTGCCATTCGAGCGGCGCGCTCGCTTCTCCGCCGTCTTACGAATTCGTTCCCGAAAGCTATTTTGAATCTCTTCAACTTCCGCCGCGTTCGGCTCGCCCGCACCATCACTGCTCACCACCTTCGCCAATGTCGAACCTTGTTCCTTGCGCGCTTTCTCCGCCAGCTCGCGCTCCATCTTCATCTTCTCGCGTGCGACATATTCCTGCGCTGCTTTACCATAATATTCGCCATAATATTTTTGGTAATAATCCTGCCACGCCGAATGGTATTTCCGCCAGTCCTCTTGTCGCAGTTGTGGCGCCGTCGCACTCGCCGCCGCTGCCGTCTTATAGTCCTGCGGTCGCGTCTTATACGCTTCTAGCACCTTCTTCCGTGCCAACTCTGTCGCCGTCTGCTGTTGTCGCTCTGCCGAAGAAAGCGTCGTCGAATTAGTCGAGCCACTCACACCACTCGCATTCGCCGCCGCTGCATTTTCGGCCGCTGTCTGCCCCCATGCATTCCAGCTCGGCGCATTTGCGCTCGCCTGCCCACCATTCTTATTATTCATTGCCTATATTCTAGCATAAAGCCACTTTTCGTGATAGAATAAGCTTATCTAATCACTCGGGCGAGTGGTGAAATTGGTATACACGACAGACTCAAAATCTGTTGGCAGCAATGCCGTGAGGGTTCAAGTCCCTCCTCGCCCACCAAGCCATTTTCCGCAGCAATTCTGCGGTATTTTTTTTGACTTTATCGAAAAATACTGTTGTGATATAATATCCGCATTCTCGCACATTAAAAGGAGGTAACATATGTCCACGGGCATCTATTTCGTTCGGCATGGCCAAACCATTACCAATCGTCGTCTTCAACACAGCGGTCGCATCGATACTGTCTTGACTACTACCGGCACCAATCAGGCTGCCGATTGTCGTCATCTGCTTAGCAAAATTCACTTCGATGCCGTCTACTGTTCGCCCTTGCATCGCGCCCGTCAAACTGCCGCAATCGCCACGCTTTACTTATCCGATTTGCCCGAAATCACCATCGACGACCGCCTCATCGAGCGCGACCTTGGCCGTCTCGAAGGCAAATTTGCCCCGTTCGCTGCGCATAAAATCTGGAATTACGATGCTAGTTACACCAAGACGCATTATGGCGAAGAAACTCTGCTCGCGCTCGAACTGCGCGTCGAAGATTTTCTCGAAATGCTGCGTCTCGCCCACCCCGACCAGACTGTTTTAGTCTTTTCGCACGGCGGCATCGCCACCACGATTTACACCCTGCTCAGCACCGACCATACCCGTACCGGCAACTTCTTCAAGTATTTTCACCTGAAGAATGGCGAAATTGCCTATTTCTGCCTCTAAACCCCGCCTCGGCCATTCGCGCCGAGGTTTTTCTTGCCCCACTCTTTTGACAAAAAATACCATTTATGCTATAATTATATTATTGGGTCTTTGTATCTTGTACATTAAAAGGAGTTGATCAAATGTTGAAGAAAATCCCCCGTTGGCTCGCTATTGGTATCTATCAAATTTCCGGCTTCGAGCTGTTCGCAATTGCACTCAATGTGGTTGCCTTTATCTTCTATGGCGTTACGCAAAATTTCTACCTCTGGCTACTAGTCGTACTTTGCGACTTCATGGTCATCTGCGCTCATGGCGCTTGGGTCGATGTTGGCGGCGACCGCGTGTTCGGCCCCTGGCGCACACCTGCGCCTTTGCTGACTCGCCTCGCTTCACTGATTGTCTTACTCATACTTGCCTATGAGCATTACGACGACAGCATCCTGAGTACCTACGCTTGGTATATTATTGTCATCGCCGCCATCTGTCATGCTTTCTATTGCATTCTGCTAACCATGCATGAATCCAATCCTAGCTGGCTCGCTGGCACGCAAGGACGCATTGGCATTCCTAACTGGATTTCCATCATCCGCATGACGCTTAGCGTACTCGTACCGCATCTCTATGCCGCGCAGCCTTTTGGTCCAGCTAGCAACCTCATTGCTAGTTGTACCCTAATCGCCGCAATCGCAACCGATGCCGCCGATGGCTACATTGCCCGTCGTTTCAACCAGACTACCAAAGCTGGCAAAGCGCTCGATCCGCTTGGTGATAAGGTTATTTTCTACCCTACCGCTATCGCTTTCGTAATTGCCACGCATGGTACTGGCTATCTCACTACGGGGCCATTACGCATTACGCTTTATGTCTGTCTCGCCATCATGTTCCTGCGCGACTTTATTTTCACAATCTGGTTCTTTGCCTATTACCATCGCCTCGGTGCGAGCGGTATTGGCGCCGGCATTGTCGATAAGATCCGTATGGCTGCGATGTGCGTTTGGCTCGGCACTTCTGCTTTTGCGCTAACTTTCGCTAGCCAGCAACAGCGCCTAGCCCTTGCTGGGCTCGTCAGCATTTGCCTCGTCGCCATTCTCAGCCTAGTTAGCCTCTTTGTCGACTATCACCGTATTCGTCCTCTGCTCGACCAGCCAAAAACGCCTAAAGCATCCAAATCTGCCAGGTCGGCCAAGACATCTCAGTCTCACGGCTCACAGAATCACAACCACAACACCTAACTTAAACCGCCTCTTTCGGGGCGGTTTTTCCATTCCTAAATTAGTTACATCAAAATTGCACTCGCTAGCGCCTTTTGCAAATCCGCAGTCGCATTCCATAATCTCAGCGTCGCCATTCGCACCATCAACATGCCATCCCACAGCGAAATTGGCGTAAAATTCGTATCGCGCAGCGCTTCCGAAATCACCATGCCGCCCGCCGCGACGATAATTTGCTCATTATGATAAGTTGCTAGCCCCAGCTGCGGATAGCTAATCGTAAATTTATGCAAAGTCTCAATCAGTTGGTTCGTCGGCATCGACAAAGTAATCATTTTGGGATAATATAGCGTTCGCAATAATTTTTGCAGTTGCGGCAAAGTTAGCAGCAATACTGTTTCCTGCTCACGCAATGTACCCCAATTCATCACGTCTGGCGTCACTACTTCAACCGCGTCGCGCGTCACAAATATCGGCTTCTCGCATTTTTGCATTAATTCCGCCAATGCCACCGTCGTTTCCGCATTCTTGCCCATATCGCCAATTAGTACCACTACGTCCGCCCACGCCGCTTGTTCGAACAACATTGGCAAAGCTTTTTTGCCAAACGCTCCCGACGCTTCTGCATCCGCAAAGTACACTTCTGGCGCAGTTGGAATATGCCCGCGCAGCGACGCTGGCAATAGCACGCGTACTTCACCTACGCCCAATTTTTCCGCTTCATTCATCGCACTCGCGACCGTAAAAAATGCACCTTTATTTCCGCCCACAATCAGCATTTTTCCCGCCAAGCGCTTTTGTTCGGGCCGCTCCATATCAATTTCGCCAAACAGCGGTCTTAATCCCTGTTTTTGCCAATATTCATATTCCGCCATCAACTTAACTCCAACTTAATCGGGCAATGATCCGAACCCATCACCTTATCGCAAATCTCCGCGCAACCAATTCGCTCACTTAGACGTTCCGACACTAGAAAATAATCAATCCGCCAGCCGACATTCTTCGCGCGCGCGCCGCCCCGATACGACCACCACGTATACCGCACTTCCGTCGGATGCAGCAAACGAAAACTATCCACAAATCCACCCGCCAGATAATTTGTCATCCCCGCTCGCCCCGATTGCGTAAAACCTGCATGGCCTTCATTTTGTTTTGGCCGTGCCAAATCAATCTCTTCATGTGCCACATTAAAATCACCGCACACAATCACTGGCTTCACCGCGTCTAATTTCTGCATATATGCAAGCAGCGCTTTGTCCCACACTAATTCCCGATACTTCATTCGCCCAAGGTCATCTTTCTCATTCGGCACATAGACATTAATCAGATAAAATTCCGCAAATTCCACCGTCAACACTCGCCCCTCTTTGCGCGCATCACCAAAATCGTCTTCCCAGCCAGCAATTTTCGCTACAATTTCTTCCGGAAAATCATAACGCATCGTCAACGGTTTAATTTTCGTAAAAATCGCCGTTCCCGAATAGCCTGCGCGCTCGGCCGAATTCCAAATTTCTTCATATTCCGAAAAATCTACCTCCGCTTGCCCCTGCTGCGCCTTCGTTTCCTGTAAACATAAAATGTCCGGTACTTCCGTCGCAATCAATTTCTGCAAGTTTCCCTTTTTCAAAATCGCCCGCAGCCCATTCACATTCCAAGAATAAATTTTTAGACCTTTCATCTTGCTTATATTATACTAGAACTAATCTAGGAGGACAAAATGCGCAAAGATTACATTAGCTGGGACGAGTACTTCATGGGCATCGCCCATCTCGCCGCCGAACGCAGCAAAGACCCGAACACGCAGGTTGGCGCCTGCATCGTCAATCCGGAACATAAAATCGTCTCCGTTGGCTATAACGGTATGCCAACAGGCGTTGCTGATGCCGAAATGCCTTGGGCACGCGACGGCGACCCACTCGACACTAAATACCCTTACGTTTGTCACGCCGAACTTAATGCCGTGCTTAACAGTGTTGCCGACCTTAGAGGCTGCACGCTTTATGTTACTCTTTTTCCCTGCAATGAATGCGCCAAAGCTATCATTCAAGCCGGCATCAAAACTATCATCTATGCCAACAATAAATATGCCGACACTGACGGCATCAAAGCCAGCCAGCTCATGCTCAAAAAATGCGGCGTCAAGTTTATGCAATATCAAGCCAGCGGT
The DNA here is from genome assembly GCA_964584145.1 of uncultured Candidatus Saccharibacteria bacterium. Taxonomy (GTDB): domain Bacteria; phylum Patescibacteriota; class Saccharimonadia; order Saccharimonadales; family Saccharimonadaceae; genus UBA2834. Next base: position 20,120 of record CAZOYU010000008.1, on the reverse strand, counting down.
AAAACTATCAGGATTCAACTCTAATGAAAATAGAATTCAAAAATCTAAGCCAAAATTATTTCGAAGAATATTATTACGTCCTCGTTAATCTCAACAAGTTCATCCACAACCCCAACAGAAAGCTCAAATTCGTCACCAAGCAGCTCATTCCTTCCGTCTATATCGCTTTCTTCTTTGCAGTTACCGTCGGTTGCCTCGCGCTACTCGACCATTCGCTCCTGCCTTACCTTTTCTTGCCAATTTTCGCCCTCATCGCCATTCTTTCTGCATATTTCATTACCGCCAGTCGTCTCAAAAAACTTGGCGCCGCCCATCATTCCGCTACGCTCACTACTTCTAAAAAATCTCTCACTCTCCATCTCGCCGAGCTTGGCGACTTATGCATCGATTGGCAAGATGTCAAAACTATTCTCTGCGGCAAGCATGCGATTATTCTCATTCCTCAGCTCCCCGATCAACCACTCATTGCTCTGCCTATTTCTGCCCGCACCAAGCTCAAACAGACTCTCAAAGAATACCAGCTCTCCGAGCTCATGCCTTAATCTCTATCTTTCAAGTGTTATAATTAAACCATGAACGAATCGTCGCCCCGTCTCGAGCAGGCCATTGCCGTTGCTACCAAAGCCCACGCCGGCCAGTTACGCAAAACTGGCGAGCCTTACATTATTCACCCGCTCGCTGTCATGAAATTGCTCCAAGAATGGAACATGGACGAAGATACCATTATCGCCGGCGTCTTGCACGATACCGTCGAGGATACCGACCTCACGCTTAAAGAAATCGAAGATCAATTTGGCAAGGATGTCGCTTTTCTCGTCAATGGCGTCACCAAACTTGGCAAAGCCCGCAAAGGCATGCGCGACCTTGATGAATATCTCCCCAGCACCAGCAGCAATCTACTCAAACTTCTCATCGCCACTGGCCAAGACATTCGCGTACTTATTATTAAACTTGCTGATCGCCTCCATAATTTGCGCACGCTCGGCGCCTTGCCGCCCGAAAAACAAAAGAAAATTGCCCGCGAATCACTTGAAGTTTTTGCGCCGCTTGCCGACCGTCTTCAGATGGGCCGCGTCCGCGTTGAAATCGAAGAGACTAGCTTCCGTTACGTCAATCCTCGCCGCTATGAAGAACTCAAAAATCTTACCGCCGACCGTCTCAAGAAAGCCGATAAAAAACTCAAGGCCGCCCAGTCCGCCGTCGAGCAAGCGCTCCAAAAAGAACAGATCGCCTACAAATGTGACGGCCGCGTCAAATCGATTTATTCGCTTCACAAAAAACTCGCCAAATATAACCAGAATATCGATCGCATTTACGACATTATTGCCCTGCGTTTTATCGTTGAGGACACTACTACTTGCTACCTCGTCCTTGGTATTATCCATTCCCTTTTCCACCCCATGGACGGTCGCATCAAAGACTACATTGCTATGCCAAAGCAGAACGGCTACCAGTCGCTCCACACTACCGTTATTACTAACGACAAACAAATTGTCGAATTCCAGATTCGCACCAACGAAATGCACGATTATGCCGAACGTGGTCTTGCTGCTACCTTCTTTTACAATGAACAAAAACTCACTTCCGCTTATGCCGAGGGTCGCGTCAGCAAACTCCCCGCTAATTTACTCTGGATTAAAGAACTGCAAGAATCTGCCGCCAAGCTCACTGCTGGTGAAAAAATTGACGAGCGCAAGCTGAAGCTCAATCTTTTTGCCGATAAGATTTTCGTCTATACGCCTAAGGGCGATATTATTGACTTGCCTAAGGGGTCAATGCCGCTCGATTTCGCTTATCGCCTACATAGCGAAATTGGCGCCGCCTGTACTGGCGCGATCGTGAATGGCAAAATGGTCGACCTCAAAACCAAGCTTCAACAAGGCGATGTTGTTGAGATTATTACGCAAAAAAATTCCAAACCTAATCCAGGTTGGCTTGATAAAGTCTTCAGTCGGCACGCTCGCCACAAGCTCGTCAGCCAGTTGCGCACACTCCTACCCGACTTCGCGCCAAAACCAAGTGAAGATATTACGCGTCGCGATAAAAAATCTCCACGCGAAAAACAACTCGAAGCCAAAAAAGCTTCTGCTGCCACTTCTGCCGCCGAAATTAAAGCCGAAAAATCCGACAAGAAATCTACCAAACTTGGCGCCAAAAAATCCAAAAAGTAGCCCAAACATGAAAATGGGAATCATTCCCAAATTCAAAAAAGTGAGCCAGAATGAATTCAGCTCACTTTTTTCTACCCCAAGGCTCTCAATATTTGCCTCGGTTAAGCAGTTATTATTAGCTTAGCGCTTGTTCTTGTTCAAATACAATACTGCACCCGCAAGGCTCATTGTTGCTAATGCCGCGACTGCCAGATAAACTACGATGTTATCGCCCGTCTTTGGCGCTTCCGCATCTTCCGCCGCAACTTCCGCTTCCGCTACCGTAAAGGTCGTTTCTGCCCAGCCACCGTCAGTAAAGTTCGCTACGAAGGTATGTTCGCCTGCCTCTAAGCTCTCAACGAATTCTTTGCTCAGTGTAATCACTGTGCTACCTTTTTCGGCCGTATAGCCATCATCAATCTTTACGCCATCAATTAAGACTTCTTCAGCAAACAGGTCGAATTCCGCATCAATCTTGAAGCATGCCTCTTCGCTCTTATTCAGCACAAAGACTTGTTCCGCACCTTCTACGACTTTATAAGCAGACACAATCGACCACGCTAACTCAACTTTATCAGTCGATTTGTCTTTCCATTCGTAGTTTGCAGTATCCTTCAATGCAACCGTCGCCGTATATTTGCCGATTTTTGTGCCTTTCAGGTCGCCTTCACTCGTCATCGTCTTATCATCAAAGCCAACCAACTCAACACTAATTTCCTTCTCGGTCTCCGCGAATTTAGCCGTCTTTAAGCTTGGCTTTTCTAGCTGCGCTTTCTTAATTTCAAAATCGGCCGTCTTATCCTCCAATGTAAGCTCAGTCTTTAGGCTCTTTACTGCGACTTTATAGCTGCCAGCTGCCGTTGGTACCCCTGTCAGTTCCCCGCCTTCAGCTGTACTATATTTAAATTCGTAATCCGTGCCTTCTTTCAGCTCAGTCGTAGCTTCTGCCCAAGTCACCGATGGGGTTTTGGCCGTCTCGCCATAGGTCCACGAATCCATCGTTAGAGTATACGTGATGGCTTTGGCTCTTACTTCTTGATCTCCTTTATCGTCGCCACCTGCCGGCGGAGTCACAGTCTGGCTATCGCCAGTACTACCTTCCTGCGCCGCCGCCAAATGCACGATCCCTGCGCCGCCAATAAAAATAGCCATAAACGCTATGACTAATATTGTTTTTGATATTCCCCCGCATAACCCCCTGGTATGCCTTCTTGACATTTTTCACACCTCGATTATGTTTATGTTTTCATTATAATATACACATATTCATAAACGCAATACCAAAAAACTGAAAAAAACTTAAAAATTCTTTTGCTTATCTATAATAAGTAGCCAAAGATTGCCACAAAATGACACACTGTCCCGAATAGACAGAACACATGGAACACGCAATGTATATATTTCTTCCGCGCGCCAATCCCATACAAAATCGAACCTAGCGTATACATTATACCGCCCGCCAATAGCCACGCTACGCCGCCTACGCCCGCACTTGCCAGTAATGCTGGCACGCCCAGCAAAATCGACCAGCCGTTTAGTAAATGACAAATTACTTCCAATACCGTAAACTTATCAATCTTTATCGCCGTTAGCACAACCCCCACCGTCGTCACCGTCGCCACCCAACCAAACAATACCCAGCCTAACCAACCGCCTACCCCCAGCAGTGCAATCGGAATATAAGTCCCAAACACCAACAGATAGACATTGCAATGGTCCAGCACCCGCAGCACCTTCTTCCCCTCCAGTCGCGCCGACAGCGCATGATAGATGCACGACATCGTATATAATACAATCATCGTTGCACCAAACAGCGACACGCAAGTCTCCGCCAGCGCGCCCTGTGCTTTTACCACCATCAGCACCAACGCCACAATCGCAAAAGCTCCACCCAGCCCATGCGAAATCGAATTAAACAATTCCTCGCCTAACGAATATTGCGGCACCCGAATATTTAATTTCTTCCGTGGTCGCGTCGCCTTTGCTTCTCTTAGTGCTATCCTCGCTTCCTTCAGTGCTGTTTTTGCCTTCTTTACCGCCACTTCCGCAGCACGCACTTTCGCCTCGCCGTCTTCTACCTGCGTCAGTTTTCGTTCCCCCACTTTTGCTACAACTCCGCAATCTTTACGCGCACCTGCTCCGTCGTGTCGCGATCACGCACTGTTACGGTTTCATCTTCCAGCGTTTCGAAATCAATCACGATGCACTTTGGCGTACCAATTTCATCTTGCTTGCGATAGCGCTTACCAATATTCCCTGAATCATCCCATGTCACATTGCCATATTTCTGACGCAAAGTCGCATAAACTTCTTTCGCCTTCGCTACCAATTCCGGTTTGTTCTTCAATAGTGGCGACACGCAGCAGCGATATGGCGCCAATTCCTCTTTCAAAGCCAGCACTACTCGCTTTTCGCCATTCACTTCGTCTTCACGATATGCCGACGTCAACACCGCCAAGAACAAACGTTCCACGCCAATCGATGGCTCAATCACGTGTGGCACAAATCGCTCTTTCGTGCCTTTCACAATATATTCCATATTCTTGCCGCTTTCGCGCTGAATATTCGCCAAATCAAAATCCGTCCGGTATGCCAAGCCCATCAATTCTTCACGGCCATTTGGATAATCGAATTCAATATCCACCGTTCGTTTCGAATAATGCGCCCGATCCGCTGCTTCTACTTCGCGGTCATGAATGCGCGCATTATCTAGCCCCATCACATCCGTCAAAAATTCATGCTGTTGGCTTAATAATTTCTCAAATTCTGCCTCCCAAGTCTGCGGATTGATAAAATATTCAATTTCCATCTGCGAGCATTCGCGGTCACGCAAGATAAAATCTCGTGGCGAAATCTCATTTCGGAATGCTTTCCCCTGCTGCGCCAAGCCAAATGGCAGATCCGGATACAGCGTATCGACAACATTCTTATAGTTCGTAAAAATTCCCTGCGCCGTCTCTGGCCGCAAATAAGCAATCGAACTATCATCATCTACTGGCCCCACATGCGTTTGGAACATCATATTAAATTTGCGAATCTCACCCCATTCAACCTTGCCACAAGTCGGACACTTTACTTTCAAAGCGCGAAATTCTTCCGTCGTCACGCTTTCCGAAATCCCATCCGCAATTTTATCCGCGCGAAATCGTCCATGACACGCGCCGCATTCCACTAGCGGGTCCGCAAAAGTCGCCGTATGTCCCGACGCTACCCATGTCCGCGGGTTCATAATAATCGCCGCGTCTACGCCATACATATCTTCGCGATCTTCTACCCAATATTTCCACCATGCGTCCATGATTTTCTTTTTCAGCATTACGCCTAGCGGTCCAAAATCCCAAGTCCCCGCCATGCCGCCATACACGTCCGACCCTTGCCATACAAAACCGCGCCGCTTGCACAAACTTACAATCTCTTCCATCTTCGCCATAATCTGCTCCTTCATTTTCCAAAAAACAATTGTTTCTATTATACCACTATATCTTGGTCGCCTTCTCCATACAGCGCGCAACGTATATTACTTCATCAATCAATTCATCCGCGCCTTGTACTTTCAGGCTCAATTCCGCTGGCCCCGCCGCCATCAGGCGCATCATTTTAATATGATCCGCACCAATCCGCCCCGCCGTCGCTTTACTCAATGCCGCATTTTCTTCATTCCAATAATAGTGCCCCGTCGCCGTCAACTTTTCGCCATCCGTATCAAACTGCAAATTAATTTCTTCGCCCGCTACGCGCGTTAGATTTATCCCCCACCATGCTCGCAGCACATCTTTCCAGCGCGTCTCTTCTGCTGCATGTTTCTGCATCACTCTCAGCGCCTGTTTCAAAATTCCATAAAATTCTGGCGACTCAATTTGTTCCGCTCGCGCACTCACACTTCGCATCATTACTCCGCCCATCTCAATCAGATCAATATCTTTCACGAATACGTCATAATATTCCAACAATTTCGCCCCCGTCAAAATCCCCATTTCCGTGCGCCCTTCATGGATTACCACTTCCGATACCGAAAATAACTCAATCCCGCCCGCCAATTTCGATTTTTCCTTACGTACTCCCCGCGCAATCACGCTCCGCTTACCTTCTGGCGTTAGCAGTTGCAAAATGCGATCCGCTTCGCCATAATCCGTCCGCCGTAGCACAATCGCTTCTGTTCGCAAATCACGCGGATTTTTCATCATCATACCTCCGTGCCAGCGCCACAATATCCGCTGGCAACAACTCGCCCTTATCAAACACCGCTACTACACCGTATTCCGACGCCAGCTCATCCTTCATCGTCACGCTCGACACAATCGCTACCGGAACCTCTGCTAGCTCCGGATAGCTCCGCATTTCATTTAGCACCGCAAAACCCGTTGGCCCCGTCAACAAAATATCCAAAATCACTAAATTTGGTACGCATAGGTCCATCTCGCCAATCGCCGCAACCCCATCATGGCAAACTTCTACTTTATGCCCTTTCAGTATCCGCCGGTAATACGCTTCCCACCCACGGTCGTCTTCAATCACTAAAATCATACCAAGCTCAGCTGTCCGCTCACCGGCAAATCAATATAAAAACTCGTCCCATCCCGATGTCGTACTAAGCCAAATTCCGCTTGCATATAATTCGCAAATTTTGCTGCAATATATAAACCCAACCCGCTCGACCCAGGCCGCATCGCAATCTCGACCGGTTTCTTCACAAAGCCATTCTTAATTTCGCGCCACACCTTCGTCGGCACCGTCGGCCCAAAATCTCGCACATCAATTCGAATCTTGTCGCGTTTATCGCTCACTGCGACTCGGCTCGGCAACTCTTCGCCGCCATAATTCATCGCATTCAAACAAAAATTATAGACTACCGAATATAGCAACTGCCGATTCGCCACCACTAATCGTTGCTTATTTCGATAATCAATTTCAATTTCTCGCCGATTAAATTTAAATAGCTGCCATAATTCCGCTATCACTTCATCGCATACTACCCGCGGATTCACTGGCTCCATCTCAAACAACGCATCATCCAACCGCGCCACCCGCGTCAGATCATTCACTTGCTGCAGCGCCCGTTCCGAAGTCGACACAATCTGTCGCCCCACTTCGCGCGCACCCTCAACCGATTCTTCCAAATCTAAAGATAGAGCGAGTTGGCGCATTAAGCTCAACGGAGCTTTTAATTCGTGCGCAACCACCGTCACGCCCGCATTCGCGCCAAATACCTCACTCTCCATGCCCCCTATTCTACATCACTAACTATTCTTGCGCAAAGTTCCAATCAGCTTCTCAAAATCTGTTCGATAAGTTTCCGCATCCGTTTGCAGTACAGCAGTTTTGTCATTTACTTTTACGACTAACACAATCCCCTGCATCGTCTTATCGATCGCCCCCTCAAACAGCGTCCCAGAAATCTTCTGGTTATCCGATTGATAGGTTTTCGAAGTCATCTCGCCTTTTTGCACTTTCTTCTGATAAGTCTTCAGCACATCATCTGCTTGTTTATCCAAAATCGAGAAGCGCAATGCATAACGCGCCGTATCATCTTTGACTGAATTCACCTGTCCAGGCGCAAAATAGGCTTCGAAATCACTGTTATTTGAACCATCTGACTCGATATATACGCTCCAAGTTTTCGGATAATAGAAGGAAATCGAACCGTAATCGCTCGGACCAGTAAATTGCGTATTTGGCTCTTTCTCGCGCTCCGTAAAGTTCTTCTCATCGGCATCCTTTTGTTCTTTCTGAGCCGTCGCCACTTCCTCGCTCACTTTCATCTCATAGTCCGTGTTCAGCTCATCCCATTTCATGAAGAAAATCACTGCTGCCACAATCGCCGCGGCCGCAATCAAGCAGACAACCACCAGAATTATCGTCTCCGCAATTGAGCCCTTCTTATTCGACTGCCCTACTGGCCCCGCCGCCACTGGCGCAGTCATATTCGGAATCGGCTGCATCGTCGGCGTCGCCTGCACCGGCACTCCCTGCATTGACATGCCCTGATTCGGCATCGCTTGGCTCGGCATACCTTGATCTGGCGTCACATTGTTCACCGGAGGCATTGTCGGCCCCGTCGCTTGATTTTGTGGGGCTCCCCCACCATAATTCTGGTCCATACTACGATTATATTTTAGCAAAAGCTTTTTCGCAAGCATTCACTTATTTGCTAAAATCCTCCGCAATTACTTTAATTTCATTTTTCATTTCATTCAAATCCTGTTCAATCTCTTTTGCCAATTCTGTCAGTTTCTTGTAGCGCTCGCTTGCCTCTTCTAATTTAAATTCATCCGCATAAAACCAATCTACCCCCGCCTTCAATTCCGCAATCTTTTCGCTCACATTCTTTTTCTTTGTCATTGTCGCTCCTTTATTGCCATTATTTTTGCTTTAATTTCTGCTCGCTGCATCACCACTTCAATCGTTTCACCCATTTTCACTTCACCCCGCACCAAAGCATAGCCTCGCTCCAATACTTTCTCCGGGTTTAATTGTGCCAAAATCTTTCGTTGCGCTGTCACTTCGCTCTCTGTTGTAGTAATTTTTACAACAATTTCCTGCCCTACGCGCCGTATCTCACCTCTGTTAGCATCCACTAATTCCTCAATCTTCGTATTGAGCAAATTATTTGTTCGTTTTATTTCAGCCCGGATTCCCGCCATTAATGCCACTTTATCTTGCGTCAACATCTGTGCCGCGTTCGATGGCGTCGACGCCACGACGTCTGCCGCCAAATCACACAGGCTTTCATCTACTTCATGCCCAATCCCCGTAATCACCGGAATTTTCGACGCTGCCACTGCCCGCACTAACGTCTCGTCATTGAATACCGCCAAGTCATCCGCTGAACCGCCACCCCGAATCAATGCAATTACTTGCACCTCTGCTCTTTCATTAAAATATTGCAACGCCCGTATAATCTGATCCGCCGCTGCCATGCCTTGCACTTGCGTATGCGCTACTTGCACTTCCAGCCCGCCCCACCGTTCGTTCAAAATTTTACAAAAATCCGCATAGCCCGCCGCTTGCGTACTCGAAATCACGCCAATCTTCACAATATTTTCTGGCAATGTTCGCTTTTTTTCTGGCGCAAATAGGCCTTCCGCACCTAGCTTTTTCTTCAGCAGCTCAAAACTCTTCTTCAAGCTCCCCTCGCCTACTGGCATCATTGCTTGAACCGTCAATGAAAACTTTCCCCACTTCGTTAATTTCGGCACTGCTCGCACTCGGATTTTCATCCCATCTTCCAACGGAAAGCGCAGTGCAAACTTCATCATAAAACATCCCACGCTCGATTCTTCGTCTTTCAAATCAAAAAAGACGAACTTTCCCTGGTTAATCTTAAAACTCGCCACTTCCCCCTCGATTACCACGCCCGAAAAAGCCGTCTCCATGATCTGATTACAGACCGCCTGAAAATCCGATACGCTATAAACTTGTACCGGCTCCATCCCTACGCCTTCTTTTCTACGCTCGGATCAGTAAATTTATCTTCGCGCGACATCAGCGCTTGTTGATAGAAACCCCAGCCACTCACCACTGTACCAATCAATACAAAAATCCGCGTCACTACTACCGTAATTGTTGCAATCTGAAAATCTACACCCGTCGCCACTAACGCCGCTACAAATGCACCTTCATAGCCACCCATTCCTCCAGGCGTCACCATTACTGTCCCGACTACGCTCGCAATTCCTTCCGCAATCATAATTTGCGGCAAAATCTCCGGATGCCCCAACGCACAGGCAATAATCCAATAAGTCGCCAACTCCAAAAACGAATAGAATAAGCCCCAAACCATCGGCTTGCCCAAAATCCGCCGATTCTTTTTCAAATTCAAGTAGTCTTCTCGCAAATCCGCGAAGAATTTCACTACATTTTCTTCTTTCAGGAATTTACGTTTCTTACCACGCGATAGCTTACGCACCACTTTGTTAATAAATTTTGTCGCCGTCGCCGACAGCCAATCAATGTTTTTCTGTTTGCGCACAATCAGCCACGCCACCACAATCAACCCCATAATGCCGCCCGCCACTAATGCCGCTAACCACAACGCCCAATAACCGCCTTGCACCACCTGATGCGTTGCTAGCACAATCACGATTGCCACCATCGTCTGCAATGCATTACCAACTGCACAAATCCCATAACGCAAAATATGAATAAAGCTAATCTGCCCCGCTGTCACTTTATAATCTTTCAAGCGCCAAATTAGATAAGCTAAACCACTCGCACCACCACTCGGCAAAGCATGATTCACAAAATTAATCTCCAGCGAAATTCGCGTTAATTTCGCCTGCGAAATCTTAAAATCTCTGCGCTGTCGCAAAAATGCAAAATAAATCTGTCCCGCCGCATAATACATCAGAATCTGCTCCGGGATCAGCAGCAGCAACACCCAAATATTAATCGTTTTCAATGAGTATATCGTTGCACCAAAGAAAGTCAGATATTCCGTCTGCTCCGCCGTTGTCGTAAATTGCACTGCTAACGGGTTATTCGCCGCCAATTCTTCTGTTACTGCTACGCCGGAGCTCGCCGAAAAAGCATTCCATGCTACTAGAGCCACCAACAATAAAGTAATCGCACTCAAGATTTTTTTAAACATATGCTAGAATTATAGCATATGAATTATCTCGTGATACTAGGTCGCGAACCGCGCATTTCCCTCGCTGAGCTCGAGGCGCTTTTTTCTAGTGCCAAAGTAAAAATTATTGCGCCCCAACTAGCCATCGTAACCGCCACTAATTTTCCGCTCGACCGCCTTGGCGGCACCATTAAAGCCGGCCTCATCCTTGAGCAACCCGTTCAGGACTACCTCGCCAGTTTGCCTGCTGGTAAAATCACACTTGGTATCTCTGATTATTCTACGCACGCCAATCCGCGCAAAACTTGGGAGCTTGCTCTTAAATATAAAAATCTTCTTCGCCGTCATGGTCGTAGCGTCCGTCTTGTCCCTAACGGCAAAAGCCCTATCCTGCCTTCTGCCACCTCTCACCACAACCAACTCGGCGAAAAGACCAATCATATTGAAATTCTTAAATTTGGCAAATATACTGCCGCTTCTATCGGCACACAAAATATCACCGCTTATGCTAAGCGTGACCAAGCTCGCCCCGCTCGCGACGCTTTTGTTGGTATGTTGCCGCCAAAACTCGCGCAAATTCTCATTAATCTCGCCACTACTGGCGCCAAAACTGGCACCGTTCTTGATCCTTTCTGCGGCACTGGCGTCATTCTTCAAGAATCCGTTCTCATGGGCTATTCCGCTTATGGCAGTGACTTATCCGAAAAAATGATTCAATATTCACAAAAAAATCTTGATTGGATTGCTGCTCGCACACCTAAGCTCCAAAAACAATCTGCACCCCAGCTCCAACTCGAAGTTGGCGACGCTACCAATCATACTTGGGCTGCCACATCTATCAATTTTGTTGCCTCCGAAATTTATCTTGGCCATCCACTCTCTGCGCCGCCTACCGAAATTAAATTCCGTACTCTCCAAGGCGATGCTAAAAATCTTCTCACCGCTTTCCTCAAAAATCTCCACAATCAACTTCCTGCTGGCGCCCAACTTGCTCTTGCCACCCCTGCCTGGAAACGCCCCGACGGCAGCTATCAAGGGGTAAATATCCTTGACGAAGTCGAAAAATTGGGCTATAATGCTATAAAGTATCGTTATGCGTCCTACGATAACCTCTTATATTACCGAGAGGACCAAATCGTTGCGCGTCAAATAATAGTATTAAGGAAAAAGTAGAATATGTCACATGTCAAAGCTGGCGGTACCAGCAAGAACCTACACAACAACGCCGGTCAAAGACTTGGTGTTAAGCGTTTTGGTGGCCAACAGGTCAAGACTGGCGAAGTTCTCGTCCGCCAAACTGGCGCTACTAAGCTCGCTGGCCCAGGCACCTTCATGAGCCGCAACTTCACGATTCATGCCGCAATCGATGGCAAAGTCGCTTTCGTGAAGACCAAGAAGAGCCACTTCTCTGGCAAGAGCGTACCACGCACTCGCGTTGAAGTTCACGCCGCTTAAGAACCCAGAAAAATCGCTTCAAAAAAATCTCCCATAACGGGAGATTTTTTATCGGCGATAAAATTTTAGCGCCAACACGCCTACAATTAAAATAATCGCCGTCTGTGCATAATATGCTAATGCCAGAATCTGATAGTTGCCAATTCCCAACAAAATCTGCATCGACACACAAATCGCCGTACCTAGCAGAGCCATCACCATACCCGCAAAAATCTGGCTCCTATCTTCATCTTTGCCCCGCTGCACCCGAATTGTATAATTCATCCCCACCCCCATCAGCGCACCATACAACATTGTTACCGCAAAAGCCACCGCCGCAATAAAACCATTCGTATCATTATCAAAAAAGATAAAACGAATCAGATATACAATCGCCAACACGCTCGTTACTGCGCTACTTCCCAGCAGTATTCGCCCTAATCTTTTTCGTTCCGCTTGCGTTCGTTCAGTCATAAGCATATTTTATCAGATGTTCGCAATCTTCAATAGCGCCGCTTTAATTAGCGTCCATGTCTCAATCGGCGTCGTTTTTGTCGCCATATCCAATTCGCCCAAAATTTTCACTACCGCCGGCGCCTTACGCTCGCGCAGTTCCAATTTCTTGAATGCTTGCGACACCATCAAGCCAATAAACATAAACGGTTCATTTGTGGTTTCGATTTGTTCGCACATTTTTATCGCGCGCTCGCCTTGTTTTTTGTAGGCCGCTTCAAAAATATCAAATACTACATTTTTATCTACCGCTTCCGCCAATTTGAATTCTTTAAATTCCACCGACTTTGCTTTTGCCAACGCTTTATAAGTCGTCGAACGTTTATCGACATTATTTTCCAACAGCACCACCTCATGCGATGTTTCTACATAATTTGGCAAAGCTTCCCAACATTCCTTATTCTCCGTTAGCGATTTAATTAAAATTTTTCGCTGCGCAGCAAATAGTGACGCACCCAAAAATACCGAATCCAAATCTCCTCGCGTCAAATTTTCCGCTTCCAATACTTCATAATCCGTACCCAACAGCTTTTCCGCCATCGCCTTGGCGCGCACTCGGTCATTGCCATAAAAAATCCGCAACATTATTTTTGACACCCCGCGCAATAATGCGTGCCCCGCCCCGCTACGCGTGTTTTTTGAATCTCTCCACCACAGCGCCGACATATCTGCCCCTCGCGTCGAAACACTTGCGCAAATTTCTCTAGATAATTCCCTTTCGTACCATCCGCCCGTACGTAATCTTTCATCGTCGAACCACCACTATCAATCGACGCCTGCATTGTCCGGCAAATTCCTTCAAGCAACAAGTCCGCTTCTGCTCGCGTCAATGTCTCCACTTTGCGCCACGGCAGAATCTGCGCATAAAAACATGCTTCATCTGCATAAATATTCCCCACCCCCGCAATATTTTTCTGATCCAGTATTACTGCTTTAATTGGCGCCGCTAAATGTCGTTGCAACATCTGCCAAAAGTTCTCATTCGTCATCGCCCACGGTTCCGGCCCCAACTTCAACAAAAACGCATCCGTTGCCACTCCCAATTCATCCAGCACCGCCACAAAACCAAACTTGCGCTGATCATTAAAAAATAACTGTGTACCGTCTTCGAATTCAAAATATACACGCGTATGTCGCCCCGGCATTGTTTCCGTAAAACCACCATCCGGATGTCCTGCCGCAAAACGCTCATTTCCTACATAAATCAGCTGCCCCGTCATCCGCAAATGAATCATCAGCCAAAAATTATTTTCTAACCGCACTAGCAAAGCTTTGCCGCGTCGTTCCAAAGCTACAATTCTCTGCCCTTCAACAAAATTTTTATTCCCCCGCAAACTTTTCTCGTTCAGGACTACAACTTTGTTAATTTTTTTATTCAAAACAAAATTATTTAGTCCGCGTTTAATCGTCTCAACTTCTGGTAGCTCCGGCATGATACATTTATTGTATCACCACCGGATTCACATACAACAAATAGAAGGCCAAGCCATTCTTAATGATATGAATTAAAATTCCGCCCCAAATCGTACCAGTCAGCTCGCGCACCGTACACATCGCTAAGCTCATCACGAATACCGTTACACCCACATTCCATTGTCCATGCACCAGACCAAACAACACCGATACCAATAACATCGCCGGCAATGCTGGCATTTTTGCGCGCATTTTGCCATACAACCAACCTCGGAAAATAATTTCTTCCGCAATTGGCGCTACTACTACTAACGAAATAAATGCCAATAGAAAATCTGCATTCGTCAATAAATTGCTAAAACCGACGTCTTGACTTTGTGACCAATCAACCTCCGGCAACACTGCCTGCATTACCATCAATATCGCCGACGCTACTAGCATAAACACCATGAAGCCAATCGGCGCCAGCAAAATATCCGTCCATGTTGGCGCGCCGCGTAAACCCAATTCATCCCGCGTTGTCTTACTATGCGCAATTTGCCATGGCACAAAGATCGTAATGACTAAACACAATACATATACGATTGCTGAATATAGCGTTTGTAATGCCGATGACGTTAAAATCGTCCCCGCATCCATGCGTAGAATATAAATCATCACAAACGACACCGCGAATTGGCTCGCATATAACACTGCCGCCACCCACACTAGCATCATAAAAGCCCACACGATTTTTAGTGCAACCGCCCACTTTTTGCTCTGTTTTGATTTCTTTGCTATTTTTGCGCGCAATTCTTCGATGCCGCTTTTCCGTTTGCGTTCCTTGCTCATCCAATAATCCTCGTTATATCCAAAATTGTTACAATAAAGGCAATCGCCAGAATTACCATAAAAGCTCGACTCACCACTTTTTCCTCAATTTCTTTCGTTAATTTCTTCTTGCGCAGTTTAAAAATCGCAATCAGCAGCCAGCGCCCACCATCCAAGGCCGGAATTGGCAAGACATTCATACATGCCAGCGAGATCGAAATTAATGCCACCAAGTACCACAAACTTCGTCCACCATTCTGCGCCACTTTTGGAAACAATACGCCCACAATACCAACTGGCCCCGACACGGAATCGCCTGCTTCTTTCAGCTCTTCTGCGCCACTTGAGCGTACCTCTTCACTGAAATTCACCTGTTTTACAATTCCGCTCACGAGATTGCATAGCAGCTGTCCTACGCCCTTGAAAGTCTCGCCCGTCAATTGCAAAGTCACGCCTACACCTACAATCGGCGCACTCCAAGTACTGGCATACACCACTTCGCCACTAATCGTTGCGCCTAAAATATATTCCGCATCACTCTCATTCAAATCTATCGCTGCCGTCATTTGCTCGCCATCGCGCAAAATTCGCATATAAACCGTTTCACCCGCGTGTTGTTCATTAAAATCCAACAATTCATCAACTGTCGTGATATCTACCTGCTCATGATCGCTTGTAATTGCGCCAATAATTTCATCATCCTTCGCCAAGCCACCTAACTTCGCCGGGCTATCCTCTTCTACGCTATTAATCGTAACATTACTCAACCCCACTGCTTCCGTATCGGCTTCAACTTGGAATTGATTCTCGATAAAATGCGGCATCCCTGCCCATGCCAGAAAAGTGAGAATAATTGCCGCTACAATCCAGTTTGCCAGCACACCGCCAAACAAAATCTTTGTCTTCTGCCAGAAAGTTGTTCGCCCAAAACTACCTTTTGCCCGATCACTCGCGCTCTCACCCTTCATTTGGCAAAAACCACCAATCGGCAACCAGTTCAGCGACAGAATTGTTCCTTCCCCAGGCGCATTCTCCCATTCCGATCTTTTCAAACGGCGCCATTTGCCATTTACTTTGCGCCAAGCAATTGCGCGTGGCGGAAAACAAATGCCAAATTCTTCTACTTCCACGCCATTGCGTCGTGCCATGATAAAATGCCCAAATTCATGCGCCGTCACTAGCAACATCAGCATGAACAGACCGATAACTATACCCAATATCACACTCATAATTACTTTTATCATACCACACCATAAGCACATTCCAACATTTTTTCGCGCAGCAAAAAGCCACTCGCACGGAGTGGCTTTAAATTATTTACCAATACTCTCGATTTCAATCTCGGAATATTTTTGGCGATGGCCCGTCTCAGTATGAACACGCTTTTTGGAGTGATAGCGAATCACGCGGATCTTATCACCGGCAACTTTTTCTGTTACGACTTTCGCTTTTACCTTCACTCCCTTAACGGCTGGCTCACCTACAGTGGTCTTATCGCCGTCAATTACGAGCAAAGCGTCTAAAGCGAGCTCTTTAGTTCCTTCCGGGAGGAGGTCCACACGGAGGGTCTCTTTTTCAGCGACAATATATTGTTTGCCGCCGATCTTTACGACTGCTTTTTTCATAAAATTCCTTTATTACTTGCCATATTATATCAAACATGTCCTAAAAAGACAAGGATAGCCATCAGGATACCCAGACTGATGGCTATGTTGTTATCAAAGGAGCAAATTAATTATTTATTTTTTCTTGCCAGTAATTTTCGTTTTACCGGTCGCCGTCTTTTGTAGTACTACTACTTCTTTTTGACTGCGATACCAATAATATATACCGACAATCACACTCGTAGCTGCTACGATCGCTAGCGCGATTTCGCCAGGGCCAGTTTTTGGCAATTCGTTTGGCGTCTCACCAGGCTCTTCGCCATTCGTACATGCCCGCTCGATTTTCAAAGTTGAACTATCTTGTAGTTCGCCCGCATCGTGGTCTACAAAAATTGTGTTCGTAAATGTATTTGTGCCACACACACCATTTTGCACAATATCACTATTTACTTTAACTTGATAAATAATTGTTGCAGTCGCGCCTGCGCCATATAAACCTGTATTGAATCCATTTTGGCCAATCAAATCTGGCATTTTCACGCCATTTGGATTACTCGCATTTGTTAAAATAGTTGTTCCTTCAATCAAGCTCACGCCCGTTGGCAGCACATCATGGAAAGTTACATTCGTCAAATCTGTTGTGCCCGTATTTGTTAACACAACTTTATAAGTCACCGTATCACCAGGCTTTGGACTAACTGATTCAAAGAAATTCTCACCATCCAACGAAGCCGTCTTGCTGACAGTTGCTGCGACTTGTTCAGCCTTAACATGATAAATAATGTGACCAGAATATTCTGCGCAACCAGGTAAATAGCCCTTCAGCTCGTTGTAGCCAATATAGACCCCTTTCTCGCTAAAGAGATATTCACCACCCAGCTTTGTGCCGTTCAATTTTCCGCCGTTATAAATTGTTGCCGAATTCTCCACATATTTCAGCACAATATCGGCTTCCGAATCAGTCGTAAAATACGCTTCATCCCAAACTTCCGTCGGGGTAGCATTAGATGACGAGATAATCGCACTAACCTTGCCCTTCTTTGAAGCACTTACCGTACTTGGGAATTGCGACGACACTCGCACGTCCATTGCTACGCCCGGCGCACCGTCGGCATAATTCAGATTCGACGCGGCATTATTGTGATAGCCAATATAGACTTCATATTCTTTGCCGGCCTCGATCTTAATTTCGTCCGTAAAAGTACCATTCGCGCCCACTTCGGCCACTCGCACGAAGTTGCGCTCATCGCCCAACACATTATTGTTCGTGATGGAGTTGAAGGTGACATGGTCTGCCGGACTTTCCATCGTATAAGTTTCGCGGTCCGGCCCCCACGCGTAACTTGCTACCGGCAGCAGCACCGTCAGTGCAATCGCACTCACGCTTGCCAGCTTCAGCCTCCGTTTAAATTTGCTATTTGTTTGTTTTTGCATGTTTATTACTCCTTTTAATAAACCGAATTTCATTTTTGTCCTCGCTCAGTCGCTATGGTTTTAATAATTCTCCAAATTTTGCATCACGTTTTCGCGTTCTTGCGCTTGCTCATCTGCACTCTGTTGGCTTCTACCCGCTTCGCGATCCGCCGCATCTTGCTGCCCCTGCGCCTGCTCTTGGACAGTTCGCTCTTCCGCTGCATGTGCTGCTTCTTGTTGTTGCTGCGCTTGCGTATCTTCTGGTGTTCGGTTTTCCTGCTCGGACACACGTTCACCTGTATCTGTTACCGCTGAAGTGTCCGCATCTTGGATAACTTGCTCAATTGTTCGGCCCGAACCGTCCGCGCTTTCTAGCGAAGTATCTTGCGCGCCCGTTTGTTCCGCGCCTGAATTCACTACGCCGTCGCCATCCGTATCGCCCGTGCCAGCTTCTGGACTCGTATCGCCAAAGGTCTGCGTATCTGGGTTATAATCGCCATTTGTTTCTGGGCGTTCCGTTTGTTCGCCCGCTTCCATTTGCGTCAAATCGTTCGTCGATTCATCGTCGCTCACGTCCATATTCTTCTCAATCTCTTCTGGATCCTTCGCTTCGAGTTCCGGCGTTGGGCTATCTGGTTCCGGCGTTTCTGGAGTTGGCGTTGGGGTGTCAGGCGTTTCCGGAGTTGGCGTTGGGGTGTCAGGCGTTTCCGGAGTTGGCGTTGGGGTGTCAGGCGTTTCCGGAGTTGGAGTCGGCTCACCAGGCTCATCCGGATTCTCTGGAATCTCATCCAGTGAACTCAGCTCTGGCGAACCTTCTGGACGCACTACTTGCATGCAGCCTTTCTTACCAATCGACGTATTCGTGTTTGCTTTTACGATAAATGTACCGATTACATTGCCATCTTTATCATGCAATGTAATCTCCTGTGCATGCGTACCGTTTTCCGTTGTCGTACAGCGTACCAATTCCATATTATCGTGCGTCACATCACCGTTACTATCCTTCAAGCGCATATAAGCATTATCATAGCGCCCGTTCAATGTAATATCTTTCACGGTCGCATTATCGAGCACATCACTAAAGTTCTCAAATACCGCTTTATGCTCATCATTACTCAAATTCTCAATCGCTTTTTCCATTTCGCGAATATCTGTAATTCCGCGCAATGATTCTGGCCGTACCTCATCTGGCATACTTACCATATAGTCTGCAAAGGATTCCGATTGATTCCGCGCCGTATACTTCAGCATTTCGCGCGCATCATTCGTTTCTACGGCTTCCGCTACCGCTTCTGCGTCTGCGAAATTATATTTACCTGTCTTTGTATCACAACTCCACATGCCTTCTTCGCCATAACCATCGATAATACCCTGGCTTTCCATTGCTTCCATTGCATCCCCATATCGATCGTCAATATCGCCGCCATCCGTTTCTGTCGACGTAGTCCAAGGCTGCCTATTCTGCATATTCTTGCGCAGCTGCGTCGCACCTGTAAATAACAATGCCGTCGCGAGCGTCAGAGCCCCTAAGCGTACACCATTCTTCTTGATAAACTCACCCATTCTCCGGCCAATCTTTTTGAAGAATCCTACCTTGCGTTCCTCTAATTCTTCCGCTTCATCACCGGCATTTTCCGCGCTGTTCTCTGCGCCTTCTGCGCCTTCCGCCGCCTCTTCTGCTGATATCGGTATTTCCGTACCATCTGGAAGAATTACAGTACCCGAAACGATTCGTGTACCAGATTCCGCGCCATTATTTCCATTCGCTTCATCGCCACCTTCATTCTCGCTCGCTTCCGCTGCACCAGCTGCCGCCCCCGCTTCGACAGTATCAGTCGCTGCGCCAGCTGCTCCAGCTTCGGCCGCTCCTGCTTCAGCTGGGCCTTCTGCGCCAGCTCCGTCAGCTCCAGTCTCACCGCTTTCCGCGCCCGTTTCAGCTCCTGTTCCAGTTTTGCCAGTCTCTTCTGCGCCAGCATCCGCGCCTCCTGCGTCAGTCTTGTTTAATTCCGCATATAACGCTGTCAATTCATCGTTGCCCATTTCGCGCAAATCCATAATATTATCCAGCGACATGCCAATTCGCTCTGCCGCATCATAAATCTTGGTCGCGTAATTATCAAAAATGCCATTAATTAAGCGCTCGTGCTCCGCTTTCTCATTCGCTTCACCGCCTTCTGCCGCAATCGGCTCTTCTGCCCTCGTCTGCGCCGCTTTCCA
>CAZOYU010000007.1:48447-55454 GCA_964584145.1 uncultured Candidatus Saccharibacteria bacterium | reverse complement strand
CAATGGCGTGCCGTTCAGAGCATTATCCAATACCGGGTCATAATCCTTCCCGCGCTGAGACATCGCTTCCAATGTTTTCTGGTACGCAATATCATCTTCGCTCGGCGTCCCCGTATTACTACCGTCCTCCAACCCCGTATCACCCAAAGAAGGCACAGGTTCTTCCGCATCAACCACCGGACCGGCTAATTCGCCGCCTTCAACAATCCTCCCGCGAACTCCGTTCCCATGCCGCGGAACATTGTCACCAGGCTCTATAATATCTTCAGGACTAGGCACAATTCTTTCTACAACCGGCTCCTCCTCTGCCCCCTTAGCCGCCGCGTCATTATGTTCTGGCAGCGCACCACCTGCAAATGGCACGTCCCCCATGCCATCCCAAGCTCCCAACTGCCCGCCTTGATTCTCCCCCCGCGCGCCATTCTCGCCTCTCTTTCCTTCGCTCATCTTCGCACCCTCTATTGCTCCGCCGCTTCAGCAGTTTCGCGCATTTTTTCCGTGTCAATATTCGCATTCTTGCCAAGATATAACAACCGGAACTGCAGCATCGTTTCCAGCGCAATTCGCTCGAGGTCCAAGCCGCTATCACGCATAAATGCCGCAATCTGCTCATCTGAGAAATTCTCATCATCCAGCTTATCCGCCAATTCAATCGCCTTATCTTCCGGCAAAGCATTTATCGCCGCCTTATCAATTTGGTCGAGCAGCCGCTCCATCATGTCCATTTTCAGTGCCGTCCGCACATCGCCTTCAACCCCCAACTCTTTCTCATCAATCAGCTGATCGACAAACTGCTCAACGCTCTCCATAAAAATCTTGACCTCTCTTGAATATTATTAACCTTATGTTAATCATATCACATTACGCTCATGTATAACAAATCCTCCCCCTGCACTACCTCGCCATCCCGCCCCAAAAATGTTATAATAATCACAGTGAAAATTTTGGGAATTGAGAGCTCTTGCGACGAGACTGCCGCCGCCATTGTTGAGGACGGCGTCCATATTTTGTCGAATGTCGTTGTTTCCCAAATCGACATCCATGCCACTTACGGTGGTGTCATTCCCGAAATCGCCGCCCGCTCCCACATCGAAGCCATTAACCCTGTCTTAGATAAAGCCCTCCAAGACGCCCAGCTCACCCTCGACGATCTCGATGCTATCGCCGTTACTCATACCCCAGGCCTCGTCGGTTCGCTCCTTGCTGGCACGCTTGCCGCCCGCACTCTTGCTATTCTCCACAACAAACCTTTCTACCCAACTCATCACCTCAAATCTCACATTTACGCCAACTGGCTCAGCGGCTACCAACCCGAATTCCCCCTCCTCGCTGCCGTCATTTCTGGCGGTCACACCCAAATTATATATATGCAGCGTCACGACTATTTCGAAATTGTTGGCACTACCCGCGATGACGCCATTGGCGAATGTTTCGATAAAGTCGCCAAAATTCTCGGTCTTCCCTACCCAGGCGGCCCCGCCATTGCTGCTGCCGCCCAGACTGGCGATCCGCATAAATATCACCTCCCCATCCCTAAAGTCGACCAACTTGATTTTTCTTTCAGTGGTCTCAAGACTGCCGTTCTTCGCGCCGTCCAAAAAGAGCTGAATCTCCCTATCACCACTCCTTCCCACGAACTCCATGCCCAGCTCACCCCTCAGCAAATCGCCGACTTTGCCGCCAGCTTCCAACTCACTGCCGTCAATATTCTCACTAAAAAACTTCAAACCGCATCCCAAATTTATTCAGCCAAATCCATCCTCCTTGCCGGCGGCGTCAGCGCCAACCAACTTCTCCGCGAAACTATCACTCGAACTTTCAGCCAAACCCACCAAGTCTACTTCCCTGAATCAAAATTTAGTACCGACAACGGCGCCATGGTCGCCTCGGCTGCCTATTTTTCGATTCAATCTGGCGAAACTGCCACCAACCCTTACTCACTCGACATCGCCCCGCGCTCCATCATCCACTAAACTTGCTCAGCGCGTTCAAAATCCTGATTCAACGCGATATAATATATATAATGAATTCCAGCAATTCCAATTTAGCCGTGCGCCAGCAGCTGGCTAAATATTCTCACACCGACCCTAACGACTGGTTTTTGTGTCTCAAAGCCCGTTACGGCATGGCTACTGTCTATCGCGCCATCCGCAATACTCTCGGCCCAGGCGATGTTATTACCACGCCTTATACTTGCATCACTTCGATCAACCCAATTCTTGTCGCCGACCTAAAACCCGTTTATGCCGACATTGACCCTGCTACCCTCTCTATCACCGACGCTAGCAAACACGTCCGCAAACATACCCGCGCCATCGTCGTACAACATACTCTCGGCATTATTAATCCCGAAATTCAAACTATCGGCCGTCTTTGCAAATCCGAAGGTCTCATTCTCATCGAAGATTCCGCTCATTGCCTCGCCCGCATGGCTCTCGACCATAAAAGCCGCCCCGTCGCTGATATTTCAATTCATTCATTTGGTGTCGAAAAAATTCTTCAGCAAACCAAATTCGGTGGCGCCATTTATATCAACCCGCGTCTTAAAAAGACCAACCTGCAATTATACGAAGCAGTCGTTCATGAATTAATCAATCTTCCTACCGCGCCCCGCTCGCTCGATCTCAAGATTCGCGCTTATCGCGCCCAAAATGCTCTGCTCCAACGCGTACCCAACCAATTCAAAGGCAATTTTCGCGAATTTCTACTCAAAACTAAGACCTACGAGCCGGCCGTTACGCCGCTCGAACAATCTGCCTCCCAAGCTCCATCCTACGCTATCACCGAATTCGCCTGCGATGTAATTCTCAAAAACATCTCATCCCTTCCCGCCGATTACCGCCGCCGTGAGCAAAATACCACGCTCTATCAAAAATATCTCAAAACCGCCAATTATTTTCATATTTTGGCCGAAAAAGCCGAACCTCTGCTCGCTTTTCCTGTCGTTTTTGACGATAGCCACCGCGCCACTGAGGCATATCACGCTTTGGCATCCTCCGGTTATTTCATCCGTCGCTGGTATTCCCCGCTCCTCTACCCAGGCCCAGTCGATAATCGCATCTATTTTTATAATCCCAAGATGGCACCCGTCGCCGAAGCTATGCATCCTCGCGTCCTCTGCCTTCCTACCAATCTCAGCACTACGGAGACCAAAAAGATTATCAATCTGCTCTACCCTGTGCAAAACCATGTGGAAAACTATCGCAAAACTGTGGAAAACTCTCTCAATTCGGCCACAAAATCTGCAAAATCTACCTAAACAACCTTATTTTTGCCCAAAATCCGCAAAAAATCTGCATACGCCGCTCCTATCTTAGCCAAAAGTCCGCAATTTTGGCCAAAATATTCATTTTTCGCATAAATTCGCCGCATCACGCGGCTATTTTTTTTAATTTTTCAAAAAAATGAGCGCAAAAAATCCGCAAATCGCATAAAATGCAGAAAAACACGCCCAATTCGGCCAAAAACTAAAAATCACAAGAAGATTCCAAATTTTTCAAGAAAAAGCAGAACCCATCATAAAAAATCGGCCACAAAAAACAACCAAAAATCGCTCGTCAAGTCTTGACACTATCTATTAAAACCACGAATTTCGGCAAAAATTCCAAAAAAATTCACGCAAAAAAACGCAACAAATTCGAGAAGTCAAAAAAAATACAAAAAACCGCAAATCGAATAAAAACTCGCCCAAAATTTCAAAAATCGCGCAACTCCAAAAAATTATTTTTTATTCTCGACATCGAAGCTATCCAGATCAAACAGCGGCCGCTTCCCTTCATCCATCACTTTTTGCGCCTTTTTCAACAATTTTTCCAGCCCGTATTCGCTATTCGCCGACCCAATATGCACCGTCCGCACCACTTCCCCGCCCTGTTTCCAGCAGACCTGCACGCCCGTCGCCCCACTACCAGTCTTAAACTTTCGAATAAACGCCATCTCTACCAACATTATCCACTTTTTCCCCAAAAACGCCAACTCCACCCGCCAACTATCTCTATTATTTACATCCGCTTGACTTAGCATCCCGCAACCATATATAATAAAATCAACCAACGAAGTGATTGCGTTTGGGACGCGTAGCGTAAGGGTGCAAACAGAAAATTAGGATATAAATATTGGAATCCGTCAACTTCCACGTGGAATTTTGACGGTATTTTTGCGTTTTCACGTGGAAATAACAGGGAAGCGCCATAGCAATAACGCGGATCCACGTAAAAATCCGCCGAAGTCCGCCTCAAAAAATCGCAATTAATCACGCTAAAAATCTGCCCGAAATATCGCAAACAAACAACAAAACTCTAACAGGGAAGCGCGAGCCGCTCCTAAAGAGGTAAAAACTCGCTATTCATGCTATAATAAAACCATGAAATTTAGCAAAACCTACGAGCCGAATCAATACGAGCCAGACGTATACGCACTCTGGGAAAAATCGGGCGCATTTAAACCATCCAACGATAAAAATAAACAACCTTACACTATTGTCATGCCACCGCCAAACGCCAATGGTAATCTACATATTGGCCACGGCCTCACCATCGCACTCCAGGACATTCTCACCCGCTATCATCGCATGAAAGGTGAGAACGCGTGGTATATTCCGGGCGCAGACCATGCTGGCTTCGAAACTTGGGTTGTCTATGAGCGTAAACTCGAAGCTGAAGGGAAGACCCGTTTCGATTTCACCCGTGATGACCTCTATAACCAAGTCTGGAGTTTCGTTATCGAGCAACGCGGCAACATGGAGCTGCAAATTCGCGCGCTTGGCGCCTCCTGTGACTGGTCCAGCCTCACTTTCACTCTCGATCAAAAAGTCATCGACACCGTCTATGGCACCTTCAAGAAACTCTGGGACGACAAGCTCATCTATCGCGGCGAAAAGCTCGTCAACTATTGCACTAAGCACCAGACCGCTTTTGCCGACATCGAAGTTACTCATAAAGAAGAGCAGGGTAAGCTCTGGCAAATCGCTTACTCACTTGTCACCCCGAAGAATGGTATCACCGAGCTCGTCGTCTCGACCACGCGCCCTGAAACTCTCCTAGGCGACACCGCTGTCGCCGTCAACCCTAACGACGAGCGTTTCCAAGACCTCGTTGGTTCTATGCTTAAATTACCTCTGACTGACCGTGAAATTCCGATTATCGCCGACGAACACGCCGATATGAACTATGGCACGGGTGTTGTAAAAATTACACCAGCCCACGACCAAGACGACTTTGAGGTTGGCCAACGTCACAATCTTCCAATGATTACTGTTATCGGCAACGATGGCAAAATGAATAAAAATGCCGGCTTCAACTACGAAGGCCTCACAACTGCTCAGGCTCGCACCAAGGTTCTCGAGGCACTCAAAAACAGCGACCTCCTGCGCGGCGAAGAAACTATCACTCACTCTGTCGGCCACTGTTACAAGTGCGACACCGTCATCGAACCACTTCTCAAGGAGCAATGGTTCATTAACGTCAAACCACTCGCCGAGCGTGCCATCAAAGTTCTCAAAGCAGGGAAGATCAAATTCCATCCTGCCAGCAAAAAACAGGTCCTCATTAACTATCTTAGTCAGCTCAAAGATTGGAACATTTCCCGCCAAATCCCTTGGGGCATCCCGATCCCTGCCTTCGTCAACGTCGACGACCCGAAAGATTGGATCTACGACACTCGCGTTAACGAACCTACTATCACTATTAACGGCAAGACTTATCGCCGCGACAACGACACCTTCGATACTTGGTTCAGCTCCGGCCAATGGCCATACATCACCACTAGCGACCGCCCAGAGCATTACCCAACCTCCGTCATGGAAACGGGCGCCGACCTCTTATTTCAATGGGTTGGCCGCATGATTATGCTCGGCCTTTATGTTACCGACGACATTCCATTCAAAGATGTCTATATGCACGGCATGGTTCTCGACGAAAAAGGCCAAAAAATGTCCAAGTCTAAAGGTAATGTCATCAATCCAATCGAGATTGTCTCCAAATATGGCTCCGATGCACTCCGCCTTGGCCTTATTGCTAGCCGCTCCGCCGGCATTAATCAAGCCTTTAGCACTAGCAAAGTCATGGCCAGCCGCAATCTCTGCAATAAAGTCTGGAACATCTCCCGCCTTGTTCAAGATATCGTCGACCACAATCCAACCGATTCCACTGATATCGAAATCAAGAGTTTTGGCGAAGACTGGATTCTCGAGCAAATCAATCGCACTAACGCCGAGCTCCAAAAACTTCTCGACCATTATCGTTTCGCTGAGGCCGGCGACCTCATCTACGATCTCATTTGGAACAAATATGCCGACTGGTTTATCGAGACCGAAAAGCTCTGGAAAAACACTAATCTCCTCAAGTCCACTCTCGAACAGATTCTCACCATGTTGCATCCTTTCGCACCATTCGTTACTGAAACCATTTGGCAGACTCTCAGCTGGACCGACGGCATGCTTATTTCCCAAGCCTGGCCGACACCATACAAGTATGACCAGCAAAAAGCCGCCGATTTTGCTGAACTCATCGAGATTATCACTAATATTCGCAGCCACTATCAGAGCATTCCGGGTGCTAATAATTGTCCAATTGCCTTCCATGACGACCCACTCATGTATGACAATCAGCTCTTAATTCAGCATCTCACTAAAGCGCCGTGTGTGCCTCAGATCGAGCAAGAAAATGCCAAGGGTCTGCATCTCGCCATCCATAATCACAATGTCTATCTCGACATTCCTAAAGATGTCCACGAGAAATACAAGCACAATCTCGAAGATCGCATTCTTAAGATGAATCAAGAGATTCTCACGCTCGAGAAGCGCCTCGACAGCCCGAATTACGTTACGAAGGCACCAAAGGAGCTTGTCGCCGAAACTCGCCAGTCCCTCTCCGACAAACAGGATCTGCTCGAAAAAATGAAATCCGAGCTTGAACACATTTAATTCTCGTTCAACCGCAAAAAACTGCTTCGTTCGCTGAAGCGGTTTTTTATATCATGCGCTACGCTTAAAGTTACGCGTCGCACCC
>CAZOYU010000007.1:0-48347 GCA_964584145.1 uncultured Candidatus Saccharibacteria bacterium | reverse complement strand
TCGCTGAAGCGGTTTTTTATATCATGCGCTACGCTTAAAGTTACGCGTCGCACCCACAAAAAGGGAAGTAATAAAAAGTTCGCTCTTTTAAAAATGCCTCACATTAAAGTTACGCGTCGCACCCCAAACAAGAACCCTGCGCAAGCAAACCCCACCCCACCAAAAAATCATCACCACCATACACCCCTCTTGACTTTTTAATCCACTTATGCTATACTCTATCTATTAACCTGCCGCAAAATCCGGCAAAAATCAAAAAAACGCGAGAAAAACAAAAATAAAAATATGTACAGTCACGAACGAGCCAGCAAAAACAACCACCCCGAAACCACCAGTCAATGGAGCCTCACCGCTCCAAATACACCTAGCGAAACTTCCGCAAACGTCCACGCGGAGACTGCACCCAATACTACCGAGGCTGTTCCACGTTTTCCTGAAGACCCCACTCAATACACCGAAGCTGAGCTTCAACAAGATCCCGCCAAACGCTATCACGTCAATCCCGCAGATTTTCCTATCTTCTCCCAGCAAGCCGAGCTCGGCCCCAACTGGGGCGACCGCGCCGAAACCTTACCACTCGACGAGACTATGGGGCGTTTCGTTACTGCCACCGCTGATACTATTGCCGTCATCGCTGGCGAAGACGAAGGCTTTCAAAGCAAAGAACTTCCCGCTGCTGACCATGTTATTTATCTCGATAAATCCGCCCGTCCGGTCAGTTGGCTTGTTAACACTTTTTGGGACGATTTTACTAATAAAGCTCGCCCTAAGCATTCTTATCTCGCCATCGACCGTAAAGAATGGTTCGCCCGCACCGATACCCCCATCGAGTCCAACGAATACATTCGCGAAGCCGACGGATCTGCTCGTGTCGCTACCTTCAGCGATTTTCGCAAAGAAAATGTCACCCGCGAAGACCTCGCCCGCATCCGCGCCCTCTATATTCCGGGCGGCATCGATACTGAAGACGTTGACGAAATTATGTCCACCCCTACCAGCCTAGAAGGGAAGAATATTACCATCATCGACGAGGTCTCTCGTAGTGGTTCCACTCTCGCCATCGCTCAATACCTCGTTTCCCAAGCTATCCCCGAAGCTGCCAGCGTCAATGGCTACACTTTTTGGAAATCCAGTTTTCAGCAAAGCCCTTACGGCAGCGAGCATCAAATGCGCGGCGTCCCCGTTTGGTACGACTCCAGCACCCACGTCGGCCGTGGTATCGGCGATGTCAACGAGGAATTTTTCAAAGCCCGCTACGAAAAATACCCTAACGCCAAAACTCGCGCTCAAAAATTTGGCGCCATCGTCCTCGGCGAATATATCAACCTCGCCGTCGAACCAGGGAACCGCTCACGCCAGCTTGCTAGCGAAATTCAGACTATGCGCAAGGAATACGATGCCGGCCATATTCTCATGCCTATGCCCAACCACTACAATACCGACAAATGGGTCGAGCGCACCGAAGCCCAAGGCGTTCATTTTGTCCCACCTAAGCGCAATCAGCCTGCACCAAAAAACTCATATATTGGCATTATGGACGACATCCATCATCGCCCGCCCGTCGAGTCACATTAGCTTTATCACTTCGCTCCAAGCCCCAACAAGGCAATCAATCCCAACCATAAAAAATACTCCGCCAGCCAAGCTAGCGGAGTTCTGCAATTAGCGTCGGTGGTGCTTGAATATAGATCTCAATTGAATCCAACGACGGCTCACCGTCATACATTTTGATTTCAATCTGATAATATTCATCAGCGGGGAAGTTTAATACTCGCCCATACACCCACTTCTGCCTTTTTCCAAGGTGCGCATTTCGCGTCACGCGAAATAGAATTAGTTCGTTGCACCCCCGTTCGTTTTTGGCCACGATCTCCACTTCATTGCCCACTTTCGCGCTTCTTAAAATTTCGCGATTGTTACCAATGAAGCTGTAGCGTTTTCTCTTCAGTTTTTCGTCGTCAAAAACTGCCATCTTTTCTCACCCCCTCCCAAAAAAAGACTTCAGCAACAACTCTAATTATATCACACTTTGCTCAAAAAGTCAATAGAACCAAAGCTAATCGAATGCCAACTTCTCGCGAATTGCCTCAAATTCATCTTCACGCAGTTGCAGCGTCTTGCCATATTCCCACATTTCATCAATCGGCGTCAGATGCACATGCGCATGCGGCACATCTGTCCCCACTACCTTCATCACCACGCGTCGCCCTGTCACTTCTTCCATATGCTGCGCCACTTTCTTCACCGTCGCCCACAGTGCCACCCAATTTTCGTCGTCGAGCTCATAAATCTTGTCCACTTCCACCTTCGGCACTACCAGCGTATGCCCCTTCACCTCAGGATTAATATCCAGAAACGCCAGTGTTTTTTCGTCCTCATAAATCTTGTAGCTCGGAATTTCGCCATTAATAATCTTCGTAAAAATACTCGCCATTTTCCTCCTTTTCTCTTATTTTACCAAGAAAGCATCAAAAAACGGGCATTCACCCGCAGATTACCTGGCAGAAGCGTTCGCTAGAGCTGAATCATGCGACAGAGCTTCCGCCCGAACTAAAAATCAATATATGGCGGAAGCGAGAGGATTCGAACCTCCGAGACCTTTCGGCCCACACGATTTCGAGTCGTGCGCCTTCAACCACTCGGCCACGCTTCCATCTCTTATTTTACCACATTCCTATCTTATTAACCTCCTTTTCTCTAATTCGTCACAAACATAAATATGTTATGGTTAAATTATGAATCGCCATATTATTAAATTTTTCTCTTTTCTCGCGCTTATTTCTTTTAGCTCACTTACATTCAGCACCTTTGCATTTGCTGAAAATAGCTGTGGCGATGCCAGCACTAATCTAATCGACTGCGACGTCGGCGGTACCGGCATGATCTATACCGTCGTCAACACCATTATTAATATTCTCACTGCTTCCGTTGGCGTCATCGCCACCATCGGCATCATTTGGTGCGGCTTTCTTATTCTTACTGCCAAAGACGATCAATCTCGCGTCGCTACCGCAAAAAAACGCCTATTTGAAATTTTCGTCGGCATCGCCGTTTGGGGCCTATTTTGGGTTTTGCTCGAACTCTTTATTCCAGGCGGCGCTCTTTCTACCACACTTGCTTCTGGCATAGACAGCATCGAAGTTAGCATTACCAGTGACACTACTTATGTCGGCGAATCTTCCGCACTCAGCGTCACCGTCTCGCCCGATGACGCCAGCGACAAAACCTACTCCATCACCAGCGACGACACCAATATTGCTACCGTCACACACAATAGCGTCCTCTGTATGAAAACAGGTTCCACTACTATTAACGTTATTTCTTCTAACGGCAAGACCTCCAGCACGACCGTTACCTGTACTCAAAAACCTAAAGAAACTACCGCCAGCAATTCCGGCGGCTCCAGCAATAACCAAGTTGGTACCACGCCTATCACTGCCACTAGCGGTACGAAATATTATAATGACATACCATATTTACTTAACGTTCCTGATGGCGCTACTAATAATATGCCAGTCATCGTCTTTCTACACGGCAGTGGCGAAAATAGCGATACGGCTGCTGTCCGTTCAAGACCACAAGTCGAACATATGTTTTCCCGTTCCGATTTTATCTCTATTGCGCCCATCGCTCTTAGTAGGGAGCAACTATTCAGCAACATCCCCACTTATAAAGCCCTTATCGATCAAGTCATCTCCGACACTCAAGCCAATCCTAATCGCGTTTATATTATGGGCTTTAGCCAAGGCGCACGCGCCGCACTCAAAATAATTAAAGACTACCCCACCTTCTTCAAAGCCGCTGTCGTCATCAGCAATTACCCTCAAGGCGTTTTTACTTGGACTGGCAGCGATTATAAGTCCGTACCAATCCATATGTATGTGGGTACCGAAGAAAGCGATTTTTATAGCGGAATGTACAGTTTTATGACGGAAGTTAATAATGCTGGCGGCAATGTTACTCTTCAACAAATCAACGGCAACCATGCCACTATTAGCTATAGTTTGCCTTACGACGACATCTTTAGCTGGTTCCTTCAACATTAGTATTCGCTAAGCTAAACCTCGTCGCTATCACATCCCTAAAAAACAAAAAACACTCCCCGCGCAGGGAAGTGTTTTCAAATTCAACTATGGTATGCCCGATACGATTCGAACGTACGACCTTCAGCTCCGCAAGCTGACGCTCTATCCAACTGAGCTACGGGCACATATGTGGATAGTACTCACAATCGCAAGTACTTGTCCACCGTCAAAGATTAAAAGATCATCGCGCGTCGATTGCTTTCAGCGTGATGTACCGTATTATAGCACATTTTCTCAAGAGATGGTATACTATTTTCATCATGGCAAAAAACGAGAAGAAATCCGGCATTAAACCAAAACTTCAAAAAGCCAAAGCGAGATTTCTCGCCACTTATTACAGCAACCCCGCAAAGGACACTAAAATTATCGCCGTTACTGGCGATACGGGCCGCGATATCACTGCACATTTTCTTCAGAACATCCTCAAGCATCGCGACGCCAAAACTGGTCTCATTATCGACCCAAAGTCCACTTCCGACCTCTATAAACAGCTTTATAAAATCTGGCGCACTGGCGCCGACCACGCCGTCGTCTCTATCGACAGCACTGGCCTCGCCAATCATCTTTTCTATGGTTTACCTATTTATATTGCCATCCTAACCGATAATACCGAATCAAAAACTCCTGCGACAATTTTGCCAACCACCACCCCCGAAGATGCTAAAGCCATTCTTTTCAATACTCAGCCATCTTTCAGCATCCTTAATCGCGACGATGCCAATTACGACCTCTTCGCTAAATATCCATCCAAGACTGCTACTTTTACTTATGGCCACAGCGCCGATGCTGATCTTTGTATCAACCGCTTCAAGCTCTACAAGACCGCCGTCGAAGCTAACGTTACTTATTCTGGTCAAAAATTCGACCTCGCTAGCTACGCCACCGGGGAAGAGGCTACCCATTACATGGCTGCCGCCGCCCTCGCTGGCTTTGCTCTCGATTTCGACAAAGACACTATCGTCGATAGCATCGCCGACTACGAACCAACTAAAAAATAAGGAATTCCATGATTAATCAGAGACTTTTGGTTTCTGGTGCTGACTATTTTGCCGACACTTACGAAATCAACCCCTATTACACCCAGCAGCGCATCGATATCGCCAAAGCCAAAGCCGAGCATGCCGCTATTCTTGCTTGTTTCCGCGAAGCTGGCATTGAATTAATTCAAGTCGATCCGCCTAAAGATTGCCAAGATGGCGTCTATACCGCCAACTGGGCTCTCGTCAAAGACGGCGTCGCCGTTATGGCGCGTCTACCTGAAGCTCGCAAAGCCGAAGAAGCTTATGCTAAACAATGTCTCGAGCAGCAGGGCATTAAAACTATCGCCGTACCCAATAATTTACTCTATTCCGGACAAGGCGATTCGCTCCGCTGCGGAAAATATTTGTTCGGTGGTCGCGGTTATCGTTCCGATTCCGCCGCTCAGCAATTTGCCGCCGACACGCTTGACCTTGAACTTATTCAGCTCCATGCCAAGCCCCAGCTCAACCCCGATGGTACTGAACATATCAATCCTTTCACTAACCACGCCGACAGTTTCTGGTACGACCTCGACCTCGCCGTATCTGTCATTGACGACCATACTATCGCTTATTGTCCCGACGCTCTCGATGCCGAGTCTAACCAAAAGCTTGCTGCTCTCACCGACCTCGACAAAATCATCGTCGATTATCAAGAATGTACTCAGGGCTTCGCCAATAATCTCGTTAGCACCGGCAAACATGTCATTATGTCCAACCAGGCGCCCCACCTCCAAGCCGAGCTCGAACGCCGCGGTCTTATTTGTCTAACTCCTAACGTCACCGAGCTCAAGAAGGGCGGGGGATATATTCGTTGCGTCAGCCTCTGGCTCAGCTAATCACCCGAAAAAACATAAAAAAACGCGCCGACTTTTCAGTCGGCGCTTATTATGTGAAAAATGTTTCTTGGCTATTTATGCTCGCCAGGCATTAATCGCCCTCGCTTTTGCTTGGCGCTCATCACGATACTTCGCTCGCAGCCATTTCAGCCCAGGGATCCTTGCCATATTTAGCATATGCAAGTCCAATAATGCTGACATTACTGCATCAATTTCCTGCGTATTCATTGACAAATAGGTCGGGAACAGCGTGCAATAACCACGCTTCGTCGTCGGCGCCTTCACATTTGCCTTCAGAATAACCGCCTCATCGCCGCACGATGCCAAGTTACAAACAATCACCTTTTCAATACGGCGATTATTGATGCGTCGCACGATTGGCTCAATGTATTCACCGTCACAATCGACCGCTAAACGATCGACCAGCCACTCCGCCGGATTATTCAGTACATAGTGATGCTTATACGCATCAATTCCTACTACCACCAGATTTGCGCGCTGTTGCTTAATCCAATTCTGTCCATGCAGATTCTTCGCAATCTCTGCGAACGCTTCTTCCAAGGTCTTCTGACCCCAATTCATCTCGTTCACATACTCGAAACTAAACAACCCAGTTTCGCAACCAATATAAAACTTCGCCTGCGGAAACATTCCACTCATAAAGAACACCACCCTTCTTAAGTCCTCTATTTTTCTTGAACAAAAATCCGCTCAAGAATAGAACTACTCTTATATTATATCACACCTAGCCCCAAAAGTCAATAATGCCTCTTATCTCCCCCCCAAAAACCGTGACGCGTCGCGCCCACAAAAAGAGAAGTAATAAACAGCTCGCTCTCTTAAAAACACCTTCCATTAGAGTTACGCGTCGCGTCCTAAACAAAAACCATACAGACAAAGACCCACTCGCCGCCACCAAAATCGCCACCCCATACCCCCCGAAAAGACCCCGAAAGCCCCCTCAAGAGAAAGCTACTTCTTCATCACCTTCTTCAACGCCTTTTCAATCTCATCTTGCTCATAATAATCATGCGGCCCATCCGCGCGCTCAATCGTCTTCTCATTGCCTTTGCCCAAGAACAGTACCGTATCCCCCTTCCGCGCCAATTCACAGCACTTCAAAATCGCCGTCGGCCTATCCACGACCAAAAATAAATCGCGCTCATCTACTTTCCCACGCTCGCGCGCCCCCTCCGCAATCATCTCCAAAATCTCCATCGATGGTGTATCACGGTCATCTTCCTCCGTCAGCACTACGATATCCGCATATTTGCCCGCAATTTCGCCCATCGGCTTCCGTTTCGATGGATCCCGTCGTCCGCCCGCTGAGCCAAACATTACAATCAAACGCCCCTTCGTCGCTTTCTTCATATCTGGCAACAACTTTTCAAACGCATCTGGCGTATGCGCATAGTCCATAATCGCCGTAAATTCTTGTCCACGGTCAATCTTCACCATTCGCCCCTCTACTTCCTTCAGAGCATAAATACCTTTCGCAATCTCATCATCCGTCAAACCCAAACGCTTACCTACCGCCACGCAGGCCAGGGAATTGGACACATTAAATTGCCCCGCAATCCGCGTTTTAATCTTCAAATTCTCTGACGAAATTTCATACTCCACGCCATCCGGCATCAATTTCACCTTTGATGCCTTCAATCGCCCACCCTTAATTCCGTAAGTTGTATATTCCCGAATATCCGTCTCAAAGAACTTCGCCGACGCATCATCCGCATTAATCACTCCATAACGCGCCTGCTTAAATAATTTCCGTTTCGCATCACGATAACGCTCAAAGGTCCGATGATAGTCCAAATGTTCATGCGTCACATTTGTCATCACCGCAATATCAATCGGTACCCCCAAATCCCGATGTTGCGCCAGCGCATGACTCGTCAGTTCCAGTACCAGATATTCCGCACCCGCATTCACAATCGCCTGGATTCGTTCATTCAATAGCTTCGAATCCACCGTCGTCATATGCTCCATCTGCTCATGAATCTCATTCACACCCCAACCGACTGTCGTCATTACCCCCGCTTTGCGCCCCGATTCATTCAACATCTTCCAAATCATAAAAGAGGTCGTCGTCTTACCATTCGTCCCCGTCACCCCAATCACCGTCAATTTCTTGCCCGGAAAGCCATAGCGCATACCCCAATACGCCGCTTTACCAATGTGATAAGGGATTACTAAACTATCATAAAACGGAATTTTCTCTTTTATACTCATACCTTTATGATACCTTATTTAGGCAATATCGGAGAGAATATCGGCCGAATCGCATCGTAATAACTCGATCGCGCCTCTTCCGACAAATCAATGCAC
Organism: uncultured Candidatus Saccharibacteria bacterium; assembly: GCA_964584145.1. GTDB lineage: Bacteria > Patescibacteriota > Saccharimonadia > Saccharimonadales > Saccharimonadaceae > UBA2834. The sequence goes on along the minus strand of CAZOYU010000007.1, from coordinate 40,076 downwards.
ACTAAATTTTTCCCCTTAATTTCTTTCACGCTCTCCCGAATCGTATAATAATAATTCTCCCGCAGCGTCTCATATTCGCCCGTTCCGCAATCATAGTCCGCATCAAACCAATCTGTCACCCAGTCCGTATTAATATCACTATAATCAAACAGCCGATAATGCCCCAACGCATCACTATTCACCCCCTCTTGCGCAATGAAAAACACATATTTTGCCGCCGGAAACACTCGAAAATGCTCCGTCATCACCGCCGACAAACCTACGCTTCCCGTAATTCTAAACGCGCGTTCACTAAAATCTTCCGCCGTCGGATAAATCTCCGCAAGATCTTGCGTTATCATCGTCACCCGCATCGTATCATGCTCATATTGGCTCGCTAGCGCATTACCAAAGCTCCACGCAAAAGTCATGAAACCATACAGCAACACCACTACCGGCACACATATCAACCATTTTCTTTGCCGTTTTACTCGCACCAGTTGTGACCACCCCAGTAGCAAGAATAGCATTAGCGCCCAACAGCCGCCCAACATCGACCGTCCGTTCACTGGAAATTCTTCCAGCGTCAGATATGGCCCAATCGCCACTACCAATATCACTCCCAAATAAATCAGCATCAGCGCCCCCTTATGCCAATCCGCTTTTCGCCCACTCACTAACACCATCATCAAAATCACTATCGCCGCAATCAATATCCCCCACCACACCGTTAGCGAATCTAGCATACATTGCAATATCAAAGACAAATTGCTCATCACCCCGCTCAACATTTCCGCTGGCGCAAAAGTTGTAATATTCCGATAATAACTGCCATCTTTTACCAATAAATACGCCAACACCGACGATGCCAGATACGCGCCAATAAATACTATTGTTTGACAATAATTTCGCGGCCGCTTTTCGATTCGGTCTTTGATTACTAGCGTCAGCCCCACCGCCAAAAATATGCCACACGCCGCCTGAAAGCTCATCCACATCACCATTACGCATGTCAAAATCACCAACAACTGCAATATAAATTTACCTAGCGCCCATCCATTTCCATCCCTAATTTCCGCCCATTTAATTTTTCCCCAACATAGCGTATAGGGCAGCACACTCACAAAAATCGCCAACGCCATACATGGCGCATCAAATTTATACATCCATGCATTCATCATAAACGGACTTAGCGTAATCAAGCTCGCCATCAGTAGTGGCCACACGCTCTTTTTCAAACTTCGCGGCTCGCCCACCAACAATTTCACTAGCATCATACTCGTCGTCGCCATTATTCCCATCGCTACAATCTGCGGAATCGGCGAAATATCAAACAAGCGAAAACTTTGATGCAACAAATAGCTCAGCGCACTCGACGCATATCTATTAAAATCACCCGACCACGCATCGCCATAAATCGCTCGGTACAAGTCATCCGTAAAACTAAAATTATCCCTTAGCAAAGTCACCAACGCCAAAATATTTAGCGCAAATAAGACTAAAAATGGCCGATAATATATCTTCACGAACGTCGATACTCGCCGCTCATTTTTCCTCCACATCATATCTTTATAATACCCCATAAAACTTCATAATCCGAAATTAGCACTCGACGCTTGACAGTGCTAAAATGACGCGTTACACTGAATTTGTACCAATTTATTAGGAGGAAAATATGGCTATTAAACCTCTTGCTGATCGTGTTGTCGCAAAGAAAGATGCCGCTGTCGAACAGACCGCTTCCGGCATTCTCCTTGGCGAAGCAAAAGAGAAGCAAAACACTGCAGTTGTCGAATCCGTCGGCCCAGACGTTAAAAATATCAAAGCTGGCGACCGCATCCTTTATCGCGAATATTCCGCAACAGAGGTTAAAGTTAACGGGGAAGAGTATCTGATTATTAAAGAAGAAGATGCTCTCGCCACATTATAAGGAGTTCATTCATGGCAAAAAAAGTATTTTATGATGCCGAAGCCCGCGAGAAAGTTCTCGGTGGCGCTAAAGCTCTCTATGACGCCGTCAAAGTCACTTTCGGTCCTAAAGGCCGCAATGTCGTCATCGACAAAAGCTACGGCGCACCAACCATCACGCATGATGGTGTGACCGTCGCTGAAGCTATCGATCTCGGCAAAGAAGATGATTATACCCTCGGCTACGATATGGGCGCCAAGCTCATCAAAACCGCCGCTCAGAAGCTCAACAAAGTTGCCGGCGATGGCACTACTACCGTTACCGTCTTAACTTACAACATTATCGCCGAAGCCAACAAACTCATTGCTGCCGGCCATAATCCTATGGATTTACGCAAAGGCATCGAAGCTGCTGGTGCCGAAATCGTTAAAGGCATCAATAAAACTGCCGAAAAAATCGATGGCGATAGTCAAAAGATTGCCGAAGTCGCCACCATTTCTGCTGGCGACGCCGAAATCGGTAAGCTCATCGCTGACGTAATCGAGAAAATCGGCAAAGACGGCGTTGTTACTGTCGAGCAAGGTCAAGGTCTCGAAATGCAATCCGAGATTACCGAAGGCTTCACTTACGACAAAGGTTTCGCTTCCGCTTTCTTCATTACTGATGCGAATCGTCAAGAAGCCACTTTCGACAAACCAGAAATCCTCATTACCGATAAGAAGATTTCTGCCGTCAATGACATTGTGCCTTTCCTTGAGAAAATGGCTCAAACTGGGCGCAAAGACCTCGTCATTATTGCCGAGGAAGTCGAAGGCGAAGCGCTCAGCGTACTCGTTCTCAACAAGCTCAAAGGCGTCTTTAATACACTCGTTCTCAAAGCTCCATCTTTCGGCGATCGCCGCAAAGAAATTATGGAAGATATCGCCATTCTCACCGGCGCTACCGTCGTTTCGGCCGATAAAGGCATGAGCCTCGAAAATTCTGGTCTCGAAGTCCTCGGTTCTGCTCACAAAATTATTGCCACCAAAGATGAAACTACTATCATCAAAGGTGCTGGCAAACCGGCCGCTGTCAAGGCTCGCATCGCCCAAATCGAAGCTCAAGCCGAAGCTTCTACTTCTGATTACGAAACCGGCGAATTCAACAAACGTGCAGCCGCCCTCAAGGGCCGCGTTGCCGTTATTAAGGTTGGCGGTGCTACCGAAACCGAAATCGATGAAAAGAAATACCGCGTCGACGATGCCGTTGCTGCTACTAAAGCTGCTCTCGATGAAGGCATCGTTCCAGGTGGCGGTGTCACGCTTGTTAATCTCAGCAAGAAGCTTAAAGACGACAATGCTGGCGCAACTATTCTCAAGAACGCCCTTAAAGCGCCATTCATCCAGATCATGGAAAATGCTGGCCTCAACAGCCAAGCACTCCTTGCGCAAGTTGAAGCCGCCAAAGACGGGCAAGGCATCAATGTCATGTCGCCCGAGAATGGCCTAATCGACCTCAAGCAAGAAGGTGTTGTTGATCCAGCTCGCGTCACTCGTGAAGCTGTTCAGAATGCTGTTAGCATCGCTGCAACCACTATCACTATGGGCGCGCTCATCGTCGATCTCCCTGAGAAAGACAACTCTGCCGCCGCTGGTGCCGGCATGGGTGGCATGTACTAAACACATCTCCAAAATCTACCTCACACTAAAAAATACCCCGCAAGGGGTATTTTTCTTCCATTGCATAATGATATTTTTCATGTTATAATAGCCAAGCTCGTAGCTCACAGTGTTCTTTTCACAGAAAGGGAGGAGAAGTATGAAGACTTCACCTATTACTAACTTTTTCCGTCGCATCGGCCAACAATACGTTGATCGCCGTACTCAGCATATTATCGAGAATGCCACCCAGCGCGGTCGCATTTGCCCCTACTGCCATGGCAGCGGTATCGATAATAATAGCCGCGTCAATTCCATTTCCGGCTGCCCCAGCCGCTGTCCTGTTTGCGGTGGCCGTGGCCGTATTCCTATTTAACTTACCTAACCTTTCTATTCATCCGCCCTAATGGGCGGATTATTTTTTTATCCGCCTGCTTCTCAAAGTTACGCGTCGCATCCGAACAAAAACCGTACATCGCACCTTCCGCCACCCCGGCCCCAATCAATAAAAATACCACCGGAGGAGTGGTGGTATTTTTCTAGATTAGATATGTCTATTGTTGGTCAGTTCCGATAGTCATCTGAATGCCGAGTTTGTCAATGCATTCAACAATGTAAACCAACGCTTCACCCTTTGTTTTCTCGTCTTCAATCTGGCGAGCCGAGTTATAGGCCGGTTCAATACATGCCTTATCTTCAGTCAGTTCAATAATGTCTTTATAAATCATGAATTTCTTATCTGGCGCAATATCAACTTTTTCCAGAATCGGACGCAAGTCACTCAAAGCCATCGATTTTACTTTATCAAGATCAGGATCACCATACATCGCCTTCGTCTCAACCGGAATGCCATCAATTGTATTTGGCATTGCTGGCGCTGCTGGTGCCACTGTTGGCGCAGGCGCCGCAACCGTTGTTGCTGCCGCCGGTTCTGCTGCTGCAATTTTATTCGTAATCTCTGCTACCGGATCCGCACTCGCTGCCGCTCCGCCACCCGTAATGCTATTGATTGCTTGTTGCAACTCATCTTGAGTCGCGCCATTTGCTTGGTCCATTTTGCCCACCTTTATCTTTATCTAATCTATTGTTTCTAATATAACACGCTTAAGCTAAATCCTCAACCAGCGCACAATTTTATCCACTACATCCAATTTCACTTCTTCCATTGGCAAATGCGCACCAAAGATGTCCACAATCTCCTCACCCTCCGTTTCAGGGAAGTAAACTCTCAGTCTCAAACCAAACCGGTTCTTCGGCGACAGCACAATGGAATAATGCCCGCCATCATTCAATACGCCAAAAGATTTAAAGTTTTCATACACATGCAAATTATTGCCTTCCGTCAGACCTTTTTCGTCCAGACAGTAGTGCAGCAGACGTGGTGGTCTCAACACATAAATCAGCAATGCAATTGCCGCTAACACAATCACTGGTATAAACATCCAATATTGTAAAACAATCGCCAGCGCAATAAATGCCACTACGACTAAAGCAAAACCAATATACCAACCAGAATTTTTCTTCTGTTCAATATATTCGCGTGCCTCCCAATTTACCATCGTCTTTGCCATAAGCTCATTGTAACATTTTTTCAGCTCCGCAACAAAAAATACCCACCGTGTGAGTATCTTTTGGCGGAGGGTGAGAGATTCGAACTCTCGCACCAGCTTTCGCCAGTCTAACGATTTAGCAAACCGTCCCCTTCAGCCACTTGGGTAACCCTCCAATACGAGCTATTCTAGCACAATTATCCCAAAAAGTCAGCCCGCTTGATTTTTTCGCCTTTTTGCATTATAATCTATCTAGCTTTAAGGATAAGTAATTAATTCAATGAAACAAACTTTCAAGAAAATTGGTCAAGTTCTCACCGGCGCAGCTGCTATGGTTACTATTTTGGCTGGTCGCGCTATGGCTACCATTAATAACTATGAAAATCCTGCTTTAGCTGGTGCTGAAGCTGCTCGCGGCAATGGTATGCCCGAAAATCTCATTGGCGTCGATGGCGTTTTTACTAAAATCACCAACACTGTTCTCTATGCCGTTGGTATTATCTCTGTCGTAATGTTGATCATCGGTGGTATTCGCTATGTTATCTCTGCCGGGGACAGCAAAAAAGTTGCCGACGCGAAAAATACCATTATGTACGCGATTATCGGTCTAATTATCGCTATCCTTTCTTATGCTATTGTTAACTTTGTGATTACCGCCATTGGTGGTTCAACTACTGTTTAATATAAAAACTACTTAACCATTCCGCGCCACTACTGCAATATTGATTTTTTGACAGCCACGCGCTCGCAGCACTTCGCATGCCGCCCGCATACTACTACCCGTTGTCCACACATCATCAACTAACAAATAATTCGCGCCTATATCCAGCCCTTCTCGCGCTTTGTAGGCGCTTTTTGCTTGTTCCTTGCGTCTTTCCTCGCTCGCGCCTACTTGCACCGCCTTATTCGCCCGTATGAGTGCCTGCTCGACTCTTAGACCATCTCGACATGGCGCCATTGCTTGCGCTAGCTTCAACATATGATCAAAGCCCCGCTCGCGAATATGCCGTGCTATCGTCGGTAGTGGCACCACAACATATTCGTCCGCATCCAGCACCGCCACCACTAGCTCCGCTAGCGCCGCCCCCGCCGCTCGCACCGATCTATATTTATATACGCTCACCAATTCTCGCAAAGCCTCCTCGCGCAAACCCACACAGAATTGTTTCAAGAAGGGCAGGGCACATTTATTGCAACACCCCTCGATTAATTCACCCCCACAATGCACGCACCGCGCCACTCATTGTTCCAATATGTATTTTTTACAACATCCACATAGTATTCCACCGACTTTTGCACAAGAAATACAGAAATGCGGGCAGAAAATCTCCGCAATCCGCCCAACTATTGTATTTTTCACAACATTTCCTCCTTTTCTCTTGATTTTAGAAACTTAGCTCCTTATAATAAAGCTTAAGAGTGTAATTTAGTGGAGGAAAAATAATTTTATGGCTCGCAAACAAGACGAATTGAGCTTAGACGATGAGCTCACTGCCGCCTTTTTAGAGGGCGACAACTCAGGTTTAGTTGCAGAAGAGGAACCGGTGGAAACTCCTGACAACACTCCCGAAGCTATCGCAGACGAACAATATCCTAGCGACGACGATGGTTGGGGTGAAGACCCTGACGAATTACCAGGCCAGCTCGCTGTCGATGTTTACGAAACTGCCGATAAGCTCGTCATTAAAGCTCGCACTGCCGGCATTGAACGCAAAGATCTCGACGTTTCTATTTCCGACAAAATCCTCACCATTTCTGGCGTTCTAAATGGCGGGGAAGACGACAAAGCCACCCAATGGCATATTCAAGAATGCTATTGGGGCGAATTTAGCCGCACTATCGCTTTGCCGGTCGATGTTAAAGAAGATGGCGTCGAAGCTATCCTCAAAGATGGTGTCCTTACTATCTCCTTCGAGAAAGAGAAGACCGAAGCGCCAAAGCGCATCATGATTCAATAAATCAATTGACTATCTTCAGAAAAAATCCACTACCATCGGCCGTGGATTTTTTTAGATTCACATTCTCAATTCGCATTTACGCCCCATTTCAATATCATTAATCACCGCACTCGTGACACCGAAAAAAAAAGAGAGCGCCGCAGCGCCATCTTTTTTAAAACTCCGTATTATACCGTCGTCAAATTAGAATAAATTCGTCAACACAAAGTTTGTAATCGCAAAAGCCAACAGTACAATCACTAGACCAATAATGCCATACAAAATCGTATCTTTGCCTTTTTTAATTTTACCAGGATCACCCTGTGACGTTGCGTAATTAATTCCGCCTAGAATAATCATAATTACCGCAATAATCCCCACTACGCCATACACTGCACTTAAAATCGTACCAATCATTGCAGTTAAATCCGTATTGGCACCAGCTGTATTGACATTATTCACCCCGCTCAGTGCTTTGCTTGCGGGATTATCGGTCGCCAAACTCGTTAGCAATTCCTTAATCATGTTTATATTATCTCCTTATATATTTACCATAACATATTTCATCTATTTCTACCACCAAAAAGGCGCCCGTCTCCGAGCACCTTTGGGACTTTTTCTCAGATTAGCCCGCAACCATATTCAACACGAAGTTGATAATCGCAAATGCCAGAATCGAAATTACTAGGCCAATAATACCATACATAATCGTATCCTTGCCTTTCTTGACCTTGCCAGGATCACCCTGTGACGTCGCGTAGCTCACGCCACCCAAGATAATCATCACTACTGCCACCATGCCAACCGCAAAGATAATGCCGTTAATAATGGTCTTAATCATCGTATTCAAATCATTGCCATTACAACCTTCTGGGTTAGTCGTCAATGAGCTAGCTTTCGTACAATCCGCTGAACTCTTACCATAAATGGTTATATATTCATCACCATCTTTAACGCTTATACACCTTACCGAAAACTCATCATCCTCGCTCGTAGATAGGTTCGCGTATTCACCATTACCAACACAATCCGCGATAGCCGCAAACGCTCCCGCCGTAGCTATTAGCGTCAAGAACGCAGATAATACTACGCCTTTTACTATTTTCTTTGCTTTCATTTTTTCTCCTTTTTTAACTTCGAAAAGCTTAACTTAATCTCATTTTATCATAACTAACTTATAAACTTGCAATATCCCTCGTCGAGTATTCTAACCATCCTACACTGACTTTAATACAAAATTCACAATCGCAAATGCCATCAATACTACGACTAATCCAATAATGCCATATAGAATCGTATTTTTACCTTTTTGAATCTTCCCAGGATCACCTTGCGATGTTGCATAACTAATCCCGCCCAGCACAATCATCACTACTGCGATAACGCCAATGAATCCAAACACTACATTCAGCGCTGTTGCCACAAAACCATTTACATCCGTTTTTGCCCCTGTCCCCGAACCTGCCGTACTTATCTGATCCTCAATTGATGCCAATATTCTTTCCATCTTCCTCCTATTTTAGTGCGCTTAAAATAAAGTTTGTAATTGCAAAAGCCGCCAATACTATCACTAGCCCAATAATCGAATACATTATCGTATTCTTTGCCGATTGAATTTTGCCAGGATCGCCCTGCGATGTCATATATTTCACGCCACCAACCACAATCATCACTACCGCCAGAACACCTACGATCCCATAAATCGCCATCAGTACATTACTTACAGTATTAATTAATTTACTTTCGCCGCCAGCACTACTTGCGCAGATTAGCTCTCTATTTGGCAAATCCGCCGGACAGCTGATCGAACTACTCGTCGCCGCAAATACCGGCACGCCGATTAATCCGCTCGCCGCTATTGCCAAACTAATTACTGCTATCACGATTTTATTTATCATAGTGCTCCTACTACAAAGTTAACAATCGCCACCGCCATTAAAGTAATCGCCAAACCAATCGCTGCATACATAATCGTTTGTTTTGCTTTTTGTACACCACTAGGATTGCCATTGCTCGTAATATATTGAATTCCACCGAATACAATCACAATCACTGCAATAATCCCCGCCCACAAGAAAGCATGATTCATTGCTGTCGTAAAGATATTATCGCTCACCCCATCACCTTCCGCCACAATATCCGACACCATTCCACTAATTGTTGATGCCAACATACAAATCGCCAAGCCAATCAAGGAATTCGTAATCGTTTTTTTACCTTTTGCTACTTTTCCAGGATCGCCATTTGCCAACATATACTGATATCCACCCCAAATCACAAAACAAATCGCCAAATAGCCTACTACACCCAGCACGCAGCTTACCAAGTTCAGCACAATCGTCCATACACTAGTACGCAAATTCTCTTCGCCCGTAAAAGCATCACTTCTTATCTCACATGTCGAAGTATCCACCAAGTTATCATACCAAGCCCTCAGCCCCAGCACATGCGTCGTCTCGCAAGTTTTGCCCGTGCTGCTTGAGCCGCTCGTCGCACTCGTCGCTTTCTCATCGGCATGTACTTCCGCGACCGGCATCAAGCCCATCATCATCGCGGCCGCTGTTGCTATTATTGCTATTTGTATTTTCTTCATTACGCTCCCTTTATTTATTTAAGCAATCCCGCTAAATCTCCGCCAGGCAAGAACAGATTAATCAGCACGCCCGCTAACCCAAACACAATCATACCAATCACGATCTCTAGTAGCCGTTTCTTCGCTGCTGCAACTTGGCTCTCATTATCTTTTGCCGTCAAAACTAAAAAGCCGCACCAAATAATGCCAATCGTTCCAATCACACCCACCCCCATCGTCATAATTCCTGCCACCCAGCGCAAAATCTCCATGATTCCATTCGAACTATCTTCTACGCTCTTCGTGCCTTCTTCTGTTCCTTCTTCGTAGCACCAATCATCCGGCAACAGGGAAGTACATTCACCTTTTTCCGCATCTTGAATCTCATTATTCGCATATGCTGGCTGCGTCAAACCTAGACTAAACACCGTCGCTACAGTCACAAACATTATCGGTAATATTTTCCTCATCTTAACCTTCATATAGCTATATAATAACAAACCTTGAAAAATCTTAGCGAATTCTTTATAAAATTATATCATAAGCTCAGCGCAATATCACAGGGCTCTGCCCCTAGTATTGCACTTGACTAAAAAGCTTATGTGTGATATAATACAATAGCTATGGGCAAGTGTATTCGATACATTACCACCACCCTTATCGCGGCCGCAATTAGCCTCTTTCTTTTTAACGGCCCCATTTTTGCTACTAGCATTTCAACCTCAGTTCAAACTGTTTCAACTACTGTTAGTACTACTACCGAACCTAGCACTACCGACGAAGAGCAGAATAATACCGATAACACCAACAATACCGATAATGCTACCGACACTACTACCGAAGATTCTGAGACTTGTTATGATCAAGTTAGCGGTATCGGCTGGCTCATCTGTCCAGGTACCGGTTTTCTCGCCAATGTTATTGATGGCGCCTACGAGATCCTCGAAAGCCTCATCAAAGTCAACCCTATCTCGCTCGATGAAGACGCTCCTATTCATGTCGTTTGGCACTATCTTCGCAATATAACCAACATTATTTTCATCATCTTTTTCCTTGTTATCATTTATTCCCAGATCACTGGCCTCGGCCTCAGTAACTACGGCATCAAGCGCACCCTTCCACGCATTATTGTTGCCGCCATTTTAGTTAACCTCAGTTTCGTTATCTGTATTCTTGCCGTTGACCTCAGTAATATCATCGGCTCGTCCATTCGCGGCATTTTCTTGAGTATCGAAAATACCGCCATCGCCAATAGCACTATTAGCCAAGCCGCTTCCGAACTTTCCGTCGCCGGCCTTGTTACTACTATTCTTGGTGTCGGCACCATTGGTACCATTAGCGCCCTCACTATTGCTGGTGGCTGGTCCGGCCTGCTTTGGCTACTCATCCCAGTTGTTCTCTCCGGCGCCATCGCCGTCATCTCCGCCGTTGTTACTATGGCTGCTCGCCAGGCTCTCATCCTGCTTCTCGTCATGATTTCGCCACTCGCTTTCGTTGCCTACCTTTTACCAAACACCGAAAAATGGTTCCAAAAATGGTATCAGCTCTTCATGCGCATGATCATTTTCTATCCAATGTTTAGCTTCCTCTATGGCGCCTCTCAGCTCGCTGGCCTAGTTATGATTACTTCTGCCACTAACTGGCTCGGTGTCGTTCTTGGCATTGCCGTCCAAGTCCTACCACTCTTCATGTCTATCCCACTCATGCGCATGTCTGGCACCGTTCTTGGCCGCATCGATGGCCTCGTCCATCGTCCATTTGCACCAATTCAAGGCGCCACTCGCCGCTATTCCGACGAGCGTCGTCAACTCGCTAAACAGCGTCAACTCGCTAGTAATAGTGCTCGTCCGTCTGCACGGCTTGCTCAATACCTCGAACAACGCAAGCTTAATCGCCGGCTCGATACCGAAGAGGCTCTTGAAGCCGGTCACAAGCGCCGTCTCGCCAATTACAGTCGCAGTATGTATAACCGCAATGGCCAACTCAGCCGTCGCGGCATGACGCGTTATTCTAATATTCAGCGCAATCTCGAATCTGACAATATTGTCACTCAGACCAATATCGACTTCGATGAGGGCTTTGCTCATGACGGCAGCGACGCCCGCGTCCGCACTCGCGATCTCGGTCGTATGGAAGCCATTAATACTAATCTCATCCGTAGCGTCGACGACGCCATGATTAACCGTGTTCGTCAGCGCACTGTCGACCTCGACAATACCCGCAGCCGCGCCGAACGTATTCGCGAAGGCGCTCGTGATGAACATTCCCAAATTCATCGTCAAATCACCGACGCCTTCAATGTACCTGTTTCTTCTGCCGATCCCGACCAGCAGCGCGCCATCCAAAAATCCATTAATGCCACTCTGGCCGACGCCATTACCGACAGCCACAAAGTTGACGCTGTCGCTAAAAATAATTACCTCGAACTCTACGATGACATGCCAGCCGGCCCAGGCATCATGCACCAACTCGAAGACGCTATCGATAACGGCGATTACAACTCCGCTTCCGCCGCTACGCTTATCATGGCCAAACGCGGCGACCACGGCGATATTATCCGCACCTTCGTCAATAACTCCGACAAATTTGCCGATGATTTCGCTATGCAAAAGGCCATCGCCGATACTGGTCTCAGTCTCAAACACGACAACCTCTATCTTTGGGCTTGGTCTAAATCCAACATGATGCGCCGCGGCATGAGCGCCACCAATGATGGTGTTACGCCGTTCATTGATCTCAAAACCTTCCTTTCCGGCCAAGATCTCCCAACCGACACCGACCACGACGCACTCAAGAAAACTTCGCTCACTAGCATTTTCGCTGGCGTCAATGGCTGGTCATCTATCGCTACTCAGGACCGCACTACCTTCAAAGAAATGCTCAAACTTATCGAGGATGGTACCATCCCAATTCAACACAATGCCGCTGGGGAAGAAGTCTTCCCATTACTGTTCCCAGAAAAATATGTTCGCTCCGCTGCCGTATCCGGCCAGATGGATGGTGAGCAGCTCGCTACTTTGAACGCCCTCCTAACTGGTGGTTTCAAGCGTGGCGCCGCCACCCAAAGCAATTTCTTCATGTCACACCAAGACATGATTCATAATCAAATCATGAGCTACGTCAATAACATGGTCGCTAACCAGTTAGTCTCGTCCAAGAGCTCTACTATTATGGACATGAACGCCGCTTTGCTCACCATTCATCCGAACGACTATGTCGAACGCACCGTTGACGGTCAAACTATGCGTGTCAGCCGCGAAATGTACGACGCCTTCGAAAATGAACGCAAGGCTCTCAACAAGCCAAGCGCTATCAATCAGCGCAACTCTATGAACAAAGCTGTCCGCGAGATGTTCGGCATCGATCTCTAACCCCTCAAAAACCTCGCGTTTTTCCTGTAAATTTCATCTTATATTCGGCTCAAATTTAATATCGTTTATGCTATTATAAAAATATGGCTCAGTATAAGGTACCTCAAGACGTCGAGGCCGACGATAAACTCATCGGACCTTTTAGTTTTCGTCAATTTATCTACCTTTTGATCTGCGCTGGTCTAATTGCGCTCTGTATCCCACTTTTTCAACTTTTTCCACTTCTGATTATTATCCCGATGCCTTTCATTCTGTTCCTGCTCGCGCTTTCCTTACCGCTCAAAAAAGACCAGCCAATGGAAACCTATCTTTCTGCTGTCATTTCTTTTTACATGAAGCCGCATAACCGCATTTGGGAACCAGGGGAGCCCGAATCAACTATTATTATCACCGCTCCAAAGAAAACCGACGAAGTTCATCTCAAAGGTCTCAGCCAGGAAGAAGCCACCCACCGTCTTTCCTTCCTCGCCGACATCGTCGATACCGAAGGCTATGCGATTAAAGGTAATACCGGCGGCGGCGTTAGGGAAGACATCATTGCTGAAGCTAATGCTACTCAAGATATTTTCGATACCAGTAGCACCGCTTTTAGTCAGCAGAGCATTCAACAAAGCGCCGACACGCATCACGCCGAGCTCGTCAATCAAATGCGCGAAGCTATCGCCAAGAATAATAATCTCAGCACTGGCGCCGCTACGATTAGCCATTCAATCAATCCATCAACACCGGCGCAGCCGAATTATAGTAATTATTATGCCTCTGCTGAGCCAGCCGCTGCCGCCACTCCCGTTACGCCGCTGCCGCCATATTCGCAAGCCGTCGCTACGCAGGTCAGTCCAAATCTTCCGCCACCAGCTTTTGTCGCCAATGTCACCCAAGCGCAACCTAGCCCAATCCTCAATACACCTGCGCAGCCAGCACCAGGACCTACGCTCGAATCCATTCAAGCTGAACTCAATCAACTTGCACCCCAAAGCGACACTGCGCAAGTCGATGCGCCAAACGTCGATTTAAGCTACAATTCCAACCCCCTCGACGATACCGCTATTTCTAATAACGAAAATATCATTAAGCCCGATTTGCCACTTCCTGACGACGTCGTCGAGCAAATCGCCGCCGAAGAGCAGGGCAGTAGCAGCAATGAATACATTCCTGCCAACCTCAAGAATCAAGCTCCTGCCCAGCCTAGCCAAGATCTCATTGATCTCGCCAACAATTCCGACTTTTCAATCGAAACCATCGCGCGCCAAGCTAAACGCATTAATGAAAAACAGCAAGAAAACGAAGTTTATATATCATTACATTAAGGAGTAAACGTGCAACCAAATCAATCAGGATATCCGACCCCGCAAAACCCACAGATGATGGGCGCTACTGGCATGGCCGGCCAAGCTCAATTTACTGGCGCTCCCGCCACTACCACGGCCGCTCAGCCTGCCGCTATTAGCAGTGCTGCTGCCCCGGCCCAAACCGCTCCCACCGTCGTTAAAGAGAATCCTAATTCTACTCAGGCCACTTTGCTCATCTCCGAGTTGCGCGACTCCATGGTTATCATGAAAGATGGTTCCTTCCGCGCCGTTGTCGCTTGTCAATCCATCAACTTCGACCTCATGTCTGAAACCGAACGCGAAGCTGTCGAATATTCCTACCAAAACTTCCTCAACTCCCTTAATTTCCGCATCCAAATTCTCATTCGTTCTCAACGCGTCGACATTGGCCCATACATCGAACGTCTCTCCGAACTTCGCCGCAACAACGACAACATGCTGCTCGGCATTCTTATGGATGACTATATCAACTTCATCGACATTTTAAGCCAAGAAGCTAATATTATGGATAAATCCTTCTTTATTGCGATCCCATATTACACCACCTCTGAGGCCGAAAAAGCTGTCGAACAAACCAAAAACTTCTTCGCCTCCTTTAATAAAAATAAAGCCCCGGCCGTCAGCCGCATCAATCGCGACACTTACGACAAAGCCGTCTCCGAAATTAATAACCGCGTCGAATCTGTTATCTCCGGTCTCTTTTCCATCGGTATTCATTCCGTTCGTCTCAATACTAAGGAACTCGGCCAGCTCTACTACAACTTCAATAACCCAGACACCGCCGTTCGCGAACCGCTCGGCGACTTCAATAAACTTGCGCATCTCTATGTTAAAAAAGGCGACAAACCAGAGGGAGTGAAATAATGGCCAAAAAACAGCAACAACTTAGCGCCGCAGATATCGCCGCGCAAGCCCAACTTCAAGAAGAAGTTGAGATTCAGAAAGCCTTTGAGACTGGTATTACCACGCTCCGCGACCTTATTTCGCCATCCAGCATCGAGATTCATTCCGATTATTTCCGTCTCGGTACCAAATATGGCCGCACTATTTACGTCTACGGCTATCCGCGCACGCTCTACACCGGCTGGCTCAGCTCGATTATTAACATCGACGAAGTTCTCGATATCTCCATGTATATTTATCCTGTCGATACTGGCGTGATTATGAAAAACCTTTCCAAAAAGGTTACTCAGCTCGAAGCTAGCATGAACATCAATAGCGAGAAGGGCAAAGTGCGTGACCCAGAGCTCGAAGCCGCTATTTCCGATGCTGAGGAACTCCGCGACCAGCTCCAAGTTGGCGCCGAGAAATTCTTCCGCTACGGCCTTTATGTCACTATCTATGCCGACTCGCTCGACGAACTCCAATTCGTCCAGCACAAAATTGAAACTATTTTTGGCCAGCAAATGGTCTTCAGTAAAGTCGCTTCCTCTCAGCAAGAGCAGGGCATGAATAGCACTATGCCACAATGTACTGACCAACTTCAGATTCGCCGCAACATGAATACTGGCGCCATTTCCACTAGCTTCCCATTTACCTCTGCCGACTTAACTCAGGAAAAAGGCATTCTCTATGGCATCAATATGCACAACAACGGCCTCGTTATCTTCGACCGTTTCTCCCTTGAAAACGCCAACATGGTCGTCTTCGCTAAATCTGGTGCTGGTAAATCTTTCACCGTTAAGCTCGAAGCTCTTCGTTCCATGATGGTCGGTACCGAAGTCCTCATTATCGACCCAGAAAACGAATATCAAAAACTCTGCGACGCCGTTGGTGGCGCCTATATCCGCCTCAGCCTTAATTCCGACGTCCGCATCAATCCTTTCGATTTACCTAAAGTTGTCGATGCTGAAGATTCTAATGATGCGTTACGCTCCAACCTTGTTACGCTCCACGGCCTCTTCCGCCTCATGCTTGGTAGCGCCGCTGGTGGTGGCGCCATCCTCTCGCCAAATGAAGAAGCCGACCTCGATCAAGCCTTAATTGATACTTATGCTCGCGCCGGCATTACCAACGACCCGCTCACCCACAGCTCTACGCCACCAACCATCATTAATCTTTTCGATACCTTGCTTCACATGGGCGGCACTGGCCCGAGCCTCGCTCAACGTCTCCGCAAATATACCACTGGTACTTTCGCTGGCATTTTCTCGCAGCAGTCTAACATCGATATCAATAACCAGATGGTCGTCTTCAACATTCGCGACCTCGAAGACGAACTCCGCCCAGTCGCTATGTATATCGTCCTTTCACATATCTGGAATATTACTCGCGCCGAGCAGCGTCGCCGTCTCCTTCTCGTCGATGAGGCTTGGCAGTTGATGAAATACGAAGATTCCGCCAACTTCCTCTTTAGCCTCGCCAAGCGCGCACGCAAATATTATCTTGGCCTCACTACTATTACGCAGGACGTCGAAGACTTCATGTCTTCCAAGATGGGTCGCGCCATTGTCGCCAACTCTTCCATGCAGTTGCTCCTCAAACAGTCCAGCTCCGCCGTCGATGTTCTTTCCGACGTCTTCAAGCTCACCGACGAAGAGCGCAAGCGTCTCAGTAACTTCCCAGTTGGCCAAGGCCTCTTCTTTGCCGGTCAAAACCACGTCCATATTCAAATTATCGCTTCTGAGACCGAGGAAAGTCTCATTACTACTAACCCAGCCGCCAAAGAAAATCAGCAGCGTTAATTTCTTACAAATAGTCATCGCCCCACCGCCTCTATTGACGGCTCTATTGACTTTTTGGCGCAAATGTGCTATAATGAAAAGATATACATTACTTGCAAAAAGTCTCCGCCACCCGCGGAGATTTCTTGCATTTTTACCTTAAATATTATAAAATATAAACATCTATGGTCTCCACACCAACCCATGGCCGTTATCGCAGCCAGCACGACCCATACAACAATATGGCCGATGCCGATATCCGTCCGAGCAACATTGCTCGCCAGACGCTTGCTCAGGCAGAGCAGGGCGCAAGCGATAAATCCCATGTCAGCTCTCAGTCTGTCATTACTAATTCCCGTGGCGGCCGCACTCTTGCTGCCAGCAACGCTACTGCCGATGCTAAATCTTCCGAACAAAACCAAGCCTCCAACTTCGTCAACGCCGTAAGAGGGAAGAATAACCAAAAATCTAAGCACGGTCTCCTCAAAAAAGCCGGCCCTGTCGCGATTATTACTAGTCTCCTCATTGGCGGCGGCGCTTTCTTCTATGGTGCTCAATCTCTGCTTGGCCCGCATCTATCCGCCCTCTACACTAACGCCACCGACGTTCAATACAGTTCCTATAACTTCCGCAACGCACGCATTATGTCTTATATGCTCGACGGCGGCGGCCAGATTAAAATCAGCAATTTCACCAAAAAATACACCACCTTTTCTTCTTATCTTCAGAAACGCCTCAAGAATAATGGCATCGAAGTTGGCCACCTCGACGCCGACGGTAATTTTGTCTCCGGCCAAGCTGTTCTTGGTAGCTCCACCGTTCTCAAATACAACGATGAAATTATCGACGCCAACCACTTCCAAGATACCTTTGCTAACAATGCTAATTTCCGCGAGTCCTATTACGAGGCCAAACGCGGCCGCATCGCTGGCTTTTTCGATGACGTTTCTATGAAATATTACGACCAAAAGGGCGCTACTCGCGACATTTTTGACGACTATAAATCCACCGGCGACTCCGACGTCGACACTACCGAATTCAAGCAAACTGTCTCTGACTACGTTGTCGGGGCCGACGGTTCCGTCAGCACCATCAGACACGGCGTCGACGAAGAAACTCAAGAAGAATATCTCGACAAATCCGACGATGTCGACACTAAAAACATCGATGGTGATACCCCCGAAGTTAAAGCTCGTACCATGGTTAATAGCATTGCTTCTAAGGTCTCCAGCGTTGGCGTTCCAGTCTGTTCCGCACTCCGTATCGCTAACCTTGCCGCTGTCGCCGTCTCTGCTTACCAAATCTATCAATCTATTGCTTATTTCCTTAGCCTCATGGAGCCAATCAGCAAAGCTATGGCGGGCGAGGGTGACCAAGCCGCCATCAACGAAACCCTCAATTTCATGACCGCTCAGACCACCTCTACTGTCGATTATGTCGACTCCGACGGCACTTCCAAATCCAAAGAAGTTACCGGCTCCATGCTCGAATCTTCTGGCGCAAAACTTATTCTTGGCAATACTAAATCCGCCGCCAGCGAAACTGCGCCATATTCTTTCGACAATATCACCAAAGCTGCCACTACTATTGCCGTTAGCACTGGCGCTACCAACGTCGCCTGTGCCGGC
Organism: uncultured Candidatus Saccharibacteria bacterium; assembly: GCA_964584145.1. Classification (GTDB taxonomy): domain Bacteria; phylum Patescibacteriota; class Saccharimonadia; order Saccharimonadales; family Saccharimonadaceae; genus UBA2834. Next base: position 21,502 of record CAZOYU010000007.1, on the reverse strand, counting down.
GTCTCTGCCGCCAGCGCCATTATTTCACTTGCCACCGCCGGCGTCCCAGGCGGCAAACTCGCCTCCTTCGCCGTTAGTATGATTACTAAGACTATTGGCGGCGTCATTATCACTGGCGTCGTTGCTACTATCGTTAGCGCCATTATTCCATATGTCGCCAAAATCTTTGCCAGCAACATTTTCGAAACTTATACCGGCATTCCTGCTGGTGAATTATTCTCTCAGGGCGCCGCTACTTCTAATTTCTCCCTTGCTACTCAAGGTAGTGCCTATATGCCTTCCGACGTCGACGCCGTCAAAGCCCAAAACCGTCAAACCACTCTCGCCCTCGCCCAAGAAGCTGAAGTCGATCGCTTAAATCGCAGCCCTTTCGATGTTACTAGCACCAACACTTTCCTTGGCTCGCTCCTCTCTAAATTCTCCTACATGGCTTATTCTAGCAATATCGTCAGCGCCATCAGTACCTTTAATAACATCACTGCCACCGCTATCCGTAAGCTCACCCCCGCTTCATCTGCCGCCGACGAAGAACTGATGTATACCTCCAACTACACCACTTGCAGTAGCAACGCCAACGCTATCTGCGATATGTATGGTCTCCCAATTGTCACTTCCGACTATTCCACTATCGACATCGCCCCCGATGACGCCACTTACCAAGCTGTCGTTTCCAAAAATCTCGATGACGACGGCAATATTAAAGACGGCTCCGAACTCGCTAAATTCATCAATTATTGCAAAAACCGCAATTCACCTTGGTTTGTCAAAGACGCCAATATCTTAAATGCTCTTCAAACCGACTTTGGCACTGTCGCCAATAATATTCCATACGTTAGCGATCTCCTCGACATCGTCAACGCTGCCGAAGATGTTTCCAATGAAGCCTGGGCCACTGGCGAAATCTGCATGAACAGCTCCAGTAACTCTCGCTGGGATAGCGAATTTAAATATTACCAACGCTACATCGAAGATATGCGCATTATCAGCGGCATGGAAGAGGAGAGCGGTGGTGATAATCCTGTTCTCGCTTACGAAGAAAAATACGAAGCTAAACATCCCATCGACGCTTCTTTCGAAGGCACCCTCGCGCGCATTTCTGGTCTCACCACAGATGACGTCGCTTTCTTACTCGAATACACCGAATATTCTACCGAAATCGCCAATTACGACCCATCCACTCGCTACAGCTTCGTCGAAATTGCCACACCTAGCCAAATTCAATTTGAACAAGATATTCTTCCAGATTATTCCGCTACCATCGCCCGCACCGAACCAATCTTTATCGATAAACGGAATTATCTCTTATGAAATCTTTCCTCAAAACCTTAGCTTGTATGTTTTGTGCCTGGCTACTTATTTGTCAGCCAGCTTTTGCCGTCGATAAGCCCGATTCTGATACACTCGATTATTACAACCGCAACGGCATTTATTATTACAACCCTACTGGTAATTGCGATAGCAATGAAAAAGTCTGTTCTTCCAACGATGGTTCCGACCTTACCGTCATTGGCGACTCTATTCTTGCCGATTCATCCACCAAAGAGAAGATGAAAGCTAAATTTGACCATCTACCCGACAGTAGCTATGATGCCGTCGTTAGCCGTACTTGGGCTGAAGGCCTCGCCATCGCACGTCAAACCAATCTAAAAGGCACCGTTCTTTTTGAACTTGGCTCCAATAACGTCGACGGCCTCACCCAAAAAGACATCGACGAGCTTATTCAAGTCGTCGGCACTGGTCGCAAAATTGTTCTAGTTACCAATTACGCCACTGCCAGTCAATACCAATCCGGTTATGATCAAAACAACGAGCTCTTCAAACAGAATGCCGAATCTAACGATAATATCATCGTCGCCGATTGGGCCAGTAAAGCCGCCGCCGGCAACGCCACGATGGACTCCATGACCGTCCATCCCGCCGACAATGCCGCTCGCGATCTTTACGTCGAAACTATCTATGAAGCCCTCAATACTTCTTGCGTTACTGGCCGCGCCACTATCAAAGGCACCACTGCCGCCGAAAAAATTTGGTCTGGTCTCACTTCACTTGGTTTTACCGACGAGCAGACCGCCGGCATCATGGGCAACATGGCACACGAGAGCAATTCCTTTAACCCTGTCCAGCACGAAGGTAGTCAATACAAAAAATATTGGCCGATGGACCTTGGTGGCAACTCCGAAAAAGCCTATGGTCTCGGCCTTATTCAGTGGTCTTATGGCCGCCGCGTTCGCATGTATAATTACATTAAAGAGCAAGCCCCCGACCTCCTCAAATATTTCACCACACCCGATCAATACAGTATGAAGAATGGCAGCATTTATGGCTGCGACGGCGACTGTTTTATTGAGACCGTTGGCGACCAAGTTGCCGACCAAATCTATTCGCTCGAATTAACTTTCCTTTACGACGAACTCAAAAACAACAGCAGCTACTCTGGTATTTTCAACCAAAGTTCCGTTTATGATTCCGCTAAATATTTCCTCGAAGAAGTTGAGATTCCGCAAAATCCTCAGATCGAAAATCACATGGAGCGTGCCACCGATGCGCAAAAATATTATGAACAATTCCATGGCACTACTATTAGCGGCACCGGTAGTCGTAGTGGTTCCAGCAGCTCTAGCTCACAATATCTTTCTGGCACCAACCGCGACTATGCCGGCAACCAAATTCTCTCCGATGAACAGATGGCCAAAATTAATGAATATAAATCCCTTTATCAAGAAATTGTTTCTGGCACTAAAATCCCGTGGCAAGTTATCGCAACGATTCATTATCTCGAAAATGGTCTCTCGCGCACCACTAGTTACGACCAACTCTGTAATGGCGGACAGTGCAGTAATGGCATTTTCCAAGTTATCACTAAACAATACGAAGCTGGTATTGAAGTCTCCGACGAGCTCTTCGTTCAAATGGGCAAGGATGCTATTTCCGAACTTAACAACTATATTTCCGGCATCAATTTCAAAAGCGACGATGACGTTAAGCGCTTCTTCTTTACTTATAATGGCCAAGCTCAGCAATACGTCCAGCAAGCTCGCGATCTCGGCTTCAGTGAAACCGAAGCCAATAATGGCGAAGGTTCACCTTATGTCATGAATCGCGCCGATCAACAGCGCGACCCAAACTACAATCAAACTACCTGGGGTCAAATTAAACAAGATTACGGCTCGCTTGAATATCCTGCCAACCAACATTATGGCGCCTTCATCATTTATCAGGTTCTTGGTGGCAGCGGCAGTTCTACCGGTTGTAGTACTGGCATCTCCGGTGCCGGCAATATGAACCTCAACCAAACCGCTCTCGACCTCGCTTGGCCAGTTGGCGATTCCCACGTTGGTACCATGACTCCGACCGACAACTATAAACGCGCCTATACTCAAGTTGGTCTCGATGGCATTATGCCAGGCGGCTCTAGCTGCGACGTCTTCGTCGCCACCGTCGCTCGCTATTCTGGCGTCGACCCCGATTTCGCCTGTTGTCATGTCGAGAGTACTCAAATTCCATATCTCGAGAATTCCGATAAGTGGGAGGAGATTACTTATACTGATCCAAGCGATACTTCCTTCTTGCGTCCAGGCGACGTCCTTACCGTACCAGGGCACATCAAAATGTATGTCGAAAAAGATGGCAAAGCTATGACTGCTCAAGCTTCCTATGGCGACCATTCCGGCGAGCTCAGCAACGGCGTCCGCCTCGTTGATTCACTTGGTCGCGGTAATTATCGCGTCTGGCGCTATAAAGGCAACTAAGCGCCTCTCAGTGGCTCACACGGGCCATTTTTGTTTAACTACCTCGCGCCCAAGAACTTACGCAAAAAATCCACACAAAAAGCCTATAGCTCTCTATCCACCCGCATTTCTTCCGGCACCGCCGTACTCGTAATAATCATCTGATAATCTTTAAAATTACTAATCAAATGTTTTTGCCGCGCATCGTCCAGCTCCGAAAAAATATCATCCAGCAACACCACCGGCTTCTTACCTGTCGCTTCCTCCAAAATCCGCGACTCAATAAACTTCAATGCCAAAATAATGCAGCGCATCTCGCCCCGCGACGCCGACCCATCCGCTTTTTTTCCGTTAAATTCAAATTCATAATCATCTCGATGTGGCCCAAAACTCGTATGCCCCAAATATAAATCTTTCTGCCAATTATTTTTTAGCATGCTAAGATATTTATTTTCATCGCACACTTCGCCCACATAGCGAATTGCACACTCATCTGTATTTTTCGCAATATTTCGATATGTTTCCGTCAGCAGGGCATTAATTTTTTCCACATAGCGCAAGCGTTTTTGCCCAATCTCCGCCCCATAATTTACACACATTACATCCCACGAGAAAAAATCATCCGCCGCCACATTTTCTACTTTCAATAAATCATTCCGCTGTTTCAGCGCTTTATTATATTTCGCCAATGCTATACCGTAACTATCATCAATTTGCCGAAACAGCTCATCAAAATAATCACGTCGCCGCGCCGGGGAAGACTTAATCAGATAGATATTATCTGGCTCAAATAACACTACCGGATAACGCTGTTTTTTCGGCAGCCGCAAACTTTTTTTACCATCAATTTCAAATTCTTTTTTCTGCCCATCGTAGCGAATAATTACTTTTCGCGCCTCCGCCAGTTCAATTTCCGCCCGAAAAAAATCCGCATCATTTTTTAAAATCTCACGATCTACCGCTTTAAAACTTTTCCCCCGCAACGCTAAATAAATCGCTTCCAAAATCGACGTTTTGCCGCTACCATTCTCGCCAATAATCAGCGTCGTCGGCCGTCGACAATCCAGCTCAAATTCACTATGACAGCGAAAATTTCGCAATTTAACTTTTTGAACAATTTCCATTAACTCTTCAGCGGCATAATAATATGCGTATAATCTTGACTCTTCTGATTTCTAATCACTACTGGTGCCAGTTTTCCACTTAGCCCAAACACAATCTTGCCTTCAATTGCCGCATTTAAAGCATCTAGCAGATAACGTGAATTCAGCGCTACTTTACCATCCGCCGCAATTCCTTCCGCTTCCATCGCTGCCGTATTTTCGCCCAGCTCACTCGCAACCGCGCTCACCGAAAAAGTTCCTTCATCTTTCTTTGCTTCGCAAGTAATCGAGCCGCCACTATCGCGCGCAAATAGCGCCGCCACTTTCGTCATCCGAATTAATTCCGCTTTATCCAGCAAAATACTCGAATCCGATGTTTTCGGAATCAATTGCCGATAATCCGGAAAGCTTGCATCAATCAGCTTCGACGTAATTTCAATCTCGCCTAATCTGAACCGAATTTGCGTATCCGTTATCAACACCTCAATTTCATCCATACTGTCCGCAATCGAGCGCAACACTTCCTGCAACGCATCCCGTGGCACAATCGCCTTAATTTCGCTCTTCACATTATCCACAAATTTTCGGTCCGCCAAGCGATAACCATCCGTCGCCGCAATAAATAATGCTCCTTCATAAGTATTGAAATACACACCCGTCAGCGCTGGCCGCGTCACATCATTGCTCGCCGCAATAATCACCTGATTCACCGCCTCTTTAAAGATTTCCACACCTATCTTAAAAGTCACCGCCGCTTCTTCGTCAATTTTTGGCAACTCTGGAAAATCATCCGCCAAAATCCCATTAATCGTCGACTTATATTTGCCCGCCGCAATCGTCAACTTATCCCCATTTGTTTTCAAAGTCACCGGCTCTTTTGGTAAATTCGACACAAATTCTGCTAATAACTTCGCTGGCACTGTAATCGTCCCGTTTTTCGTCGCTTTTGCATTCACATATTCAACGGTTGCTAATTCCATATTTGTTGCTGTTAATGTTAATTGCTTTTCTTCTGCTCTTAACAATACATTACTTAAGATTGGTAACCCAACTTTTGTGCTTGCCGCTACTCGACTTACTACGCTTAGTGCTTTCGCCAAGCGATCTTGTCTGACTTCTATCTCCATATCTCCTCCTTTAAAAGTCCCTTATTATTAAATTAGTAGTAGTTATAGTAGTTCTATGTGGAAAAAGTGTAAAACTCTCAGCTAACAGGGAAGCGCTGTATAAATTTTTAGTGCAAAACTTGTCGATAAAATTCTGCATAACTTTTGTGGATTTCTTGCTTTTCTGCGCAAAACTCCCATTTCGGCACTTTTCCACATTTTTCATCCACCAACTTTGCACATTTTTCTCCACGGCTTTTTCCACAATTTTTCCCCTAACTCGCATAAATTTTTTCTCTCAAATCGCTAATCTGGGAGCGCAAATTAAAATCTGTTTTCAGTGCTTTTTCGACCACCTTAATTCCGTGCATAATTGTCGTGTGATCCTTGTTAAATTCATTGCCGATTTTTACTGTACTTAAACCCAGCTGGTCTTTCATTAGATACATCGCCACTTGTCGCGCCGATTTAATATCTTTTACTCGGCTCGTGCCATACAAATCTTTCGAGCCGAGATTATAATATTTCGCCACTTTTTCCACTACTTGCTTCGGTGAAATTGATCGCCGTTTTGTCTCTTCGCGTGGCGAGTTAATTAATCCCTCCGACACAATCTCATCTGGCGTAATTCCGCGCATTTCCGATAGCAATAGAATTGAATTTAATTGCCCCTCAAGGTCACGAATATTTGTCTGAATATTTTTTGCCAAATATTCCACTGCATTATCGCCAATTTCCGCATGCAATAGTTCTGCTTTTGCCTTAATAATGGCGCAACGCGTTTCGAAATCCGGAAATTGAATATCTACTGGCACACCCATCATCAAGCGGGATGCCAAGCGTTGGTCGACTGTTGCAATCTGATTTGGTAGACGATCGCTACTTACGATAATCTGTTTACCGCGCTGGTGTAAATCATTAAAAGTGTGGAAAAATTCCACCTGCGACTTATCTTTACCTTCAATGTATTGAAAATCATCCACAATTAGCACGTCGACTTTGCGATATTTTTCCGTAAAACCATCCAGTTTTTTCCGCATCGCTTCCACGAATTCGTGGTAAAACTGTTCAATTGTTACGTATAGTACTTTCATTTCTGGATGCTGCGCTAAAATTTCATTACCAATCGCCTGAATCAGATGTGTTTTACCCAGCCCCGATCCGCCATATAAGAAATATGGGTTATAGCGCAGCCCAGGGTTTTCCACAATCGCATGCGCCGCGCTCACTGCTAAGTCGTTATTACTGCCTACGATATAATTCTCGAAACGGTAATTTGGATTCAACCCCGATTCATTTTTACCCCGGCCCACCGCTGTATTTACTGACACTACTGGTCGCGTATAATCCGACTTTACACTCACAGGCTTTGTCTTAATAACTGGCAAGATCTCTACAGCTCGTTTCGCCGTCGTCTTATTTTTCGTATCGTCAATCACGATTTCCATATCCGCATATTCAATCCCGCCCGCTTGCAATGCTTCTTTTAAGACCGCATTATATTTACCTTCGATGCTCGCTTTGACGAACATATTTTTCGCCGCTAGTACCAAATTTCCATCCTCGTTCGTCACGAAACGCAAGTTTTTGAAATAGGTTTCAAAAGCCATATCAGTCACTCTGGTTTTTAGCTCATCCAGCACTGTCTGCCACTCATTTGGCATCTCAACCTCCTTCTCTTGGGGTAATTATACGACTTTTCCACAGCTTTTTGTAGTTCAAAATAATATTTTATAATATGTTTTTCGCCTAACAGATGAGATTTTTCCCCAAGCCACCGCCAAACAGGGAAGCTCAGCTGTGGAAAAACCCTTGAAAAATGTGTAAAAAATCAGTATAATAGACATAATTCTTTTAATAAAACAATAATTATAAAGTCAGGATATTACTTATGCCAAAACGTACTTATCAACCACACAAGCGCCAACGCAAAGTTGAGCATGGTTTCCGCAAACGCAATTCTACCGTCAATGGTCGCAAGGTTCTTGCTCGTCGTCGCATTAAAGGTCGTGCTCGTTTAACGGCCTAGTCGAATGATTTCGAAAAAATTCCGTTTTCATTCGCGTGGTGGCGTTCGCCACACTTACCAAAATGGTAAAACTATTCGAGGCTCTAAGCTCTCCTTAGTTTTTGCGGAAAATAGTCGAAATCATCAGCGTTACGCTGTTGTTGTTAGTAAAAAAGTTTTAAAGTCTGCCGTTGGGCGCAATCGCATTCGTCGCCGTATGTACGAAGCGATTCGCGCCGAGCTCCCGAAAATCGAGCGACCGGTAGACTGTATTTTTATTGTCTATAATAAAGATCTGTTCGATTTGGATTTTAAAGAGTTGCGCCACCTGATTCATAATTTACTCCAAGAGGCGAATATAATATAATAAACCCTAGTACAGTAGAGGAGTTATATGTTTAATTTTCTAGATATGATTATCGTGCGCCCGATCGTGAACGTCCTCTTTTTGATCTATAGCGTCGTTGGCGATTTTGGTCTCGCGATTATTCTTTTCACTATCTTAATCAAATTATTAACCTGGCCATTGCTCAAAAAGCAGCTGCATCAAACTCGTATGATGCGCAAGATTCAGCCTGAGCTTGCCGAGATCAAGAAGAATTGCAAAGGCAACCGTCAGCTCGAATCGCTCCAGATGATGGACCTCTATAAAAAGAATAATATTAAGCCTTTCAATTCGCTGCTTACGATTCTTATCCAGTTCCCAATCTTTATCGCGCTCTTTACCGCGATTAATGTTTCCGTCCGTCCTTGCACTGTTAATGATGACTATAATGTCCCAATTAACACCTGTGCCAATAAAACCGATATTGCTTATTCGGTTGAGCATTCGGCTTATCCTTTTGTCCGTCCGCTCAAAAATATCAGTACTTTAATTGACCAGCAAAATGCTTATTTCCGTGCTTATGAGCAAGATGCTGACAGTGCTAAATATGAATTTGAGCCAAGACTTTTTGGCACGATTGACCTCTCGGTCCGCCCAAACCAAATTTTTAGCGAATTTTCTCTTAGTAGTGTGATAATTTTCCTCTTTGCGCTCGCTAGCGCCGTTACGCAATTCATTATGGCGCGTCAACAAGAAATTCGTTCTAAGAAGAAAAAGCGCAGCTTCCGTCAGATGATGAAAGATGCCGCCGAGGGTAAAGACATCTCGCAGGACGAAATTAATGCCATCTCGCAGTCCCAGATGACCTTCATGATGCCTATCATGATGTTCTTTATTATGCTGGCTCTCCCAGGCGCAATCGTCCTCTACTATCTCCTTAACACTAGTATTTCTGTTATTCTTCAGAAGATTCTTCTAAATCGCAACCTTGACGAAATGGAAGCTAGCGCCGATAAAAAGGTTCTCAAAGAGTTACGCGATGCTACCAAGAAGATTCAAGAAGCGGAAATTGTTGAAAAAGAAACTAAAACCACGCACTACGCGTCGGATCAGAAAAATAAACAGGACAAAACCCATATCACCCGCATTAAGGCATCGGATAAAAAGAAAAGGAGAAAATAATGAACACCGATGAATCAATCCGTTTTGCGGCTAAATACCTCGAGGACCTCTTGTCGTTCTTTGGCATTAATGTCGCCGTCTATTCGACTATCGAAGATGATGTGATTCAGTTGTCAATTCCATCAACCAGCATGAACTCGCTTCTGATTGGTAAGAACGCCAATAATCTCCGTGCGCTTCAGCACGTATTGATGATGACGCTAGTTGCTCGTAATGCCGAAGTTACGCGTGTGAATATTGATATTGCCGACTATAAGCGTCAGCGCGCCGATAAAATCGAGCATCAAGCAGAGAAGTGGATCGCTGAAGTTCGTCGCACTGGCCAAGAGAAAATTTTGGACCTTAATGCGGCCGATCGTCGTGTTGTCCATCGCTATGCTGGTGATTATTCCGATATTGAGACTTTCTCGACTGGCGAAGGCCGCGAGCGCCGGCTACATATCGTCAAGAAGGACATTTAGCCACCACTCTTCGAACCTAATCTAAATCACATTTTTCCACACCCCCCAATTTCGTGGGGGTGTTTTTTGTTTTCGCGCCTCCGCTTTAATATATTTCGCATCTCGCCGTCACGATATGATTTTTCCACAACTAAAACATCTGATTTTGGCCATTTCAACTACGCGCCAACAGGGAACAGATAATATTTCACGCAAATTGCAAATATTCTAAAACAATCCACCTGTGGAAAACTCCTATGGAAAAAGTGGGAAAACTTCCGCCTGTTTTGTTGTTGTTTTTTTAGAAGCCACAGCTCGAACCACTTGTCTATATATCTACTTCTGCATTAGACGCGACGCGTAACTTTAAAATATGCACCACGACAAAAATTAACAGAGACGGAAAGGTCTGTTCGACTAAACATATCTCCATTTTTTCAAAGTTACGCGTCGCACCCCATAAATGGCAGATATAAATAATAACCTCATCTGTTACATTTCTCATTTTAGAGTGACGCGTCGCGTCTAATAAAAAAGTAGGAGTATAAACTCTTGGTTATCAAAAACCGCATCTCGGGCGGAAAAACCGAACTACGAACTTCAAACTTCGAGCCCATAGAGAGTCGATCCTCTAAAAAATCCCCTCTCAGCCAAGAGAGAGGGGTAAAAACGTCGGCATTGCGCCGTCCCCCGCAACTAACGCCGCTTACTTCTGCGTATATCCATTCCCAATAATCACCACAAAATCGCAGGATCCCGCATAGCTCGCTAGTTCATCTGGTAGCTCCGTCTCTAGCTCCACGTCATATTGCTTCGCCAACGCTTCCGCTGTCTTCGATTTTGACGCCAACACCTGATATACCTTTACTCCATCAAAACCGCTTAGCCCACTCGGTGCATTCCCAGTTGAGCTAATCGTATAGCCTTTATCCTCAAGATAAGTCTTCTCGCTTGCCGCAATTCCATATGCCGAAGTACCGTTCAAAACCACTACCTTCGCTTCTTCCGTCACAAAGCCTTCGCTACTCAACTTCTTCTTCATGTAAGTCTGAATCGCCGAATAATTGCTAACGCCAGCCGTTGGCACTACATAAGAAATACCATTAATCATTGCCGTCGTCAGTAATGCCTGCGATTTATCACTCGTATCATACAGAGAAATCGTCTGTAGTCCCGAGAAATCCAAGTTAGTCCCCAACTTCACTAAAGTCTTAATTTCCGTATCCTTGAAGTTTGTGCGCAAATTATCGCCCACCGCCGACTTAATCGCCAACACCTTCGATAAATCGAGTGACGAATTCTTTGCCTTCTTCATAATTGCTTCAATAATTCGTTGCTGGAAATATTCTCGCGAGAAATTGCCATTACCAGCACCGTAGCCACCGTAAGCATTCCGTGCTCGTGCCACTGCCAGCGCCTGTTCGCCTGTCAAATGCACTGCTACGCTATTTCCGTATTGTAGATGATAATTTCCACGTTTGCCATCCGCCAAACCACGCTTATCTGTCGTATAAATTACTGTCTCGTCGCCATCCCAAGTCTGATCGCCGTACAGGAACACTACATCAATCCCGCCCAGCGCATCTACTACCTGAATTACCGCTTGCCAGTTCGCGTGCACGTGATATTGAATTTCTACACCAAACACTTCCTCGAATACCGCCTCCAGTGCCGCTGCACCTTCTTCCTCATACTGGCGTTTTTCTTCATCGGTCGACTTGCTCGTCACCTTCATATATTTGCACCAGAACACTTCATTAATTTTACTGGTCGACGTGCAAGTTTTACTCTTCAAATCGCGCGGCAAGCTCACCGCCTTCATGTCGCCCGTATCCTGGTTAATGCTCACCATCATCATCGAATCTGTCAAATAACCACCATCCCAATTCGGGTCGTCCATCGAATAGCCTTCTGTCCCAAAGATTAGAATATTCGTCCGGCCATTTTCATCCTTCTCTAATGGCGTATCTGGGTCTGCTAAAATCACATTAATAATATTGCCGCCATTCGTAATCTGGCTCACAAAATCATTCAAATAAAAGTACGCCCATGCGCCGCCAGCGACCAACAGGCCTACAATCACCAAAATAATCACCCATTTCAAGCCACGTTTTTTCTTCTTGTCTTTCACTTTTTTGGCCTTCTTATTTTTTTGCTGCTTAAACCAGCCTTTCGTCTTTTCTTTTTGTGGCACCTCGACCAAATCCGTCGGATCCACATCTTGAATCTCGCCTAAATATTCCTTAATTGCTTCCTTATTCTCGAAGTCGTCATCTTCAACTGCCGTAATCCGTTCTTTCTCAGACTGATTTAACCGCTCCAGCTTCTCACCTTCCGCAATCATCGCACGTAGCTCGGCTTTAGAATCATTTAGTCCTAACTGTTTTGTGGCGACTTTTTGGGTGTTTTTTCGACGCTTCATTACGGAGCTGGTTGTGGTGCGGCTCCGTCCACTTTTTGTTCCACGCCCACCAGTTGTTTTCCGTTGAAGTCCATCAATAGACTTATTCATCACTCTATTTTATCACAGCAGCTGCTTTTGCCCCACCCGAAACAGGATAGGCGTCAGTAGATAAATATGCAGCACGTTTGGCAGGCCAGAGAAGAAGCACAGCGTAATTAAATATGCGATGATTAATGGCGCCAGTAATTTATCATTTTTCAGCTTCAATACGTTAATCGAAACTATCCCTAGCGCCACTGCTGCTAAAATAATTCCCACTACGCCCAGTTCTAGCAAAATATTTACATATTCATTTTGCACAATCTCTTTACTGCTGAGCTCTTCGCTGTAATTATCAATCGCTACGCCTGCGCCACCAATCCCCACTCCAAATAGCTGGTTATTAGATCGCCAAATCGCTACCGCCATCTCATTCAAATCTAGCCGCACATTTGTTGATTCCTCAATATAACCCGAGAATGATGATTGCTCGCCTTCCGTCGTCACTTCTTCGCGTAAATCAATCTTTCCCAGCGTCACCTGATGGATTGAACGCTGAATTCCCTGTGCAAAATTCTCCACCGTTGGCGACATCTCCGCCCAGACGCCCTGTAATAACAGTCCACCGCTAAAGCCTAATACGACCGGCAGAATTAAATAAAAAGCTCGCGCCGATCTGTCTCGCACTAGCATTGTTAGCCCCATCACTGCGCCGCCAATCAAAAATGCGTATAATGCTCCTCTCGAGAAGCACACATATAAAGACATAATTAAGAAAAAACTCAAGCCAGCAAAAGCGAACACTGTTCGCTTGTTTTTTGCCGATTTTATTGTCCTATAAAAAAGTACTAGCGAGATTAATGCTGGCGCAATTAATAAATTCCCCATAAATTGCGGCTCAATCGCTAAGCCATTTGGGTGTGGAAAACCTAAAGTCCCATATACGCAGCCGCGGCAGAGCAGCGTTATATCCGCATTAACTCCTAGCACGTCCGCGAAACATTGCATAATGCAGAATATCGCTACTACTACGCTCGTTGCCAGATAAATCCGCAACAGTCGCCGCAAAAAATCCTTTTTCAACTCCAAATTCAGCAGATTCATTCCGCTCATAAACAGCAGCCATAAAATTCCCGCCGTCAGCACTCCGCGCAGTGGATTTAGTGACCAAAACACCGATAAAATCACATAAATCGGGAAGAGTAGTAGCACAACGGATTTCATTAAACCTAACCGCGTCAAAATTGCCGGCATCCGCAACATGCTCAAAAGTCCAAACATTGCCAGCCAAATCAACGGCAGCGATAATTCGAAATTCATCGACGCATTTCCGCCTAGCCGAATCACTGGGTAATACGAGAAAAATATCACGACTGGCAGCGCATAAATCAGCCCGCGCTCAAATTTATTTGGCTGTTTTTTCATCAATAAACTTTTGTAACTTTCGCTTAAAGTTCTCAACATCAAAATTCTGCGCGCTCTTCGCAATCGCGTCTTGTTTTAACTTCATCCCCTCGAATTTTTCCAATGCCGCCGCCAATGAATCCACCGTTTGCCGCTCAAATAATAAGCCATTTTTGCCATCAAACACATAATCTCGCGCGCCACCTTTGCCATAAGCAATCACTGGGCAGCCCGCCGCCAGCGCTTCGACCGGCGCAATCCCGAACGGCTCCATACTTGGAAAAATAAACGCTTCTGCTTTCGCCAGCTCTTTCGCTAGTCCCTTTGTATCCATGAATGGCAAAAAGCGAATTAATTTCGATCCGCCCGCTAGATTTACTAGATTCTCATGCTCTGGCCCTTCGCCAATCAGCGTCAACTTTTTACCTGTCTTCAAGCACGCTTCAATTGCCAAATCTTGCCGTTTCCACGACACTTGTCGTGAAAAATTGATAAAGCCCGCTCTTGTTGTACTTTTTACAACAGGGAACTTATTAGTCTCGACCGGTGGCGCAATCACCGTCGCTTCGCGTTTGTAATATTTCTTAATCAGATCCGCCGCATATTCCGAAATTGTTACGAAATAATCTGGCTGCTGTGCCGCATAGAAATCCGCCTTCTTCAGTGGTCGCACAAAGCGCTTAAAAAAGTGCCGCACCACCGGATTCAGCCAGCCAAACCCAGGATTTTTCACGTAGTCGTCATACATTTGCCAATAATATTGCGTTGGCACATGACAATAGCAAATATGCGTCGTGCGCGTGCCGCATTTAATTGCCTTTGCTTCCGCCCCCGTCACCGAAATCACTAAATCGTAGTCCGATAAATCCAAATGTTCAAAATAATGCTGGCGCAACATCGGAATTAGGCGTCGCATTTTCGCTGGCAATACTTGCAAATACCCCGTTCGCACCTCCGCATCGCGGAACCAATCAATCCCCCGCGGACTATATTGCGACGTAAAAATTGGCGCTTCTGGATACATCTCATGAATCGCTAGTAATACTTTCTCGGCTCCGCCCACATTCGTCAGCCAATCACAGACAATTGCAACTTTCATTTGTTTAGATTATATCAAACCATTATACTTATAGATATGAACGGTAAAATTTTAGCAACAGGGGGAACGGGGTATATCGGCTCACACACCGTCGTTGAACTTATTAACGCCGGCTACGAAGTCGAAATTCTCGACAATCTTTATAACAGTAAACTGGAAGTTCTCGATCGCATTCAGCAGATTACCGGCAAAAAGCCGAAATTCTACCAAGTCGACTTGCTCGACCGCGCTGCGATTGATCAGATTTTCACGGATACCAAGTATGATGCTGTTATGCATTTCGCTGGTCTCAAAGCCGTGGGCGAATCGGTTCAGAAACCACTGGAATATTACAAAAACAATATCGACGGCACTGTTAATCTGCTTCAGTCGATGCAGGAACATGGTGTTAAGAAGATTATTTTCTCTAGCTCTGCTACGGTTTATGGCGAGCAGGATTCGCCAGAATACGTCGAAACTATGACTACTGGCGGCCATCTTACCAACCCATACGGTCGCACGAAATATTTCATCGAAGAGATTATGAAGGACCTTTGCGTCGCCGACCCAGAGTTCAAGGTTGCGCTTTTGCGTTACTTTAACCCGATTGGCGCGCATCCGTCTGGCTTGCTTGGCGAAGATCCAAATGGCATTCCAAACAATCTCATGCCGATTGTTATGCAGGTTGCGCGTGGTCAGCGCGAGAAACTCGGCGTTTATGGTAATGATTATCCAACCAAAGATGGCACCTGTCGCCGCGACTATATTCATGTCGTCGACCTTGCGAAGGGCCATATGGCCATGCTTGCGCATCTCAAACCAGGAGTCTCGATTTTTAACCTCGGCACTGGCGAGCCAAATTCTGTCATGGAAATTATTGCCGCTTTTGATAAAGCTAGTGGCAAAAAGTTGCCTTATGAGATCGTTGGTCGCCGCGATGGTGATCTTGCCGAAATGTGGGCAAACACCGACAAAGCCAAAACTGAGCTCGGCTGGCAAACGGAGTTAACTATCGATGATGCTATGAAAGACACTTTGAATTTTATTGAAAAATCTTCTTCATAAAATAGAAAGACTTTCGGAAAAAGTAGGATACAAAAAGTTACCACCGTTTTAGGTGGTAACTTTTTCGTAGACTACTTTAGGCCACAACTTTTCTTTTTATATGGCGATTTCTCAAAAATCTCAAACATCTACAAATTCCATGGAACACGAC
Source organism: uncultured Candidatus Saccharibacteria bacterium (assembly GCA_964584145.1). Taxonomy (GTDB): domain Bacteria; phylum Patescibacteriota; class Saccharimonadia; order Saccharimonadales; family Saccharimonadaceae; genus UBA2834. The sequence continues at coordinate 5,469 of CAZOYU010000007.1, read as the reverse complement.
CGTAAACGCCCAAGCATAAACTAGGACTAATAATATTCGCACTATCATTCGGAGATATAAATTATCTTGTTTATATAGAAAGTTAAAGGTCCAATCCAAATAATGCACCGTCGCAATCATCATAGTGTTTTTGCCAATTAATGATAATAATTTTCGTGCAATTTTCAAATCCGCCAAAATTTTACAAACTTCACATACAATAAAACAGCTGCAAAAAGCCTCAATAATTGTATCTAGTGAGATTATGTATAGCGCGATATCGATTGTTAAACCGCGTCGCAAATAGCCATAAAGCAGAAAAGTGGCAATTATAAAAAGTGGTATTCGATATTTTTGAATGATATTCTGATAATCTTTCGCAAACACTCCTGTCACCATAAAGAATAAGCCTACAAGCGCAGTGCTTATGCCAAATGGCAGTGCGAAACCCTTATCTAGAAAAGCTACACCCACAAAACCGCATAATATACTGATGATTTTATAATTATCTTTGAAGATTAAATATAATATTCGCAAAAATAGCTTTGCAAAAAATGTCGCTACAAAGAACCATGGCAGCCACATGTGTGCCGAAGCGGTTATATAAACGCCAGTTCCGCTCGACCAAAATAATTTAACTAAAAAATTATGAAATTCTTCGGCTGGATCTGCGCCAAAAATCAGTATTCTTAATATACCGTAAGCACCGACCATCAAAACAGTTGGGATAATTAGATGTAAGAAGTCTTTAACTGTTCGACGTAAAAAATCTTTAAAGGTTTTTGATAGGCCAAAAGTGTACCCAGTCAATATAAAGAATAGTGGTACATGAAAAGAAAAGAGAATATTTTTTGTGAGCGAATTTTGGGCAATACAATGTCCAGCTACGATTGCCAAGATTGCAACGCCCTTCGCGATATCTATCCAAGCAATTCGCGGGCGGGCATTTTTCTGCACTGGCGCAGTTGTCGGCGCAGAATCGGACACATGCGTAACCGTCGTTGCCGCTGCAACTTTAGACATTTTACCTCCTTAAGTCCACCCTATTTTCTATCTATTCTACAGAGAATCTTAAGCTTATTCAAGTTTTAAAACAAAATCAGGACAAAAAGCAATCTGCAAAAAAGTTACACCGTTTTAGTGTGTAACTTTTTCGTAGATTGCTTTTGAATATTACTTTCGAACTTTAACTAAAATCTCTGTCATTAGTAAAATCAACCAATTCTCATATTTGCATTTCTCACTCCAACTCAAATTTGCTCGCGCCACTGCTAGCGCATGCGAAATCTTAAAACGCCCCTGCAATCGTCGCAATAATCGTAACGCTCGCGTCGACGGCTTCGTCCCTACGAACTCCACAAAATCTTCATAGTTCCGCTCCCAATTCCGCCACACTAAAGCCGACTTCGACACTGTGCTCGTCTTTGTTCCGTAATTATAGGTATATAGCGGATCGGGTACGAAACAAATCTCGCTTGTGCCGTCCGCCGCTCGCAAATAATCAAGCACAAATTTCGTATCTTCCGCAAAATCTCGACTCGTATCAAAGCGCACCTTTCCGCGCCGAATAATTTCCGCGCGATATATTTTATTCACGCTCGAATACAAATGCGCATCCTCCACCGTCAAGCGCACAATATATTCCTTCCACGCCTCGCCCTCGCGCCGCGGTGACGCTGGCTGCGTGAATTTATCCACAATCCGATTTGTATGCAAATAATTTTGCCGAATTCCGCACACTGCTAAGCAAGTCGTCGGTTTTTCCATTGCTTCTAGCATTTTCGTCAAAAATACTTCCGCTACATCGTCGTCCGAATCAATAAATACAATATATTCACCTCGTGCTTCGTCTAGACCCCGATTTCGCGCCGCCGCTGCGCCACCATTTTTCGTCAAATGTATTACACGTGCCCGTTTATCTTTCCGGCACGCCGCCGTCACTTTCTTCAAGCTATCGTCTGTCGAGCAGTCATCGACACAGATAATTTCCAACGCCCGTTGCCGGTCATGTAATAAGCGTCGCACTAGCTCCGCACACACCTCACCTGTGTTATAAAACGGAATAATCACCGATATCATAGGTCCATTATACCAGCGCCCGCCCGCGCTAGTTATGGTAATATAGAGTATATATGAATATGCCAAAGGTGTTGAACCGCCGCAATCGCGTGCTCTTAAAAGAGCTCAGCAAGACGGATTTTAAGCTCCGTTACCAAGGTTCAGTTTTAGGTTATCTCTGGGCAGTCCTCCGCCCGATGCTCCTTTTCTTAATTCTTTATGTCGTTTTTAGCAAGATTTTGCGCTTCGGCTCCAATATTCCGCACTATCCAGTTTATCTGCTCTGCGGCACGATCTTCTGGAACTTCTTTACTGAATGCACCAGTATGGGTATTCAGTCTATCGTCATGCGCGGTGACCTTATCCGCAAACTCAGCTTCCCAAAGTGGATTATTGTTCTCTCGACTACTTCCACCGCTGTCATCAATCTTCTGATTAATATCGGCGTCCTGGTTGTTTTTGCGCTGATTAACGGCGTTACGCCAACTTGGACCTGGCTGCTCGTGCCACTTTCCGTGATTGAGCTCTATGTTCTTGCACTCGGCGTCTCTTTCTTACTCGGTTCGATCAATGTTAAGTTTCGCGATATTTCCTCGATTTGGGAAGTGATTATTCAGGCGCTTTTCTATTGCGCACCAATCATTTATCCAATTTCCATGGTTGCTGGCTATAGTGTCTTTGCCGCCCGCATTGTTCTGCTTAATCCAATTGCTCAGGTTATTCAAGATGTCCGCTATAACCTCATTACTGACGCCACTATTACTACTTGGAATTATGTTGGCTCATGGTGGAGTAAACTTATTCCGGTTATTATCGTCATTGTTGTCGCCGTCGCCGGCGCGTTGTATTTCCGCAAAAAGAGTAAATATTTCGCGGAGGAGGTTTAATTATGTCTAGAGTTATGTTCGCCGAAGATGGTGGCGATGTCGCGATTCGCGTCAAAAATCTTTACAAAAGCTTCAAACTTCCGACCGAGCGCGCTTGGGGCCTCAAGCAGGCGATTTTTAACCGTCTCAAAGGTATTAAGGGCTTCAAGAAGCAAAAAGTCCTGCGCGGCCTCAATTTTGAAGTAAAGAAAGGTGAGTTCTTCGGCATTATTGGTCGTAACGGTTCTGGTAAATCGACCCTGCTCAAAGTTCTTTCCGGCATTTATGTACCAGATAGAGGCGATGTCGATGTTTTTGGTACGCTTGTGCCTTTCATTGAGCTTGGTGTTGGCTTTAATCCCGAACTAACTGGCCGCGAAAATGTTTACTTGAACGGTGCTTTGCTTGGTTTCTCGAACGATCAAGTCGACGAGATGTATGACGAAATTGTTAAGTTTGCTGAGCTCGAAGAATTTATGGACCAAAAACTCAAGAATTATTCTTCTGGCATGCAAGTTCGTCTTGCTTTCTCAATTGCCATTCGCGCGCGCGGCGATATTCTCGTGCTTGACGAGGTGCTTGCCGTTGGCGATGCTGCCTTCCAGAAAAAATGCAATGATTATTTTGAACATCTTCGCGACAGTAAGCAGACTATTATTCTTGTCACTCATTCCATGGAGAATGTGAAAAAGTTTTGCGACCGCGCGATTTTGATTGAAAATGGCAAAGTCGCCTGCGAAGGTGACCCTGCTAAGGTCGCTAAAGCCTATACCGATTTATGGGCCTAAGAATCCTCATCACTCATCCATTTCTATATGAAATTAACGGTGCCACGCTTGTCACGCTTGAGCTAGCGGATTATTTGCAATCCCGTGGCGACAAAGTCACGGTCTATACGAATACTTTTCATGGCCCGATTCGCGCGGCTTTCGAGCGTCGCGGCATTCACGTCGATGTTTTTCGCAATCATCCGCATTATCGTCTGCAGGATTTTGACCTTGTCTGGATTAATTCCCAAACTTTTCCGGTGAGTCTGCTTGAGGAACTTGGTGGCTCTGCCAAACTTGTCCATGCGCCTAAATTTATTTTTATGCACATGTCTGCGCACGCCGAATGTGCTGATGAAATGCCTTATATTTATGGTTTTGAAGAGGCGCTTTCGTCGCTTTCGCTCTTTGTTTCCGAAGAAGCTTTGGGTATGAATCGCAAATTTTATGAACAACTTCCGCCGACTGCGCTTTATCAAAATCCCGCCCCGTTGGAATATTGTTTTGCCGACGAGCTTTCTTCGCTCGCTCATTCTTCGCGAAAGCGCGCCGCGTCGTCGGCTGCTAGTGTCACCGCGCCCACTGCGCCGTCAGTATCAAAACCACTCCAAAAACTTCTCGTCGTTGCCAACTATCCTTGCGACGAGCTCCGCGAAATTAAGCCGCTGTTGCAGGGGCAGGGCATTGCGGTTGATTATCTCGGTCTTTGTGGTGATAAATATGAGTTGCTCACTGCTCAGACTCTTGCGCGCTACGATGCGGCTATTTCTATCGGCAAAACTGTCCAATATTGTCTTGTCGCCGGCATGCCGATTTATGTCTATGGCCAATTCGGTGGCCCAGGTTGGCTGACTGATCGCAATTTTGCCAAAGCCGAAAGTCGCAATTTTTCCGGTCGCGGTTTTCGTGATAAAACTCCTGAAGAGATTGTCGATGATTTGCTTTCCGGTCACGCTGCCGCGCGTAAATACGCCGCCAAACGCCGTGTCAAATTCCAAGCCAAGTTTTCTATTGACCAGGTTATTCCGCGGATTTTTGATCAGGCGCTTAAAACCGACCATCCACTTGCGCCTTTCTCGCCCGCTCGTATCTCTGCAATGACTAGCCTTTTGCGCCTCGTCGCAATTGATTTTGAGCGTTGGTATGATTGCAGTCAATTGTCGGCCAATCTTCGCGCGCAGAATACCGAAAATGCCACCCTTCGTCGCGACAATACTCGTCTTCGAGAGATTGTCGCTTCGAAAAGTGTTCAAATGTGGCTCAAACTTAACCGCGCCAAAACCAAAATTTTTCCCAAGAAGTAGGGAAGACTTCTCGTATCTATCCCGCCCAATTAGGCCACGATTAAGCTGCGACATCGCAGAGCTGTGCCACCACCTACGCCGCCGAAGACCTTTCGCATCTACTTTCCGACTAGGACGCGACGCGTAACTTTAAATTATGCGTTACAATAAACTCCAACAGGGGCGGAAAACTCATCTACCAAAAACATACCTTCATTTTTTAAAAGTTACGCGTCGCACCCCACAAAAGGCATATATAAAACGCAGTCATATCTGTCAGGCTCTCCATTTTAGAGTTACGCGTCGCGCCTAATAAAAAAAGTAGTTATGAAAACCTACTCACTCAAATATGTCCCACCCAAAAAAACAGCACGTCGCGTCCAACGGGCGCAGACCTTTGGCCTTTAGTCTGCGACTAAATCTCTTCCGTAAACATCAAACAAAATAGTTTCCGCGCGTATTCATTAATTTCCTCCAACGAACAATCCAACTCATCGCGGCAATACTTAATATACA
>CAZOYU010000006.1:0-56352 GCA_964584145.1 uncultured Candidatus Saccharibacteria bacterium | reverse complement strand
ACTTTTGGTGGAGCATAAGAGACTCGAACTCTTGACCTCCTGCTTGCAAAGCAGGCGCTCTAGCCAACTGAGCTAATGCCCCATAACATAAAGGACAAACCGGGGGGGCGGTTTGTCCGCTATCATATTAGCATAGCTATTAAAAAAATGCAAGCGCTAAAAAATGCCCGACACAATCTAGTGCCGGGCAAATTCTTTCATTTTTTACTTAATCAAGGTCAAACAACTCTTCTTCCGTAATGCCGAGCATCCCCAACACATTACCCATCATCTTCAAATCCCAGCCGTCGTCATCCAAACAGTTCAGGACTTCATCATGCAGTTCCGCCAAAGTACCGACGTCATCCAGGCCAAAGTGGCCATAGTAGCAATAGCAATAATCCGCATCTTCCGTCAATTCGCAATCCAGCTGATAGTACCAGATTTCGCCATTCGCGATCGCAAAGCGCCACCAAATCCGCCGATCATCAAAACTAATCAACATTTCCTTGTCACACAGGTGCCGCAACACGCTCTTGATTAATCGTTCGCCATCATCGCTGGCCAATTCGTTATCCATTGAGCAGGCATTATCGCGTACAACGGAAACATTAATCCAATAGCCATACAAAAAGAATACATCCAACAAGAATTCGTCATAAGTTTTGCCGAAGAACGACAGCAGCTCCATTAAGCCATCATCGCCTTTACTTGCTACATCACTAAATAGCGCCAGCGAATCAGCTGTGCCTAAGCTCAAATCTTCCGCATAGCAATCAACGAAATCGCGCACGACATCGTTATAAATCTCGTCGCATGCTTCAAGGTCCACATAAGGCACCGCATAATACTGCGTATAGGTCCCGTCGTCGCTTTCCAGAATTCGCTCCGCCAGCATCTTATTCAGCGCCGGCGTCACTTTCCAGGCATACATCACTTCATCATTGTCGAATTCGAAGCCGAGCACCTCGCTCGTATCAATCAGTTGCTTAATTCTTTTCTGTTTCATGATTGATTACCCCCTTGTCAAAAAATGAAAAAATTGTAACGAACATCCCAAACTCGGACTATCTATATTTTACACTATCTTACACCTAACTGTCCAAGGTGCTAAAATAAGCATATGGCTAAAGCAAAAGTATATTTCACCCCAACTATTACTAGCGATTCTTTAATCAATATTTACCAAGCACTTGGCGTGGAATTACCAGGAAAAGTCGGCGTCAAAGTTTCCACTGGTGAACGTGGCTCCAAAGGCTATTTAAAAGCCGATTTAATCGGTCCGCTCGTCCAGCAGCTGCATGGCACCATCATTGAATGCAACACCGCTTATGCCGGCGCACGCAATACCGTCGCCGACCATCTTGCCGTTGCTAAAGAACACGGTTTCATGGATTTTGCCGAAGTCGATATTATGGATGCCGACGGGGAAATGAAAATTCCCGTACATGCCGGCAAACATTTGAAATACGATTTAGTTGGCACACATTTTGATCGCTATGATTCAATCCTCAATCTCGCGCACGGCAAAGGTCATGCCATGGGTGGTTTTGGCGCAAATCTCAAAAATCAGTCCATCGGCATCGCTTCGCGCAACGGCAAAGCTTATATTCATACCGCCGGTGTCACCGAAAACCCAGATGAATTATGGAGCAAGCTACCTGAGCAAATCGATTTCATTGAATCAATGGCGGAAGCCGCTACGGCTATTGCTGACTATCTTAAGGCGCAGCACAAGCCCATCGCCTATATTACCGTCATGAATATGCTCTCCGTTGATTGTGACTGCGACGCGCACCAAAGCGACCCCATCATGGCCGACCTCGGTATCGTCGCCAGCCTCGACCCCGTCGCTAACGACCAAGCTTTTATTGATCTTGTTTGGCAAAGCTCCGATCCTGGCGCCAAAAAATTGCGCGAACGTATCGACCGACAATTAGGACGCGAAATTTTGCCTTATGCTGAAAGTTTGGGGCTTGGCACACGTAATTATGAACTAATAAACATCGATGAGGCCTAATCATGCTGAAATGTTATCGCTCCAATAGCCGCAAACAAACGCTCGAATCTATCGACGAAATTTTACCGGATTGCTGGATTGACTTGTCTGAGCCAAGCAAAGACGAAATCGACCGCGTCGTCACGATGACTAAAGTCGACCGCGATTTAATCGAAAAAATGCTCGATGACGACGAGCTACCACGCGTCGAAGTCGACAAAAAAGCCACGCTGGTCGTAATTGATGCACCGGCCTTCGTTAGCCAAGAAGATAAATATGTCACTTATCCGCTCGGCATTATCATCACGAATAATAATTACGTTATTACCGTTGCACCTAAAAGCATCCCACTGCTCAACGATTTTCGCAAAGGGGAAGTGAAGAATTTTTATACCGCCAAGAAGAGCCGCTTTCTGATTCAGATTCTCTATGCGGCCGCCGCGAATTACCTGCGCGTACTTGATGAAATTTATCGCGACATCGAGCTCAAAGAAGATGTCTTGCGTGAATCGACCCGCAACGAAGATTTAATTGATCTGCTTGGTACCGAGAAAACTCTCGTCTATTTCATTACTTCGCTTAATGAAAATAAAAGCGTGCTCGAACGCGTCCAAAAAGGTGGCGTCGTGCAATTATTTGAGGGCGATGCCGACCTCATCGAAGATACAATCATCGAAAACAGCCAGGCCATCGAGATGGCGGGGCTCTATCGCAAGATTCTCTCGTCCATTACTAACACTTACGCCACTGTTATCTCCAATAATCTCAACAATATTATGAAATTTTTAGCAGGCATCACGATTGTCTTGTCGATCCCGACCATTATTTCATCTTTTATGGGCATGAACGTTTGGTTCGGCAATGTCGGTACAGAACATTTTTCCGCTTGGGCAATTTTTGGCATCTCCATTTTGTTATCACTCGCCGTAGCTGCTTGGCTAAAGAAACGCGGCATGCTCTAAACTGCGCTATAATTGAGCTATGGATAAACCTAAATCGGCCAAGACTAGCAAAGCCAACGAAGCAATTGAAGCCGAAATCATCAAAGACAATGACGGCAAGCGCGCTCGCAAAAAAGTCGCCCAAAAACGCAACTTTCAGGTTTTAGTTGCGCCAATTTTAGTCGATCTAGCACTCTTATTCTTTGGTTTTTGCCTACTAATTTGGGCCGACACAGTCATGAATTTCGTCTCCATTACGCTCGGTATTATCTTCATTCTTTATGGCCTCTATAATTTTGTTGATTATAATCACAGTACTAAAGCACAGCAAAATTCCAGTTCTATCATTACGGGCATTCTATTAATTATCGCCGGTCTATTCCTAGCCACCCAAACTAGCTTCATTAAAGAATCAATTTCTTTCATTGTCGGGCTATTCATTCTTTTGATTAGCCTTGCGCGTTTGCGCGAAGCTACACTCTTACGCACGCACGGTATCGGCGGCTATCTGCCAACGCTACTTTCCTTTATTGGTATCTTCGCTGGCGCACTTTGTATTGTCGGCAAAATCATCATTTCCGACGTTTTCATCCAATTACTCGGCGCAATGCTAATTATTTTCGCAATCTCCAATATCATCAGCAGTGTCGCGCTCGATAAAATCAAACAACGCTAAATTTTCATTCCCCACAAGCTAACAATTCGTCCGAATCGTCATCATCGTCACACGCTTCCAAGATTTTGATGGCTTTTTCGTCGTCTTCGTCCATATATTTTATTATAATTTTGCCAACAAAAAGACGCAAGCGGCTTGCGTCTTTTTCATCAATTTCGATAATCATTTTTGTTATGCCTGCGCAAATTCGAAGCACAAAAAATGGCTGGGCCGGCAGGATTCGAACCTGCGAATGCTGGGACCAAAACCCAGTGCCTTACCGCTTGGCGACGGCCCAAGCTTTCCATATCTTAGCACGTTTTTGTCGCAGTCGCAAATCTGTAAAATTCGCAAAAAAACACGAGCGTCGATTTTGATATCCCGTTCTCCTTGCGTTATAATAAAAGTACATGACCAAACGACCTCTCTTAAGCACCCATGACCTACATAAGGTCTACGGCAAACGCGATACACGCTTCGAAGCACTCAAAGGTATCGACATAAACATCTATGCCAGTGAATCCGTCGCGATTATTGGCAAATCCGGCTCCGGCAAGTCAACGCTAATGCATCTGTTGGCTTTACTCGACAAACCTAGTCAGGGAAGCATAAAACTCAATGGCAAAAACACCAGCAAGCTCAACAATCACCAACTCAATGAATTGCGTAACAGCGAATTTGGTTTCGTTTTCCAAAGTTTTTTCATGAATTCCAACGACACCGTGCTCAATAACGTAATTCTACCACTCAAAATTCATGGCGTTGGCTTCCGCGAACGTCGGCGCCGTGCCATGGAAGCATTGCGCGTAGTTGAACTTGCCGACAAAGCTAAGAATAAAGCCAATGATCTCTCGGGTGGCCAAAAACAGCGCGTCTGTATTGCTCGCGCCATCGTCAACGACCCTAAAATTATTTTCGCCGATGAACCAACCGGCAACCTTGATTCCGCCACTGGCGAACGCATCGAAAATCTGCTCTTTGGCCTTAATCAAAAGAAGGGCATTACGCTTATCATTGTCACGCACGACGAAGATCTCGCCGCTAAATGTGATCGCCAAATCCATATCGCTGACGGCAAAGTCTTTACCGAATCCATGCGCCAAGATATCGACCTCGCCGATTTCGACGGTGACGGCGATAATGACGGCATGCGCGATCGCAACACAACCAAATACATCAACGTGGAGGAAGACTAATGAAATTTATCGATGTCCTTAAAGATGCCAATGTCAACTTACTCCGCAATAAATTGCGCAGCTTTCTAACTATTCTCGCGATTTTTATCGGCTCTTTCTCGATTATTTCCACTTCCGCCATCCAAGCCGGCGTGAATGACTTCATCGATGGTCAAGTCAATGGCTATGGCGGCGATGGTTATCTCGCTATTTTTGCTCAAGATTCACTTGATGCTTTGCAAACCCTGCAAACCTCCGTCGGCAGTTCTAGCGGCCCAACCGAATACAATCCTGACAAAATTCAAACCGGCATGTCGCCTATTACCGACGAGCAATACGAACAGCTCAAAAACATCGATGGCATCGATGCTGACAGTATCGTCAAAAATAAAACTCTGAGCATTTCTTATGTGGCCAGCAATGAAACTGATAAAAAGTATCTGATTGGCGCCGAAGCTTTACCGCCAGGAGGCGTGAAGGTTGACCTCGCCGCCGGCTCTCAGCTCGACCTTAATTCCGACGATTATCAAATTATTCTCGAAGAAGACTATGTTGAAGCGCTTGGTTACGATAACTACGACGACATCATTGGCGAGACTATTCAACTTGTTGTCGTCGACGAATATACACAGGCTGAAAAAATTTTCGACGTCGAAGTTGTTGGCGTGATTGCCCCAGGCGTCATCTCGCTTGGCTATTCCTATACTAATAACAAACTCGCTGACGATATTTACGCAGAAAATATTAAATATTACCCTGAAGAAGTTAAATCGCAAACCTATACACTGATTGCGAATTTCGACTACGAAAATTATTCCGCTAGCGAAATTAAAGACAAGCTCGCCGAAATTGGTCTTTCTGCTATGACGCTCGATGATATCATTGGCACGATTAAAACTTTCTTCGATATCATTTTGACTGTCTTCAAAATCTTTGGCTTCATCTCGCTGCTCGCTGCTGCCATTGGCATCATCAATACACTCTTCATGTCCGTCCAGGAACGCACTCGCGAAATTGGTCTTGATAAAGCCCTAGGCATGTCTTCTGGTAAAGTTTTCTTGAGCTTTAGCATTGAAGCAATCGCACTCGGCTTCTGGGGCTCGGTCTTTGGCATTGTTGTTTCTATCCTGATTGGCAATGCCGCTAACGCCGCTTTCCACGCCGAGGGTGGCTTCCTTGAAGCCTTTCCAACTTTTAACCTTGCAACCTACACCATCCAAGATATTATTGGCGTCACGCTCCTAATTATGTTTATTGCTTTCTTGTCAGGCACTTTACCGGCTCGCCGTGCAGCCCACAAAAATCCAATCGATGCGCTTCGCTACGAATAAGTTCAGCTCTCAGGTGCTATACTAGAGCATATGCAGGCAAAAATTGATAAACTCGTACCAGGCGGGCAAGCACTGGCAACACTCGCTGACGGCAAAAAAGCCTTTCTCTGGAATGCGCTTCCTGGTGAATCAGTTGAATTCGAAATCACCAAGGACAAACGTAGTTATTGCGAAGGTATCGCTACGCAAATTCTCCAAGCTTCTCCGGAGAGAATCGCACCCCGCGACGATTGCTATCTCGCAACTAGTCCATGGCAAATTCTCGATTATATCGCCGAGCTGAGTTACAAACGCCAACTCGTACAAGATTGTTTTCTGCAGCAACATCTAGAACTCGAAATTCAGCCCACTATCACCGATCACAAGGACTTCTTTTATCGCAATAAAATGGAATATGCGCTCTATTGGAATCATGACGATAGCCGCATTCATCTAGCTTTTCACAGTCGCGGCACGCATCGCAAAATTCCGATTACGCAAAGCTCGATCGAGCGTCCAGAAATTTTTGCTCGCGCTACTGCAATTATCGACGAACTCAATGCGCAACATGCCGAAGCGCGCACTTATCAATCACTGCTTTTGCGTTGCGACCAACAAGGCAATGTTTCGGGTGATCTACTCGTAAATGGCCAGAGTCATCCCCAAATGCCAAGCCTGCACGATACACTCAATGGCTACACTTATTCTTACTCGCCCAATGGCTTTTTTCAAATTAATTTGCCTGTTTATGAATTAGTTTTGCAAGAAATTGCCAAACACATCACTACCCAAAAGGTCCTCGACCTTTATGCCGGCGTTGGCAGTATTGGCCTATCCGTCGCACGCAACAAAGAGCTCACGCTCGTCGAAATTAATGGTGCCGCTTTCGCCGAAATGCAACACAATGCAGCAGGCACGAGCGCGCGCTGTATTCTCGCTAAATCCGAGGATGTTACCGACTATATTACGCCAGATTGCACCGTCATTCTCGACCCACCGCGCGCCGGCTGCGATACGAAATTAATCGAAAAACTCAATATCGTCCAACCACAAACAATTATTTATCTCAGCTGCAACCCCATCACGCAAGCCCGTGACCTAGCGCAGCTCACCGCAAATTATTACATCGACCTCGTTCAGCCCTATAATTTCTTTCCTCGTACGCCGCACATCGAAAATCTTTGTATCCTCTCTAAACGCCACTAATCCTGTATAATAGAGCAGAGCAAATTGCACTTTAGGAGGTAAGTTATGGACCATGAATTTTGCGTGATTCCTTTGCTTTGTGGCACTTTCTATCTCGATCCGCCTGCCGACATTTCGCTGCCGCGCAAATTTGACGTCAGCTTTGTTAGCCAAACAACGACTGAGACGCTTTACAGCATTCTCGTAACCAAGACCGCTACCGGCAATTATCAAATGACTAAGATTTTGCCGACTCAGCTCTGCGAAAATCAGCTGGCCGAAACAGTTGCATTGCGCGCCAAAGAGAACACTATCGTCACGCTGCTCGGTGCCGACATTACTCTTGTTGCGCTTATTGAGCGTTTGCGCGCTTATCGTCGCGCCGTGCAAGCCGAGCGTTTCGGCTTGCCGATTTGCGATTTACATTTTAACCCGCAGACTAGCGACGAGGCTTTACGTGTGCGTTTTACCGAGGCATAAATGCCAATTCCTACAACTACCTCAGCCGCCCCGCGTGGGCGGTTTTGCTTTTTCAGCGAAAATATGTTAAAATACATCCACCCCAATAACCGAGCTTTTGCTCGATCGCACTTTTACAGGAGGAATTTGTATGAAGTATTTGATTTTTACCGATTTGACTTGCGACTTAACTGAGCCTGAGCGTAGAAAATACGGCATTTGGCCGGAAGTTTTCATGCAGGAGATGACTTGCAATGATATAGTAGTACCGCATCTTGACGCCGAGTCTTTCTATGCCCATCTCGACAACGGCGAGTACCCTGCCGGGTTACTCAAAACTGCAACTTGCAGCGTCACCGAAGCTTATCGTGTCCTCGATAGCATCCTCGAGCATGGCGACCCCGACGCGACAATCGTTTACGTTGGTGTTTCGACTCATATGTCGAGCACTGCTCAGACCGTTACGCTAGCGCTTGACGATTACGCCGAGAAATATCCCGATCGCAAGTTTGTTTATATCGACTCGCAATGCATTAGCAATGGCCTCGCTACTTTCTTGGAGTATCTTGCCAAATATGACGGCGATGACATTGAAACCTACGCTGCCGAATTGCGCAAGCACATCGTGCATCTATTCACGCAACGTGAATATAAGTATGCTATTGCAAGCGGTCGCTACAGCATTCCCGAGCGGCTTCTCATGCTGGCCATGGGTAGGTTCCACATCTCTCTTTGGATGCATGCGCCCAGCGACGACAGTCTCAAGCCGAAGCGCTCTTTTCGTAGCGCCGACAAGATTCTGCACGAATGGGTCAAATATTATCAAGAACATGTCGCCGACGACAATGAATTCGTGCGTATTGGCTACGGTGGCGCTGCTGAGCGTCCGCGTGCCGAAAAATTCATCCGCCTGCTCAAAGAGCAGACCGGTTTGACCGATGCGCAAATTCAGCTCACGCATGTTAGCCCAATCGTCGGCGCTCATACTGGCAGTACCGTTTTGTCTTTCTTCTTCAAGCAGAAAGATGAGCGCGAAGAGCACTAAGCACCTCCACTTACACCCCAACTTCGGTTGGGGTATTTTCATGCTAAACTAATATACATGAATATCGCGATTATTGGCGCTGGCGCCTATGGACAAGCTTTGGCCAAAATTTTGACAGACAATCAGCATACAGTAAAATTCTACGACCCGAATATTTATCCTGATGTTTCGCTCGATGCCGCCTGCTATCAAGCCGCTGCCATCATCATCGCGATTCCGTCTATCCATCTTGCCGATTTTCTTAACAACTATCCGGAACGTTTTCATAAAATTCCAACTATTCTTGCATCCAAAGGCATGACCGACGTAAGCGCTTTTGCGGATTTTGCGCAATTTTCTGTTATTTCTGGCCCAGGTTTTGCCACTGAGATCATTGACGGCAAGCCAACTACACTCACCGCTTCAAACCCTTTTGCTATAGGGCTCTTTCAAAATCAACAAGTCACCGTCGAGCTCTGTGATGATATTACCGGCATCGTACTTTGTGGCGCACTGAAAAATATCTACGCCATTGGCGCCGGTTACTACAGCAACTCCGAAAATATGAGCGCCACTTTTATTCAGCATGCACATGCCGAAATGAAGCAATATCTTACCGACCATGGTGCCAAGCGCGCCACTGCCGAACTTGCCTGTGGCCTCGGCGATCTTATCCTCACCTGTATCAATGACACCTCGCGCAATTTCCGCTGCGGCGTTGCATTACGCGAAGGGAAGAATATCGCTGAAATTAATACTGAGCTCAAAACCGTTGAAGGCCTGTCGGCGCTGCTCCATGTCGATACTGATAACTATGCACTTTTGCGCACCGTTCGCGACCTCGTCGCTAGTCATTCAAATTAGCCCACGACTGATATAATAAGGTCATGGAATTTGAGCAAGCTTATCAAAGACTAAATGCTGAGCAGCGCGCCGCCGTTGATTATATCGATGGGCCGCTTCTTGTTATTGCTGGCCCAGGCACTGGCAAAACTCAACTATTATCCGTGCGCGTCGCCAATATTCTCAAGCAAACCGACGTTGGCCCCGAAAATATTCTTTGTCTAACTTTCACTGAAACCGGCGCAAGCAATATGCGCAAACGTCTCGCCGATTTCATCGGTCCTGAGGCGCACAAAGTCCAGATTCAAACTTATCACAGCTTTGGCTCGTATATCCTGCAAGAGCATCGCCCCGATCTCACAACTGCCATCGATGAGCTTGACCGTTTTACTTTAATTCGCGAAATTCAAGCCACGCTCAATCCTACCGACATTCTGCGCCCCGAGCATCAGACTAGCAAAATTATTTCTGCCATTTCCGACCTGAAAGCCGCGGCACTTTCGCCTGACGATATTCGCAAAATCGTCGAGCGCAACCAAATCGACAACGCCAAAATTTATACCGCCATCGAAGACGATATCCAGACCACTAAAGGTCTGCGCTGGAATAAAGCCGAAGCTATCTATACGCGCATTCTGACTGCGCTAGAATCTTTCGTCAATGCACCATCTGCACCCGAATATATTGTTGGTAAAATCGAACCCATTGCTAATATTTATTACCGCAGTCTCAAGGAAGCCTTACTCACTGAGCAGGCGGCCGCTAAGCCATCCACAAAACTGCTCGGCGATTGGCGCAAGAAATTTTTCAAAGTCGACAAAAATGGTCGTTATGTTTTTGGCGACGATATTGCCAATAAAAAGCTGCTCAGCCTCGCCAATATCATGGCAATCTATGGCGATAAGCTTCAAGCCACTGGCCAGTTCGATTACGACGACATGATTCTCTACGCCATTAATCTACTCAAAAACGATGCCGAAGTCCGCTACAATGCGCAAGAGCGTTTTCAATATATTTTGCTCGACGAATTCCAAGACACCAACGACGCACAGGCGCAGCTCGTCGCTTTGCTGACCGACAACCCCGCCAATGAAGGCCGCCCCAACATCATGGCAGTCGGCGATGATGACCAGGCAATCTACGGTTTCCAAGGCGCCAACACTTCCAATTTCTTCGATTTCGACGAGAAATATCATCCAAAGCAGATTTTCCTCACCAAAAATTACCGCTCTTCCGCGCCAATTCTTAATTTCGCCCATAATGTTATCGAACAGTCGCTTGACCGCTTCTGCCAATCACCCAACGTCAATATCGATAAAAATATCACTGCCGAGAATCCGCCAAAAGATACCACCATTGAGCTACGCGAATTTCCGGCCTACCAGGAAGAATATTCTTTTGTCGCGCAAAAAATTCAATCTTTGCTCGATGGCGGCGTTTCTGGCGAAAAAATCGCCATTATTGCACCAAAGCACAAATACCTTGTTTCCATCTTGCCATACTTGCATCAACTTAACATCCCCGTGTCTTATGCTCGTCGCGAAAACATCCTCATTAGCCCCGAAATTATCGCATTGCTCAATGCCTGCAACTTACTCCTAGCGCTCAAAAACACCCCCAAAGCCGCCGACCCTTATTTCTTCGAGCTGCTCTCGATGGACTGCTGGCAACTCGGTGTCGCCAAAGTTATCGACCTAATTCAGCAAGCACGCAGTACGCATCGCACCATTATCGAACAGCTGCTCGCCGATGACGACTCGGCCGTTCAAAGTATCGCCAATTTCCTCGCTGAGCTCGCCGCCAAAGTCGACACTTATTCTGCCGAATATATCATTACGCAACTCATTGTTAAACTTTTTACACACGATAGTGAAAATTATGAACTCTATAGCAACCTCAATACACTACGCGATCTTTTGCTCAGTAAATCTACGCACCAAAAACTTTATCTTCGCGATTTTTGTGAGCTCATCGCTGCCTACAATGCTGCCGAAATGCCAATCTTAAACAAGTCGCCTTATCACGAATCCAACACCGCCGTGCAGCTTCAAACTGTGCATTCCGCCAAAGGTCTCGAATATGAGCACGTTTTCCTGATTGCCGCCGACAACAAAAACTGGTCCGAAGCGCGTGGCAATACCGACCAAATCACTTTACCGCGCAACCTTGAGCATGTCCGCCATACTGGCGACTCTGCCGATGAAAAAATTCGCGTCTTCTTTGTCGCCATCACACGCGCCAAAGCTAACCTTTATCTCACTTATAGCCTTGCCGATTTTGCCGGGCATGAAGCCACTCGTCTCAAATATCTCGACGAGCGCGAAGATGCTACGGAGGGACTAATCAGCAAAGTTATTCCTGCGCCATTTGCCCAGGTTATTCAAAGTCATTGTACTGAAATCGCGCCAAGCCAAATCGCGCCAAGCATGTGGTTTGACCAATATCTGCCGAGCGACGAAGTTCGCAAAAATCTCTTGCGTCCGCGCGTCGAGCACTACCGCATTTCGCCGACACATCTCAATACTTTCCTCGACCTGCGTTACGGTAACGGTCCCGACGATTTCTTCAAAAATTACATTCTTTATGTACCGACTGCGCCCAATTTCGCCATGAATTACGGCAAATACCTTCACGAAATCATGGACGAACTCAACAAAGAAAAAATCACCAATGAACAGGCACTTGAACGTTTCCTTGCCAAAGTCGATGCCGCCGACGCTGACGAATCCGAAAAAGCCGACCTACGCGCCCGCGCCATTGCTGAGCTACCAGTTTTTCTCGCTCAGCGGGGCGACTTCTTACGCAGCACACCCGCCGAATCTGAACGCGGCTTTGCTAACGAAACTATCATGCTCGGCGACGCGCTCTTAACTGGCAAAATTGATCGTATCGAAATCGACGAAGACGCCAAAACCATCACTGTTGCCGATTTTAAAACTGGCCATGCCAAACACAAATGGGGCACAACTGATTCAACTTTTGCCTATAAAATTCAGCTCTATTTCTATAAATTCCTGATTGAAAACTCGCATGCCTTCCAAAATTACCGCGTCACGCATGGTCGCATCGATTATATCGCCGCCGACGAAGAGGGCAACATTGTTTCACTTCCGCTCGAATTTAACGAGCAGGAAGCCGCCGAAATTAAACACTTAATTAAAGTCATTTATCGCCATATCAAAACGCTAGATTTTCCCGACACAACAGCCGCCCGCGCCGCCAGCAACCCAACCAAAGCTTTCTACGACCAGCTCATCGCCGAAGAATAAGACATAAAAATTGCCCGAGCGTTCACTCGGGCAGTATTATCAGACTAAAAGGGAAAGAGTTATTCGATTACTAAGACTCGCGTTTCATTCTTGCGGCAATTCTCATAAATCACGCGCGCTATCTCTTCAGGCAGATTCACGCAACCATGCGAACCACGTTTCACATAAATGCTGCCGCCATATTTCGAGCGCCAATGGTCTGCATCATGCAGTGCAATGCCGCCATTAAAATATGCTGCGTATTTAACGTAATTCTTCGGATTGCCGTTCATGTTGAAGTCGGTCTTCTTTCGCGTAATCGTATAAAAACCCGTCGGCGTCGGCGTCTCCGTCGACTTACCGGTCACGCAATCTCCCGTCACAATACATTCGCCATTCTTGTAATAGGCGACTTTCTGCTTCGAGATCGAAACAAACACAATATCGTCGTATTTTGCCGCAAAAGCAGTCACCAAGTCCATCAAATCGGGCGAAAGATAATCGCCATGAACGTAGTTGCCATTCATCAGCTGGTACCAGCCATTGTCGAGCTTTGCCGCCACATAGACCAGCTCGCCACCGCTATGTGTTTTCGCGATATTGCGCGTACTGTCCGTCGTTGGCGAAGTCCGCTCACGCACACCCGTACCGAGCAGATACATCGGCAGGTTATAGAACAGATTGTTCCGCATTGCCTCCGTCTCCGTCATCAGGTAATCCGCGTGCATGTAGTTACCATTACTCAGTTGTGCCCACTTATCAGAAATCGCCACCACTTCGACGGCTTTTCCTTTATTGTGAGTCGTAATAATTTCACTATTCGTGCTCGGTTCAGCGCGCTCTCGCACGTTTTTACCGCTCACATACATCGTTTCCGCGTTCGCGGCAGCAGCCGAAAACGTCAAGAGCAACAGGGAAACCAGCAATACTACGAGCGTACCCAAAAACTTCTTCATGATTAAGCCCCTTTCAATCGGTCTTAAGTTGCTTGTCTAGCCGAAATTTGACTGACATACTTCCATTATAGCACACTTTGCACTTTTTGTCAAGAGCGCTTATGCTTTAATGCTATCATTCGCGCCATTGACCTAGGCTGTAAATCATGCTATAATTTGAATAGTTTTTGTACATTCCGATGAAGGAGGTGATATGAATGGCTGCTCCGCTGTATATGCGTTGCACTCGTTGTGGCGCGCTCGCTTATTGCCAAGATGGTATTTGCAACGCTTGCGCGTCCTATCTCGGTGCCACCGGCTACCGCCCATCCAGCACTAAGCGTCCTGTTTGCCCACATTGTAACGGCACTGGCCGCACCACTCATCTGTTTGGACCTGAAACTCCTTGCTCCTATTGCAAGGGTACCGGCAGGGCCTAAACTAAACCAAACCGGGTTCCATTCGCCCACCCTCATATTGCTCGTCCCGCGCCCATTCGCGCATCCGGACGAGCCTTTTTATGCTATACTAAAAAGTAATCAAGTCATGCTTCGGCCCCTGACTTAGATTCATAATTATCCGACGCCAATATTGCGTCACTCACATCTATTAACGCTAATTTGCAGAGGATTTTTATGAATCAAGCTTTACACGAAAATATTAATGTCGACGCCACTTTCTCGCGCGATTTGCTCGGACATTGTCGCCCGCTAGCTTTCCGCACTCCAACTGGCAGAGAAGTGCAAATTACCCAAATTGGTCTTATTCACCCCCGTTACGATGGCCTGAAAACTACTTTTGCTTTTGATGTCACCGACGGTACGACTGATTACCGCCTTAGTTTTGACACCGAGTCACTCAATTGGTATCTCGAATTCGAAGGAGATCATTATGAATGACATCCTCTACATTGACCTCAATTCCTGTTTTGCCACAATCGAGCAGCAAGCACGGCCAATGTTACGCGGTCGCCCCGTCGCAATCACTAATCGCATTACGCCTAACGCCTGCATTATCGCCGCTAGCTACGAAGCCAAAGCGCGCGGCATTAAAGTTGGCTTGCGCCGTCAAGAAGCGCTCGCGCTCTGTCCCGAGCTAATTTTCGCCGAGACTGAACCCGCCAAATACATTTTTGTACACAATCAACTCAAGAAAATCATGCAGGATTATTCTGCCAGCGTTGTCATGAAATCAATCGATGAGGGAATTATCGACCTTGCCGCCGCGCCGCCGCAACACAAAAATCGCAATCGTTATGAAATTGGTCGCGAAATTAAACAACGCTTACTTAGTGAAGTAGGCGACTGGATGCGCTGCAATGTCGGCATTGCTAGCAATCGTTTTCTTGCTAAACTCGCCAGCGAGCTGCATAAGCCCGACGGCCTCGACGAAATTACGCCCGAAAATCAACGCGCCATTTTTGCTCAGCTCAAACTCACCGATTTGCCCGGCATTAACACCCGCATGCAGCGCCGTCTCAACGCTGTAAATATCTTTACGCCGCTACAGTTCCTCGATGCCGACGAAGCTACGCTCGTCAAAATGGTCTGCAAAAGCATCGATGGCACCAAATGGTATCGTCGCCTACGCGGCGTCGAAGTCGACGATGTACTTTATGACATTAAATCCATTGGTCGCCAATATGTACTCGAAAATAAATCACTCAGTCGCACCGAACTGGATGCTCGCCTCACGCATCTCGCCGAAGATGTCGGCTATCGTCTGCGCAGTAAATCACTTTACGCACGCGGCATTTATGTCTGGGCTTACGGCTACGACGATAATTATGTACACAAATCTACTCTCCTGCGTCGCGCCATCAACACTGATGCCGATATTTGTCGCGCCGCTCTACGACTTTTTGCCACTTTGCCTAGCCCAGTGCGCATCATCGGCATTACACTCTATCAACTCCAGGCCCAGCCCGACACACAACTCTGTCTCGAACAAGACCAGCTCGACCATGCCCAAAACATCTGCACCGCCATTGATCAGATTAATTTGCGCTTCGGTGCACGTACTATTCATTCCGCTCGCAGCCTCGGCACCGACCATATCAAAACCAAGATACCCTTTGGTTCTGTCCGCTATCTCGACCACGCCATCACTTAACGCTCGTGCTTGCCCGAATCTGAAATATCTGTTAAGCTATAAATCTACCCCGCGCCATCGCGGCGCTCGGTTGAACCTTCGGATTATCTACCAGATATCTGATGCTAGCAGTAAAGGAGGAACCAATATGCTAGAAATTAGAGATATTCTTATGCGCGCGCACAGTGATTCGCGCACTTTAAACGATTTCGCGCGATTTGTCGCTCAGCAGTTGCCCGACCACGACCTCAGCGTTTCGGAGTTAGCCCAGACTATACTTCATATCACACTCGATGCTCGTCGTGCCCCCGAGGACTATGCTGAAAGCCATCCTGCACTTTATGCTTTTGCCCAGAAGGACAACGGCCGTCAGATGTGCCAGCTGGCTGCTGACCTGCCGTTAATCTTGCAGCAGGAAGCTACTAGCGCGACTGCGCCTTTTATCCAGTCCTATGCGACTGAGAGCTGCCGTTATTTTGGCAGACCGGAAGCTACTTCCGCTTATAGATAATCTTTCGGGTCGATGCACTCCAGCATCGGCCCTTTTTAAAGAGATGTTATACTAATCATATGGATGATCGCGAAAATCTCACTATCGTCGACGGCAAAAGCGTTTTTTACCGTGGCTATTACGCTATGGGACATCTCTCGCTTCCCGACGGCACGCCTACTGGTGGCGTCTATGGCTTCGCGAGCATGTTACTCGAAATTATTGAAAAACTTCAGCCAGAATATATTGCAGTTGCTTGGGATAAGACTAAGACCAATATTCGTTCGCGGCGCGCTATTTATGCCGATTACAAGGCCAATCGCAAACCTGCCCCGCCAGATTTTTATGCGCAAATTCCATATTTAATGGAGCTGCTGGCAGCTTTCCATATTCCACTCTATGAATTTGATGACTATGAAGCTGATGATATTATTGGCACACTCGCGCGCAAAGCCCAGGCTGCCGGCATTCGTGCCGAGATTATTTCTGGTGACCTCGACATGCTTCAAATCGTCGACGAGCATATTAAGATGTATCAACTCAAGCGCGGTTTTTCCGACGTCTCGCAATTTGATATTCCTGCCGTCGAACAGAAGTATGGCCTCAAACAGAGCCAATTTCTCGATTTGAAGGCACTCAAAGGCGATTCGTCCGACAATATTCCCGGCGTACCGGGTATTGGCGAAAAAGGTGCCGTCAAACTTTTGCAGACATACGACACATTAGAGAATATCTATGCGCATCTTGATGAAATTAATGGCGCTACTGGCCGCAAACTCGCTGAGGGCAGGGAACTGGCTTTTATTAGCAAACAACTCGCACGGATTCAATTTGATGCACCACTCAATTTCGATCCCGCCGCAACCCGATTGGCCGATTTCGACCCTACTGCCGTCATTGCTACGCTTAAAAAATTGCAATTCAATTCCTTGTTGCGCAAATTTCTTAAATTATTTCCGCAGGCCGCTACTGCAGTATCCGCCGCTCCGAAACTGACCGCGCCAACACCGAACTCAGCCAGCGCCGACACCGAAACCACCGCGGTCAGTACTACCGATTCTAAGGCCACAACTGACTCCACGAACGTCCCAGAAATCGGCATCACTCTTCCCGACAATCTCTATATCAGCCACAACGTTAAAAGCGATATGCATGAACACCCACAGCTCGCACAAGAAATTCTCGCTGGTCGACCGTTCTGGGACTTGAACCAAGCCGAATTTCTCTTAAATCCGCTCGAGCGTCGCGCTACGCAGCTCAGTCTCGCCGATCTTAGTGATACCAAAGGCGACTACCGCGACCAAAAACAGCGACTCGCCAAAGTGCCCAAACTTGCTACCATCCTCGAGCAGCTCGATCTACCACTCATCCCTGTCCTCTACAAAATGGAAGAAACTGGCATTAAGATCGATCGCCAACGTTTCGCCGTTCTCGCCAAAGAGTTTTCTGCCGAAACGAAACAAATTGAACAAGAGATTTATCAGCTGGCTGGCGAAAATTTCAATATCAATTCGCCAATTCAGCTCTCTGGCATTCTCTTTGGTAAGCTACAACTGCCAACTAGAGGTATCAAGAAAACTCAGCGCGCCTATTCAACTGGCGCTAAGGAACTCGACAAATTACGCGAGCTGCATCCTATCATTAGCAAAATTGAACGCTATCGCGAAATTAACAAATTGCTCACGACCTACATCACGCCGCTACCAGCACTTGCCGACCAGAACGACCGCATTCATACCACCTACACTCAAGACGTCACCGCCACCGGTCGCCTTTCTAGCATCAATCCCAATTTACAAAATATCCCCGTCCGCTCCGATGATGGCAAACGCATTCGTAATTGTTTTGTCGCCGAAGCGGGCCGTAGTTTTGTTTCAGCCGATTACGCTCAATTCGAGTTACGTCTCGCCGCCGCTCTCGCCAATGATCAAGCGCTTATCCAAGACTTCAATGCTGGCTTGGATATTCATACAAAAACCGCTTCCGACGCTTTCCACATACCGATGGCCGAAGTAACCAAGGCCCAACGGCGCGCCGCAAAAGTCATTAATTTTGGCGTACTTTATGGCATGAGTCCGAAAGGGCTCGCCGACGCTGCCGGTATGACTTTCTATGAAGCGAAACATTTTATTGAAAGTTATTTCAAGCTACGTGCGCCTTTGCGTCAATTCCTTGACCGCACGCTTGAGCAAGGTCGCCAGCTTGGCTATGTCGAAACTTTGTTTGGCCGCCGTCGCCCTTGTCCAGATCTAGCTGCACCAAATTATATCGTCCGCACTGCCGCCGAACGCGCCGCCGCGAATATGCCTATTCAGGGTACCGAAGCCGACTTGATGAAAAAAGCTATGCTCGCCGTCGACCAAGCATTGCCTGCTGGCGCCAAAATCATTCTACAAATCCATGATTCGCTTATCATCGAGTGCTTCGATGCGCAAATTGATGAAGTTGAACAGATCCTTACCGACAAGATGGAACAAGTCGCGCCCGAACTACCCGTTAAGCTTGCTGTCGACGCCACCATAGGGAAAGATTGGGGCGTGCTATAATAAGCATATGCAGAATGTATTGATTGTGGGCAACGTCACGAAGGACGTCTATCTGCGGTATGATAACCGCAAAAATAACTTCGAAATCGATCAGAATAATACACCTTGGCTCGACCTTGCCTTTGATGGTTCCGCTTACAAATACTATTCGCGGGCTGCTATCTATGGTGGCGCCAGCATCTCGCTTGAGATTTTCTCGCGCTTCGGCCTAAAAGCCAGCATCTCCAACACGCCCGCCACATTTCTCGATGGTCAATTCATCGCCAAAGAGGTCAATACTACTTATCGTTACATTCTCTGCCAAGACGAAAACGTTGCCTATCTTACGCCAAGCGAAAAAGCTCGCACCACTTGGAAAATCCCCGATCATAATCCTGATTGGATTTATATCGATCGCTCTGCCACTATCACGCCACTCGTCGCCGAAGAGATTCTTGGCTTCGTTAATTTGAGCCAAAGCACTCGCCTCGCGCTCTTTATTGGCGAGCATAGCAATCAATACAGCAATCACATGCGCGCTCTCGTTGAACGCGCCGATATCATCATCACTGATGTCGAATTCGACCAAAAAGCTCGTGACTTAATTCGGATTGGCGAAAATTATATCGAATTTCACAACAAACGCGTGCCTTGGACACTCAATTCACGCCAAGACATCGTTACGCGCTTGAGTTCGCATCTCAACATTGCTGCTACCATTCTGGCCGCGCGTATGATTGGTAAGCCTTCGTCCGAAGCACTCTTGCTAGCTCGCGCTAATGTTCAAGACAGTAATCTTGGCAGTACTAGCAGCCTGCAGAAGCTCGAAAACAGTATCGCTGATAGCTATTATTTAGTTCAAAAATT
Source organism: uncultured Candidatus Saccharibacteria bacterium (assembly GCA_964584145.1). GTDB lineage: Bacteria > Patescibacteriota > Saccharimonadia > Saccharimonadales > Saccharimonadaceae > UBA2834. The sequence continues at coordinate 36,626 of CAZOYU010000006.1, read as the reverse complement.
TAATGACAGAGGTCCCAAAATGCTCGAAGTAGAAAACAACGCAAAACTCTTACTCGCCCGCGGCAAAGGTATTCTTGCTGCCGATGAATCTGGCGGCTCGATTCATAAAAAATTTGAGGGCATGAATATTCCTGACGATGAACAACATCGCCGTGATTATCGTAATATTTTCTTTACAACGCCCGACCTTGAAAAATATGTCAATGGCGTCATCCTCTTCGATGAAACTGCTCGCCAGCTCGCCGATAATGGCCAAGATTTCATTAGTTTTCTTGCCAGCCGCGGCATTATGAGCGGCATTAAAGTCGACCAAGGTCTAGTTAATTTTGGCAATTCTGACGAGAAATATACTCAGGGCCTCGAAGGTCTACCGGAGCGCCTCGCCGAATATTATCACATGGGCGCCCGCTTCGCGAAATGGCGTGCCGCTTTTGAGATTACCGACCATTCACCGAGCGACATGGCAATGCAGAAAAATGCCGAGATTCTCGCGCAATATGCTGCCGACTGCCAGCAAGCCGGTATCGTGCCGATTGTCGAGCCTGAACTTGTTTATGACGGCGATTATACCATCGACCAGAACATCGAATATACTGGCCGCATTCTCGATTGTCTCTTTACTGAATTGAAGAAGAAAAATGTTAGTCTGCCAGGTTGCGTACTTAAAGTCAACATGGTGTTAGCCGGGAAACGCCAAGAACACCAATCAACGCCCGAAGAAGTCGGTAGTGCCACCGCGCAAGTTCTACGCATGCATGTGCCAGGCGAACTCGCCGGCGTCGTCTTCCTGTCTGGCGGACAAAGCATCGAGCAAGCCACTGCTAATTTGCAAGCTGTCACCAACGAAGGTCCTTTCCCGTGGCCAGTTACTTTCTCCTTCGCTCGCGCGCTTCAGGATCCTGCCTTACACGCCTGGCAGGGCAACAATGATAATGCCGACGCCGCCCGCGAAGCCTTCCGTTTGCGCCTAGTCGCCAACGCCGACGCCTTGCATAAGAAATAACACGTCATTAAAAAATACCCCGAAACGGGGTATTTTTGATTACTACTCTATATTTATTCAGCTTTCTCGGCTGTTGCAGCTTCCGCTTCGGCAGCGCGAGCTTCTTCGGCGGCTTTATCTGCTTCCGCTTCTGCTTCACGATCAGCGGCTTCCTGTTCAGGATCATAAACATTCGCCACGACCTGCTCTGGATCAAGCTCCTTATCGGCTAGTTCAACACCCTTTGGCAATACTAAATCGGCAATCGTGATGTCGTCATCGACTGTCTTCAAATTAGCAGCATCCACGATAATCGCATCTGGCAAATCGGCTGGCTTAGCTTTCACATCAATTTCTTCCATCACCTGCAAAAGCGTCAAGTGTGCCTTATTTGCATCGGATTGTTCATAATTAACAATTTCGATTGGCGCGGTTGCTTCCACGACCTGATTGGCCGAAATTGCCTGGAACTCAATGTTCATAATTGTGCGCTTAACTGGATCGAGATGCACTGTCTTTACGAGCGCCATCTGTTTTTTACCATCGATATCAAGATCAATTGGCGAGTGGTAGCCCGCATTCGACAAAACTTTTTCAGTTGCAACATATTCGGATTGCGCCAAAATTGGCTCACCTTTACCACCGAAAATTACCGATGGAATCAAGCCATCTTCACGTAAATTCTTAACTTTTTTACCCGTCACTACGCGTTTCGCGAGGGACAATTTATCTTCACTCATGAGCTATCATTTCCTATTTTTAGACTTAACCTAATTCTAAGATAAGCACAAGATAAAATCAAGCGTAAGCACCATCGCCACCACATCAATCTTCAGATGATTTTATTTTTGCGCAACTTATATTAAGATAGGCTTAAGATATGAACGATTTTAGCGTCAAAGCCATCGATCGCCAGTTGCTCGACCAGCTCGACTTAGACCGGGTTATTGCTTTTACTTATGCTGAAGCTAGCGCTCGTCGCTTTAGCGGCATGCTTGACCTCGCCGTTTTTACAGACGAAAACTTTACTTTTTATTTCGACAATTATCTCGATAGTAGTCTGACTTTACATGACTACGCCAAAGTTTTCCTACCGCTCATGCGCTCCGCGAAGCTTGAAAACCACCTCAAGCGCATGCAGAGCGATTATGTCGACACGCGCCTCACTTCTTTCGATGGCCTAAATTTTAGCCTTGGTGCTTTTAGTCACAATTGGGCGCATTACCTGATTGGCGAAGGCCGCCACCTCTTCATTAATCGTAAACAAGACATTTATATCGAAGAATTGGCCGCCGCCATCTCTGAGAATATCGCCCAAGTCAACATTGTGCCAACTATCAAAACTCAACTTGGCTATATCGCCGAATATTGGCCGCAAGCTATTGCCGACATCTTCGAACTCACAACGGGGAAGTATACTAAGCCAAATCAGACCGAACAACGCCATTTTACCGCTAAACGCTTGCAATTTATTTACGCCGACCCAACAGGGCTAAAAGTCATCAATGAATCCAATCGCAGCTATCGCGCTTATGAAGTTACGCCCGAGTTGCTCAGCCCTAGTGCCCGCCAGCTACTCAGCGCTAGCGCCGCCGATAACCAAAGCGCACTCGTCGGCACCGCACGCATCGAATTAGATTATTTCTTCCACTCTGAGTATTTCCATTTTATTAATCCCGACTGGATTCATATTTCGCTTGGCGCTGGCCGCCTTATTCTTATTCGTCGCGAATATTTCGATCAGGCCATGCGCCTTTGCGGCTATTATCGTCGCCAAAACCTCTATGAAGCTATCGTCGATGGCAAAATCTTGCGCGACAACAATCTTCAACACCTCTTCGATTATTATTGGCGCATTTGCGCGCTCAGGCTTGCACCGAACAGCCCACCTTACGTCAAAACTTTTCAAGACCACCTCGACCAATTGCCGCTAACGCAGCATGCCTATAATGTCGCCCAGCTCGAATCGACCATGAACCAAAAAATCGACTTGCGCAAAATTGTCGATCTTCTCAACCTTGTTCATACCTATCTTGAAGACATCCCTAATCTGCCCGAAATCCGCCAGACTTATTTGCGCCGCGATATTATTCTCGCCGCCAGTTTGCTTTCACAATTACCACAACACAAAATCGCCGAAATTCGCGATATTTATGGGCCCGAAACTAGTCAGCTCGTCGCAACAATTCGTCATTTTAAGCACGCTAAACCCGAGAGTCTCAGCCTGAGCGAGAGCTTGATTCTAACCGCAGATCTACTGCGCAAGCTCAAAGATGATTTCCAAAATCTCGATATCACCGATTTCTACCGCAAAACTATCCTTAAAAACTATCTTGAGCAAATTGAATTTATCATCTCTGACCGCGAAACATTGCCCTATGCTGCAACCGGCGAATATGCCAAACATAACGCACTCTGGTTTAGTCAGCTGCAAATTTTACGTATGCGCCTCGATTATCTGCTCGACAATTAAAGCACCTGTTTCAAATATCGTCCGGTTTCCGACTGCGGATTTTTCGCTACGTCTTCCGGCGTACCTGTCGCCACTACACGCCCACCGCCTTGACCACCTTCTGGGCCCATATCAATAATCCAGTCCGCGCTCTTAATCACATCTAGGTTATGTTCAATAATAATCATCGAATTTCCGCCTTCAACTAAGCGTTGTAAAATCGACAACAATCTTTTAACATCATCTGCATGCAAACCCGTCGTTGGCTCATCCAAGATATACAAAGTTTTGCCCGTCGATCGCCGCGCTAATTCCGTCGCTAGCTTGATCCGCTGCGCTTCGCCGCCCGAAAAAGTCGTTGCTGGCTGGCCTAATTTAATATAACCCAAGCCCACCTCTTGCAGAGTTTTCAATTTATTTGCAATCACCGGCAAATTCTCAAAGAAGTCCACCGCTTCATCTACGGTCATATCTAGCACATCCGAAATTGTCTTGTCCTTATATTTTACTTCCAGTGCCTCGCGGTTATAACGCTTACCATGACAAACATCGCAAGTCACAAATACATCTGGCAAAAAGTGCATTTCAATTTTAATTACGCCATCGCCCTGACAATTTTCGCAGCGCCCACCTTTTACATTGAACGAAAAGCGCCCCGCTTTATAGCCGCGAACTTGCGCTTCCGGCTGGTTTGCGAATAATTCTCGAATGTAATTAAAAATACCTGTATAAGTTGCCGGATTCGAACGTGGCGTTCGCCCAATTGGCGACTGATCAATCACAATCGCTTTATCAAGATATTCAATCCCGTCAATTCGCTCATGCGCCCCCGGCACTGTCTGTGCACGGTTTAAGCGTGCCAATAATTCATTCGCCAAAATCTCGTTTACTAGTGTCGACTTGCCCGAACCGGACACACCCGATACCACCGTCATCACGCCCAACGGGAATTTCACATCAATATTCTTTAAATTGTTCTCATGTGCGCCAATCACTTCCAAACAACGCTCTGAAATCTTTCGTCGTTTGCGCGGTGTATCGATTTTAGCCGCGCCACTCAAGTAGCGCCCCGTAATTGAGTTGGGATTTTGCGCAACTTCTGCGGGCGTACCCGCCGCTACTACCTTGCCGCCATTTACGCCTGCCCCAGGGCCAATATCAACTAAATAATCCGCCTGCTTAATCGTATCTGTATCATGCTCAACCACAATCACGGTATTTTTCAAATCACGCAAATGCTTCAGCGTTGCGATCAAGCGATCGTTATCGCGCTGATGCAAGCCAATCGACGGCTCGTCCAAGACATACAGCACGCCCTGCAAGCCTGAGCCGATCTGTGTTGCTAACCGAATCCGCTGCGCTTCGCCACCCGACAAAGTTGCCGCCGAGCGCCCCAGCTCCAAATAATTCAGTCCCACGTCCTTCATGAAACCGACCCGTGCCTTAATCTCCTTCAAAATCGGCCCTGCGATCATTTCTTCGTTTTCAGTCAGCCCCAAATCCGAGTTTAATACTTCCAGCGTCTGCTCCACATCCATTGCGCACATATCCATGATATTCAAATCATGTATCGTAATCGCTAGCACTACCGGCTTCAGGCGCGCGCCATGACAAGTTTGGCACACCCGCTCACGCATAAAACGCTCAATATCTTTGCGCACAAAATCCGACTCCGTCTCACGATAACGCTTCTCCAAATTTGCAATCACGCCCTCATATACCGCATCATATTCATAGCCGTTCGACAGCCGCACATGATATTTTTCGTTGCCCGTACCATATAAAATTATCTGAATTGCCGCGTCTGGTAGCTCACGAATCGGCGTTCGCACCGAAAAACCATGTCGCTCACCCACCGCCGTCAAGCGCTTCAACCACCATGAATCCTGATTAATTCGGTTATATGGCCGAATACCACCCTCCGCAATCGTCAAGTTCGGATTCAAAACCAGATTCGGGTCAATCTCCATGCGCGTCCCTAGCCCCGTACAAGTCGGACAAGCCCCTTGTGGCGCATTAAAAGAGAACAAGCGTGGCTCCAACTCAGGAATCAACTCGTCCGGATGATTCGCGCAAGCATAGCGCTGTGAATAGGTCACAATTTCCGCATCCGCCGTATTGATCTTGTTCTGCCCAATCGCCGTCGCATTATCATGGATGCACAGCACCTTCATGATACCGTCGCCTAAACTCAACGCCTGCTCAACCGATTGCGACACTCGACTTTCCAAATCCGGCGCCATCACAAAGCGGTCGACAATAATTTCAACATCATGGCGTAAATTCTTATCCAACTCCGGCCATTCATCTAATGCATAAATAATGCCATCTACGCGCGCTCGCGCAAAGCCCTTCGCCAAATACTGCTCACCAATATGCGCAAACGAGCCCTTTTTCTGCACCACAATCGGCGCCAAAATCATCAATTTTGATGCAACTGGCCAAGCCATCACTTGGTCAATAATATCCTGCACGGTCCGCCGCGCCACCTCGGCATGACAAATCGGGCAATGCGGCACGCCAATTCGCGCAAACAGCAGACGTAAATAGTCATAGATTTCCGTTACGGTCGCCACCGTCGAGCGGGGATTGCGCGACGTCGATTTTTGGTCAATCGAAATTGCTGGCGACAGACCCGTAATCATATCCACGTCCGGCTTATCCATCACGCCCAAAAACATTCGCGCATAAGACGACAACGACTCAACGTAGCGTCGCTGCCCCTCAGCATAAATCGTATCAAAAGCCAGAGAAGACTTGCCCGAGCCCGATAGCCCCGTAATTACTACTAATTTGTCGCGCGGAATATCAATATCAATATTTTTGAGATTGTTAGCCCGCGCGCCACGAATTTTAATCATATTTTGGCCATCAAAAGAAGCACTTGCCATTCTTTAATTATACCAAATTTTTCACAAAAAGTCAATATGCTGATGCTTAGCGTCACCCAAATCTTCGCCAAAATCCCCATTTCTTGATATCATGAACTCATGATTAACAGCACGCAAGATAATCTCTTTTATCGCAATAAATATGCCGAATTTGTGTTTGAGTCTTACGACATTAAATTCGAGCCAAACGCATTGACTGTTACCTACACTTATACGCTAGGCGAGCACACTTTTACGCCGACCGTCCATATTCCCATGGCCGACATTCGCAATGATGAAATTGATGAAAATTTTCTCGACTACCTCTTTTTCAACTTCGGTATCATCAATGCAATCAACTATTACAAACTCACCGTTGCGCCAAAATTCGTAATTAAAGCCGGCTATCTCGACGATAATCAAAAGAATTTCTTCAAGAAACTTTTCTATAATGGTCTTGGCGAATTTCTTTACGTCAATAATCTGCCATTCGACCTCACTAATCTCATGGAAATCGAGACTGCCGCCAAAGCTACTGACGCCGACGAGCAGCCCGCCTATGAACTGGGCGACGGTTATACCGGCAATCTGATTCCTGTAGGCGGCGGCAAGGATTCCGTCGTAACGCTTGAGGCCCTGCGCTCATTCCACGACGACAACCTTTGTTTGCAATATAATCGCAACATTTATCCGACTAATCGCGCCGCACTCGATTGCATCAAGAATGCCGGTTATGGCGCCGACAAAATTGCTGATTTTGACCTCACACTTGATCCACACATGCTCGAACTCAACCAGGCCGGTTATTACAACGGCCATATTCCATTCTCGTCTTGCCTCGCTTTCGCCGCCTATATCATGGCCTACCTTAACAAAAAAGCTTACATCGTGCTTTCCAACGAAGCTTCTGCCAACGAAGGCAACATTGCTGGCACGGGCATCAATCACCAATACTCCAAGAGCTTTGAATTCGAAAATGATTTCCGCAACTATACTAGCCGCTATTTTACCGATAAAATTCAATATTTTAGCCTACTGCGCTGCCTGAATGAATACCAAATCGTCCAGCGTTTCCTGCATTATCCGATTTATCTCTATCTCTTCCGCAGTTGCAATGTCGGCACGCACGAAAATAAGTGGTGTAGCCATTGCGCTAAATGCCTCTATGTCTTTATCATGCTGTATCCTTTTGTTACACTCGAGAAACTCATCAAAATTTTTGGCCGCGACCTGCTCGACGACCAAACCCTCTTTAACACTTTCGTTGGCTTGATTAATCCTGACGAAACCAAGCCTTTCGAATGCGTCGGCACACGCGAGGAAATCAATTACTGCTTAACGCTCGCCATTATTGAAGCCGAGCAAGACAATGAAGTGCAGCTACCCGCACTTTTGCAATGGTACAAAGCCAACTTCTATAATCCAAATGTTGCCTACAATGTTAAAAATTACTACAATCCACAGCATCATATTCCTGAGCAATATTTACCATTAATCATGAATGCTTAACATGAAAAACGACATTATTAATTTCCTCAAAAACAAACGCATCTTGATTCTCGGCTATGGCCGCGAGGGCAAAAGCGCACTCAATTTCATTCAAGCCAACCTGCCTGAAGCAGATTTTGTCGTCGCCGACCAGCAAGACTTGGAGATCGCTGGCGTAAAGACTATCTGCGGCCCCGATTATCTCAACACTGTCCAAGATTACGACATTATCATCAAATCACCGGGCGTCGTCATCAAGGATTATCTTGACGACACCCAAAAAGCCAAAATCACTTCGCTTACTGATTTATTCTTGCGTTTTACTAAAAATTCCGTAATTGGCATTACTGGCACAAAGGGGAAGAGCACTACTTCGTCGCTGATTTATCATATTTTGCAAAACTGCGGCAAAAACGCCGTCCTAGTCGGCAATATTGGCAAGCCCTGCTTCGATATAATTGATGAGTTGAAGTCCAATACGATTGTCGTCTTTGAATTATCCTGCCATCAGCTCGAGTTCATTCAAGCTAGCCCGCATATTGCTATTTTGCTCAATATTTACCAGGAGCATCTCGACCACTATCTTAGCACCGAGGGCTATTATGATGCTAAGAAAAATATCTTCCGCCATCAGGGCGCTGATGATTTGTTAATCTATGGCGACATTTTCCAACACACCGACCCCGCCGAGCTGGACGCTTATCCGATGCACAAGCTCGACATTTATCGCGACATTCACATTCCGCGCGAATTCATCAAGACACATTTGCTCGGCGAGCATAATTATTATGATATTCTTGCCGCCAGCGCGGCCTGCGAAGCTTGCGGCGTCAGCCAAGCCGATATCCTAAATGCCGTCGCCACTTTTCATGGCTTACCGCACCGCCTAGAATTTGTCGGCGAATTTCAGGGTATTAAATTTTATAACGACTCCATCGCTACTGCCCAAGAAGCGGTAATTAATGCCGTCAAGGCTCTTGGCGATGTCGATACACTCATTCTGGGTGGCATGGACCGCGGCTTAGATTATCATATTTTGGTCGAATACTTACGCACTAGCTCTGTCCGTAATGTCATCTTGTTACCCAACACCATCGAATCATTCGAGCGTATCTTCAACGAAGCGCCGCATGCACAACTCTTAGTCCCGGTCGAAAATATGCAGCAAGCCGTCGACAAAGCTTTTCGGCTCACCGCCGCTGGACATACTTGTCTCTTATCGCCCGCCGCCGCCAGCTATGGTTTTTACAAAAACTTTGAAGAGCGCGGGGCAGACTTCTGTAAATTAATTAAAAATCATGTACAATAAGCTTAAGCAGAATAATAAAAAAGGAGCAATTTAATGCTAAATCAAATTTTGGGCTATACCTACTCTAGCTCTAGCTATAACTATAGCTCTAGTAGCAATGACCTACTCGGGTTCATGCTTAGTAGTTCACTCGTAATGATACTACTAGTCATTATATTAATACCGAGCATTCTAGCACTAATCGCCAACTGGAAAATCTATAGCAAAATGGGCGAAGCGGGCTGGAAATCACTAATCCCGATCTATAACGTTGTTATCCTTTTCGAGAAAGTTAACATTAATCCACTCTTTATCCTCGTCGCACTGATCCCATGGGTTGGTAGCGCCGCATTTCTCATTATTCAAATCATTGCCAACGTTCGCCTTTGTAAAGGCTTTGGCAAAAGTACCGGTTTTACGATCGGTTACATTCTTATCGGCTGCATCTTCGGATTGATTCTTGCTTTCGATAAAAATGCAACTTGGGATGCCTCGCGCATTGATACGAACAGTTGTTCCTTCCTTAATAAGGATAAAAATGTCGTTACTAATGCTGCGCCGAATATGAATGCTAACCCTGGTCAGCCAATGGGCACGGCCGTTGCGCAACCAGCCCAGCCAGTTCAACCGGAGCAACCAGCTCAACCAGTTCAGCCAGAACAGCCAAGCCAGCCGGATCAACCAACGCCAAATCTATTCTAAAAAAAACAGTCTTTAGACCCCACTCCTCACGACAGAGGAGTGGGATATTCCATAATTAGTTGAAAGGAGCATTGTGAACCCAAATCTGCAAAACAGCGCGCCAGTCACGCCAAAAAAGAATAACCTCGGTTGGATCATTCCTATCGTCGCTCTATCCCTAGCCTGTATCGGCATGGGTGGATATATCATCGCCAGCAGCATTAGTGGCGCCAATGGTGGCCAAGTTGAAACTGATAGGATACAGGCTGAGCAGAATGATTCCGCCGACAGCACCGATACAGAAAACGCCAACATTAATAGCGCCCAGAAGCCAGTTATAGCTGACGTTACAAAGCGCTTAAACGATACCGACGGGAATACCTATACGCAATATTATCAGTTCTTTGCCGGCATCACCGTCAAGACCAACGACAAAGAATTCACTTTTAGTTACACGCCCGCAACCCTTTGCGACTATTATAACCTCGATTGCCAACAAGACGTCATATTTAAAACTAGCAGTACTATTGAATTCGATCAAACTATTGCCGATGTCTTTTATGGTGGCTACGGCCAAAATGGACCATACAACGACACGATTTTCATTCTGCTCGAAGATGGAACCGTTGAATATATGCCACTCATTCATATGTTTAATGCGCCAGCCACTACCGAGAAAGCCCTCGGTGAAGCAGCTATCACTGTAAAATCCTACGGCAAGCTCGACGGTGTTAGTGATGTGGTTAAATTCTCCATGGCTGAAGTTGACGATGGGTTCGGCGGATATGGTACCACTATGGCCATCAAGAGCGACGGCAGCTTCTATGACCTTAGCACCATCCTTGAAGAAACTGGTAACTATTAAGTCTCTAAGATTTAACCGAAAGCTCATCCGCAAGGGTGAGCTTTTTGATGTTAAAATAGAGAAGACATGAACTTTCAGCTGCACAGCAAATATCAGCCAACTGGCGACCAGCCCCAAGCTATCGAGACTCTGATGAATGGCCTGCGTCAAGGCTGTCGTGCGCAAACTTTACTAGGCGTAACCGGTTCCGGCAAGACTTTTACGATGGCAAATATCATTGCGCAATCTAATCGTCCTACGCTCGTGCTGGCGCATAACAAAACACTGGCCGCGCAGCTCTATTCTGAATTTCGCGAATTTTTCCCCGAAAATGAAGTGCATTATTTTGTTTCTTATTTTGACTACTATCAACCAGAAGCCTATATCGCCAGCACTGATACCTATATCGAGAAAGATAGTGCCATTAACGAAGAGATTGATCGCCTCCGTCACGGCGCAACTGAAGCATTGCTCACGCGCCGCGACACTTTAATTGTCGCTTCCGTTTCTTGCATTTATGGCATCGGCTCACCGGAGCATTATAAAGCGATGGCCATCCGCCTAGCTCGCGGCGAGCAACGCGACATGTCGCAATTCATCCATCTGCTTACCGAGATTCAGTATCATCGCAATGACATCGCTTTTGAGCGCGGCAATTTCCGCGTACATGGCGACACCATTGATGTTTTTCCAGCCTCTGGCGATCGCGCCTACCGACTCGAATTCGGCTTCGACCAACTCGAACGTATCAAAGTCATCGACCCGCTCACAGCCGAAGTCCTGTCTGAGCCTGAAGAGATTGGTATTTTTCCAAACACGCATTATGCTACGCCAAAAGATTCGCTCGACCTTGCTATTGATAAAATCCGTGCCGAATATAAAGAACGGCTAGAATTCTTTAACCGTGAACATAAATATCTTGAAGCGCAGCGCCTCAGCCAACGCATCAAATATGATCTCGAAATGCTCGAACAGACCGGCTTCGTCAAAGGCATCGAAAATTATTCGCGTCATCTCGACGGTCGCGTACAGGGGCAGCCACCAGCCACTCTGCTGGACTTTTTCCCAGACGATTTCCTTATTCTAATCGACGAATCGCATATGACACTGCCACAGATTCGCGGCATGTATAACGGCGACCGCGCCCGTAAAGAAACGCTAGTTGAATATGGTTTTCGTCTACCAAGCGCACTCGACAACCGCCCGCTTACTTTTGCCGAATTCGATCGTCACATCAATCAAGTTATCTATGTTTCTGCTACTCCGGGGGAATATGAATTACAGCATTCGCCTCAGCCCGCCGAACAAGTCATTCGACCGACTGGTCTACTCGATCCCGAAATCGAAGTTCGACCAAGCGACGGCCAAATTGACGACCTCGTCAATGAAATTAATGAGCGCATCGCCAAAGGGCAGCGCACGCTCGTTACAACACTCACCAAACGTATGGCCGAAGATTTGTCTGAGCATCTCATCGAGCTTGGCATTAAAACCGCTTATATCCACAGCGATATTGACACGCTCGAGCGCGGCGATATTCTGCGCGATCTGCGCAATGGCACTTACGACGTCCTCGTCGGCATCAATTTACTGCGCGAAGGGCTAGATTTACCAGAAGTCTCACTTGTTACAATTCTTGACGCCGATAAGGAGGGCTTCCTGCGCTCCGAATCTGCCCTCATTCAGACTATTGGCCGCGCCGCCCGCCATGTTGAAGGCAAAGTTATTATGTATGCCGATAATCTGACTGATAGTATGCAGCATGCTATCGAAGAGACTTATCGTCGCCGCGAAATTCAGCAAAAATACAATGAAGAACATCATATTACACCTAAATCTGTCGCTAAAGAAATTGGCGAAGGCCTGCGCGCCATTATCCCCGCCAAAGAGCAGAGCAAGAAACTCGACTTGCGCAAAATTCCGCGCGAAGAATATCCGCAAATCATCAAAGAACTTAGCTCACAAATGCAACTCGCGGCCGCGAATCTCGAATTCGAGCGTGCCGCCGAGCTACGCGACCAAATCGAAGACATCAAAGCCGCACTGGACCATAAAAAATAAGGAGAAACATGGAAAAATTCATCAACAGTTTGCCAATCGACCTCGAGAACATTCTCTCGTCGCTCATCATTATCCTAATCGCAATTTTGATTTATCAAATTTTTCGCTGGCCAATTAAACGCATCCTTGGTGTCAATAAGAGCAAAAAAGGCAACACTGTTCTCTCGATTACGACCAGCTTCATCCGCATGGCTTATATTACTATCGTTGTCTTGCTTGTTCTCCAAGTCAATGGCGTCGATGTTTCTAGCTTAATTGCCGCTGCGGGGATTGCCACTGTGGTTATTGGTCTTGCTGTTCAGGACACACTTAAAGATATTATTCGCGGAATTAGCATCATTTCCGATGATTATTACAAAGTTGGTGAGATTGCCAAAATTGGTGACACTACCGGCAAAATTGTTTCTGTCGGCATTCGCTCAACTAAGATTCTCGACCAAGGCACCGGTAACACCATTACTGTCGCCAACCGCAATATCGAACGTGCCGAAGTCATGGGTACAAAATTTAGCATCGACATTCCATTACCGTACGAACTAAAACTCGCTAAAGCCGAAGACGTCATGCACGAAATCGCTACTGCCGCGACTGAGAGCGAATTTATTGTTGAACTAGAATATACCGGCGTTGGCGAGTTGGCTGACTCTGCCATTATCTACAAACTCTTCGGCACCGCCACATCCAAACATCGCATCGAAGCCAAGCGCGCTACGCTTCACGCTGCTCTAGAAGTACTCGAGCGCCATAAGATCGACGTCCCTTATCCGCAAGTCGACGTTCACCAGAAATAATGTTATAATATAATTATGAAAGCAGTTACTCGTTTTGCGCCGTCGCCGACCGGCTACATTCACATTGGTAACGTACGTTCGGCAATCTATCCTTACCTTATCGCCAAGCAACAGGGCAAAGAAGGTACTTTTATTCTGCGCATCGAGGATACTGACCAAGCCCGTTACGTTGAGGGTGCGACTGATTTAATTAAAGATACACTTAGCTGGCTCGGTCTCGATTGGGACGAAGGCCCAGACAAAGGCGGTCAACACGGCCCTTATTATCAAACTCAGCGCAAGGAAATTTATTACGAATGGGCACAAAAATTAATTGCCGCTGGTCGTGCCTATGCCGACCCAACGCCAAGCGAAACTATCGCTAAATATCGCGAAGAAGCCAACCAAAACAAGCAGGCTTTTCTCTATCGCAATTATCGCCCATCCAATACGCCCGAATGGCACGTTGGCTTGCCATTACGTCTCAAAAGCCAGCCCAAAGCCTATGATTATCACGATGAAGTCTTTGGTGACTTGCATATGGGTCCCGAAACCCAGGACGATATCATCCTAATCAAAGCCGACGGCTTGCCGACTTATAATTTCGCCCATATTGTCGACGACGCCACGATGGAAGTGACACATGTCTTACGTGGCCAAGAATATCTGCCAAGTATGGGCAATTATCTCGAACTCTATGAGGCTTTTGGACTCGAACGGCCAAAATTTGTTCATCTTCCGCACATTCTTGCGCCCAGCGGCAATAAAAAACTAGGGAAGCGCGATGGTGCGAAATCCGCTAACGATTACCGCCTCGACGGCATCCTGCCCGAAGCAATGCTAAATTTTCTCGCTTGTCTTGGCTGGAATGACGGCACTGAACAAGAAATCTACAGCAAACAGGAGTTAATTGAAAAATTCGACATAAGTCGTATTCAGCGCGCCGGCGCTCGCTATGATGAGCAAAAATTACTATGGCTCAATGGCCAATGGATTCGCCGCCTTTTTGCCGAAGATGCACAAGCGTTATTTGCGCGCACGCAAGATTTTTGGCCAGAAACCGCTGCGACCTTTGATGATACTTATAAATTCCAGATTTTCAGCATCATCTATGACCGCCTCAAAACCCTCGGCGATCTCAAGACGATGACAACTTATTTCTTCGCCGACCCTACTGTTGATATGGATATGATTACAAGTAACAAAGCTCTCAAGAAACTTTCCGAGCATGAAGTTTGCGCTTTGCTTCGCCAAGTCATTACAAAACTCCAAGATGTCGAGAACTGGACTGCCGACAATCTTCAAGCCGCGCTTAACGACTTGCTCGCCGCAACCGAGCAAAAACCAATGGTCTTGTTTGGCCTAATTCGTCTCAGCGTTAGCTTTGCGCCATTCAGCCCAGCATTGCACGACACGCTTGCTGTACTTGGCAAAAACACCACTCTCGCACGCCTCAATTCAGTTATTACAGCTTTTGCGCATGATTAGACTCTCCGCTTATGCTATAATATCTCCATGGATGGTTTTAAGAAGCCGCATAGAAATATCCGCATTCGTCCGCGCAACCAAGAGCCGGCCGATCAAACCTTAGTTAATCTTTACAAAGAGAGCGAATTTGCTCAAGAAAATGCTGATGTCGAAGCGGCTGAAGCCGAAGCAGAAGCCGAAGTTGCCGACCCCGACGACGATATTGCCGCCTTCATTAACGATTCTGGCGACAAAAATCCAGCCGATCTACCCGAGCGCGCCGCCGCTAAACATGCGCGTAAGCGTGCCGTCAAAAAAGAGCGTCGCCGTTCTTCAATTAAGCGCGCAATTTTCCTACTTTTTATTATCGCCATACTTGTTGCTAGCATCGTTACTGGCACACTCTGGCTCTTTACGCCATCTACTAGCGAAAACGTTTTAGGTTCCGGCCGCGGCGAAGACGCCGTCGCCGACAATATCTTCTATTCCGCGCTAACTGGTCTCGAAGTCAGCCAAAATGTCGCCGCTAATGCCGAGGTTACCTGCATAATGATTGAAAATAGCACTACAGCGCGTCCGCAATCAGGCCTACGCGCCGCTGGCGTGGTTTATGAAGCTATCGCCGAAGGTGGCATCTCGCGTTTTATGGCCGTTTATCAAGACAACAAACCAGAATACATTGGCCCTATCCGTTCCGCACGTCTAACTTTTGTCCAACTCGCTAAACAATATCAATGCGGCTATGTTCATGTCGGTGGCGCCACTAATGCAATTGGCGAGCTTAATTCCAGCGGCTACCGCAACATTGATGCCGGCTATTACGAAGAAAAATATGTTTCGCGCAAAATTAGTCAAGGTCGCCGCGCGCCGCATAATGTCTATACACGCTTTAGCTGGCTCGACCAACTTAACTATAACAAAGGCTGGAACACTTCTAGTTACACACCATTCGCTCGCGTCAAAGCCGATACAGTTACCGAAGTCGAGAATCGCGACGCCACCACTATTACCATTAAGCTCTCTGGTGATAATTCCTATAACCCCGGCTTTACTTATGACGCCAATACGAATACTTATTTACGCTGGCATCAGCGTGGTGGCGCACATTACGACAAAGCCGAAGACGGCACGCTTACGCAGATTTCACCAACCGTCGTCGTTGCCATGAAAGTACATGTAATTGATCGCGCTGGTGACGTTAATGGCTATAAGGACCATGTCACTTATGGCGAAGGCGACTGTTTCGTCTTCCAAAATGGTACCGTTACTGCCGGCAAATGGAAACGCGCGACCGCTTCCGACCCGCTCAAGTTCTATAATTCAAACGACGAAGAAATTTTACTCAATCGTGGCCAAACATGGGTAACGGCTTATCCAGACACAATTGGCACCGTAAATTGGAATTAATAAGAAAGGAATCAGCATGTTTGGCGGCTACGACCCAGCATATAACCCCGAATCACTCGAGAAAAGAAAAGCGACAGCAGAGCAGAAGGAGCTCTCCCAAGAACAGCAGGAAATGGCTGATAAATGGGCAGCTTCGATGAGCGAAATAAACGCCGAAGTTTCAGCTGTGGAAGGCAATACCATGGACGTTGAAGTTCCTGCACCGGCACACACCGAAATTCAGCACTTTAGCCCGCATGATAGCAATGAGGCTTCGAATTTCCAACCGCTTTCACCCGAAGAGCAGCGTGCACAAATGCAAGCAAACGCCGAAATGTCGCCCGAGCGCCATGATATGCAAGGCCCCGATACGCTCAGCCCAGACCCACTCGACCAATCAGCCGAGCGCAACGATGACAACAATCTCGTCGTTGAGGCAATCACCGAAAATTCTGGCGAAGACTCAATTGATTTGAATAGTGTCGGCCAAAAACTCGAGGGTGATGGCGTCGCAATCGCCGACGAAGTCGAGAATTTGCAACCAGATATCGCTAACGACCTCGCTAAAGCAGGCACCGAAGACCAACGGGCTAGCCAAGAATTAGCCGACGACCTCGCCATCGATGCCGCCGCTTCCGCGCTTGCCGCAAAAGAAAAGGCCGCTGATACGATTTCCGCCATCGAAAATAAATCCGTCACCGCTGAAGCCGAGAAAGCCGACTTTGATCAGACTGTCGCTGAGCTCGATACCTTAATCGACACTGCCGAAAATACCGCCGTGCAAGCCGGCAAGCCAGTTTCGGAGAAGATTGATCAAGCCCGCAAATTATCTGAAGAAGCCAAAGACGCCGTTACTGAGGCCGAAAATAAGGTCGATGCTGACGCCGAAGAAGAAGCTGATCTTACCGAGAACAACGAGCTCGCGACCGCCACAACTTCGCCCGAGAATAGCAAAGACGAAGAAGACGACAAAAATGGCACTTCCGATTTTAATCCCGACGATTATCCTGAACTCAAAGACCTCGAAAAAACCGACCGCCAATCAATCTTTATTTAAAGCAGTAATAACTTTTTAAAAATACCTCCGCAATCGGGGGTATTTTTGACTATTGCTTAATTTTATATTATAATATCTGTATGAGTATCAGTCTCTAGAGGGAGACGAAGAAGAATCAGGGAAATATATGGAAACTTTTAAAGCAATCATTAAGACTTTAGTTACTTGTGTTATCGTTACTGCCACCGTCTCATTTTTTGCAAAATCCGTAGCGAACACATTAGAAATTACAACCGAGAAGCAGGAGGAACTTGTCACCGTTTCTTTTTCTGTCGTTTACAAGGACGACGACACTATGCGCAAAGGAGAATCAACGGTTGTGCAAGAAGGCGAGAATGGGGAAAAGAAAATTACATATAGAATTTCAAAACAAAATGGAAAAATAATTGACAAAGAAGCGGAACAAGAAGAAATTCTCAAAGAAGCCATTCCTAAAATTATCATTCGTGGCACTAAAATTTATTATACTTGCAGCGACGGCACCGAATACGATACCCAATCGGAAAGAGACGAATGTGAGAAAAAGATTGCATGGGAACAGCAAAGGAATAAATCTTTGTCGGAATGCTATGCCAACTCAAGCAAGTTTAACTGTTGGTATGATGCCTATCCTGGCACAACTCTTCATTGGAGCTATTATACAAAGAGTAGTAACGGACGCACAGGGGCTATTTGTAAAGACGGCTGGATCAGTAGCGCAACCGGCAGGGGTGCCTGCTCGCATCATGGCGGAGTTAGAACTTGGCTCTATTAGCCCCCCTGAGTCGAACGAAAACCTAACAAGAAGTTCATCTTTAGCCTCCATCATTAAACAACAAAAAAAGAGCCAACCATCAGCTCTAAAAAAAATGGTGATCTCGGAGGGAGTCGAACCCTCGATTTTCTGGATGAGAACCAGACGTCCTGGACCACTAGACGACGAGACCAACTGCGCTTAGTTTAACAGAATCTGACGGCTTTTGCAAACAGATAGCGCGTAGTGTATACTGAAGCCAAAAGAGGAGTTGTATTATATGCAAACTGTTCGACGTTATTGGCGCATCATTTTCCCCATCATCGTCGTCTTAATTATTTGGATTTTTTCTTCGCAGACTGGCGATGTTTCTGACTCCAAATCACTCAAAGTCGCCCAAATCTTCGGCCTCGACAACGAAACTGCTCGCACGTTAGCGCATTTCATTCTTTTTGGTTCGCTTGGTTACACACTCTGCAGCTTCATTAAGGGGCTTTATCCGCAAGCTTTCCCGACGCTTAATCTAATCGCCTATCCAATTATCGTTGTAACTGTCTTCGGCGCAATCGATGAAGTTCACCAAATCACCGTGATTGGCCGCAATGCTAAAATCGGCGAAATTTTCATCGATACGCTCGCTGGTTTTTCGGGCATTCTGCTCTATGTCGCCGTCTTCTGTTTCTGGCGCCTCTTCTTGCGCCACCGCAAAGCCATTAAAATCCAAAACGCATAAAAAATTCCCCAAACGGGGACTATCTTTCCATTATATCACACTTGCGCATTTTTGTCAAGTTTGCTAAACTGTTAACTATGAAATTACCCGTCGTTGCAATTATTGGTCAGACTAATGCTGGCAAATCCAGCCTTTTCAACCGTCTTGTGCGCAAGTCGCAGGCGATTGTTGCGCGCGAAGCTGGTACTACCCGCGACAATGTCGTTGGCAAAGTCGAAGACCGTTATATTCTGATTGATACTGCCGGTCTAAAAGAAGCCGAAGACGATTTTGAGGCGCATATTCAGGACCAAATCGACGACGCGGTGACTTCCGCCGACATGATCCTGATCGCCATGGACGTAACCAAATACCCTAATCACGACGACAAACTTATCGCCAAAAAAGCGCTCAAGTCCGGCAAGCCCGTCTTGCTTCTACTGAACAAATCTGACCTAGGCGAAGCATTGCCACTCGAAGAATTCTACAGCCTCGGTATCCAAGACATGCTCTGCGTCTCCGCAACGACTGGCCTAAATCTCAATGAATTGCGCGCCAAAATCCTTACTAGTCTCAAGCAACTCGGTTTCAAAACCAACGCTACTAACGCTAAAAGTACCGCGCTTAAGCTTGCATTAATCGGCCGGCCAAATGTTGGCAAAAGCTCACTCTTCAACTCGCTCGCCAAAAAGCAGCAAGCGATTGTTGCGAATTTAAGTGGCACCACTCGCGACATCAATCGGGCTGAAATTAAATACAAAGGCCAAACTATCGAACTGCTCGACACTGCCGGCTTGCGCAAACCAGGCAAACGCGAAGTTGGTATCGAAAAATTCTCCGCCTTGCGTAGCCTCGCCGCCATCGAAGAAGCCGACGTTTGCTGCCTACTTATCGACAGCACTGAGCCACATTCTAAGCTCGACCAATCACTTGCCGGCGAAATCGCCAAAGCGGGGAAAGGTATTATCCTCGTCGTCACTAAAACCGACCTCGAGCACAAAGATTCCGACGAAATTCTCGATAATCTCGAATACGATTTCAATTTCGTGCCTTATGCGCCCGTCGTAATGACCTCCAGTCTGACCGGTAAGAACGTCACTAAGATTTTCGAGCTTGCCCAACAAATCGACGCCGCGCGCCACGCTGAGCTCAAAACTTCCGACTTAAACAAGCTCTTGATGGACGCCGTCGCCAGCCATCCGCCGGCCGGCCTCAAAAATACTCACCCAAAATTGCGCTACATGGTCCAGACCGATAGCTGTCCGCCGTGGTTCGTAGTTTATGGTAGTAATCTTAGCTTGTTACATTGGAGCTATAAGCGCTATCTCGAGCGTCGCCTGCGCGAAGCTTATGATTTCACCGGCACGCCAATCTTTTTCTCCTTTAGAAACCGTGACTAAATCCCAAAAACATGTTATAATAAAAGAGACAAAATGAGCTCAGGTATTCATTTTGTTAGCACTTTTTCAGCGTAGTTACATAGGCAATTCAGAAAAGGAGGGGATTTTCTATATGCAGAATCCTAATCAAGCGTTCACGTTCGATCGTGACACCCACTATGTAGTGGACCTCAACGCTGCTCTAAATTTCCCAGAGTTCTTTGATCCCACCGCGAAGCTTCCTGAGAGACATCTCATTATCTCTCGGATTTACCAGAGGAGTTTGCACAAAATGCGTGAAGAGAATTCCGATCGCGGCACTGCCGCCGGCGATCTGGCGAGAATGCTCTACGAGCTCATCACGCAGGGGCGCAAGACTCAGAATGATGGCGCCGAAGAGTATCATCTTGGCGATAAGTTACATGTTATCTTTGATTACCAGGACCACGCTTATAGCGGTCGCCACATCGATGGCGAGCACATTAAGGAGACGATTGCCCTAGCGGAATATTGGAACACACAGTCGACCGTCAATCATGTCACTGTGCTCACCAATGACCCAATCATGCAGATTTCTGCTCAAAATCGTCCAGAACTCGATATTCACATGTTCAGTCCTGCGCCGTATGTTGGCCGTCGTCGTATTCATGACGAAGACGCCATTAATTATTGGCGCAAGAGCAAAAGTATGACGCTTAATACTTTTAACAGCTTCTTCCCGGACCCTGAACCATTCAAGCCGAACGAATTCGTCCTCTTTGGCAAGACTAACGGCTTCAGCCACATTGGCCGCTACGACGCAAACAGCGATCGCATCGTGCCGCTCAAGTACTATCGCAACCTGCACAACGTTACGCCAACAAGCGAACAGCAGGCGATGGCAATTGAAGCGCTAATGGCGCCCGCCGAAGAAATCAGTGTCGTTATTCTCTTTGGTGCCGCTGGTTCCGGCAAAACTTTTGCTACGACTGCCTGTGCATTGTCGCAGACCGGCATTGCCGATGCGAAGTACATCGACTTGCCGCAAACCGGCGAGCCGACTGCATATGCCAGCCGCCCAAACGGCAAGCGTAACCGCAAGAAGTCTACATCTGTCGAAGACGCTAGCGCGATCATGTTGCCAAATAAGGACAAAAAATATCCCTATGGCGGCATCTCTTTCCTTCCACCTGACGGCATGTTGGGCGCTAGGATGGCGGCTGTACCGGGCGACGAGCGCGCTAAGCTGGCTGGCAAGACGCACGCGATTCGCGACAATATCGAAGCCTACTTGCGCGTTTGCGGCGATAAGAAAGAAGGCGGTCTTGAGCTGACCGAGCGCGATCTTTATGCTCGCGCCACGACAATCATGAACCAGATCGATTTGTTCCCGCTAGGCGAAATTAATGGTCGCAGCTTCTGGGATGAGTTTATAATTTGCGACGAAGCGCAGTTCTATACGCTCGCGCAGATTAAAGCCTGCATCGAACGTTGTGATTGCGGCACTAAGCTGGCGCTCTGTGGCGACCCTAGCCAGATCAACAACCCGTTCAGCTGGTATGGCAATTCGCTTGCCCGTGCAGTGCGTTATCTCGGCGGTGACCCCAAGGTTGCCGTAGTTCGTTTCGAGGGCGAAGAGAATATTCGTCGTCCGGGAGCGCAGATTATTGCGCGTTCTTGGCCACACTAAGGTATTTCGTCGTCTTTGCGACATCGTAACTATGATTTGTCTAGCTTTTAGCGCTCGCTAATGTCTAGACGCCCTAAAGGGTCGGCTATTTAGTCGGCCCTTTTTCATGCTAAAATTATCTCCATGAAGGTCATGTTTGGCTTCGGCAATCCGGGACATAAATATAATTTTACCCGCCATAATTTTGGTTTTTTGGCGCTGGATTTTTATGCCAAAGTCCACAATCTCGAATTTCGCCCACAAACCAA
The DNA here is from genome assembly GCA_964584145.1 of uncultured Candidatus Saccharibacteria bacterium. GTDB lineage: Bacteria > Patescibacteriota > Saccharimonadia > Saccharimonadales > Saccharimonadaceae > UBA2834. The sequence continues at coordinate 14,539 of CAZOYU010000006.1, read as the reverse complement.
ATTTAAAGCTGACATCGCCCAAACCGACGGACTTCTACTTGTTAAGCCGCAAACTTTTTACAACGACGTCGGCCTTTCCATACGCAGTATTTATGATTTTTATAAACTCACGCCACAAGACCTCTTAATCATTTGCGACGATTTCAATCTGCCATTTGGCAAACTTCGCTACCGCGAGCGGGGCAGTGCGGGCGGCAATAATGGCTTGAAATCCGCCATCGCGCATCTTGGCACGGAGGATTTTCCGCGCCTGCGCCTCGGCACTGGTAACGATAGCTTGCGCAGCCGCATTGGCGATGTTGATTTTGTTCTGTCAAAATTCACGCCCGAAGAGCATGACCAACTGCCGACGGTTCTTCGCGAAATTAGCGATTTTATGGCAAAATATTAATTTTCCGCAAATTTTATAACACTTTTTGCAATTTTAACAATAAGCAGTTTCACCCCTGTAAAATCCGCGTTTTTCCCGCCAAATTCGCCATTTTCGCTATTGAAATTGCAAAAAAGCATGAAAAAACTATTGACTTAAAATCAAACATGTGCTATTATAAACACAGTTTCAATCACACTGATTGAAAGCCGCACCTAAATAATCTATAACTATGCTAGTTATCTAGCATTTGTTGCGTGCTTTAGAATCACTTTCAAGCTTCAAATTTTCTTTCCATAATTTGAAGTCAAAAGTATTACCTCCACTTAGAAAGTCTCCTTCTAAAGCTAGCAATCCCTATAACCGGCGGACCCCAATGTGTGAGGTGGGTCACGCTTCCGGATCTTCCGGATGCCTTAGGAGGTGTGTTGTAGGGCCAAATAGCCCCAGGTGATGCCCACCCTTACCTGGGGCTTTTTGGTGCGCCGCATCACAACAAGTCGGTTCACCTTATGCTTTTTTGCCAAATTTAGTATGATATTATATAACACATGAGTAAAAACCTAGTCATCGTCGAGTCTCCTGCTAAAGCCCACACTATCGAGAAGTATCTTGGCTCCGATTTTACTGTCCTCGCCTCAGTCGGACATATTCGCAAAGATACTAAGGTCGATAAGAATACTTTTGAAGTCACCTACGAAATTGACCCCGGCCACAAAAGTGTTATTACTGATCTTAAAAAAGCTGCCAAGACCGCCGATAAAATCTGGCTCGCAACCGATGAAGACCGCGAAGGTGAAGCTATTTCATGGCATCTCTGTGAAGTGCTAAAACTACCAAAAGACACTGCGCGCATCACTTTTCACGAAATCACCAAAACTGCGCTCGAAGAGGCAATTCAACATCCGCGCACAGTCGATATGGACATGGTTTCTTCGCAGCAAGCTCGCCAAACGCTCGACATGCTAGTTGGTTTCGACCTTTCTGGCATTGTCCGCAAGAAAGTTCCCGGCGCAATTTCCGCTGGCCGTGTTCAGAGTCCAGCTTTGCGTCTAATTGTTGAGCGTGAGCAGGCTATTGAAAAATTCGCCAGTAAATACACTTATAAAGTTTCGGGTAATTTTGGTTTTGATGCCAAACTCGACCACGAATTTGACGACGAGACTACCGTTAAAGAATTCCTAAACCAGCTCATTGGTGCCAATTATACCGTTTCTGCCATTGAAAATACGCCAGGCACGCGCAAACCTGCCGCGCCATTTACTACCGCCTCAATGCAAATTGAAGCCAACTCCAAACTCGGCTTTTCTACCCGCACGACTATGCAAGCCGCTCAAGCGCTCTACCAAGCTGGCATGATTACCTATCATCGTACCGATAGCTTAAATCTCAGCAAGCAAGCGCTTGCGAGCATGGCTAACTATATCGAGCAAACTTTTGGCAAAAATTATGTCAAAGTCCGCAATTTTAAGACTAAGTCCGCGAGCGCGCAAGAGGCACACGAAGCCATTCGCCCTACCGACATTAGTCGCGAAGTTGCCGGCAAAAATGATTACGAAAAACGTCTCTATGCTTTGATTCGCGCCCGTACGCTCGCAACTCAGATGGCCGACGCCAAGATCGAGACGACTACGATCACTATTGCTACGCCAACGCCGTATAGTTTTACCGGTAAAGGGGAAGTGATTACTTTTGATGGCTTCCTCAAAGTTTATGGCCGCATTAAAGAGAATGAATTGCCTCAACTCACAGTCGGCGCGCCAGTCACCGCGCAGACGATTGTCGCACGCCAGACTTTTGCTAAACCGCAAGCGCGCTACACCGAAGGCTCACTCGTCAAGAAACTCGAAGAACTCGGCATTGGCCGTCCAAGCACATACGCTTCTATTATGACCGCCATTCAGGCGCGTGGCTATGTCGTCAAAGGCGAGTCTGAAGGCGAAGAGCGCAGCGTCAATACTTTTACACTCGAAAATAATCAAATTACCGAAGCTAAAGTGACCGAAAAATTTGGCGCCAATAAAGGCAAGCTCATCCCGACACCAGTCGGCGAACTAATTTCCGCTTTCCTCACCGACAATTTTAAAAATATTGTCGACTACAAATTCACCGCCAACATCGAAAAAGACCTCGATTTAATTGCTGATGCCAAACTCGACCGCGTTAAAATGCTCCGCGACTTCTACGGCCCATTCAACGATGAAGTCCTCGCCAGCGAAGGCATCGAGCGCTATAATAACGCCCGCTTACTTGGCCACGACCCTGAAACCGGCAAAGCCATTTATGCCAAAGTTGGCAAAAATGGCGGTTTTATTCAGCTGGGCGAAAATGAAAAAGAGACTGGCGAGAAACCCCGTTTTGCACCATTACCAAAACGCAAATCCGTCAAAACTGTCACACTAGAGCAGGCTCTCAAGCAGCTCGCTCTACCCGTTCTGCCGCGCTCGCTTGGCCAAGCTAAAGATGGCGCCGAAATTATCGCTGCTGCCGGACCATTCGGCCCATATCTGAAAGCAGGGAAGTACAATATCCCAATCAAAGACCTTGACCCTTATACCGTCACGCTCGAAGAAGCTGAGCCACTCTATGAAGCTAAGCGCGATTCCTACATTGCCGATTGGGGCGAAGTCCAAATCATCAATGGCGCTTACGGTCCTTACGTTAAAGGCCCCGGCCGCCGCAACTTCGTACGCATCCCCAAAGATATTGATCCTAAAACTGTCACCAAAGAGCAAGCCGAAGAATACCTTGCCAATAAGCCAAAGAAGACACGTCGCCCCGCTAAGCGCCGTGCTACTACCAAAAAATCCACAAAGAAGTAGAATAAAGTTATGGACGATCACGAAGCTCGTCAAGAATTCAGCCGCCTTATTGCCGTTACCATTGGCACAATCATTGCCGCCATCGTATTAATTTTTGCCGTCGTCACTTTCTTTCGCTCGAGTTATTCTTTCAATTATCGTGCTGAACGCAGTGGCAATATTCCCGATTACAGCGCACTCTCGCAGACGCGCCGCGATATTCTTGCCGTTACTGAGCAAGAGTTCAATAATCCGGGCGACATGTTGCGTTATTCCGATGGCGTCAAAGAACCATGGTGCGCCGATTTTGTTTCGTGGGTCTACCTTGAAGCCAATCATCCTTTCGAAAACCCCAACAGCGGCAGCTGGCGCATTCCAGGGACATATACGCTACAAGAATATTTCAAAGCCAATAATCGTTGGCACGCCTACGACGACGAATTGCCCCAACCAGGTGATGTCGTAATCTATCGAAATGGTATTTTTGGCGACCATGCTAACATTGTTGTTGCCAGCGACTATAACGAAATTCTCACAATCGGCGGCAACGAAAATGGCAAAATCATGATGCATCGTATTACTTATTCCGACGCGCGCTATGGCATTATCGGCTATGGCCTCGCCGAAGCTGAGTCAACCGAGTCAGATACCTCTACCGATTAAGCGCCGCAACGCTCTAATCAAGCCACGCAACATAACCTCGAAAAAATCAACCACTAGCATTCCGCCGAAATCTGGCGGTTTTTCGCTTTTTATGCTAGCTTTAACAGCTTCGCGCAAGTCTTCCGCCATAATTCCGCTTATGCTTAAACTTTTATGTAATTTTTTATACGGACTGCCAAAAATATGGTAATATATTTGTAAGTAGATAATAATTTGCTTGTTGACAATATCACAAATAGATGTTAAGATATTTAAAAATAAGATATAAACTTTAATTGACGGAGAATAAGGAAGCAGCAGCATGAACAATGCGGAAACAATTACTAAGGCCATCAAAAATAGCCTTAGTATCATTGAGCAAGAACGCGAGCGCGAGATCATCTCGCGGCGATTCGGTCTGAACGGGCACAAGGAAACACTTGAACAAATTGGCGAAATGTTATCAATTACCCGCGAACGTGTGCGTCAGCTCGAGAAGGCGATTCTTATCCGTCTCCGCATCGCCGCCGAAGAAGGCAAAATTACCGACCTCGCTCCGGCCGAAAAACTCATCATTCGCAATCTAACCGAAATGGGGCGCGTCGCCCGCGTTTCCGACCTCGCCAAGAAGATTCTTGGTCACGAAGCCACCGCGATTGATAAAGCCAACTTTAGCTTCCTTGGCGAAATCTCTCCCGTCTTAACTATTATCACTGAAAACGATAAATATCATAATACTATTGGCATCGCCGAATATGGCGACGAAAAAACCTTGCGTGGTAAAGTCGATGAAATTGTTGCGCTCATCAAAGCCAATAAAAAACCCATCAGCATTGATGAACTTGACGCTAAACTTAATTACGAACATCCTAGCCACATCGAAGCCGTTGCGCGCATCAGTAAATTACTATCAACACTCAATAATCAATGGGGCTTAACTAAATGGCCAGTAGTCAATCCGAAAAACATTCGCGATAAAATCTATGTCGTGCTTGAAGAGCAAAAAGAACCAATGCATTTTAACGACATCGCTCGCGCAATTAGCTCCTCCGATTTCAAACGTAAAAATGTCACCGTTCAAGCTATCCACAACGAACTGATTAAAGATTCGCGCTTTGTCCTGATCGGCCGCGGCATCTATGCACTTGACAGCTGGGGCTATCAAAAAGGTACTGTCTCCGACATTATCACCAAGATTCTAAAGAGCGCTGGCGACGAAGGTCTGTCGCGCAAAGAGATCGTTAAACAAGTTCTAAAAGAGCGCAAAGTCAAAGAGACGACCGTTTTGCTTAATCTCCAAAACAAGAATCTCTTCACTAAAGTCGGCAAAGATAGTTATAAACTCGCCGCCTAAAAACGCAATTAAAAAATTCTCCCGCAAGGGAGATATTTTTTTAGTTCAGTTTTTGCTCCGCGTCAACGACTTCTTGCAAGTTCCTAAATAGCTGACAATGATTTGCCGCTAGCTCCGCCGCATTCGGCGCCGCGCGCCGTGAATGATCTAATGGCGACTTTACGCAGTATCCTCGATAGTTCTGCAATTTCTCCAAGCCGATAATATCCGCGCGCTCGTCACCAATTTGCACCGCCTCGCGGGCGCGCACATTATTTAGCCCATACATACCTTTAATCTCAAACTCGCCCGTCGACAACACGTGCTCCCAGAAAAAGCCCGCTTTTCTTCGATCGGGCGTTGCCAGGCAGGGCACTTGCAAACCAATTTTCTGCAAAAGCGGCGCAACTACCGCAGAAAATTTCGCTTGCTGAAACGCTTGCTCGCCATAAGTTAGAATCACTGCCGCCGCACTCTCGCGCGCCTGAATATGGCGCAATAATTCTTCCGCCCCGGGTAACAAATATTTCGCATATTTATCATCAATCGCCAGTTGTTCCGCCATCGCCGTATACACATCTTGCGCCGTCGCTGTACTGCGTCGCTTAGCCAAAATCCGATCCAATGCTACCGTCGGACTAAAAGTCGCTGGCTGGCCAGCTAATCGCATCTTAATATATTCATTGTCGCTCGCGAAATCCAACTGCGCAAAATCACAATCACGCGCCGCCAAATATTGTGCATAATCTACTTTCAACTCATCGCCTAGATGGTCCTGAAAATGATTCGCCGCATCGCACAGACAATCAAACAATAAACTCGTTCGAATCAATGTGCGGTCCATATCAATCACATACAAAGTCTCCACTTCTTGCACATTTTCATCATGCTGGTCATAGCCACCCAAAATACTCTGCGCCAAGCGGTCGCTATCATGCCGAATCAACGCGCGTTGGCTTGCTAACACGTCGCTATCCGCCGCCTGCGCCCATATCGAACGCGCCAGCAAATCCGCTCCCAACAGCCGATAATGTCGCTGCGCATCCGTATCCGGCAAGCGCACTGGCGCTTCACCTTCAAGCGCATATTTTTTAATCAATTTTTCGTCCGGCAAATGCGTATTATAAATCACTTCATCAATGAATTCATAACCAGCCATTCGCTCCAATTCATCCGCATAATCCGTTACGGCAAAATCCGGCGTATGCTTCGCTTGATTCATCAAATTACAAACATAAATCTTTCGTCCGCGTGCATTTTTCAGTGCCGCACCAATCCCCGGCACAGCCAAAGTCGCACCCAAACTTTCATATAAACCTCCAGGTGCAATTACGATCAAATCTGCCTGCGCAATCGCTGCCAGCGCTCGCGGATTTGGCTCTGGCGCCGGCTCCAGGCGCAGAGTAGGGCGCAGCTGCCCAAAAGTCGTATTGCGAATCTCGCGCTCATGTCGAATTTCGCGTCCAGCTTCTTCCGCCACTAAAGTCACTTTATCCAAAATCACTGGCACAACTTGATGGCCATTAATATCCAAGACTTCGCTTGCCACATCTACCGCTTCCGAAAAATTGCCAGTCATTTTTTCCAGCGCCGTCAGAAACAAATTACCAAAGGAATGCCCGCGCAAATTGCCATCACTAAAACGATAGTTAAATAAATCGCGCAATTTTGGCGAATCCGACAATGCCACTAAACATTGCCGCACATCTCCCGGCGGCAACGCGCCTAACTCATCACGCAACACGCCCGTCGAACCACCATCATCCGCCATGCTTACTAGCGCCGTAATCTGTCGCACATATTTCTTCAGCCCCGACAAAATCATAAAACTGCCCGTGCCGCCGCCAATCACTACTACTCTTAGGTCTCTCTTGTCCGCCATATAGTTTAAGTTTAACATTTATGCTAAAATATGAGCATGTCAATCATCCGCTTTTTTATGATGCCAATTGTTTGGATTCCCATCGTTGTCATCTTGGTAATTTTAACGATTCGTAACCACAAAAAAGCAAATCGTCTGCAAGTTTTGAATGTCGAGAGCGTTTTGTTGATGCTCGAGATTCCGAAGGACAACGACAAAAAAGAGCTAGCCGCCGAGCAACTTTTCGCCTCACTGCATGGCATTCTTCGCGACAAGAATGAATTGAAAAATTCTGGTGGCGTACAGGAACATCTTTCTTTTGAAATTGCCTCGACTGGCAACCAAATTCGCTTCTTTGTCTGGGTGCCAAAAGTCCTCCAGTCTTTTGTCGAAGGGCAGATTTATTCGCAATATCCAAGCGTACAAATTTATCGCATGAAAGAGGATTATGTCGACCATCGCGACAAATATCCCGTTACTTATTCTTCCGAAATTACTTTGACCGAGAATGACGCATTGCCAATTAAGACTTTTGAATCTTTCGAAGTCGACCCGCTCGCTGGCATCACTGGCACACTCGCCAAACTCAATCCTGATGGTGGGGAAGAGTTGTGGATTCAAATCCTCACCCGCCCAGTCGCCGACGATTGGCATACTAAATCCGATCAATGGATTAAAACCGTCAAAGCGGGCAAAGGCGGCTTTGACTTTTTCCATATCGACTGGAAATGGTTCCTCGAAGTTTTTGCTGCCTTATGGCGCCCACCAGAGGGTGGCACCGCCGCGCCGGTCAAAGTCGAATTGTCCGAACGCGACAAAACGCGCGTCGCTAAAGCTGAAGAAAAAGCCACTAAATTGGGCTATCAAGTCAAGATTCGCCTCGCTTATGTTGGCAACAACGAAATGAATGCCAAACTCAACATGCAAGCGCTAGTTGGTACTTTTAAGCAGTTCAACTCAACAAACCTGAATGGCTTCAAGATGTCTGGCGCGACTTTCGACAAGAATTCACTCGACGCCTATAAAGCGCGCCAATTTACCGACGATGGCTTCGTTCTAAATATCTCCGAGCTCGCTTCGGTCTATCATTTACCGCACACCAACGTTGAAACCCCAAACATTGTTTGGGCTTCCAGCAAAACCGCTGAACCGCCAGCCAAGCTACCAATGCTAACTGGCAACCCGAGTTTTGATGAAAACATCTCCGCCTTCGGCCTGACCGATTTCCGCGGTATCAAGCACCAATTCGGCATGTATCGCCGCGACCGTTCTCGTCACGTTTATATCATTGGCCAAACTGGCTCTGGTAAATCTGGCTTGCTTACACTTTTTGCGCTCAGCGACATTTATCATAATCAAGGCTACTGCATTATCGATCCGCACGGTGACCTCGCCACTGACAACCTCAAATTTATCCCCGAGAGCCGTATAAAAGATGTCGTTTATTTTAATCCAGCCGATACACAATTCCCAATGGCCTTCAATCCACTCGAAGTCTACGACCCAGCACGCAAACCAAACATTTCATCTGAAGTTATCGGCGTCCTAAAACGTATGTTCGGTGACTCGTGGGGCCCGCGTCTAGAACATATTTTGCGCTATACTTTGCTAGCTTTGCTTGATCGTCCATACGCCACTATGCTCGACATTTCGCGCATGCTCACCGACAAAGAGTTCCGCAAAGAGACCTTGGAATATTGCCAAGATGTGACGGTTCTACAGTTCTGGAAACAAGAATTTGGCTCATGGGGCGAAAAACAGGTCACCGAATCAGTCGCACCAATTCTCAACAAGGTCGGCGCCTTTACTGCTAACCCAATTATTCGCAATATCATTGGCCAGCCAAAGTCTAGCTTCGATATTCGCAAGATTATGGACGAAGGTAAAATTCTCGTCGTCAACCTCTCTAAGGGTCTGATCGGCGAAGATAACGCCGCCATTCTCGGCGCTTTCCTCGTCACTAAAGTTCAGCTCGCCGCGATGAGCCGCTCCGACATCGAAAATGTCGACGACCGCCGCCCATTCTACCTCTACGTCGACGAGTTCCAAAACTTTGCTACCGATTCCTTCGCCGTAATTCTTTCCGAAGCGCGCAAATACGGCCTCAACCTCACTGTCGCCAACCAGTATACTAGCCAGATGACCGATGCCGTGCGCGACGCCGTCTTCGGCAACGTCGGTACCACTATCAGTTTTCGCGTTTCTGCTGACGATGCGCCAATTCTCTCTAAACAATTCGAGCCCGTCTTTGAGTCACAGGATTTACTCAACCTCAACAACCGCCACTTTGTTGTTTCGATGATTATCAATGGCGAGAAAACGCCAGCTTTCTCCGCCACGACACTCAGTATCCCAAAACCACCGAACGATCTGATGCCACGCATTGTCAAATATTCCCGCATGACTTATGCGCGCACCCGCGAAGATGTTGAGAAAGAGATTCGCGCGAATATCGAAGCCGCCGAGAAATGGAAGAAAGAATTGTCCGATTCTGGTCGCGAGGCGGGTGCCCGCGGCAGTGAACCTAAAGCCGACAAGCCAACTTACAAATTTACGCCCACACCACAGCAAGATTTCCGCAAACAGAAAATCTCCCCCAACCAAGCTCAAGGGGAAGAGCACACCGGCAACGGCCTCAAGGATCTCGGTAAATTAATGGATGCAAAACTGAACGAGCTCCAGCAAGCTAGCCCAAACATTACAATTTACGAAGAAGACTTAAAGGCGCCAGAAATGCCGCGCGACATTAGCGTCGAGCAGCTACAAGCTGCCCGTCCAACTATCGTTTCGCCGAGCAAGAATAATGTGACAGTCAGCGGTGGCGCTCAAGTTAGCAACGCCCAAAGCTCAGCCCCAAAACCTACTCAAGGCGCAGCAAACCACCAAAATCAAAACCAAGCCCTTCAGGCCGCGCAGAATGGCCAGAAGAACAAAAACCGTAACCGTAATCGTCATCACAATAAAAATCGTTCCTAGCGCTCCCTGGGCGGCAAATCTGGCATAAAATATATCCCCTTGTTCGAGGGGATATATTTTTGATACTCGTTCGGCAAGCAGAGACGGGCTAACTACCGCCGATCCTTTCGACGACAGTCAGGCCTTATCTACGACTAAGCATTTTTCGCAACACAATTGCAGCACCCGCCAGCACAATCGCGCCAGCAACAGTATAAAATCGCATTTCGTCAAATGTGTTTGGATTCTTCGTATTATCGATCGGCGCATCATCGCCATTGCCGCCAGTATCATCCGTGCTATCAGTATCGGTCGCACCGCCATCATCCTTATCTCCCTTACTCGCCGCTAACCGCACATGGAACGAATTCTCAACTCCATCAACATAATCAGAATAGCCATACGATACATAATTACTCGAATTCGCCGTCGTGCCGCCAACAATCACCAATGAACCGTCAGCTAGATACACTAAATCAACGGGTTCTTCGCCATCCTTCATGATATATTCATAATCATATTCCGGCTCAAGTTTTTCATTCAGCTTCGCGAGCTTATAACCATTCTCATCTTCAGAGCCCGAAATCCCATTATGGATAGCCCCAATGGTTTTATGTCCCATCATAGCGAGAAGCTTGCCATTTTGACTGTAGCTGTAATAATTGTAATACCCTGCGCTGTAAACATAATCCATCACAATCACATTCCCACTGTCGCCAATACTATCAATATGCGTAGACCCCTTTTCAGTAAATGAAGCAATAACCCCAATCGTTTTTAGATCATTGGCACCCACTCTAACAAAATTCCTTTGAGCGGATTCGCCAGTGGACGATTTCGTTGTAGCATACACGAAACCATCACCTACGAGCATATTACAAAATACGTCAGGATTATTTTCATCGGTCACCGCAGAAATTAAGCCAGCCAGCTGCCCGCTCGTATTATATTTTCTCAAAAAGCCGTCTTCATCTATACCAAATAAGTCACCCTCCGCATCAAAGTCCACTTGCGAAAGAGTAGGGACATTACTTAAGTCGATATCTTCTATCTTAGTACCCTTAGTCTTGTCGAAGACATACACATGATAGGTCGACCAGTCAAATATACGATAATCATTCTCCGTCTCATTTATCTGTGCATCACTATTGTCTTCAGTTTCATAAAATTCATATTCAAATTCGCCTTGTTCGCTAAACTTAAATACGCTACAGCGAGTGTCGTTTGACGTGCACTCAAAAGTCAGATATCCGCCATCAGCCGTCGCTTTTACTTGCTTGGCGTAAAGCCCCTCGGTCGCAGCACTACCTACGCCCAAACTCTTTGAATATTCCATATTTGCGCCCGCCGCAAAAATATTCACCGCCGGCGACAATGACAGCACGGCAGAGAATAGTGCCCCAAAAATCATTCTCTTATTCATTTTTTTGACCTGTTTATTTTTTGACCTTTTACAGCTTCATTTAAGCATAAGTATTATTAAAAATCAAGTAAAACCAAATATCCCCCGAGTGCAGGGGGGATATTTTTTGTAAAAGGGAGATGATTTTTATCTGCGCCCGAATAACTTACGCGCCGCCAGCACTACTCCCGCCAATACAGCTGCACCACTCACAGCAGCTAATTGTACGTCATCTAACGTGCTTGGGTTTTTAGCAGTATCCTTCACGCTGTCGGAAGTGCCCTTGTCACCTTCGGCGTCCTTAACGATATGCGCCCTTAGACCACTAATAGACACACCGTTATTCGTTTTACTACCCACCAAGATCAATGAGCCATCATTTAATATAGCAGCATCACCAATCGAAGAATAATTCTCATCCAAGCCTACGGCAGTCCAAGTCTCTTGCGTTAAGTTTTTATTTAGTTTAACGGCCTTATCAGTATAAACTGCTACAAAATTGCTAACGAAATATTTTATATCCCTATCAGAATTGTCCAGCTCCGCAAGCAAATTGCCATCTTTATCGTAGCTCATATATTTTTCGCAATCCTTCAGATATTGCTGCGCATCGTCGGAGAATTTTTGCGATGATTCACAAATTACAAAATTACCGTCATCGTCGTACGATTCAATAGATGATATTTTTTCACTAGACAGCGTAGCGATTGATTCGAAACGGTCGAGGTCCTTAGAGCTTCGCGCAATTTCTTGCACTGGCGTTTCACTACCTTCTCCCGTAACACGCATAGTATAAACGTAATCCCCATATACAAACACACCGAATGGATAAGATATAGTGCCCATTTCAAGGTTATCGACTGACCCAGACCAGTCTCTTCGATAAAAATAGCTAGAATCTTTCGCGAACAAATTACCCTCCGAATCAAACTTCGCAACTAATGTACTCTTGGAATTAAGATCTTCTTGTTTGGTAGCATCGCCAGTAATTACATCTAGTGCAAATAGCTCGCCGCCATCGGTCACCACTCGATATGCATTCGCGCCATCCTCTTTTATCTCACCTAATGCGATGATAGGGGAACTAGTAGCGCCGCCCATTACAGTGTGCCATTCTTCCATATTGTCTGCACTATATTTGTAAACAAAAGCATCACTACCTCCACCAGCAATCAGATAACCTCCATCCGATGTCGCCATCACGACTTCATAGTTTTGCACATTATTATCGATAATAATCGAACTCATTGCCGAAGCACTCGACCATGGCGCAACCGTCGCCACCACCGCAAACATCGCGGCGCTCAAAAAAATTCTCTTTTTCATTTTATTTTCTTTTTTATTTTTTGGCCTTTCTAGCTTCATTTAAGCATAAGCATTACTAAAAATCAACTCATTTTGACAATCTCACCAAAAATGCTATAATATCAATAAGCGCTAGTAGCTTAGTTACCTACTCACTTGCACTTTAGGAGGATAAACAGATGAATAATTTTCAGATTCTTACTGATAGCGTTGCCGACCTACCAAAATCTTGGCTCAAGCTTCACCCCGAAGTTTGCATCGTCGACACGCCCGTCACAATCACGACTAATAGTTACAACGATACTTTCCATTACCTGACCGCCGACGATTTTCTCAAACTCGACGCAATCGTCAAGTCCCAAAATGCTCACACGCAGACTAGCCAGCCCACGGTCTTTGACCCCTATGGCGACTGCCCAACCAGTGTCGAGACCGTAACGCGTAGTCTACTCGATGCCGGCAAGGATGTACTCTATGTCGCTATGAACGGCGCACTTAGTGGCACATTCAATACCGTTAATTTGCTCTATCACGTACTTAGCGAAGAATATGAGCGAAGTGGCCGACGCGCAATTTGCGTCGACAGTCATTGCATGGGTACTGGTCTCGCGCTGCTAATAATTGATCTCTGTCAGGCAATCGCTTCCGACCAAGTTCACAACGTTACCGAAATGGCAGCTTTTGTCGAGCGGAATTGTGGCAATATTGGCCATTTCTTCACTTGGGGCGAGCTCAGCTATATCAAGAAGAGCGGCCGCGTCAGCTCAATCGGTGCTACAGCCGTCGGTATACTTGGCATCCGTCTAGTTTGTTCCGCAGAATACGTCACTAGCTCTGAGCGCAAGCTCGAACAGGTGATTTGCGGCACGCATAACTGCGCCCGCGTTCGCGGTATCAGTCGCTGGGCGGACATCATTGGCATCTTCGCACGACGCCACATTGCCGACCCGACTGGAACAATCATCGTGTCACACGGCAACGTTCCGCGCGATGCTGATATTGTTACTTGCAAGCTAATGGATTACCTGCCGAATGCGCACTATCTGACTGGCCCCGACTGGCGTTGCGGCGCCGGCATACAGTGCCATGGCGGTCCAACTTCGCTGCATGTCAATTTCCATACCGACAAGCCGCGAACTCTCGAGGAAACTCAGGCCGAATTCCTACAGATTTTGCGCGATTATCGGCATAGATAATTTCTCCCCATCTGCCGAATTTGCTCACTTGTCAAGCCTCACTAGAATTCATCTCTGCTTTTCTCAATTTGAAATCTCCCATTTTGTGGGAGATTTTTCTTGTTTTGACTTGTGTGGTTCTATGCGGTTCTTGCGTAGCGAATTTTTAAGGTGGCGGACAGGGAAGGGCTCTGGCGGAATCTCGAGCTTCATATTGGTTTTTCGTATAGGACGCGACGCGTAACTCCTCTATGACCACTTTAATAGTTTAGAGCTTCTCCATTAACCCACATTTTCGAGGCGCGACGCGTCGCACGTAGATTTACGCCGTGAAATTTCAAAATTCAAAATATTTCACGCCAACATCAATTTTTCGGCAAGGGAAGCGCAAAATTCACCAAATCCGGCCCCGCCACTTCCCTAATTTTTCATATTTTTCATGTTTGCAACCCCTGTTCCACCCCTGTTAGTTGCTACCGAACACAACGAATCGCACACATGAGCCTGCAAAAGCCGACGAGGTCGCGATTGACATAGAAACCCTAAGGTAGAAGCGCAAATCGTCCAAAAATAGCACACAGCGCAAAATAGGGCATAAATATTAACAAATTAGTCAGCAACGGCCAAAAACCGCCAAAAAGCAGACGGTCAGACAATCAACTTTTTGGGATATATCAAATGTCGCACAATGTATA
>CAZOYU010000005.1:36567-66657 GCA_964584145.1 uncultured Candidatus Saccharibacteria bacterium | reverse complement strand
AAAATCTGCTTCCCTTACCGGATTATGGGTTCGAGTCCCATCTCGCCCACCAAAAAATGACTCCCCGGTCTTATGGGGATTTTTTGATACCCGTGGCAACCCCGAAAAAACATAAGCAGGTAAGTATGTCGAGAAGGCACGGAAGAATTGTGCCGATATTCTTTCTTTAGGACGCGACGCGTCACTCTAAAATAAGCCCAAAAAGCTAGGATTCGTATAATAAATCAACACGGCGGCGACAACTAAGAACACTATTCCCATAATTAGGAAAGCCGTATAAACGAGATTAAATTTTTCTTTAGCATTATAATACTCGCTTGGATTATCCGGATTCACTAAGATTTCGACCCTTTGACCAATACCAAAGCCTCTGCCAGAACCGCCGAATGAGGATTTTCTTCGGTAAGTAACATTTTGCACAGTATATTCATAGACGGGATGAAATGAGACAAATGAGTCATCGCTATTCGTCGACTGCTCGCGTATTATATCCGTAATGGTGGCCATAACTGGCATAGTGCATCTTTTGCGTTTTTTACTCATACTTATTTTGATCGTGACGCTAATGGCCGTAAAGCCAATGCCAAAAAGAGCCGACACGGCAATGAATGTTAATGCGACCCGCGAATCCGACTCGCTAGCTAAAGTTTGCGCCGAGGCTGGAGCCATATTTTTATACTAACATATTATCGTTGTGCGAATGAGGCCTCGCTACATGCCAAACCTAATTCTCGGCCAACAATGATTCTTCTTTCAAATAATTCACGAAGGTATCGATAATCCGATTTTTGCGGATTTGAATATCGAGCTCCGTAAAATCACTATGCTGGGCTGAAATTTGCTGCAGCTCGACAATCTTTGTGCCATGCTTCTTCTGGCCAGACGTAGTCATAAAACCGCCATAGTATTTCGTCTTGTCAGCAAAGCGATAGTCTGCTGCGCGAATATTAATACTGCGCTCGAGCAGGACTTTGTTGCCAAGCAATTCAAGATTGCGCTTATCATTTAATCCACGCTCAATATGGAATAGAAAACAGATTAAATGCCTGATTATGATTAGCAAGCAAAGGCAGGTTCTTGACATTTCTGCAGCTGCCAAATAGAATATAATTATTGAAGTCTTTGCACGGCGCCGAAGGTGCCTACCGCAGGGGCTTCTTTTTGCGCAGATGAAAATATCCAACTGCGCCCACCCAATCTCTCCCTTAACGCTTACGCTGAGCGGTGTTAAAATATATGAATGACTGGAACAGAAATATGCGCCGATCCGGAGCTACAGAATTATGAAGTTTGCCAGGGCCTGAATGCATACGCCGAGCAAACCGCGATATCGACCGTAGGCAATGTCCTCAATACTATTTATGGCGTCGTCGGTATTTTGGCGGTAGTCGTAATTATCATAAGCGGCATTCAATACATAATTTCACAAGGGGCGCCTGACAAAATCACCAAAGCAAAGAAAACGCTGTCTGGCTCAGTTATCGGACTTGTAATCTGTTTGTCCGCGTTCGGAATTACGAGCCTTATTCTAAAAGGACTGAGCGCCGACAGTTCAAGCACGAGCACAACCACCACAATCACCAACACAGTCAAAACTGATGGCAGTGAGGTACTCTACATCGCCGCAACGTCACATACCAGCGTAGAAATCGGCTATCCTGCCGCCGTGACAGCCGTCGCGATTCCAAACACAGCGACCGATCGAACTCTAAAGTATTCCAGCTCGGACCCAAAAATCTTTACAGTCGATCAAAGCGGTAACTTGACCGGCGTTTCCGAAGGCAACGCCACGCTAACTATCACGGCGGCGAGCGGTTTGAAGAAAACCGTCGAGATTGAAGTAAAGAAACCCATCGAAGTTAAATCGATTACGCTGAGCAGATACAAGAATAACTCACTCGAAACTTTTACTTCAGCGAGCATGAAGAAAGGCGCAAAATTGCAAGCGGTAGCAACAGTTTTACCGAAAAATGCCAAAGATAAGCGCCTAACCTGGACGAGTAGCGACAGTAGCGCCGTCAGCGTAGATAGCAAGGGTTTGATTAAAGCAATCAAATCAACCACTAAGGACGTGACGATTACAGCGACAGCAACTAATGGCGTGAGTGCAAGCGTAACGATTAATGTTGCTGCCGATTTAGCCTCAGTGGGCGTAACCGATAGTTTAATTCAACACATGGATTCGGCCTATCATCAGACCAATTATAATCATACGATTAGTTGCAAAGCCGATGGCGGCACAATTGCGAGCAGCGGTTGCGGCTTGTCGACTTATCTGGCAGCACACTACGCGCTGACTGGGCAAGATGTAGACCTTGTCAGCTTTGCGGACGGCGATGCCTGTAACTCCGGTTTCGCGCAGAGGACAGGTGGCGCAGATTACGGCGTCGTCTTCAATAGTCAACGAACTTTCTTCGAGAATAAATACGGAATTACGCTGCAATCGATTAATGGACAAGACATTAATGCTTACATTGCAGCGTTGAAGCGCGGACATGTCGTAAATCTGATGGTGGGAGGTCCTGGCGGCTTCCGCTTAAACACGCAAGGCAACCACTATATCTTAGCGCTAAGCTACCGCGAGAATAATGGCGGCGAAATATATGTTTGGAACCCGAACGGGATTAACCAAGGCTGGGTGAGCTTAAGCTTCTTCCAGACTTATGGCATCGGCCATTATTATGGGCATGCTTACGAGATTTCGAAGAAATAATATCTTCGACGCCAGAATTGATAACAAAAAATATGGAAGACTAGCTGCTTCCATATTTTTATTGCGCGAATTATTTAAGCGAAAGATGGTCGAGTAATGCGTCGGTTTTGTTATCGTAAGTGTTCGAGTTGCTGCCCGTAAAATGCAAATAATTACCGTCGCCCGTCTCGGCAATACTAGTCTGAGAACTAGATTTGCAATCGTGATAAACAATGTCTTCAATGTAGTTGGCGCCGTCTTCGCTTGAGAGCGTAAAGGTAATATATTCCGCGCCACAGTAATCATCCGTCAAGCTTAAAGCTTGCTGAGCAATATAGCTTTGATTATAGACTCTAGCATTGCTACGCTCAGCGATATTCTCCACCATTTCAAGCGACATTGTCTCAGCTAGATTGAGATAGATGTTTTGCAAATCGGAGAAATAATCATAGGTCTGATAAGTCGAATATAAATCAGTCTCATTGAGCGCTTCAGTTTCTTCGGCAGTATCGTCAGTGTGTGTAGAGTTAGTCTTAACAATTATGGCAGCACCGACGGCGACAGCAACAATAACGACCGCACCAATAACGACAGGAATGATAAATTTTTTCTTGGAACTTTTGACGGGTGACGCGCCAGGAATGTCCGGATAATGCGTAGGACTAATAATATCATTATTCATATGCTTATTATACGCCCTTCTCCCTGTTTGTCATTTTGAGACTAGCATAAGTGTTTTCCTGAAAGTATAATAAAAATATGATAAATCCATTTGCGACTAGCGATGATTATTCCGTCTATAATCAGCCGCAAAAACCATTAAAAAAGATTTTAATTATTGCGGGGATCGTGCTGGTTACCGTTGGTAACAATAATATTTATCGTCACACTCGTCTCGAAACAAATCGATTCGAATGAAGAAGATGAAGAGATTAGCTTCTTAATTGACCCCGCCGAGGAGCAGGAAGAATTATATCCTGAATTAGCAAAAGCAGTCGAAGACATAGCGCAGAGAAATTACAGTTCCGACACAGACGAAACGGCATTCTATAACTTGCCAGAAAATTATTTCCCACTTAGCCTAGAATCCGGCACGGCCGAACCGGCGCTAGTCTATAGCGTAGCCTTCTCGGCATTAAATAGCAGCTACGTTAGCCCAGTCGCGCTCGAAAAAACCTCAATCGAAGAAGCAGCCCTAAATTATGGCATCACGATTACGGAAATTGCAGGCGCAAATGCAAATATTTTACATTATTACCTCGACAATAACGCTATCGTGCTAATTGAGGGCAAAGGCGATGCACCTTTTTCGGAGACAGGCAAATCGGTTTTGATCTATGCGGCATCACCGCTACTAGGACTTTTCCGCTATTACGCCGTCGGCGAGGCCTGCGATGGCTGCGCAGTTCAGACAACAATCTCAAAGATTGATTTGTTTGCCGCATTAAAGAGCGGCGCGAAATTTTATGTAATCAAACGAGGAGTTGAATGAATATCCTAACAATATTAGCCGCAAGCGCAACGAATTGTATCCAAACGTCACTATTTGGCGAGGTGTGCGATAACTGCGAAGGTGGGCCAATCTTCAAGATTATCTTAATGGCGGTCAATCTACTGACAGCAGGTATTGGAGTGCTGGCGACAATCGGAATTATCGTAGTGGGTATACAATACCTCACGGCACGCGATAATGCGGAACAAGTCGCGCGGGCAAAGAAGCGCTTTTTAGAAATCGTGATTGGGGTTGTCTGTTATGGATTAATTTATTTAATACTCGGACTGCTTATCCCCGGGAACATCTTAGATATTACCGCCGATACAAGTACTTCGACTTGTCAGAACCCGATTAATTCAACTGCGGAGCCGATCTCGACGAGCGGTAGCAAGAATACGCAATCAAATACGAGCGGCGGCACGACTCAGCCGGCGACTGGCAACGATGTAAGCAACATTGCGAAGTATAAACCAGCAACAAAGAATCCCGCAGGGACGACTACGCTGAATGTCCTTGGTCAAAATTGGACAGTAGCCAATACCACGACACCAGTACGTAGTTACATGAAGAGCTTGAGCAAGCGCAAAGTTGCGCAAGATAAAAGAGATTGTAATGATAGCGGTAGTTGCATCGAGTCGTCGCGCGACAACGACACCTGCTTGTCTTTTGCAGAAACTTTCGCTTATGACATGGTCTACGGCACAACTACTAGCGACCACTGTTCCTCCGCCTACGAACGAGCGACCAATTTTTATAGCGTAAAAACCACCAACAAAGAGGACACATTGTCGATGATTTATGACCAGCTTTCGAATGGCTGGCCAGTAGTTGTGCAGGTTAAATACTCTACTGGTAGAGGGCGGCATTTCGTCGTCGCAGTTGGCTATAAGTCTTCCGTTAAATCGCGCAGTCAATTTACGGAGAATGATTTACTCTTCTTAAACACCGACGGCTCACTGCGTGCAGCGGGAAAAAGCACGATTATGACATCTGGCGGCTCGACTAAAACAAAGAAGTCCACGCTCGACCTGTGGTACAAAAAATCTTATGGCTACTATGTCCGTCCATTCAGGAATCCTGGCAGTGACAAAAACGCGCACAGCATCAAGAGCTGCTAGGAGCTAACTCTGCTTAATTCCGCCAAAGCGGCGATCGCGAGCGGTATATTCGATGATTGCTTGGTCAAAATCTGATTCATGAAAATCAGGAAATTTGGTTTTCGGGAAATAAAATTCAGCATAGGAATTTTGCCAGAGCAAGAAATTACTGAGACGCAATTCGCCGCTAGTACGAATCATTAAATCAACATCGGGCAAATCTTGATATAAATAGTGGCGCAGATCTTCCTCTTGGAGCGTGTCGGGATCGACACCCGCCTTGATCAACTTTTTGACAGCATCAATCAATTCGGCGCGACCGCCGTAATTGAGACAAAAATTAACCACACCGCCGGTATTATCTTTAGTAGCAGCGGCCAGCTCATCACGCGCGTGCAAGACGCGAGGCGGTAATGGTTCATCGCGTCCCGAGAAAACCACTCTAATGTTGTTATCGGTAAAATCGCGCTGATATTTTTTATACATCAGTACAAACAAGTCCATCAAATGCTCAACTTCGGCGTGGTCACGCTTGAAATTTTCCGTCGAAAAAACATAAAGGCTGAGATATTTAATGCCACGCGCGTGAATATATTTAATTAGCTGGCGCAAATTCTCGAAACCAGCATCATGCCCCTTAAGGCGCGAGAGGCCGCGCTCTTTGGCCCAACGACCGTTACCGTCGACGATAATGCCAACATGTGTAGGAATTTTCAGCTGGCTATAATCTAAATCACTCTGCGTTGTCATAATTCGATTCTAGTATAGCAAAAAGAAATACCACCTCCCAGTGGTATTTGTCACACTCAACAACATTCAATTAGACCGCTCAGGCGATCTCTCAAATCCGTCCGAACGTTCTAATTACATTTTAGCGCAAGCAAATTAAGTGTCAATGTTGATTTTTGTGATTTTTATGTCTTGATTTTAGCAAAAATAACAGGGGTGGTGGCCGAAAAACTATTTACTTTTTGATTTTTCATTGTGAAATATTGATAGTAGTTATGGCTACATTTTTGCATATCGATATGCTAAGATAAGAATATCTAAGGAGGTTTATGTATAACGAAGGTCTGAAATTTTATCGCTGTAATACCTGTGGAAATCTGTTGATGGTCATGGTTGATCCAAATGTGCGTCCGTCTTGCTGTGGCGCGGAGATGGATATTCTTGATAGCCGCCGCCATACCAGCGAAGGCAGCGAAAAGCATTTGCCGATTATTAATTTTGATATGAATGACACCGAAGTGCAGGTTGGCCTGCAACTGCATCCCATGACGGCGCAGCACCGGATTGAATGGATTGCGCTGACGGACGGTGAGCGCGTGGAGGTGCAAAAACTGGGCTTAACTACACCGCCAGTGGTGAAATTCTCGAAAATGAAGAGCGACGGCCATCTGCACGCTTATGGTTTTTGTAATATTCATGGTTTATGGGAAAGCGAAAAGTAAATTTTAAACGTTTGCTCGAAACGGCATCCGATCGAAGTAAATTAGCATTAGTCGGCATTGGTCGATTGCTAAAACGGCCAAAATATCTGATTACTTTTTTGATTTCCCTGCTCTTGCTGCTTTTTATTCTGAATTTCTTTAAAGACGGCAATACTAACTGGGCGCTAATGACATCGGGATTGGAATTTTCGCGGAAACTGGAAGTGCTAGGGCGGGTCTGCGGCGAGATACTACTGAACTTCTGTAGTCTGCATGGCGTGATGATTATTTTAATGGCACTAATGCAGGCATTAATTATTCCGTTACTGATTCATTCCTGGCGTTGCCGAGCCAAGGAACAAGCGTTGGATGGCGCGAGTACGGGAAGTATTGGTTCGGTGCTAGGCTTCGTGGCACTAGGCTGCCCAAGCTGTGGTGTGGGGCTACTGACGCCAATTTTGACAGCGATTGCTGGCACCAGTGCGATGGCGCTAGCGGAAAATGTTAGTCGGATTTTTTCAGCACTAGCATTATTGCTGCTGCTGTATACGACAATTAAGTTAGGCTATATCACATATGTAAATATAAGCAATGAGCAAAGTAAAAAGGAGCAGCATGCAAAAAGTCATTAGAATTATCGCGGTCGTATTAGTCGTCGGATTCATTTTTTCGCTGAATATCTACAACGCAAGCAAGCCAGTCGAATACAAAGTCTGGAACGAGGGGATGACGGTAGGCAACAAAGAAACCGCCGAGCATCACTTTATTATGTATACTGATATTTTTTGTCCGTACTGCGACAAGTTCTCGCATGCCGTACAGGCGAATTTTGAAGAATTTAAAGAAAAATATATCGAGAACGAGAATGTGCTGTTTGAGGTTCGGATGACGGACATTAACTATGTGTCAGGGCATTCAAACAACAGCAAACCTGGGGGCGAATCGAGCTATTGTGCGGCCGACCAAGGAAAATTCTGGGAATTCTATTCTGCAGCACTGGACCAGCTTTATGAGGACTATCACTCGAAGGGAATCGGCGTCGATAAAGATTCCGAGAAGATTCCTGACCTTGAAAATGATTATTTCTATGCGATTGCCAAGCGAGCAGAGCTGGATGTCGAGCGCTTTAAAACTTGTCTAGACAACCATGAGATGGAGTCGCAACTGAATACAGCGACAACACGAGCACAAAATGTTGTGCAAGGTGTGCCATATTTCGTGTTCGACAAGACGCAGACGAGCGGCTTCTTAGGCAACTGGAATACGACCGAAGACTGGAAGCAAGCGAAGCTGATGCTGGACGCCGGACTAAGTTCAAAGAATTAAAAAAGCGCGATTAGCCGGAGACCGGCTCGCGAGCCGGCAAATTACATGAGTCAAAAAGCCACCCAAAGGAGCAAGGGTGGCTTTTATCTTTGACGGTTGGTTTAATTTAGTCTTCGATAGCGATATATTTCTTATCTTCTGGCAATTCTTCTTTCTTAGCTTTTGGCACAGTCAGCTTCAAGACGCCGTTGTGATACTTTGCCGCAATTTCCGCGCGATCAATATCTTCGCCGACATACCAGCTACGGCTCATTGAGCCAACATAGCGCTCTTTGCGAATCAGCTTACCATGCTTACTGGCCTTGCCCTTTTCATCCTCTTTCTCAGTCTTCTCTTCAACTTTCTCCGCCGAGACAGTCAAGAGGCCATTATCGAGCTTAACTTTGATATCTTTCTTATCGAATCCTGGGAGGTCGATACTGAGTTCATAGGCTTTATCATCTTCATTGACGTCAGTGCGCATAAGGGCACGTTCGTGATGCTTACCACCGCGCGCAGGCAGCATATGATGTTCTGGCTCGCGGCCAAAGAAGTCGTCGTCAAAATTAAACATCTCGTCAAAAAGATTTTCTACACTTGGATAAAACATAGTTAATTCCTTTCTAACTGTTAGTTTAATAGCTAATTGCTAACCGTTCTTGATCTGTTCTGTCGGTTGCTTTCGCTATGTTTTCAGTATAGTACACAAAATTAGCACTGTCAAGGCGAGAGTGCTAATTTTGCTTATGTTTCAGCTATTTTTATGCCAGTAACAGAGATGGATTGCTGGCAGATTAATGGTTGAGCAGTTTCTCAATGCCATTCGGCAAGACGAAAACAGTCTTTTGGGATGGGTCGCTGGAAATTTTTTCGAGAGTCTGAAGTGTACGCACTTGGATACCACCTGGAGTGCGCGCGAGCAAGCTAGCAGCTTCGGAAATCGACTGCGCAGCGCTCTTTTCACCTTCTGCGGTAATAATGGCGGCACGGCGCTCACGTTCGGCTTCGGCCTGCTTCGCCATAGCACGCTTCATGTCGCTCGGCAATTCGATGTTCTGAAGCTTGACGTTCTCAATATCGATGCCCCACTTTTCGGCGTCTTTATCGACATTCTCTTTAATCTTGGTCGCAATCTCATCGCGCTTCGACAGCAATTGGTCGAGCTCGAAATCGCCGGTGGTATCGCGCAAAGCAGCCTGAGCAAGGTTGATCGTTGCATAGGTATAGTTAGTAGTCTCAAGCAGAGCTTTGGCTGGGTCGAGCACGCGGAAATAGACAATTGCATCAACATTAACCGTCACGTTATCCTTAGTAATCACTTCCTGCTTT
Organism: uncultured Candidatus Saccharibacteria bacterium; assembly: GCA_964584145.1. Taxonomy (GTDB): domain Bacteria; phylum Patescibacteriota; class Saccharimonadia; order Saccharimonadales; family Saccharimonadaceae; genus UBA2834. The sequence continues at coordinate 57,309 of CAZOYU010000005.1, read as the reverse complement.
GGCACATCCATTGGCGTAGAGCGAATATCGACGCGGGTCATAGTTTGGAGATATGGAATAACGAGCTGCAGACCTGGATTGCGCGTGCCGGTATAGCGACCAAGCGTAAAGACGACACCGCGTTCAAACTGACGCACGATACGAATCCCTGGCAAAATAAAAAATAATAAGATGATAAATAATACGACCAAAATTGGCATATACACTCCTTTTAATTCTTAATTAAAGTATACATGAGCGAGATAGAAAAAGCCACCGTTTACACGGTGGCTTGGGGGGTATTGCTGTTTTTTTGAATGTTCGACCGTTTTACCAGTCGATATCCCAACCGAGTTTAACCTGCTTGTCCGGAATCCGACGCAAAGTGGCAGCGGTCGGCCTAGTCTCACGTTCGAGATCCTCGAGCGTCAACGGGCGTCCCGGCGAGCCCGCCATGAGATCATCGACTTCAGCTTCTTCGGCAACAGAGACATCCTCAACTGCAGCCGGTTCAGCCGGAGCTGCGGCGGGTTCCTCAGCGGATGCCGCGGCAGGCACCTCAACGGGGGCTGCGGTTTTAGCCTCAGTCTTAGTTTTAGCCTCAGTCTTATTCTCGACTCCCGCTTCAGCAGTGGTACCTGCCGACGGAATAAAAGTGAGCTCGGGAATCTTCTGCCCGCTAAGGTAACTAAAGCACTGATGGACAATTACGCCTTTGTTGGCGCCCGTCCACATTGCGCGTGTGAAGTCATTCTCGAGTCGCCAATCGCCATGCAGATAGGTGACTTCGCCCATGCCGGCTTTCAAGGCCCATTCATGCACGGTGTCAATCTTACCGAGCAACACGACGACGTCTTTCGCATAGAGCAGAATGGTCTTCGTGCGCCGCCCGTAAACCAGGAAAGGATCATTAATATCCTTCAATTCGACAGCAATGCTGTCACTGGTCAGTTCACGAATAGACGTACCCTTCAGGGCCTGCGCCTGCGCATCGGTGACCAAGTCGAGATGCGTGATCTCTTCCATCAGGTTGGTGGCAAACATGTTGTCTTGAACTTTCAGCATAACATTACCTCCTAAAGTACAATCGCTCTTGGATCAATTTTTCTAGATTGCCCGCGAATCGAGCATATCCAACCTATATTATATCAAACTTTTGCCAAATTGTCAATAGAGTGGTGGCGCGAGGGGTGTAAATCGTGCTAAGATAAGATTAAGATATGAGCAGAATTCTCGCGATTGATGCCAGTACAAATATTAGACAGATTGGCAATTTGGGTCTGTATTTAGCGCGTCTAAAACGGGCGGGCTTTCGCGTAGTGGATGGCTTTATCGTGCCCGTCGAAGAGGAATTGCAATTTGGGCTGAGCAATGAAATCCTGCGCGAATTCGATAAATACCATTTCACAAAGGCAACTTTGCGCGCAGCACCAGTAGAGCTAGATATTTTCTCGAGCGAGACGATCCGGGGCGTGAAGCGTGACGTACTGATTGATACGATTGATTATCTGCGCAAGAATTCAGCACGGCGCGGGCATCGTGTCGCCGTAGTCGTACAGAAAGATTTAGATGCGGAGTATTCGGGGACGATTCATTCGTATAACCCCGTTACGTTGGACAATAACGAGATTCTGATTGAAGCAAATCTCTGGATGAATGGCACGGTACTGAGCGGTGAAAGCGAAGCGGATATGATTCTAATCGATAAGAATACGGGGGCGCTCAGCTTAGAGAGCGATGAAGAAAATGAAATTTGCTTGACGCCTCAGCAAATTACGCAGTTATATAATTTGATCCGGAAAATCGAGAAAAGACTGAATGAAGCCGTGAGCGTAGATTGGGCATTCGATAATGGTCTGCTCTATATCTTGCGCGCGCGGCCAATTACGCAGAAAACTTATGAAAGGTACCGATAATGTTGCATACGACATTGATTATCTTGAAGCGCAAAGATGAAATTTTACTAGGCATGAAGAAGCGTGGCTTTGGTAAAGGGCGCTTGAATGGCGTGGGTGGCAAGCAGGAACCCGGCGAGACGATTGAAGAATGTGCCATTCGCGAAACACGCGAAGAAATTGGCGTTGAGCTGACGAGACTTGAACATGCTGCCGATATCGTGTTTGATAATCTGTATTATAAAGGCAAGCCAGTGCGAAATATGATGCATGTCTTTTTTGGGCTAGAATGGACGGGCGAGCCAGTAGAGAGTGATGAAATTTTGCCGCAGTGGATTAAGGTTGCAGATGTAGACTATAGCAAGATGTGGTGCGACGACGAGCATTGGTATCCGCAGGTGCTGGCGGGCAAAAAAGTTGAAGCGTGGTTCCATTTTAACGAGGACGATACCTTTGATGATTTTTGGGTCGAGAGTTTGCCGGAAAAAATTATCGACAACATCGACGATGCGAATGTGGGGCTGACAGAAGTAAAGCAACCGGCAGGTGCGGATTATAATTTAAAGCGAAGTGCGCGGGCAATATTGCTAGACGAGCAAGACCGAGTAGCGCTGATTCATAGCACAAAACGGGGCTGGTACAAACTCCCTGGAGGCGGACGCGAGCAAGGTGAGCTGGGACGCGAAAATTTGGAGCGCGAAGTGCGCGAAGAAACAGGCTATAATGTTGAAATTCTGCGCCGGCTAGGCCTTTGTCGGAATACGCGCCATGAATGGAAGATGGTCGCAGAAGCGGATATTTATTTGTGTCGGACGGGCGAATTTGTTGGCAATGCGCTGATGAACGACGAAATCGAAGATGGCGATAGTTTGGAGTGGTTCGAAAACTTCGATGCAGCAATTGCGGCGCTCGAATCAGTCGATTTAGCGAAAATCAATTTTTATGGCGCATATTTCTTTACGCGTCGCGAAATTGATGCGCTAAAATACGCCAAAAGGATTTACCAAAAACATGGACGATAGACGGCCACTAGCGGAACGGATGCGTCCGCAGAAACTAGAGGAAGTGCTAGGGCAAGATGAGATTATTGGTGAAGGTAAAATTTTGACGGAAATCGTCAAGAAACGCGAGCCAGTGAATATTATTTTTTGGGGTCCACCGGGGACGGGCAAAACGACGCTGGCACGAATTATCGCAAAAGAGTTCGAGGCAGATTTTATTGAAATTTCGGCGGTAACATCCGGCAAGAAAGACGTCGAGCAAGTAGTTGAGCGGGCGAAACAAAACTGGAATTTGAAGACCCGCACGGTACTGTTTGTGGATGAAATTCATCGTTTTAACAAAGCACAGCAAGACGCTTTTTTGCCACACGTCGAAAGTGGGCTGATTACTTTGATTGGCGCGACGACCGAGAATCCGAGTTTTGAAGTAATTTCCCCGCTGCTATCACGTAGCCGCGTCGTTGTTGTAAAGCATTTGTCGAAAGAAAATATCGTCGCCGTTTTGAAGCGGGCGATTAAGGCCGAAAATGCGACGAAGCGCGTAAGTAAAACCGCAATTGATTATTTGGCGGAGTTATCAGGCGGCGATGCGCGCTCGGCGCTAGGCGATTTGGAATTGGCACTGAACTTAAGTGACAAGATTGGCGTCGAAGAAGTCAAAGAAGCGGCAGGACGAAAATTGCCCGGATACGACAAGGAAGGCGATGCGCATTATGATAATATTTCGGCCTTTATTAAGTCGATGCGCGGTAGCGATGCGGATGCGGCGTTATATTATCTAGCGCGAATGCTGAATGCTGGCGAAGACCCGAAATTTATTGCGCGCCGAATGGTGATTTTTGCGTCGGAGGATATCGGGTTAGCTGGTAATGGCGCGTTGGGATTAGCGCTAAATGCTTTTATGGCAGTTGAACGAATCGGCATGCCAGAGAGCGGCTTGATTTTGGCGCACGTGACGACGGCACTAGCGAAGGCGAAAAAATCACGCGTAACGACTGATGCGTGGTACACGGCGCAAGATCTCGCCACTAAAACTATGGGCTTGCCGGTACCGCTCTGGCTGCGGAATGCGCCAACAAAATTGATGCAAGAGCTTGGTTTTGGCAAAGGCCAAAAATGGGAAGCGGGCTTTCATTTGGATAAAAATTATTTGCCAGATGAAATTAAGGACCAGAAGATTTTAGGTAACTAATCCTGCCACTCGAGCACTTTTTGACGCGCTTTGGCGCCTGAAACAATGACAATTTGAGTTTTTGCAACATGGAATTCTTTGGAGACTAGCTCGAGCAGTGCACGATTAGCTTCGCCGTCATGCGCGCGAGCATGCAAAAAAGCAAGATAACTGCCATCGGCTTGGCGTTCAAGTCGCGCTGCCCCCTTCACGCCCGGCTTGACGCGCACGGTAATGCGCATTAGTGTCGCCCGCAGACGACATTATTGGCGTGCAGCCAGCCCTCGACGGAACCACCATCGAGATATTCGCCTTGAATCGGCAAAACATGAATCTTCTTGCCAGCTTTGATATGTTCAATAATTGGGTCCGTAATGAGATATTCTTGGTCCTCTGGGCCGAAATTATTCTCTTGGCAATATTTAACAATGCGGCCAAGCAACTCGGCGGACATAATATATTTACTGATATTGATTAGATTACTCGGCGCATCTTCCTTCTTTGGCTTCTCATAGATACCAGACAAAATGCCCTGATCAACTTTGAGCACACCATAACGCTCAACTTCTTCAATCGGAATCTCAGTCGCCAGCATCGCGGAATCATCATCAGTTTTAATTAAGTCCATCAAGCGGGCGAGATCAGACGAGCCATCGGCATTATAGATAAAATCGTCGCCCATCAGAACTACGCAAGATTCCTTAATCCCAAATTCTTGCACGACCTGCGCGACCGGCTCAGCAGTGCCATAACGGCGGTCGACATCTTTTTGAACATAAAAATGCAAAGTTAAACCATCACGCTGCGTATCGGCGAGCGTAAGCTTATCGCTCTTTCCATGCGCGATAAGATATTGGTTCAACTTGGCATTTTCTTCGTAATAAGCCTTGATTTGCGAAAAAGGTTTTTCATCGATGACGAGATAGGCTTCTTTGATACCTGCTTTCGCGCAATCTTCGACAACATAATCGACGAGTGGGCGGTTACCGATGGGCAACATCACTTTCTCGATAACTTTAGTAATAGGCAAGCGCCGGGTCCCCCATCCAGCCACAGGAATAATAGCTTTATCTATCTGCATATGAGGAAATCTCCGTATAAGTTTTCTCTATTCTAGCTTTTTTTGAGGCTTTTCGCAATGAAAAACAGATGAAAAGCGACACGATACAGTAGATAACCACAGCCAAGCGCTAGCAAAGTGAGGCCGGCGGTCAGATTGAGACTACAGAAGTAAATCACCGCAAGGACGACCAGCGGAATAATTGCGAGCGTAATCGCTAAATTCGTAATAATTTGTTGGCGCGTCCATTCATTTTGATAGCGCCGAACGACAGCAACCTTCTCGGCTAGCAAGAATAGCCCCAACGCGACCGCCGCCAGCATGCCGGTGCCGTTACTATAGAAGCAGCCACCTAAGCCAAAACCGGCCAAGAGTGCACCAACTGAGTCGAGCAGAGTGAGCGGCAAAACAGCAGGCTTAAATTTCTTAGCTTTCCGATATTTTGCGATAATCTTGTCGATAAAAATCGAAATAAGATAGCCAATAACGCAGTTGCTAATGCAAGAAATGAAAATCAGCGCGGCAAAGACGCTGAGGTCAAAGGCGGATTCGCTAATCAACGGAAAAACGAAGACGCAAATAACAACAACGGAGATAATGATCGCAAAGGGGACGCTAATTTTGCGCAAAATGGGCGCAAAATCACTGTTCATATCAAAGAGCTTGAGTGCGCATGCGACAGCAACTACCATCGCGAGCGCAACTAAAGCCGGTTGTAAAATTGGGGACATTATTCCTCCTCAATAATTGGCGGGAGCCAAGCGGCGTGCGGTTCCTGGCCAAGTAAAATTGCGATTGTAGCAGCGAGATTGGCTAAGCCCCGATCGCCTAGCGTGAGGCGATAATGCTGCGCATTCTCGGTATCATCGACAAAAATGCAAGGTACGCGATTGGTGGTATGGGCAGTCTTAGGCGTGCCGTCGGTGTTAAGTAGTTCCTCGGCGTTACCATGGTCGGCCGTAATAACAGTTATGCCACCAAGCCTATTGACGGCCTCAACAATGCGCTTGAGACAAATATCGATCGACTCCATCGCATTAATAGTTGGCTCGAGTTCGCCAAAATGCCCCACCATATCACCGCCTGGATAATTCACGCGCAAAAAATCATATTTTTGCGATTCAATGGCAGCAATGAGCTTGTCGGTAATTTCAGCAGAACGCATCCATGGACGCGTATTAAAAGGTTCAGTATAAGAAGCGACCTCTTCTTCGTCTTCCCCGTCTGGAACATGATAACTATTGCCATTGAAGTAATAAGTAATATGCCCAAATTTAACGGTTTCGGAAATCGCATATTGTTTGAGTCCCTTTGCAGCGAGATATTCTGGCAAAGTATGTTCAAAGTTTGGCGAGCCGACTAAAACGTGCGCGGGCACGTGCAGATCTTCATTGTATTCAGTCATACCGGCGAAGTAGACATTAGGACGACGAATACGATCGAAATGCGAAAAATCGTCATAAGTGAAGGCTTGCGCTATTTCAATCGCGCGGTCAGCACGAAAATCGATATAAACTACGGCGTCGCCGTCTTGGATAGTGCCAATTGCTTGGCCATTTTCAGCAATAACGAAGGGTGGCATATACTGATCTTGCAAATCTTTGTTTTCGGCGCGATAGGCTTCAATGGCGGCGGTAGCATTGGCGAATTGACGCCCTTCGCCGAGTACGTGTGTATACCAGCCTTTTTCGACCATCGCCCAGTCATTTTCGTAGCGGTCGCAAGTAATTACCATGCGACCACCGCCAGAAGCGATTTTATAATCTGGGTCGCCCAGTCCATGAATGAATTTTTCGAGGCGTTGAATAAATTTCGGCTCGCTCTGCGGCGGAACGTCGCGGCCATCAATTAAGGCGTGAACGCGTACGCGCTGAACACCATCTTGCTGCGCTTGTGCAAGCATTTTTTCGAGATGCGCAATATTGGAATGGACATTGCCATCGCTAAAGATTCCCATGAAATGCAAAGTTGAATGATGTGTATGAATTTGGTCAATAATTTCCCGCCAAGTTGAAGTTGCGAAAATTTCGCCGCTATTCACGGCATGTTCAACCGCAGCAGAACGCTGCAAAACAATTTCGCCAGCACCCATGGCATTATGGCCAACTTCGGAATTGCCCATATCGCCTGCCGGCACGCCAACATATTCACCGGCAGCACCAAGACTAGCAGTCGGATATTTTGCCATCAAATCGTTGAGGGTTTCTAGATGTGCCTGTTTAACAGCATTGCCTTCGGTTTGGTCGCGCAGGCCGACGCCATCCATTACCACAAGAACGACTGGCCCATTATAATTCAACTTGCTCATGCTTACAGTATAGCATCTTGCTATAATATTTACATGAGCGTACGGGATTATTATCTTGAGCATTTTGATGAGCTGCCGCTAGACAAGCAGAAGCATTTGGCGACGCGACTAAAATATGGTTTGCGCGAAAAGCGTTTTGATGATTTTTTGGCGGCGCATGAGCCGAGCCACGAGCTTGCAGCAGTGTTAGCAAATAATGACTATGCGGGCGTAAATAACTACGTAACGCGACGAGAATTTTTTGAAAAATACCCTGATTTATATGGCGTAGAAGCGACACTGTTTCGAATTAATCGCCTGCTAATTGAATATCAAGTGGATTTGCGGGCAGACTTTGAACAATTATATCCGCTGGAGCGACTGTATCGGCTCTGCGACGATTTGCTAGCTGACCAAGCGGCCCTGTTTGCGCTGTCGACTTACGCCGTAAATGTGATTTGTCTGAGCGAAAATTTGTTTCCGCGCCGACGCGAAGTTTATACGCAGCTGGCAGAAAGTTTTTTGAATGCCGAGCAGCAACCGGATTTGATTTATGCCTACACACACATCATTTTGTGCATGTCAGATTATTACGTACGCGCAATTCCGGCGGATTGGCAAACACTGAGCGCAAAAATGCTAACAAAATGCGAGCAATTAATTACGGCGCATTACGATACAATTTCGTTGGATGTTAAATTAGAGTTTCTAGTCTGCGCGAAAATGGTAAATTTTGCGACAAATTTGCGTGCGCAAATTGAACAAGAATGCGACGCAATTCTGGAGCAGCATGCTTATCTGATTGACGAACGGCGCCCAGCAAAATACAACACACTAACAGGCGCAGAACACCGCAATGTGTTGTATATGATTTCGGGCTTAGATCACTGACCGTCGACCAGGAAATAATCGCGCAGAACTTTGAATTTCTCGTCCGTAAAAGCGCCCGTCACGACTTGTGGCGTATGGTTAACTTCAAGTATGTATTTTTTGCCCGTATCGCGATGCGTAATCACATCAACGCCAGCAAAACGCTTGCTAGTTGCGTGCGCTGCAGTGCGAGATAGCGCGAGAATTTCGGGATCAACTTCCTCGAGTGGCACAATCTTAGCAGAGCCACCAAGCGAGGTATTATTACGATGGTCCTTGCCGCCAGACGAGCGATAAATAGCCAGATAAGGCTCAAAACCAAGCGTAAGAATGCGCCAATCGCCCGTATTCGGAATAAATTCTTGCAGAATGAATTCGATATCGGGATTTTCGTCAACAATTTTGGCGATTTCAGCAGCAGAATAAACGAGATAATTGTCCTGCCCCTTTGTGCCACGAATTGATTTTAGTACGCCAACACCACCAAAATTTTCCTGCAAACATTTTCCGAGAAAATCCTTTGTGCCGTAGGCGGTTTTAGGGACCGGTACGTCATGTTCCCAACAGCGCCACATCTCATAAAGCTTACCAGAAGCATTCGCGAAAGTATCGTCTGCCATAATAACGCCTTTCTTGCGACAATAGCAGCCATAAGCATTGAAAATATGCCGACGCTCAAAAGGTGCAGTGGTGATGCAAAGAATTTTATCAAAATCCGCCAGGTCGTCACCAGTCTGCTCGTTTTTAATACAAGTCCGCTCGCCATCAATTAACAGATTAAAATCTGCAAAACAACCCGTCGAGACCTGTAACTCGCCGGTTTCCTCGGCGACACGTTTCAACTCCGCAATATTTTCTTCAATTTCAATCTTGCGATTGATGATCAATATCTTTTTCATGGCTTTATTTTAAGACAGCGCAGCAAGTGCGACAAGCATGACCGCATGCGCCCAACACTCTTGACTTTTTCGTCATTTTGTGCTATAATGGAAGTATATGGCATATGTTTCGCAAGAGGACAAATTTACTGCAATCAAAACGCTGCGCAAAGGCGGCATTTTGGGCGTGCCAACAGAGACGGTTTATGGTCTAGCAGTGATGGCGGACAATAAGGCCGCGATTGAAAAATTGCTGAAATTAAAAAATCGTCAAATCGATAGCGGCAAAGTACTAACGATGATGGTAGCGAGCGTCGATGAGATGCAAAAATATGTCAAGATGGATCGTAAAATCAAGAATCTAGCGCGACGCTACTTCCCCGGCGAATTGACGCTCATCTTAAACCAACGCGAAGATTGGCATCATCCTTATTTTGATAATTTTCATACTGTGGGGATTCGCATTCCTGACCATGAATACATGCTAGAATTACTGCGCGAAAGCGGGCCACTACTTGTAACTAGCGCAAATCCGCGCGGCGAAGCGCCTTGCCGAACCAGCGGCGAATTAAATCGACGCATGCCCGGAGTTGATATGATTGTGCGCGGCGAATGTGGCGGTAGTATTCCGTCAACCGTAATTGACCTAACAGAATCGGAGCCACGCGCATTGCGTCAAGGCGGCCTACTAATTGTCCATTACGCTTAAAATCTTTAGAGCATCAGAAAAACCGGAGAAATCCGGTTTTTCTACGCTGTTACGCGCCCACCCTATGGGGCACATTGGTTTGTTTTAATCCGCTGTTTATTTTTGTTTCTAGTCTCCACACTTTCCACATTTCAGTGGAACCCCGTGAAGCGTACCAGCTTGATAATATTAAAGCAAAGTTAAGCTTAAGCGTCAAGATGTTCGGGCAAAAATTATGTTGTAATAATTACTCAATGTCGGCGTCGACATCGTCATCATCCGCGTCGGCCTGCACGCCCAATGCAAGAATCGCATTGCGCTCACCCAGCTGATATTTTTGATGATGCGCGCGATGCTTTGGCTCGGCCTGATCGAGGGTAATTACTGGCAAGGCCTCGCTATCTTCCGACTGCTCAGACTCAGTGGACCCCGCCGACTTTGCAGTCACCTCAATCATCGTACGTAGTTTGCGCAAGACTTCCTGCGTACCCTGATGCGCGGCGGCGGACATAGACATAACTTCGGCGCTAGGATTTTGCGCTAAGATAGCCGTTTTTTGCATCTCAATAATATCCGCGTCAACACCTTCGGTTTTCGTCAGCACAACTAATTCGGGACGCTGTGCGAGCGCATCAGAATAGTTCGCAAGCTCAGTACGAATGTCTGCATAGGCCTTGCCAGCATCGTCATTATAAACATCAATCAGATGGAGCAACACTTTGGTGCGCTCAACATGGCGCAAGAAACGGTCGCCAAGCCCCTTGCCAGCAGAAGCGCCCTCAATCAAGCCTGGAATGTCGGCAATCAAAATGCTGCGGTCGTCAACTTTAGCAACGCCAAGATTAGGCGTGATGGTCGTAAAAGGATAATCGGCAATTTCCGGTGTAGCATTGCTAACAACGGAGAGAAAAGTCGACTTGCCGGCGTTCGGAAAACCAACCAAACCAACATCAGCCAGCAATTTGAGCTCCAATTCGGCGTCAAAAGCCTCACCCGGATTTCCAAGTTCGGCAATGCGCGGCGTCTGACGCGTGCTCGAGCGAAAATGCCAGTTGCCATAGCCACCGTCGCCACCATGCGCAACAATTGCGCGCTCTTCGTCGTGCGTCAAATCGGCAACAATCGTGCCATCAGTGCGCTTAACGACTGTACCGATTGGCACTTCGACCAGCAGGTCTTTACCGGATTTGCCCGAAGATTTCTGTCCCGTGCCCGGTTTGCCATCTTCGGCAATCAATTTCGGCTGAAAACGAAAGTCAATCAAAGTGTCACAGTCTTTACTGGCAACAAAAACCACATCGCCGCCTTTGCCACCGTCGCCACCATCAGGGCCACCTTTTGGAATATAAATTTCGCGACGAAAAGAAATGGCGCCATTACCACCTTTGCCGGCTTTGACATAAACTTTCGCTGTATCTACAAACATATCAAAAATATTTTAACATATTTTGCGAATTAAGTAAAACGCGCTCGGCTTATTTATGACCGTAGATATAGTTGTACTTGACGGCGTCAGACCAGTTAATCGTCGACTGGAAGACACGATTGAAACCTTGGTAGTTCATCTCTTGGATCGTGATCGATTGACCTTGATTGACGCCGACTACTACGGCGACGTGACCATAGCGTCCGCTCGTGGACTGCATAACGGCACCATAAGCTGGCGTACGACCAGTCCAATAAGAGCCACTGAGTGATGAAATCCAGCTACGCGCATTACCAATTGCACCAGTTGGCAGCCAGTATTCAGAGCTGAGATTATTACGGCGCCAATACCAGACGAACCATGTACAGTTACCGAAAGCGCCAGGGTTATGCTGCCACGAAGTACTGTTATACATATTGCGCCAATAGCTATAATTATAGATTTCGAAGCGGCCATGACGATCAGCGGTGTCACGAACATAGCTATAAGTCGAAGTGTAAGTTGGGCGCGGCGTCGGCGCGACATATTCTGGGCGCTCTTTCTCTGGCAAAGAGCCATTTGGTAATAGCAATAATTGGTCAACGGCGATTTCCTTGTCTTCAAGGTCATTGAGCTGAATTACAGCTTCTTTGGAAGAAGCACCCGTCTTCTCGATAATGCTGTCGAGCGTTTCATTGCTTTTGACTTTATAGACAATGCCGGCAACGGTCGGAAAATACATCGTCGTACCGACTGTGACAGTTTCTTTCTTGAGACTATTACTCCAACGAATCTGGTCGCGCGATGCGCCATGATTATGTGCCGCATAGACACTATCAAAAGTATCGCCTTCTTGGACAACATAAGTTTCGATACCGCGCGTCAGACTAGAAGTGTCGATAATCGTTGGTTTTTCAACGACAGTCGAGGTTGAAGTGCTGGTCGTGCCAGTCGTTTCATAGACATCATTAATTGTGACATAGTTCTCGCTAATGGTGGAAGTAGACGGTAGCGATAAAGTGCTGGCGATATTCGCAACCGTATAAGATTCGGAAACTTGGTCAGCGGTGACAGTAAAATCTGAATTGTCAAAATTAGCCGCAATCGGCGTTTTCACCGGCTCATCAGTCTTAGTCGAGCCAAAATACATCAGACAGACAACTGCGGCAAAAATTAGAGCATAAGGCAGTAATCTTGTGAGTAATAATTGCAATCTTTTCATATACTTGCTAAAAACTTATTTTATTATACCATACATGCTTAATTTGCAAGAATCAAAGCACTGAACAGAGGTCGCCACAATAATTACGAATGTTAGCGTCATGCTCGGCCTGCGTGCGCGCATAATACATCTGGACTTTACCTTCGGAATTGTAGCCAGAAATGAAGTAGAGATAATCACCTTCGGCAGGATCGGCGACAGCCAGCAAGGCGTTCTTGCCAGGATTAGAGATTGGCGTCGGCGGTAGACCAGTACATTTACGCGAATTCCATGGGCAAGTAATCGTATTTAAGTAAGACATATCGCTCTTGCTGCGATTGGGATTAAGTTGGTCGGCGCGATAAGCGATAATCGCATCAGAGCCAAGTGCTATGCCCCGCCGCAAACGTAATTCGAAGACTTGGGCGACTTGCTGCTGATCGGCATAAGACATAATGCCCGCTTCACTTTGTACAACTGAGGCAAGCGTGATGCCCTCGTGTAATGTCAGGCCAAGCTTCCGATACTTTGCTTCGAGGTCATTTGCTTGCACAACTTTATACATTTCATCAAAAACACACTTCAAGATATTTTCGACTGATTCGCCAACGTAAAATTCATAAGTCTCGCCATAAATATAGCCTTCGAGTGTAGCATCGGCTGGCTTAGACTTAAGCAGCGGATGGTCGTAACTAGCGTTGAAGGCCTGCGTAATCTCTTCGTCGCGGTAACCAAGATTTTGCAGACGCTCGCGCGCGGCCGCCAGCGTACCGCCCGGCAGGAAAGTTATTTTGAAAGTTTGCGCAACGACGCCAGTCTCGAGTGACTGGACAATATGCTCTACGTCCATACCGGTATTAAATTCGTATTCGCCGGATTTAAGCGAAGCATCGTGTGCTTCGAGCTTTAAATAAACACAAAAAGCAAGCGCGGAGCGAATCAAGCCAGCATCCTCGAGGTCGCTAGCAATTTTAGTGCCGCCGGTATTTTCAGCAACCGTGAAAGTAACAATTTTGCAATTATTGCCCTCGCAATCTTCCATGGCAGTGAGTGCGTGCTGATAATAAAGATAGGCGCCACCAAATACGATCACAGCGAGCAAAGCTAGCGCAAATATCACAAATAGAACAATCTTGCGCGCTTTAGCTTTAGATTTTTTAATTTCCATGCGCAAGTTCCTGTTCGAGCTGAGCGAGATTAGTGCTAGTCATAAAATCCTCAAGAATAATCGCGGCGGCTTCAGAATCGAGTCGGCCAGTGGCGCGATCGGCGCGCGTAAAAGCATGTTTGCCGGCGGTCAGATACTGTTCAGCGGCAACAGAAGTGAGCGTCTCGTCCTGAAAACGAATTGGCGGAATTCCGGATTTGATCTGATCGAAAAATTGCGAGAGTTGCGCAACAAACTCTTTAACTACTGTAGTCTGCGCAGTTTCCTCGCCCTGATTATTGCGCGGAAAGCCAGCGACGATAAGATTAGCTTTATCGCGGCGATATTGGGCGAGGATCTTAGTATTTTCATTGCCGTCAACTGGAATCATTGCGCGCGGGACGGCAATGCGCACGGCAGTATCCGCAAAGGCGACGCCAATACGCTTGGTACCCACATCGAGTGCAAGCAAGCGCATTATTCTACCGTAATCTCGATTTCAACTTTATTATCGTCGTCTGGCACGCGAGTGACCCAGAAGTAGGAGGTCTCGACATTCGCTTCGGTTACGCCGTTATAGGAGCGGAGGTTTGATTGGACTTTGCCGACTTTCACACCCAGCGAGACTTCTTTGACCATGTCTTCGGTAATGCGCGGACCAGTCTTGGTTGTACTCTTGAGTTTAGCGGTAATTTTGCCGTCAGCATTTTTGAAGGACTCAAAGAAAGCTTTGTCCTCGTCCCCTTCGTTAATCGCGACGCCAGTCGAATAAATCATTTGCGTATCGTCACCGAATTTGGCGGTCAGCTGAGCGGTAATATAATCATTGACATCAGATTTCTTGACTGCATAAATTGAGTAACGTGTTTCGCGAACGATTTTTGGCGTAACATCGTCGCCGACTTCTTCATTGAGTGCTGGCGAAGTATTTGTGCTAGTACTAACGGTCGTGAAGCTGCTAGTAATCAGAATATAGTCAGAGCTGAATTCGTTAGTAAGTTCTTCGCGAGCTTCTTTGTCGGAATCGCCAGAAAGGTTACTGCTGGCTTTTTCGACATCTTCCTGAGAGACAACTTTGACAATCTTACTCGAACCGCCCGTCATCGCGGAGCTAGCGACGGAATATTTGATTGACGTGTTGATATTCAACGAAATACCAGAGCTAGCGGCAGCGATATTATAATCATCACCGACTTCTTTTGCGACGACATTGATTTTGCCGGAAGTAACAGATTCTTCAAGTGTACAGGTCTGACTAAAACCTATACCGCTAGGTTTATAGTTAGATGATTTAGTATTAACGGAACCACCTTCCGTCACAATATATTGCTTACCAGAGATTGTTACGACGGTATTGGCCGGAATCGACAAGTTGGAACTATCCTCGAAACAATCAACTTTGCTGCCAGCGGGACGCGTCACGGTAATCGTGCCAGAGGCTTTGGTGCCTTTATCGACTTCGCCAGTGGCAGTAAAGTCGGACGAGACACTCTTGGTAGTGGTTTTCTCTTCGATATAGAACACGCCATTCTCTGGATCGGCTTCGGATTCGTCCGTCACTAATCGAACGGTTTCATTAAAATTCGCGCCAACAGTCTTAACTTTAACGGTAATTTTAGCGCGCGGAGCAATTTGGGTCGCCCAAAAACCGAAACCAGCAATTAGGATTGCCAAGACCGCAAAAAGAATGATGAATTTGCGGTATTTTTTGAAATCCGGAACTTTAATCTTTTTCTTCGAATCTTTATCTTTTGCGTTTTTCTCTTCCCCTGATTCAACATCGTCCGCATTTAGTTCAAGGTCGATATCTTTATTCTTCTCAGCAGCTGCGCTCGGCTTTTTAGACTTCTCTTTTGCGTTTTTCGTAACAGCCACTTTGACGCCCGTGTCGGCCTTAGCTTTTTTCTCGACAATCTCATCATCGTCGTCGCCAGCGGAAACTTCATCATCAACGTCATCGTCGTCACCAAATTCAGATGCCTCGTCAGCATGTGGCAATTTCGGCTTGCTTTGCAGGGTCCGCGCAGTCGGCATTTTAACTTTATTAGCCAGCGTCAATAGTGATTCGTCGGCGGTAATTAATACGACAGTTTTTTCATGCGTTTGCGCAGTTTTAGCAATCAATTTAAAATTTACTGCACTCTGCAGCACGCCAGCTTTTTTCGGCGGAACAAGAGCGATGATTTTATTCTTTGCATCCTTGATGTTGGCCAGAATGTCCGTAATATCATCTTCCGGCTCGATGTAGATGACGTCTTTATTCATAAGCTAATTATAACATAGCTAAGCATTTTGAACATTCAGTTCAACGCTTGTGCTAAAATAAAGGCGATGGGCCTTTTTAGTAGAAAAACAGAAAATAAAACAGCTGACGAAATTCAGATTGCGCCCAAGCCCGATGCGTCTCGCCAGAGCCTAAATGAACTCGTTTTGCAATCGCTGCATGAGGGCGTGATTATTGTTGATACGAATGGCAATATTCAGTTAGCGAACCCAGCAGCTTGCCAATTGATTGGACGAAGTGTTAGTGAAATTGTGGGCGTGTTCTATGATTCAATTATTACTTTGCTCGACAAGACCGGTAATCGCATCTCCGAGGCGCGCAATCCGATCGGTATGGCGCTGAAAGGCCAAGATTACAAAGAAGTGACGCGCAATCTCGATATCGTCGCGGCCGACAGCAACCGTAACACGCCTGTCTCGATTATTATCACCAAGTCAAGCGGCGATGATTCATCTTTAATTGTAACTTTTCGCGACATTGCACAGGAATTACGCGAGGAGCATGAGCGCACAGACTTCATTTCGACAGCAAGCCACGAAATGCGGACACCGGTTGCAAGCATTGAAGGATATCTTGGTTTGGCTTTAAATCCAACGACAGCCACAATTGATGAACGCGCACGCCAATACCTCGAAAAGGCACACGAAAATTCAAAACATCTCGGTCGACTATTCCAAGATTTGCTCGATACAACTAAACTGGATGATGGTCAAGTACAGCCGCATTTAGAGCCTGTTGAAATCGTGAATCTGGTAAAGAATATTGCCGAAGCGCAAATTCCGAGAATTCGCGAAAAGGGCCTAGGCTACCAATTCGGTAGTGGCACGACTGACCAGCAGCTAAGTGGCGGCAAACATATCGAACAAGTAATCTATGCCAGCATCGATCCAGTTTTCTTGACGGAAATTATGAATAATTTAATCGAAAACGCGATTAAATATACGCCGGCAGGTTGGGTGACAGTGAATGTGCGGGCGGACAATTACAATGTGCAGATCGTCGTGCAAGATACTGGTATTGGCATTGCGCGTGAAGAGCTGAATCACATTTTTCAAAAATTCTACCGCGTCGATAACCGCGACACGCGCGAAATTGGCGGCACAGGCTTAGGCTTATATCTGGTTAAACAACGAGTGGAGTCGATGAATGGGCGAATTTGGGCGGAGAGCCAACTTGGCAACGGCACAAGTTTTATCGTGCTTTTCCCGCGCATCTCGCAGGGCCAATATACGCAGCAACGCTTCTTAATCGACAATCAAGAATCCCAGAGTAGCATGCGCTAGTTTCTAGTGCGAGTTTTATAGATTTTTACGCTAAAATAGCTTATAATCATAATCAATATGACTAGGATTATGTTAGTAGAGGACGATAAGTCCTTGCGCGAAATATACAGTATTCGACTGGTGGCAGAAGGATACGACATTATTTCTGCCGGCGATGGCGAAGAGGCGCTCGCTTTAGCTGTGCAGTATAAACCAGAACTAATCATTGCGGATGTGATGATGCCAAAGATTTCTGGTTTTGACATGCTTGATATTCTGCGTTCACAGCCGGAAACAAGCAAGATTAAAGTAATCATGATGACTGCCCTATCCAGCGATGACCAGCGTCGCCGCGGCGAATCGCTTGGCGCAGAACGCTATTTAGTGAAATCACAGGTTGGTATCGAAGACGTAATCATGACTGTGCACGAAGTCTTGGGCGATACGCCGAATACAAATGCACATGCCAATCTCGATACTGCAGCAACTATGCCAGCAGTTGAGGCGGCCGTGAAAGAACAACAAAATGCCGCAGCACAAACAGCTACAGCTCCTGCTACACCAGCACAAAATCCAGTCACAGACGCCGCGGCGAATCAAGCTACAGCGCCAACCGTCGCCACACCAGTGCCAGATACGAGTGCCTTGAACACTGTTGAGACAACCACTACAACAACAATCGAGCCAACAAATTCAAATATTCCAGCACCGACGCCTGGACAAATCATCCCAAATAACCCTACCCCAGTGGAAACGACGGGCACCGTGCCAGTTGCGCCAGCGCAGGATAGTAATGTAGCGCCAACAGTTGCACCAACCATGCCAGCTACACCAATACAGCCACAAGGGCCAATGCCAAATTCAGGCATGTAATTAATTCTAGTATTTTTAACGTTTTAGAAAATGCCACCTACACCACAAGAAGCCACCAGTATGCCGCCAAACAGCCAGACACCTGCACCAAATATGCCGGTTCAGCCAGTGGTGTCAGAAAAAAAGTCCGAACGGCCCGGTGGCGGCGAACGCGTAATCCAGCCGATTCACGACCCACGCATCCAACAACAGCGCGAGAATATCGCTAAACGCATGAATGAATTGTTGGGCGACGAAGAATTTGAACGCACGCAGGTCAATACAAACACTGCTAAGCATCTGCGTACGCAAAAGAACGTACAAACAGCACCGATGACAAGCACAACGAATACAACCACGGCTCAAGCTACACCAACTATGCCAATGCCACCAGTTGCGACCGCGCTAACACAGACACAAATGCCGACGCAACAAATGACACCTCAGACTTTGCCAACTTCGCAGCAACAAATGCCTAGTAACGTAACGCCTCAAGTTCCGTCCGGGCAAGCAATTTATCAGCAAATGATGCGGCAACAAGCGCAAGCAAACAACGCTGCGCAGAATGTAATTGCGCAAATGCAGGCACCCATTCCGGCCGCGCAACAACAGGCCGCAACTCAACCAAGCATTGATCCGCGTGCGGCGGCGCTCAAGTTGCAAGAATTACAAGCGCAAGAAATGCCGCAAATCGTTATCCCGAAAGCGCCAGTAGCGCAAGCACCGGCACCAGTACCAGCACAAGCACCAGCATCTGTACCAACAGCAGCACCGGCGCCGTCGCCAGTAGCAACACCGATTGCGCCGGCAGCAGCGCAACCAGCCGCGCCAATGACGCCGCCAGTTGCGCCAGCAACACCGGTAGCTACTACTACGCCAACCATGGCAGTCACTCCAACTACCCCAGTTACGACTCCTACTCCGCCGCGACCACACACAAGCTTGCGTGCAAATCCAGAAATCGTAAAGAAAGCCGCAGCGGCGAGTATCTTGATGAAGCAAAAGACGGCAGCGACAGCTCCATCACCATTCGCGAAAGAGCCGCCTGTGCAGGCAATTCAACCCGCTTACATCCAGAACCTCGAAACGGAACTAGCGGCAGACATGCAAACGGCGCAAAATGACAATAGTCTAAGTAGCCGAATGGCGGCAGAACTAGCGAATGACCAGATTACGCTTGAAGCAAGTAAGCTCAAAGCTGAGCAGCCAGTAACCCCCGCAAAACAGACGCAAGCAACAGTTGACAATACACCAAAAGCCGTATTGGACGCAATGCAAAGCGCGATGCCGAGCCTGAATCTCGAATCTAATCCAAATTTCAAACATGAATAATGCCGAAATCCGCCTCAATAAATATATCGCGACTAATTTTGGCGTGTCGCGACGCGAAGCTGATAATTTAATTGCGGCAGGACGCGTAGCGGTTAATGGCAAACCTGCGCAGTTAGGCATGCGCGCGCAAACAAACGACGCGATCACAGTTGATGGACGCGATATTATTGAGCAGGAGCCAATTTATTTAGCCCTGCACAAACCGGTCGGCTACGTCTGCAGCCGCAAACAACAGGGCGAAGCAGCAACATTATATGATTTATTGCCGAAGAAATATCGGACACTCAAGACTGTAGGGCGGCTCGATAAGGATTCGTCGGGCTTGATTTTATTAACTAATGATGGCGATTTCGCCTTCCAAATGACACATCCGAAATTTGCCAAACAAAAACAATATATTGTCGAATTAGACCGCGAACTAGAACCACTGCATCAACAAATGATTGCAGATTTTGGCATCCAATTGCCAGATGGCAAGAGCCAGATGGGGCTGACGCGAATCGGCGAGAGCCGCAAAAAATGGGACGTAACGATTTCCGAAGGACGCAATCGCCAAATTCGACGAACTTTTGATGCGCTTGGCTACAAAGTTTTGCGTCTACATCGCTACAAATTCGGGCCATACGAATTAAGCGGCCTAGACGAAGGCGATTTTGTCGAAGTTAAAAAGGCAATCTAATTCTTAAGTAAGCGCGCAATCTTGGTACGCAGACCGCCGCTATTAGTGCCGATTAAAGTATCAATACCAACCCGCAGCAGACCCATCGCGGTCACAAAAGTATGGTCAAGTTCTCGATCGGTTGCATTAATAATTCCCGGAACATCATCAGGCTCAATCAAACTCACGATTGGACGACGCGAAAAAGGCAAATTCTTATACCAGTTGCCAGTCGCAAGCAATTCCGGAATTTCAGCTAAGCTAGCACCGCCACCACAGAGCATAATCTGATTCGGTAAAGTTTCGACATGCTCAAATTCTTCGATCGCTAATTCAACGCCCGCCAACCAGACTTCGAGGTTGCGCGCAATAGCTTGGTCGAAGCGTTTACGAATTTCGGGCTTCATATTGGGATTATCGGCGAGCAATTTGAGTTTTTCAGCGTCAGCAAAACTCAAACCTAATTTCTCGGAAATCTGATGCGTGAAACTGCGGCCGCCAATCGAGAACATCTTAGTACCCTCTACGCCACCATCATCAACAATCGCAACATCGGTAGTGCCACCACCAATATCCATAACGATGCCAGAGAAATTCGAATCAAGGTCGTCACCAAGGCAAGCGCGACAGACTGCAAAAGGCTCGACGGCAACAGTAACTAAGTCCAACTGCAGCTCGTCGCAAACCCGCTCGATTGCAGAAATATGCACAAGGGGTGCAAAAGCAGTATAAATTTGCACGAGCACTTCACTGCCCTTAAAACCAATCGGAT
>CAZOYU010000005.1:9535-36467 GCA_964584145.1 uncultured Candidatus Saccharibacteria bacterium | reverse complement strand
GCAAAAGCAGTATAAATTTGCACGAGCACTTCACTGCCCTTAAAACCAATCGGATTAGAAACTTTATGGCCATCAATTCGCAAGGATACGAGCGCAGAATTAATTAGGCGAACTTCTACATCAGGGTTATTAGTTTCCAATGCCACTTCGCGACGAGCACGCTCGCCGGCTTTTTGCTGAACGGCTTTAATAATTTTCGCCATCTCATCGTCAGTAATAGCTTTGTTGGAATCGGCGCGACGATATTTAATCGAAGCAGTGTTACCTTTAATTAATTCGCCCGCGATGCCGACTACGACTTCTTTAGAGCGAACGCCCGCCATTTCCTCGGCTTTAACGAGTGCTTCTTCGCAAGTTTTGGCAACACCTTGAATATCAGCAATTGCACCAGAAGACATATTGGTCGGAGCTTCGTGCGCTTTGCCAACACCAACAATACGGATATCGCCTTTGCTCTTTTTGGCGATTAAAGCTTTAACATATTCCGTACCAATGTCAAGCGCGAGCAGATAATCATCAGGGTCTTTAGCTTTATGCTTGGCCTTTTCCGATATTGGGTCGTACTCTTGTTTGCGCGAAAATATGCTCATGGTTTAATTATAGCACTAGACTTGAATTTTATTCGATGACAGCTTTAATGCGACGCACGCCCGCAGAACTGGATTCTTCTTTTTTAATCTTAAAATGACCAATTACGCCAGTATGCTCAACGTGCGGACCGCCACAAACTTCGCGCGAAATCGGTTGATCAAAATCGCCAATCGTATAGACGGTAAGTTTTTCTGGATATTTCTCCCAAAATTGACCATGCGCCTTCAAAGTATCATGCGCATAAGCTTTATCGAATTCGTCATGCGTAACCTGATAGTCGGCGGCAATCCAAGCGTTGACTTGATCTTCAATTTGTTGTTTTTCTTCAGGCGTAAGTTTGCGATCGAGATTAAAATCGAAACGCAAACGCTCAGCGGTAATGTTTGAACCTTGCTGGCCAATGTTTGGATCGATTAATTTTTGTAAAGCAGCTAGCAAGAGGTGCGTAGCGGTATGATATTTGGTCGTTTGTTCGCCGTGGTCTTCAAGGCCGCCCTTGAACATGCCTTTACTAGCAGTCTTGGAGCGTTCGCGTTGTTCGTTCAGAGCAGCGTCAAATTCAGCACGCCAATTTTCGGTCAATGAGATATCTTGACGATAGGCTTCCTCGACAGACAATTCCAGCGGGAAACCATAAGTATCTTGCAACATAAACAATTCTTTGCCAGTCAAACCGTCTTTTTTGAAGCGAGCAAGCTCGCGCATACCGCGGTGTAAAGTTTTGCGGAATGCTTGCTCCTCGTGGCTCAAAACTTCCAATACCTGTTCGCGAGTAGTTAGGATACTATCTGGCAAATCATGATAATTCTCGGCAATCAGCGGCAAGACTTCGGCAAGGAAATCTTGTTCAATACCAAGATTGAGCGCTTTCAGGATCGCGCGACGAATCAGGCGACGCAAAGCATAGCCCTGCTGTTTATTAGACGGTTTCAAGCCCTGCGCGGCTAAGAGATAAGCGCCACGCAAATGGTCGGCAATGACGCGCATATCAGCAGTATTAGATTCATAACTTTTACCAGAGAGCGCAACAAGTTTATCGACGATTGGCTTAAGTAATGAAATTTTAAAGACATCATAAGAATCCATCGAGGCCGCCGTAATACGCTCAAGCCCAGCGCCAAAGTCGACATTTTTATGCTTCAGCTCTTCAAAGCTACCATCTTCGAGGCGACGATACTGCATAAAGACTTGATTGCCAATTTCCATAAAGCGGGCACCATCCGAAGCGGGATGCGCTTGGCCATATTTTTCAATATCCTGATGTTCCTCACCAAAATCATAAAAGACTTCCGAATCAGGGCCGCAAGGGTCGCCAATTGGCGTCGTCTCGATACCACCACCGCGCGACCACCAGTTTTCCTTATCGTTATAGAAGAAAATACGCTCATTATTCTTGATGCCCCGCTTGTCGCCATTTTCAGCAGTATCGATCTCAGCAATCCCAGCATCGATGCCAACTTCTTTGAAAACTTGTTGCCAAATCTGCGCCGCTTCGTCATCGCGCGGGATACCATATTTTTCATTACCGATAAAGCAAGTGACATAAATTTTATGCGGATCAAGCCCAACTTCTTGAGTTAGGAAAGTGAAGAAATTGCGAATCTGTTCCTCTTTGAAATAATCGCCAAGCGACCAGTTGCCAAGCATCTCGAAAACGGTAGTATGGCGCGGGTCACCTACGTCCTCAATGTCTTGCAAGCGCAAGCATGGTTGCGAATCGGTCAAGCGTTGGCCATCTGGATGCGGTTGGCCCAATAAAAATGGCAACAATGGCTGCATACCAGAGCCAGTAAATAATGTCGTAGGGTCATTTTCGAGCACGAGCGGTGCGGGCGCAATCACTACATGCCCTTTAGCTTTCATAAAATCGAGATATTTTTGGCGTATTTCACTTGCATTCATTGCATTATTATATAATAATGCCACCACCGAGGCAAACTTCACCCCGATAAAAAACAACTGACTGTCCTGGCGTAAGCGACTTTTGTTCTTCGGCGAAAGTCAATTTGCCGTCTTGATAATCAGCATCGACGAGTGGCGCACGATGACGGATGCGCGCCTGAATATGACGACCGCCATCACCATGACGTAGAATTACATCTTTTAGTTGAATCTCACGCGTCCAAAGTTTGAGCGAATTTAGATTCTGCGAAACATAAACGATATTTTTAGTCATATCTTTTTTGACAACATAATGTGGCAGACCGATGCCGATATCGAGACCATGGCGCTGGCCAAGTGTATAGAAAATCGCGCCGTCATGCGTACCAAGTTTCTCGCCAGTATCAATATCAATAATGTCACCAGGGCGAGTCTCGATAAATTCCGATAGAAAATCACGCATATTAGCATCGCCAACAAAGCAGACACCCATTGATTCAGGCTTATGTGCAACCGCAAGACCAATTCGCTCAGCCAGTGCTTTGACGTCGGGCTTCGTCATCTCGCCGACAGGAAAAATAATTTTTGGAATAATCGCTTCGGAAATTCGGTAAAGAAAATAAGTCTGATCCTTGTTATCGTCGCGAGCACGCAAGAGCGCACAACCATCAGTGCGAGCATAATGCCCGGTCGCAATCATCTCGGCGCCCTGCTCAAAAGCGGTCTCAGCAAAAAGTTTAAATTTAATTTCTTGATTACACATAATGTCCGGATTGGGCGTATTACCCTTCTGATATTCGGCAAGCATATAATCGACAACTTTTTGCTTGTATTCCGTCTCAAAATCAAACACACGAAAATCAATGCCGAGCTTAACGGCGACGCGTTTGGCGTCAGCAAGGTCTTCTGCCCACGGGCATTTCATCCCCGGTAAATTCTTGCTCCAGTTTTTCATATAGACGCCGATAACTTCATGTCCCTGCCGCTGCAAAAGATAAGCCGAGACAGCCGAATCAACGCCACCAGACATGCCTAAGAAAACCTTCATTGTAATGATATTATAACATCTTTCCCTGTTTCTGCCAAAAATGGCTCAATTTTTCGTGGCAGTTTTTTATTTATGTTTATGCTAAAATTAAACTAATGACAACTTTGATGGAGGTGGGATGTTTTATCCAAACCGGCAAGCTCTAGGCGACCAGTTAGCGCCGCGATTGACCGAATACCGAAATAGCGAGAGCATTATTTTTTGCCTCAAGAAAACCTCCCTGCTAGCCTGCATTGAGTTAGCGGCGCATCTACATGCTTATATTTATATATTGCAATATTCCGAAATTGCTGACCCCTACGATATTACCCGTAATCTTGGCGCGATTACTTCCAAAGGTGAATTTGTATTAAATCCCGATATTTCGCAGTCCGAATATGATTACATTAATAGCGACTTTATGAGTATTATCGAAGAACGCAAGCGTGAAGCTTTCTCGCGCATTAATGCTGAAACAAACCCTAATCCGAATTTTAATTTAGCCGCGTTTAACAATCGCAAAATTCTATTGTTTGCCGACGTACTAAAAACTTCTTTTCAAATCCAAGTCGCGCTCAATATCATGAAGGCCTACAAGCCGCTAAAAGTTGCGGGCGCGTGCGGCAATATTACCTCGCAAATATCCGACAAATTCCAGATTGATACCGATGGCTGCACTTATATGGATATTCTGCCAAATACTTTCTTTGACGATGATCACTATTTCGACCAGCCAGACAGTTATACCGAAGAGCAAAAAATTAGCATGGCAAACAACATTAGCCTCTATTGGGCATAAAAGGAGCAAATAAATGGACCCAAAACAGAATATTAACCCTAAATTGTCAGAGACGGACGCAACAGATGCGCGCGCAATTATCGAGAGAATTGGCCGCGCTTACAGTAAAAAAGTTGTTGGTCAAGGTGAATTGCGACTTTGTATGACGGTTGCGCTGATTGCGGGCGGGCATGTTCTATTGGAATCTGTGCCAGGTCTGGCAAAAACTTTAGCCGCGAAGACAATTGCTGAAGCAGCAAATGGCAGTTTTAGCCGTATTCAATGTACACCAGATTTGCTGCCAAGCGATATTATTGGTACGCAAATTTATAATTACAATTCTGGCACGTTTGAAACAAAAATTGGTCCGGTCCATGCCAATTTTGTCCTGCTCGACGAAATTAACCGCTCTAGCGCAAAAACACAGTCAGCAATGCTGGAGGCAATGCAAGAGCATCAAGTTACGGTTGGCGGTACGCTCTATAAAATGCCAGAGCCGTTTGTAGTATTAGCAACACAAAACCCAATTGAACAGGAAGGGACTTATGAACTACCGGAAGCACAGCTAGATCGTTTCCTCTTGAAGGAGATCGTAAATTACCCGACGCGCGACGAAGAATTGCAAATTCTAAATTATGCGCTAAGCGGCAAAACGACAACAAAATTAGATGATGGCGACAAGGCCTCAATTGAAGACGTCAAGAAATTGCAA
Organism: uncultured Candidatus Saccharibacteria bacterium; assembly: GCA_964584145.1. Taxonomy (GTDB): domain Bacteria; phylum Patescibacteriota; class Saccharimonadia; order Saccharimonadales; family Saccharimonadaceae; genus UBA2834. The sequence continues at coordinate 31,478 of CAZOYU010000005.1, read as the reverse complement.
GCGGCCGCCAAATTAGTAGCAGTAGATGATTCAATCAAGAATTACATCGTAAATATCGTAACCGCATCACGCAATCCGCGCGAATTAATTGATGCTAGTCTGGCGCGCTATGTTGAATACGGCATCTCGCCACGCGGCGCAATCGCCTTAATGCAAATCGCACAAGCACTCGCTTTGATTGATGGCCGTGCCTACGTAACGCCAGATGATGTGAAACGCCTACGTTATGCGGCGCTACGCCACCGAATTATCCTGAATTTTGAAGCTGCCGCGGATGAGGTACATCCTGAAGCAATTATCGATGCAATTTTTAATAAAATCCAAACGCCATAAAAAGAAGAAAAGTCAATGCCAGGTTATCTCATTAAAGTTCGCAAGAAGATGAATATTTATGCGCAACGACGCGTGCGTAATGTTTTGTCGGGCAACTACGGCTCAGTATTTAAGGGCCGCAGTATGGATTTTGACGACCTGCGTGAATATAATTACGGCGATGATATTAAAGATATCGACTGGAAAGCGACAGCGCGTTCACGTTCAATCATGATTCGCCGCTATATTGCGGTGCGCAAACATAATATTTTGATTGTGGCCGACAGCGGTCGGTCGATGGCGGCGCTAGCACCGAGTGGCGAGACGAAGCGCGAGGTTGCGACTTTTTGCGCAGGCGTGATTGCCTATGTCTCGCAAAAACATGGCGATTTAGTCGGAATGGTGTATGGTAATAAAATTAACAATACGCGCTACGCGATGAAGGAAGATACGCCGTATATTGAAAACTTTTTGAAGAAATATGACCAGTCGATTTCAGTCGAATCTGCAGAGGGCGATATTAATTCGGTATTAAGCTATGTCTCAAAATCTTTCCGCGAAAGAATGTTTTTGATCGTAATTACTGATCCAAGCAGCGCTGCGACGCTAGACCGCGATTTAGTACGCCGCTTAAATGCGCGTCACGAACAAATGTATGTTTTAATTGAAGATTCACCGCTCAGCAATCGGCTGTTGCTAGGCGACGACGCCGCAGATTTGAGCGACGGCGTACGTTTGCCGCATTATTTCCGAGCTAATAAAAAAATTGCGAAAGCTGAAACGGAGTTTCGCGAGACAATTAATGGCAAGATTCAAAAAGGCCTACATCGTTTTGGCATCGTGAGCACACTGGTGGATGGAACCGATCACGCTATTCCGCGAATTTTTACAATGTTAGAGGAGCAACGCCATGTCCGACGCTGATTTAACACTATACGGTCCAATTTATTTCGATATCAGTTGGACAATTATGGGAATCATTCTCATTTTACTGGCGATTGGAATTATCGTGACGATTTTCTATGTTACGCGCAAGAAGCCAGTTAAGAGCCTGGCGACACTCAAAGTCGAGCAACCGAAGGTGGTCGACATGAATGCGCTAAAGCAAAAATATTTGCGCCTGATTGATCAAGCGGAACGCAATTACAATGACCGACGCATCAAAGCATCCGTAGCGCATCAGCATTTCAGCTTAATCGTGCGGCTGTTTTATGGTGAGGCCTTGGGCTTTCATGCGGACATTATGACTTTGAGCGACTTAAAGAAATCGAATTATAAGCAATTAATTAAGACGATTGAGGGCCTGTACCCAGATGAATTCGATACGCTAGAAAAAGGTTCCGTAAAGGATTCGGCTATCGCGGCCCGCAAATTAGTGGAGGACTTATGACGCGTTATCCATGGTTCTTCATTATTCCCTGCGTCGCAATTATTGCGATTGTTGCCGTATCACTAATTCGTTTTCATTTGCGCAAATTGCAACGCAAAAAGAAAGACAAAGCAGCGCTAATTGCGCATACAAATTTCGTACGTAATTTGCCGGAGTACAAGAAAGCACAGAAACGCTATAATTTAATGCTGATTATTTTGGCGGTAGCGTTTGTCGTGGCGGTCGGTTCGCTCTCGATTGTGGCCTCACGGCCAATATCAGTAACAGAGACAAAAACCGAAGCCGAAAACCGCGATATTATGCTATGTTTGGATGTGAGTGGATCGATGTATGGCAATTTAAAAAATTTACTCAATTATTACATAGAGTTAGTTTCAGAAATGGAAGGAGAACGTTTCGGCATAACTATTTTTGATGGCATATATGTTACTTTGTCTCCGCTTAGTACCGACTATGCCGCAATCACAGAAATCCTGAATGATCTTAAAGATAACTTTAGCAGTTTTACTAAAGGTATGCAGATGTCTCAATTTAGCAGCTCGGAAATTGGCCCTGGCCTAGTTGGCTGCATTTCAGCATTCGACAATCTCGGCGAAATGGAACGGTCACGCTCCATCGTATTGGCTACAGATAACATGGCTGCCACCGGACAAGCCGTAACACTAATGCAGGCCGCGAATTATGCGAAATCTTACAATATTGCCGTTTATGGGCTCAATACAAAAGACAGCCGCACACAAGAACAGATTAATGTTACTAGCGGGTATGAATCCGATTATACTAAAGAATTTCGCGAAGCAGCCTTGGCGACAGGCGGATCATATTATTCTTTTAGCAATGAAGCAAGCTTATCGGCGAAACATATCGTAGACCAAATCTTAGAACAAGAAGCCGCTCGCTATGAGGGGGCCGGCAGAGTAGTACGAACAGATACTCCAAATATCGCCATGTTTATTGCAGCAATCTCATTATCGATATCAATGTTAATAAGCTGGAGGTTACGAATATAATGCGCTTACTCTTCATGTTGCCACCAATTTTTATAGTAGTTCTAATCACCGCAGCATTAATACTATTATTGCTTTGTCTTGCGAGAAAAAAATGGCGCAAGGCCTACAATTTTCGCAAGATTACCATGTTGGGCTTGACTATATTAATACTAGCGAGGCCAGTTTTTTTAAATGGTAGCACCGAGATACAAAACAGCAATCTCGCCATTTTCTTTATCGTAGACATGACCAGTAGTATGGCGGCCAAGGATCAAAACAACGGGAATAATTATCGTTATGAGCAGGTGAAAGCCGATATTAATAAAATCGTAAACAAATTTCCAGGGTCACGATATTCATTGCTTATTCTAGATAATAGCATTTATACCGCGATGCCGTCTTCGGCGAATACCGACTCTATTCTAGCCGCAGTAAAAACAATAGCTCCAAAAGACAGCAACTATGGCATCGGTACTAACTTAGGTACCTTATTCAATTATGTCGGGCTAAGACTAAATTCTTTTAGTCAGAAAAATCCGAGCTTGCACAATATAGTGTTCTTCTTTAGTGATGGCGAAGATAATTCAGGTAAGCCATTCAATACTAGCGTAAATTTTAAAAAGCTAATTGATGGTGGTGCAATTTTTGGCTATGGCACTGAAGATGGTGATACAATCCATAAGACATATACCAGTATCGACGGTAGTCAAAAAGAAGATTGTGTCCACTATAACGGGAACGACGGCTATACACGAGACGCCAATAATTGCGTAATCTCCAAATTGGACGAGGACAACCTAAAAAAGATCGCGAATAAACTAGGTCTAGAATATTACCGAAGAGACGCAGACGAAATTCCATCAAACGCTATTAACAATATAGATAACGAGACGCAAAACAACGGTAATGCATTAACGGACGGCTATATTGACACGTATTGGTTCTTCGCCATGCTTCTCTTATTCTTACTAATCTGGGATTTTTACAGATCTTTTAACTACATATTGTTAGAAAGGGTCAAAAAATAATGATAAATCTTAATCCGAGCATCGTCGACCAGGAGCATATCCGCAAACTACGACGAAAACGATTGTTTAATTTTTTCATATTGCCAATAGTAATTTTAACTTTAGTTGGGGGTTTCTTATTGCGAACTGGATTTTTTAATTTACTCTATAGAGCTTCGTATAATGCCAATAATTATAGCTCAGCAAAAACTTATACGGACATACAGAACCTCGCAAACATAATCGAACCATATATCATATACTTTGACCGCGGCAACACCCTATACATGGGCGGCGATTATAGTAGTGCCGAGAATGAATATCGGTCTGCCTTACTAGAGAACCCGCCAAAATCTATGCTCTGCAAAGTCTACGTCAACCTCTCGCTGAGCATCGAAAAACAAGGCGACAATGAATTCGACGATAAGAATTACGACAATGCACTAATCCTTTATAATTCAGCCGAGGCAATTCTTTACGAGAATAATTGTGCCGCCAAGAATAATAATGAAGAAAGCAAAGATAGTCGCGCCGAAAACGCAAGAGACCGCATCGTCAATAAACGTCGTCGCGCCATTTCAGCAATTAATTCCATGGACGAATCAGGAGACGACAACAACAATAGCGATAATAATAAAAATGTTTCCGATGATGACCTAAAAAATATTTTAGATAATCAGGATCAATCGAAAGCACTAGACAATATTAGAAATAAACTCAACGCTTCAAAAGGAATAGGTAATTCATACTCTGGATCATACGAAGTTTCGTGGTAGCTTTCTACTGTCCTAGTCTATTTAGCTCATTCCGAACCACTGCATGCAGCTGCTTGCTGAACTCGGCGATATCATGTTCGTTATTAAGCTTCCCGAGCGTAATACGCAGGGATCCAGCGATTTCGGCATCACTCAAACCAATCGCGCGCAGAGTTGGCGACTTAATACCCTTGCTCGCCGCACAGGCAGCGCCGGTCGAAACATAAATCCCCTGCTCCTCCAGCGCAAAGATTAGCCGTTCAGCATCTAAGCCCGGCAGGCAAATCGGCAAGAAGCCCACCAGTTGCGTCTTAGGATTGCCAAGAAATTTGATATTAGGCAGATCGGCCAACATGCGACGAAGTTCATTTTTAAGCGCGACTAGACGTTTGCGTTCGGAATTAAGATGTCTTTCGGCATCTGCAATAGCGGTCGCAAAACCAATCGTTGCAGCGACATTTTCCGTACCACTACGCAAGCCCATCTCTTGCCCACCACCCACTGCGAGTGGCCGCAAGCGCACATTATGCCCGACATAGAGCGCGCCAATACCTTTCGGCCCATAAACTTTTGCAGCGTTGAGCGTCAACAAATCGACACCGAGACGATTAAGCTTAACTTCTGCCAAACCCAGCCCCTGTGAAGCGTCACAATGAAAATAGAGCGGCGTTTTTTCGTCAGCTAGCGCGCGACGCGTCCGCTCAGCACGAACAAGGCTAGCGATTTCTGCAATTGGCTGGATAGTGCCAAGCTCCGAACTAGCGAGACAAATTGAAATAAATTGCGTCCTAGGACTAAGCTTCTTCTTGAAATCCTCGATCAAGATTCGGCCAGTTACGTCCACGTCAATAATCCGATAATTACCAGCACGCTTAGCGTTCTCGAGTACAGCGGCATGCTCAACGGCAGAAATTAATACCTCAGCTTCAGAATTGGTCGGAATCAGCGAAAAAGCAAGATTAATCGACTCAGTTGCGCCCGAAGTCATAACTAAATCTGCACCCTTGGCGCCGATAACATGGGCGATCTCATTTTTAGCAGCCTCATAAGTATGACGCACTTCAGCGGCGGGCAGATAAGCCGCAGAAGGATTAAAAAATTGCTCAGAAAAATATGGCAGCATCGCCTGAAGTGCTTTGTCCGACACCGGCGTAGCGGCAGCGTGGTCTAGATAAATCATGAAGATATTATATACTATTACAGCCTATTCTTGGCCGGCAAGGCAATCTCGAGTAGAGGAAAGATCGCAAATGCTTCAAGCGCAGCAAAATACATCATGTTTTTTTCATACCCAAGCAGAATGATTAATAGGAGAATACTTTGACCGAGCACACGTCCAACAGTGAGCGCCACTTCGCTGAAAGATTCAATCTCGAAACGATAAGAATCGTCCGCCAAGTGACCGTTAAGCAATTGCTGCAGGCGCGTCACGAGCACAGTGCCATTCAGAAAACTCTCAATCACCGCCTGAGAGAAAATATAGAACGCGACCGAAAGAATAGAATTATTCGGAAAGATAATTAGACTAATCGGCAACAGAATCGCCGCAGGCACAATCGAATATAGAATGGTCTGCTGACTAACACGAGTTTTAAGCCGGCGATAAAATGCCAGAATTAGAATAGTAATAATCGAAGCAGCCGAGGTGAAGACGCCTAAATCTAAATCCGAACCGCTACTGCGATAAACATTGACCTGTGCGATGATGATATAGGCAGCACTAGCAAAAGCAAAACCACGCAAAAGCTGGATATAGAAAATTTTGCGGAGCGACTTGTGGCGGATAATCATGTCATAAATTTTGCGCAACGAGTGCATGCGGCGCGGCATGACTCGATGCGTTGGACGGAATAAGACCGAGAGCAGCAGTTGCATTAACGAAATTGCAAGAATAATAAAGCCCGCCTGTGTATAGCCCGAATCAGCAATCGCAATACCGAGCACAATTGGCATAATAATTTTGACAACTTCAATAAAAATCTGCCCTACCGCCTTAAAACGCAGGCGGCGCGCGTTGCCAACTTCAGTGACGTCATAATACATTTTCGGGCGCCAATACAGTGCCGATTCGAGCGCTGAGAAAGTCGCAATAATATAGGTAAAATATGGCGCTGTTTCGTCAAGGAGAATTACCGACAGAATTTGCGCAACCGAGAAGAACATACTAACGCGCCAAGCTGCTAAGGTATGGTGTTTCATTAGCGGCATGAGTAAGACCGAAAACAAGGCAATCAGCGAATAACGCACAATACAATAGGTAATGAAACTAGCAGGCGAACTGTTAATCGAGACACTCATCAAAAAAGACATCAAGAAGATGTTCATGAAGGCAGATTTACTATGTAACAACACATCAACGGCAATTAAAGCATTTTCATTCGTACGTAATTCGCGAATTTTTTGAAGCATAAGCATATTATACCTAAAAATTTCGCAAACAGAAAACCGCCAACATGTGACGGTTTTATTTATTTCTTATTATAGATGCTAGTCTTAATTAGTTTTAAGTAGGCCTTGGTGGCGTTCTTGAAATTAGTTAGCTCGTCGCCAGAAATTTTCGTATAATGCTCTTCTTCATTGACGCGTTTATAAACGCCATCCTTACGCACTTCATAACGCAAAGTAACACCATCTTCATACCAAATCCAGACATTCTTTTTTAGAAAGAAGAATTCGCGCGAATGCCCCGGTTGAATCTGGCCAAATACTGTGCGGCCAAGTGCCGATTCGGCATTAATCAGATTACGCTCAACAGCACGTTGACGCGCTTGATGATTGGGCGCTTCTGGCTTTTTTAATAAATGTTGTTTAAGATTGAGTTTCGGCATGCGATTACCTCGTCCGATACTGCGGAAAGTTCATTATATAATTCTAGGTCTCGGGCCTTTTGTGAGCGATCCGGAAAAGCTTGCGCAATCACGACTGGCGTAGCTGGCGTCATAGTCAATTCAGACACAGCAGCAGCTTGAGCCGCAAGTACGGCGCGATCGACCGGAATTTGAAACATCGCTCGATCCTGTTCGTCCATTGAAGGATCCTCCCTGTTTAAATTTTGAAGATTTTGGCGACATTTGCTGTCGTAATATCGGCAACGGTCGCTAAATCCCGCTGATAGTAATCAGCTGCCCATTCGGCGATGTACTTTACATAGCCTGGCTTATTTATTGTACCACGAAATGGCTTCGGTGTCAAGAAGGGAGCATCGGTTTCAAGGACAATACGTTCGAGCGGCGGATGCGCAAGGTCAGCAAAAGTCGCTAGACCATTTACGCCAAAATAGAAACCGCGGTCAAGCCCCTCGCGCAGATGCTTTTTTAAGTCAGAAAAAGAATGCAAAACAGAGGTAGGAATGTGAAAATTTTGATAAATTGGCCAAAAATCGTCAAAGGCGTCGCGAACATGAAAACTGACCGGCAGCCGATAATCTTGTGCAATTTGCAGCATATGTTCTAATAGGTCACGTTGGAAAGCCTTATTATAACCTTCAAAATGATAATCCAGGCCAATTTCACCAATCGCCACAAGTTTGGAGTCCTGAAAGAGCGGCTTAGCAGCGGCGAGTGCCGCTTCGAGCTTAGCGCGATCGCCATCGTAATCGTTCGGATGGTAGCCAAAAGTCCACCAGACCTCTGCGTGCGTAGCGGCAAAATCGCACGCGACCTGAGAATCTGCAGGGTCAGTACCGATAACGATACATTTGTCGACACCTTGGGCGTGCGCATGCGCGAGCGTTTCGTCGGCAGAAGGCGTAAAAATACCGCGGTCGTGAATATGACAATGCGAATCAATCAGCATAGCGAATTAACCGCGCGGTGGCTCCCCTTCTGGCTCATCAAGCAGCTTCTTGCTTTTAATTTCATAACGGCGACCATTCACGGGCGAAACATAATAATCTTCGCTGAGCAAATTGATGAACATACCGAGGTCCTTGTCATCCATAATAATAATTTTGCCTTGGTCGTCGGTCATCAGCTCGAGCTGCATCTCGTCGGCATAATCAAGCAGTTGGTCCTGTTTCATTTCACCAATTTCGATGTTCTGCAATTTCTTAACGAGCGGTTTCTTGTCCTCGAGCAAAGCATTGAGCGTAAGCCCTTCTGGAAAACTTAAGCTATAGGCTTCTTGCAGCTCTTTAGCTTTCTGCTCAGAGATAACCTGCGCTTTATAATCATACTGGAAGAGTTTTTCGAACTTAGATTGATTAAAAATCACAATTTGGCCATCAACGATCGCAGTCTCATTCCCTTCTGGAACTTTGATAGCAACGTCAGCAGTGAGCGGTTCAAAGCTTTCGCCATTGAGTTCCCAGCCGAGTTTACCTTTGAGTGCCGAGCTAGCAGCCAGATTTTTAGCGATATAGAAAGACTTTTGCCCTTCATCGCCCGGATAAGTGAATTTTGCCACGATGCCTTTAATACGTTTGAATTCATATTCATCATCGCTAAAGAAAGCGATATCTTTGTATTCATGTTCAATGAGATGAATCAAAGTCTCCGCACGGCCAACTTTTTCGAGTTCAATCCGGTAAATTACCTTATCTTCGCCATCACTTAGCTCATATTCGCGGCATTCGAGGCCCTTATCGGCTTCTTTAACAACATATTCAACCGCTTCTAGCATGAACATTGACTTAATCACCTGCATCAGCGCATCGCTATAACGAACTTTGTAAGGCGTGTAATTTTTGTTAAATAGAAATAACTCAACGGATACATTATTCTTAATCTCATCAACGGAATTTGCCCACTGAAAGACATCAAATTCAGCTTGTTCTGGCTGCTGCTCCATACTCCTCCTTTTTGTACTATTTTAACAGATTATTCCGCGAGCGCAGCTTCGAGTTGTGGATCGATTTCTTTATTTATCTGCTCAAAAGTGCGTTCGACGACTTTGTCCGGCGTAATGCCTTCGCCGTTGATATTGTTGCCCTTTGGCGTATACCACTTAGCCACTGTGACGCGCAACATTTCGCCCGTAGTGAATTCTTCGAGCGCCTGGACGCTACCTTTGCCATAAGTCTTTTCGCCGATTAGTGTAGCTTTACCATAATCTTTGAGTGCACCAGCGACAATTTCGGAAGCGGAAGCAGTCGAGCCATTAACGAGCACAATTGTCTTGTAGTTGGCCAGAATCGCACCGTCACGGTCGGCATAAGTCTTTTCACTGTAGACGCCACTAGTAGACTTCTGCTCAACGACCAAATCACCGTCTAGCCAGAGGGAGGCGACTTCTTTAGCGGCACTAACATAACCACCGCCGTTGCCACGCAAATCGATAATGAATTTGTCGGCACCATGTTCGATTGCTTCTTTAGCTTTTTCGCGGGCGAGCTTGCCGGTATCAGAATCAAAGCGCGTAATAGTAATAATAGCCGTGTTGCCCTCGTATTCCATATAGACACTGACGTTATTAATCGTTTCGCGAGTGAGCTCAAAGTCAATTTCTTGGTCATCGCGCACTACGGTTAATTTCACCGTCGAGCCAGCGGTACCGCGTAATTTCTTAGCGACTTCATCAACGCTGAGCGCAGAAATATCTTCGTCGTCGGCTTTGTAGATAATATCACCCGCTAAAACACCGGCACGGCGAGCTGGATTATCTGGCGTAGTGCGCAGAACTTTAACATAACCGTCACGCTCACCGATCTCAACACCAATACCAGCCCCTACATCGCCACTCAAATCCTTTTCAAATTCAGTAGCTTCTTCGGCGGTCATGTAATAGGTATATTTATCACCAGCAGCATTAACGAGGCCACGCTTAGCTTCTTCGATAACTTTCTCTTTATCGATCGTACCATCAAAGCTACCAACCAATCTTTCGTAGACCGCTTCAAGCGAGCTGAAATCAATATCCGAAGAGACAGCTGTTTTGCCGCCAAGATATGGCGAAAAATTACCGGTAATATCGGTCCAGTTCAGACCAACAGCGAAGCCAAGTACGAGCGTAATAAAACTGACAATAATAGAAGTAGCAAGATTGACTTTCTTTTCGGAAGCAGGACTGCGGTAATACAAATCGCGCGTTTCGTTACTTATTGGTTTAGTAGATTGATTCTTCTCTTCGCTTGCTTTAGTCATAGACTTATTTTAACACGAAGCTTATGCTTTAGCCGGAAAAGTGATGCGATTATTTACCGAAATAAATGTAGGTAAACATGCTCTTATTGACGGTCATTTCGGAATATTCGCCGCGTGTCCAGTTGTATTGCGAAACATGCACTTGGTTGCCACTCACCCATTCAACCCACACAGCATGACCATAAGGACCGCTGAGCGAGATGCCAACATAGCCCGCTTTGGGTTCGGAGGTTACAAGATAACCAGCATTGCGCGCATTAGTGAGCCACTGGTTTGCATTACCTTTACCACCCCAATAAGGCATATAACCATAAGTTTGGTAGACTTTCCAGGCAGTATAGCTGACGCATTCACAGATATACATGCCCCATTTATCGGCATAAGCATCCTTTTGCTTTGGGCAGACGCCACTGTAAGGGTAGCCGCCCTTATTCGCATCGCCAGCGGTGATTACGCCATTATATTTCTTGGCAAGGTCGGCTAGGATAGCTTGCTGTTGCTTTTCGAGCTCAGATTTCTGATTCGAAACTTCATTGCGCAGACGTTTGTATTCAGCTTCGCTGCTGCGGGTTTGAGCAAGTAATTCGGCCTGCTCAGCTTCAGTAGCGGCAAGCTGCGACTTTTGACTCTCCAAATCTTCCAGAATCAACTCGGCGTTTTTCTTTTTAACCTGCAGTTCCTGTTTGAGATTCTTATTTTCTTCGATGATTTCCGAGAGCGTATCGGAAATACTAGAAAGGCGAACTTCTTCGTCAACAAAAGAAGAAAAGCTGTCCGAGGAAGCAATACGCTCAATCGTTGAGACGCTATCATTGTAATAATATTGCGCAATAATCGTACCAACGGTTTCAGAGTTTTCATTAATGCGTTGCTGTGCAGTATCAATTTCAATCAATAATTGGTCGCGTTCTGCTTCTTTGAGGTCAATTTGCGTCTTCAAAGTAGCTTGCTGATTTTGTAAAATCGCAATTTGGTTAGAAATCGAGTCGGCTTTGGCGGCAAGTGCACTCGCCTGCGATTCGTATTCGCTGATTTGCGAGTTGAGCTCACTAATCTTCGAGCGAACGTTATTAAGATCTTGCTGGCTATAGGCAACTACGGTTGTATGTAGAACACCCGAGACAACAATCATGGTTGCGAGAGCTAGGCAGCTGAGTTTTTGCCAAATTTTCATGATTTAACTTTCTTCGGTTTAATACGATCGGTATTTGTTTTTATTTTAATATATTTGCGCGAAGCAAAGAGTGCGGAAATTAGCCCCATAAGTATACCAACGACAAGCAGGCCCGCAACGGCAAAATACCAATATTGCTCCATCAGAGTGACAGTTGGCTCAATAGTCGCGCCAAGACTGCCGCGTATAGCATAGACAGTCGCATAGACCGCTACGCCAGTAATCGCCGCCGCAACAACACCATAGAGGCTAGCTTCGACCACGAATGGCCCCATAATAAACCAGCGACTAGCACCAACTAGATTCATCATGTAGATTTCCTCTTTGCGATTGAAGATCGCCATACGAATCGTATTAAAGACAATCAGAATTGCAATTAGAGCAAAGACAGCAGCAGCAGCGAGACCAAAGACTTCAACGCGATTCATAATGGAGGCGATGCGATCGATTGTTTCGCGGTGACTAGTTGCAAAGCTCGGCGGACGCGCATCGAGCATATTCGTCATCGATTCATCTTCGTCAACAAAGCGCTCCAGTTCCGAAGTGTCGTTGAGATTCTTTAATTTGACATTAATTGTCCACGGAATTTTGTTTGGTGCTTCATAAAGTGCCTCGATATATGACTCATCAGTAATATCGCCCTCTTCAATCAAACTTTTAATTGAAGCTTGATTGGCAGCTTCGGGCGAAGTCGTCGTAACATCTGTTACGGAATCAAGCTTTTTGAGATTTTCGACAATTTTATCGATTTGCGCATCAGTAGCGCCCTGTTTGACATAAATCGACATGTCGACCTGCGCTTCAACCAACTTAATCGCGGTATTCATAGCATGCGTCGCGACCAGCGTTGCAGAGAGAACGATTAAAGTAATCGCCATAATCGCAATCGCAGCGACACTCAGCCAAGTATTGCGCACGAAACTTTTAGTGCCATATTTCATTACGCGAATACCGGTACGCATGCGATGCTTACGAGTTTTAGTAATGCGATTTAGGCGTTCTTTGCTGACACGAACGGAATTTTTAAGTTCTTCGCGTTCTTCTTTGGTTAATTTCTTCGTAGACATTTTAGCTTATAAATCTCCTTTTTGGAGTACGGTTGCTTTGAGGTGCTGAAGCAGAAGCAGTCGAGGTAGGTGTAGGATGCGAATTAGTAGCGTTACGAATCTCGATAGTCGTCGGCGCAGTACGCGGTGCAGTAGCAAGTGGACGCTTAACAATTTTAGTATGCGTCGCGTCGAGATCGTAGTGACCATTATTCTTTTGGTCACCGATAATTTTACCGTCGCGTAAGGTAACGACACGCTTGCGCAGCTGATTGACGATATTATCATCATGCGTCGTAACAAGGATAGTTGTGCCAAAATTATTAATTTCTTCGAGCAAGCGGACGATGCCCCAAGCAGTTTCTGGATCAAGGTTGCCAGTCGGCTCATCGGCAATCAGGATTTTTGGCTGGCGCGCCATCGAGCGCGCAATCGCAACACGTTGACGTTCACCGCCAGAGAGATCATCTGGGAAACGTTGAGCTTTGTCGGCAAGACCAACGAGATCAAGCACCTTCGGCACAGTACGACGAATTTCAGCATTCGACACACCGACAATTTCAAGCGCAAAGGCGACATTTTCATAAACGGTGCGATTCGGTAATAACTTATAATCTTGAAAAACTACACCGATCCGACGACGCAGATGCGGAATATGACGACGTTTGAGATAATCATAATCAATGCCGCCGACCATAATTTTGCCAGAAGTCGGCACTTCTTCGCGTGTGAGCATTTTAATTAGCGTAGACTTCCCTGCGCCAGATTTACCGACGAGAAAAACAAATTCCTTTGGTTGAATACTCAAAGAAACATTATCGAGTGCCGGCGTAGTATCGCCGGGATAGTACTTGACGACATCATCGAGTAATATCATGCCTTTATATTAACATAAGCTAGATTAGTTGTCCAAGTAGGCGGCGATAAAGTTGTCAATTTTGCCATCAAGTACGGCATCGGGGTCATTTTCTTCATATTTAGTGCGCGTATCCTTGACGAGTTTATAAGGATGCAAAACGTAATTACGAATTTGCTGTCCCCAGCTGGCTGATTCGCCGGCACGCAATTTATCAACCGATTCAGCATTCTGCTCCTGCATCATTTGCTGAAGTTTACCGCGCAAAATTTCCATCGCTTTTTCTTTATTCTGCAACTGGCTGCGCTCATTCTGAATCGCCACAACAGTGTTAGTAGGCAGATGCGTAATGCGCACGGCGGAGTTGGTAGTATTGACCGACTGACCACCATGACCGCCGGAATGGTAGACATCAATACGCAAATCTTTCGGGTCAATCTGAACTTCAGCATCGTCACGAATTACTGGTAAAACTTCCACGAGCGCAAAAGAAGTTTGACGGAGGTGGTCAGCATTAAAAGGGCTTAAACGCACTAAACGATGCGTGCCATGTTCGGATTTGAGTTGGCCATAGACATTCGCGCCAACTAATTCGATTACGGAAGTTTTGATACCCGCTTCTTCACCGGCAACGCGATCGAGAACTGTAGCCTTAACTTTGTGCTGCTCCGCCCAACGCAGATACATGCGCTCAAGCATGCCTGACCAGTCCATCGCCTCAGTGCCACCGGCACCAGCGGTGATACGCAAAATTGCATCATTATGGTCAAATTTGCCCGTAAAACGCAAAGCTTGACGCATGCGCGCCAAATTCTCTTCCATGGCAGCAATCTGACCCGCAAATTCGTCCGTGAGGGAATCATCGCCGAGTGCCATTAAGTCCGTAATGTCTTGCAGCTGGGCACGCAAAAGCGTCCAAGGATCAAGCTCGTCGTGCAAATTGGCGACTTTGGTAGTTTTTTCGCGGGCAAGATCGGGATTATTCCAAATTTCCGGTACAGCAACCTCCGCTTCGAGCGCCTGAAGTTCGGCCAATTTCTGATCAATCGCTAATTTTTGCCAGACAATATCAAATTCGCCACGCAGCGAATCCAGTCGCTTCTGTAAATCAAACATATGGTCTATTATAGCAAAAGCTGAAAAGTCTGACGCTGTAATGCGTTATAATATAAGCGTATGCGTAATCCTGAATCTACTAGTACGGAGACTCGGCGCGAAGTCGACCGGTCACTGGAGAATTCTGAAGCCTATCAAGGCGCAGAAAAGTTGACGCGACTAGGTTTGCTAACGAAGATGCGTGACATTGAACTGTTTCATGGGCGCGCAGCAGACGGAACAAAAGATTGGCATGTGCGCGCTGATTTTAATAATGCCGGAAATAACACTGGCAACCGTAATATCAATCGCGTACCAGCACTGAGTACAAGTACTTACGATGTAGCACAAAAATTCGCCAATGCACGCGCAAGGCGAGCGGGCGCCCAAACGGAGATCCATCAACTCACATCGCGCAATCCAGATGCGCGCATCATCGATACGCGCTTTAAATGGGATAATTTATCAAAATTACAACAAGATGAAGCAATGCAGGCGATTCGGCAAACTTTGCCATCGGTTGCAGAAGGAATCGATTTAAGTTTCGAAGATCGTAAGGCAGGGTTAGGTACACGAATCTTGGAAAAAGATTTTTGCAGTGACGGAGTTTTTGGCGATTTTACTCGGTCGGACGACATTGGCTCCATTGCAAAACGACTCGGCGTAAGCTCACGAATGGTGGAACAAGTTGGTGGCGCACGCAATACGCGATTGATGCTCCAAAATTATCCCAAATCAATGGTAAGACGAATCATAAATGCTTATTCGGACAACTTAGACCATATATCAGTACGTTTTGCCGGCGCCGATAAAGATGTGAGCGTGCCGATTAACCGCGAATATATTGGCAATTGGCTGAAAGGCATGGACGTGGTTGGCGCGCGAATGAGCGTAAATTCGGCGACTCTACATGAAACGATAGACAACTATCTAATGTTTGAGCTTGACGACGTTGATACGAAAGAGCGCATTGAACAAGAGCGCGAAAAACGACAACGCCGAATGGGACAAACGGCGTTGCGAATTGCGGAAAGAATGAATCCGAATCGAGCGAATGCCCCACGCAACAACGCGCCAGAAACTGCAATGCCACGCAGTAGCGAGATTATGAATTTGATTAATGGCGATTTATATGCGCAGCCACATGATATCGTCGAAGCAGCGAAACGTACGCCTGGTTACAAAGATATCTTTGAAGCGAGCGCGGGTGTTTGGGAAGGTTTTTCGGTACAGCAGCACACTGAAACGGCACTGCAGGTATTTGAAGATAATTATGCCGACAAATTGCCAGCCAAGCTGCTACCGATGATGCGCTTAGCGCTAGTTACGCATGATATTGGTAAAGGCGTAGCGGTTGCGAGTGAGGGCGATAAAAAGAATCAGCGCGCCTATAATGCCGAATATGCACAAAAATTTCTACTTAAAAATGGCGTAGATTTTAAAATTTGCGAACTGGTATTATCAATGATTGGTGACGGACTGGACCATACGACGAATTGCGTGGTCCGCAAAAGCCCCAACTCGAGCAAAGCATTCCATTTCTACTGCAAGCAAACGCTGGGTAGTTTTTTGGAGCGGCAACCAGACAATGCCGAAGTGACTGGATTCGCGCAAATGATGCTCGCACTACAAACATGCGATAGCGCATCATATACCGATATGGCAATTACGCGACCGAAATACGGCAATTATAAACATAAAAATAGTCCGAGCTTTAATAATTCTTTCACCCCTAAAGCTGGTTTTTCAAAACGCAAATTAGCACTTAAACAAGATTTATTTGAAGAAGTCTAGAGTTCAACAAAAGACTTTATTCCGGCAAATCAAAAAGTGGCAGTTTATCAATGTCATAATCAGCAATTTTAGTGCGACGCAATGCAGTCGTATAAGCTCCGCAACCGAGCGCACGACCAATATCTTCGGCGAGCGTGCGAATATAAGTGCCACTACTAACATGTGTACGAATAGTGAGGTATGGCGAAGCGTAATCGAGGATTTCCAACGAATAAATTGTAACCTTGCGCAAAGGCAACTCGACCGTCTTGCCGGCGCGAGCAAGTTTATAGGCGCGCTGGCCATTAATTTTAATTGCCGAAAAAGCTGGCGGCGTCTGTTCAATTTCGCCGACGAATTGCCCAAGTACTCGTTCGACTTGCGCACGCGAGATATCTGGCTGCGCATTGCCGAGCGTAATTTCACCTTCAGGATCACCAGTCGTAGAAGTTGCACCAAGCCGAATAGTGGCTTCATAAACTTTATCGAGCTTAGTCAAAGTCGGCGCCTGCTTAGTCGCTTTACCTGCGAGTAGGATCAATAGACCAGTCGCGAAGGGATCAAGCGTGCCAGTATGTCCAACTTTAACTTTATGCCCCTCACGCTGCGACAACACTCGCCGGACGCGCGCGACGGCGCCAAAAGAGCTCATACCGCTCGGCTTGTCTACAAAAATTATTTCTTCCATTGATTACATTATAACGCAGGGGATGAAACAGATGTGCGAGGTAGATGTATCAATGTAAAAAATAGCCACTGGAATCGTGGCTATTTTTTGATTAGATTTTACTATTTATATTTAGCGAGAAAACTACTGAGACCTGCTTCGCTAAGATAATCATCGAGCCGGTCGTAGATTTTGCCATCGCGAACATAGAGCAGAGTTGGCGTCGTGTCGCCATCCAAAGTAATCGCCATTGCGTAATTGTCATATTCATCTGGGTCATTATCGCTTGGATAATTGTAATGATAAACGCTAGATAGAGTATCAATACTGCTAGCAATGCTCGTTAAACGCTCCTCAAAACTGGCACAAGCGGTGCAGCCATCGGTCGAAGCATAAATAAAACCAGTTTGGCCGCTTTCATAGAAGTCGATTACTGCACCAGCGCCAATTTCGAGCATCTCACCGTCGCGAGCATCGTTCAAACTAGCGCTAAATTGGCCGCTGAAGCGACTGCCATATTTGTGCTTAAGACTATAATTAAACACTGCGGAGAAACCAACCGTAAAAGTCATTGAGACTAAGACAGCCGTCAGCACACAAGCAAGAAAGCAGATTGGAAAAGCACTTTCGCGTTTGGCGCAGGTGCAAGTTTGCGACATACGGGCGTCGGTATTTTTCTCGGCTTTCGCGCAGTTACACTCTTTGCAGGAGCATTTCTCACCTTTTGTGCAGGCACACTGCCGATTTTTATGCGTTGTTTTCTGCTTCATTTACAAGGCTCCATTATGTATATGTTTATTATACCTTATTGATGACAGGAATAACAATTGGCGTATGGCCAGTTGCGTCAAACAAGATATGCGTGACATCTTCTTTGACTTCCTCTTTGAGCGTTTTAATATCCTCGTCGGAGGAAACCGTATGGTCAGTCTTGGCGCGGAGGTAATGACGAATCTTGCCAATCAACTCTTCGGAGTTATCAAGATAGATGAAAGCGCGCGAGACAATGTCAGGCGTTTTAATTAAGCGACCAGTTTTCTTGCTGAGCGTCAAAATCACCACAAAAATGCCTTCGCGCGAGATATGGATCCGGTCCTTGACTACTGCTTCGTTAACCTGACGATCGGCATCATCATAGAGTTTATTACCAACGTGAATGCGGCCATTTTTATGAATCGTCTGATCTGGCATAAGTTCAACAATATCGCCATCATCCGCTACGATAATGCGATCCTTCGGAATACCAACGACATTCTCGGCCATCTCGGCGTTGTGTTGTAACATATAGAATTCGCCGTGATAAGGCATGTAATTTTTTGGACGCATATCAGTAACGAACTTAACATGGTCCTCAAAATAAGCGTGGCCAGAAAGGTGTAGCGGACCGATATTGGTCAGATGCGTTTTGCCATTCTGAATAACCTGCGCACCTTCGCGCAACAAACCACCCACGGTCGCGACCACTTTCGGTTCATTACCCGGAATCGGATTGGAGCTGAAGACGATTGTATCAGTCGCCTTGATCTTGATGTAACGATGCGAACCCGACACCATGCGATTGAGCACAGCATTCATTTCGCCCTGCGAGCCAGTACAGACAATCGTGACTTTTTCATCTGGCAATTTAATGATGTCTTCCATCTTCATGATGGTGTCTTTTGGTACTTTGATTGCCCGCGCGCGCAACGCAACTTCGACGTTATTAATCATCGAATAACCCGCAAAAGCAACTTTGCGGCCACGTGCCGCCGCCTCCTTGAGTACCAATTCGATACGCTTTACTTGCGACGAGAAGCAGGAAATAATCACGCGACCATTAGCATAATGGTCCATTACGCGCCCCATATTGTCGCCGACGTCCCATTCGGAATGCGGATGCGTGCCTGGACTATCAATGTTAGTTGACTCATTCAAAAGTAGCGCATAGCCTTCTTTGTCGCGAATCTCAAGCATACGGTCGTAGTCGGCCGGTGTATCCATCGGATTGCTTTCAAAACGCCAGTCGCCCGACAAGAGAATATTGCCGTTTGGCGTGCGAATCACGATAGAAGTATTGCCCGGAATAGAATGAAGCGTATGGATAAATTCAGCAGAGAGATGTTCAGAAAGTTTAATATTCTCATGCTTGAGCGGATCAACTTCATGATAATTCATATCTGGCACATCTGGCAGCTCGGACATCTGACGCTTAATCATGCCAATCGTAAAAGCAGTCGCATAAACTGGTACGAGTGGACCAAAATATGGCAAAAGATGACGGCAGGCGCCAATATGGTCAAGATGCGCATGCGTAAAGAGAATTGCTTTAACTTTGTCGCGATTGTCATCGAGCCACTTGGAATCCGGTACCATATAGTTAACACCTGGATAATCTTCGCTAGCAAAGAGTGTGCCCATATCAATCAGGACAATCTCGCCCTGATATTCAATCGCGGTCATGTTTTTACCGATACCAAATTCGCCCAAGCCACCAATCGGAATCACGCGCACGGCGTCGCGATGTTGACGGGCCTGCTTGATTTGCGCCATAGTAACTTGTTGGCCGTTGTAGCCATTGTAGCGCGACTTATTAACCGGAATGCCTATGATATGTTGGGTCGCCTGAGCGTTCACGTCTTGGCTAAGCATACGCTGATGATGAACCATCTCCCCCTTACGAGTACTGACCAATAGGCTTACATCGCGTTTTTTATCGGTCGAGCTGGCAGCCTGCTTGGTTGCCTTAGAATTACGCGAGCTGTTCGAGTGTTTCGCGTTCGATTTTTTGGAAGTTGGCGCAGTGGATTTCTTATTCGCGCTCGGTTTAGCTGTCTTTTTATGGACAAGCTTGGCATCTTTGCCGCCTGGAGCAAAGTTTGCATTGAAATTACGTTTTTGATTCTCTTCAAAAGTTTTTTTAATGTCAGGCAAGCGCTCAGCACGCATTTTGAGTAATTTGGCGCGGCGCTCGGCTTCGGCTTGATTTTTTTCGTTCATTGATTCCTTTTGTTAAAAACTAATATTCGGTTCCCACACTTAAGGCGCACTCTTTGCATGAATATAAAGAGATAAGACTTGTTGCGCTAAAAGTAATAACTAGTGCTTTTATTTTAACAAAAATATCAACGATTGTCAAAGAAAAAGCCCCGCCAATTGGCGGGGCGAGGTGGAAGAAAGCTTATTTCTTCCTTTGGGGCGACTTGCGCGGTGTCTGATACCACGAGATTAACTCGCGCAAAGTCATCGGCGGCTCCTTAGATAAGTCAGTGTCTTCACTTTCACGCGCCTTGACGGCAGCCTCGAAGAGACGCTTCACTTTACCGCGCACCTTCGTGCGGAACTTATTCTCCGGTAGCGTGCTACGGGCGAGCGAACGAAACTCGCGCACATCTGCTTCGGTGCAGGCGAGGCCAAGTTCACGGGTGCTTTCCATGATAGCCTTCCACTGTCGAAGGATGCGAGCGTCCAATTCATAGTATTTCTCCTTCACCAAACGAGGATTCGCGTGGTAATATTTTTGAAATACTTTCTGGACCTCTGGCGGCATCCAACAGTCTAATTTGTCGAAAATGCCACGTGTCTGGTTATACTCTCCTACGGTCGCCAACCAGGCGTCTATCCTCCAGTAATAGAGTTCCTTTGCACTCAGTGCATTCTTATTTGTGCTAAATGACACATAGATCACCTCTCTTTCATAGATGTGCCAAATCTTTTTAATTATAGCACAAATGGCACAAAAAGTCAAGATAACACCCCTTTTACATCCCGCCCCACGCTTCGTTCAATACGGTTTTGACAAGGCTACTCAACTTTGCTATAATCTTGACATACAGATACAGGCCGACTCGAAAAGAGGCGGCGTTTTTAAGCTAAAGAAAGGAAATTATGGATCTAGATTTAAAGCAAATGATCGCGATGGTCGACATTATTGCCGAAGAAAAGAACTTACCAAAAGAGACAGTACTTGATGTGATCCAACAAGCAATTGCGGCCGCATGGCGCAAAGACAATGGCGACAAGGATATGGATGTGCGCTGCGAGCTCGATTTGAATACGGGCGAAGCAAGCGTTTATATCATGCGCGAAGTGATTGAGGATGATGTCGCTTATAACCCAGCAACAGAGATTCCACTCGCGGAGGCCGGCGGTAAGCAACTAGGCGAATTCGTAGAAGAAAAGCATAAAGTTGAAAGCTTTGGGCGGGTAGCTTCACAAACCGCAAAGCAGGTAGTAATTCAGCGCCTGCGCGAAGCGGAACGCGATGCCGTACTGGCGATGTTTGAAGACAAAATCGGCACAGTCGTAAACGGCACAATTGTGCGCGTTGAGCCAAAAATCGTCCGAGTTGATTTAGGTAAAGCAACAGGAATTATGCCAAAATCCGAACAGATTGCGGGTGAATTTTATACGGTCGGTTCACGCTTGAAAGTTTATATTAAGGAAATCGAACGCAACGAACGCGGTGCGCAGCTAATTTTGAGCCGAGGTTGCCCACAATTCATCGAATATTTGTTCCGTCAAGAAGTGCCAGAAATCGAAAATGGCTCAGTCGAGATTAAAGCAATTGCACGCGAGGCGGGTCGTCGCACCAAGATTGCAGTAGCAGCAACGATGCCAGGGATTGACCCAGTAGGAACCTTCGTTGGCGGTCGTGGCGTGCGCGTACAGGCTGTGATGAACGAGATTGGTGATCGTGAAAAAATCGACATTGTCAATTGGAGTGACAATAATTCCGAATATATTCGCGAAGCATTGAGCCCAGCCGAGATCCAAAAAGTCGAAATCGATGGCAAAAATGCAACTGTCTATGTGGCGAAAGA
>CAZOYU010000005.1:0-9435 GCA_964584145.1 uncultured Candidatus Saccharibacteria bacterium | reverse complement strand
CGCGTAATTAGTGTGCCGTCAGTATGTTTGAGAATTTCCTGCGCAAAAAAGTAGACGACCATAATAAAAACGAGAATAAAAATCGTGCGGATAACTTTTTCGGCACCAAAAGCCGCTCGCTCATGCGAATCCATAACTTTATTTAAACATTCAGCTGAAAAATGTTCAAGCTTACTTGACTTTTTGTGTCTACTGTGGTATAATAGACTACGCATCCTTTAGAGGATAGCTTGTACTTTAGGAGGCATACCATGAATAAGTTGGTAAACTTCGTGACTTCGCTGGCGATTCTGCTGATTATTGCCGTTGTGGTGATTACTTTGGGCCTGTGCTTGGGCTTCAATATTCACGACTGGAACCAGACTAAGCAGGCGATCGCCGAGAATGTGAATTGCATTCTAAGCGACGATGCCGAAACGGCCTATGCACTATTGCAGGCGGACGACTGGGATGGTTTTACGCAGCATTACGGGCTACGTCCAACCTATTACACAGTCGGTAATTACTGCTACGTATCGCTAGTGGCCGACCAGATGGATGGTGCAACCGTGATTCATGCTGGCCTAAGCCGCAACCCGCAAGTTACAGCCTTATCGTTTGAAAACGGTAGCTACTGGGAAAGCATTAACCCGAGCGAGCCGTTTACGATTGCTGTGACGGTTTCTGGCCATAAAATCAATTTTACGGCCACTGGCGCAGCCGCGCTCTGCCAACACCTGTCGCAAATAATTACGACCGACGCGACGAATTCATCTGCGAACTCATCAGATTAAACCTCCGGAAGATTGAGCGCCCCAATGGGCGCTTTTTTATAGCTCGCGGTTATCTTGCGCGAATGACAGTTAGCGACTACCCCTGCTCCGCCTCGTGCAACTCGGCAAATTTGGCCGCCATCGTGGGGTTGCCACGCGTGAGTCGTTTAATTGAGAGGTCTTCAGCTTTATTGTTCGCTAAGCGCAAATTATTTTCGGAGCTAAGCAGCGCTTCTTTTGTTTTTTGCAGATGCGAGATAGTCTTATCGATCTCCTCAATAGCGGTCGAGAATTTCTTGCTAGCAAGTTCATAATTGCGCGCAAAGGACTGCTTAAAGCTCTCCATGTTCTCTTCAAAATGAGTAATATCAATATTCTGATTGCGCACAACAGCGAGTTCCTGCTTATACTTGAGCGAATTGAGTGCCGCATTGCGCAAAAGCGTAATCATCGGAATGAAAAACTGCGGACGAATTACATACATTTTATCGAATTTATAGCTCACATCTACAATACCAGTGTTATAGAGCTCCGAATCGGCCTCGAGCAAAGTAACAAGTACGGCATATTCGCAGTGCTTCTCATGACGATCCTTGTCGAGCTCTTTGAAGAAATCTTCGTTTTTATGCTTCGTCGAAGTTGTTTCGTTCTCATTCTTCATCTCGAACATAATCGAGATAATTTCATTGCCCACTTCGTCCTGTTCGCGATAAATATAGTCACCTTTACTGCCAGTGCGCGCATCGTTATCCTTCTCGAAATAGGCATTTTTAAAAGCCGTGGCACGTAGACGATTGAATTCCGTTTGACAATGCTGTTCGAGTGTTTCGCCGACCATTTTTGTACTAAGCTTAGATTTCAAATCCTTGAGGCGGTCAATTTCTTCGTCTTTGAGCTTAAGCGCGCCTTCGTATTGGCTCTTGAGCGCCGCTTCACGCAATTTGACCTGCGCCGTGAGCGATTCTTCGCGTAGTTTAGCTTCGCTAGTTTTAGTTTTTAGGTCCGCTTTGGCGGATTCAAGTTCTTTTTCGACAGGCGCAAGCGCACGCGTTACGGCTAATTCTTTATCGGTTTCGGCCTGTTTGAGCTGAGCCTCAAGCTCAGTAATCTTAGTACTTTGAGCATTCTTAACTTTCTCGAGCTCCAACTCCTTGGCGGAATCGGCTTTTTCGAGTGCAGCAGCCACGCGCTGCTCAACTTCATCATCAAATTCATGCGTGCGAACTTGGCTCAAAATATCCGCATAGCTAGCATCATCAACTTTAAAAGTTTTACCACAATTAGGACATTTAATCTCAGACATAGTTTTATTATAGCGTGCTGGCACGATTTTTCGATACAGCATTGGGCAAAATCGGGTGCGCCGAGCCACTGCTATTGACTTTTTAAAGCGTTTGTGCTATAATTATAGTATTAGGCTGTGATTATAACACCTAAGCTCTTCAAGATAGACCAACAAAATTAGGGAGGGTAATTTAGAATGGCAAGAGTTAAAGACGAAAATGGTACGCATAGCTATGCGGATTACAGCACGGACTTCATGAGCGGACTGAAAGAGAAATTCAGCAACTTCAAGAGTACGGACGTGCATAAGGTACACGAACAGATGTGGAGCAAGTCTTCACTCTTTTGCGGCATCGGATTTATCGCATTCATCGTGTGGGTTTTTGGCGCAATCTTGAAGCTGGCGATCCCGTCAAAGTGGTTCCTGTATGGACTAATTGGCACACTCAGCGGCATCGGTAAGATTGTATTCCTGATTTGCGCATTCGTTATGCTATTACTGCTGGCCATAGGGCTGTTCTTCAAGTTCGCGGACTGGTTAAAACAGACTCGTTGGTAATCTATCATCTCGGCTCATCATCACGATGAGCCATTTTTCTGGTCTTTTTTTGGCTACTTTCGAACCGTAACTGCTTTTGCGGCGAGCTTATATAGCTCCATTAAGACTAAAATAATCAAAGCGGCACCAAGCAGACCGAGCATTTGAAGCGGTGGGATTGAAACAGTTTGCAGGAGTTCTGACAGCGCTGGCACTTCCATCACAATGATTTGTAAAATAATCGTGCCGAGGATTCCAAACAGCAGAATCGGATTTCTACGGAGCGGCACACTGAATGCGGAGCGACGTTCACTACGACAATTGAAGACATGAACATTCTGAATGAAGACCATTAGACACATCGCATAACCGCGCGCCACGGCAACATCCATCTGGAAGACATTAATAAAGAGACACCAAGCAGCAAAGACGACAGCAGTGATAATTATGCCCGATACAATAATCTCGCGCAAAAGCGCTCTATCGAAAATCGACTCTTTAGGGTTACGCGGCTTCTCATGTAGAATGCCCTGCTCGGCGCGCTCGAATGACATAGCGAAATCTTGGATGCCGTCCGTGACGACATTTAACCAAAGTAGCTGCACAGCGATGAGTGGCATTGGCATATCACAAAGGATTGCAAGACAGAAGAAAGCCGCTTCAGCGAGGCCACAAGAAATTAAGAAGAAAATGATTTTGCGAATGTTCGCATAAGCAACTCTACCCTCTTTGACGCCGGCAACGATAGACTTAAAATTATCGTCAACAATAATCATATCAGCCGTTTCGCGCGCAATATCCGTACCAGAACCCATAGCAACGCCAATATTGGCAGCTTTAAGCGCGGGCGCATCATTCACGCCGTCGCCCGTCACAGCGACGAATTCACCTTGGCGCTTCAAGGAATTGACAATATGCAACTTCTGCAAAGGTGTGACGCGGGCAAAAACAAGCTTCTCGGAGACGAACTTATCAAAATGCGCCTTGCCCTCTTTATAAGCTTCGTCGACCGCATCACTAGTGGCGACTTGGGCATAATCCGTTACAAGTTTCAGGTCTTTAGCAATCGAGAAAGCCGTGAGCGGATGGTCGCCAGTAATCATTAGGACTTTAATGCCCGCTTCGTGACATTCGCGAATTGATGCGACAGCCTCTTTGCGGATAGGGTCAATAAAGCCAACCATACCGGCAAAATCGAGTTGTTGGATATCTTTTTCGGAGTAACTGCTCTTTGCCGCAACTTTACCGTTCGCAAGCGCAATCACGCGATAACCATCGCGAGCAAGATTTTCATTCTGAAGATCAAGTTTAAGAAAATCATCAGCATTGCTATCCGTAAAACGCACTGTACTACAGAATTTCTTTACAACTTCGAGTGAGCCCTTGACGGTGCAATAAGTCTCACCATTCTGCTCATAAAACACTGCTGAATATTTATTTTCAGACTCGTAAGGAATGCGGTCGATAATTTTTATTTGCTGAGTTTTGACGCCGAGTTTCTTGGCAAGGATAAGAAAAGCAATATCGATTGAATCGCCAGTCGGCTCATCATGCTCAATACTAGCTTCATTATTGAGCGCGCCATAAAGGCCAATATCGACAGCATGCGCAAGTGTCGGACCACTAACTTTGCCGCTAGCATCAAAGCCCGTGCCAGAAACATGATATTCTTGACCATTCGGAAGCAAGATGCGTTTAGCGGTTTGCTGGTTAACGGTGAGCGTACCGGTTTTGTCGGAAGCAATCACCGTGCAACTGCCCAGCGATTCAGCCGCTTTAAGCTTGCGCACGATGACATTTTTCTTAGCCATGCGATTGGAGGCAATTGTCAGCGCCATAGTAAGTGCAAGCGGCAAGCCTTCCGGCATAGCCGAGACAGCGAAAGCAATCACGGTGACGAAAATTTCGTTATAAGGAACCTGCTTGATAATCAACAATACCGCAATCAAAACGGCAATCGAAACAACTAGAACACTAATTTGCTTAGATAACTTCTCGACGCGAATCGTAAGCGGTGATTTTTCCTCATCGGTATTAGCGAGGCTATCGGCGATTTTACCAAGTTCCGTATCGAGCGCAATACTAACAACTAAAGCCTGCGCACGGCCCGACACTACAGTTGTACCAGAAAAAACCATATTAGCCTGGTCGCCAATCGCGAGCTTCTCTTTATGGATAGCGTGCGAATTCTTGGCGACTTGGACGCTTTCGCCCGTCAGAATCGACTCATCGACAGTAAAATTACGCGCTTCCAGCACACGCATGTCGGCAGAAATCTTGTCGCCCGATTCGAGCAAGACGACGTCGCCAAGTGTCAATTCTTCGGCGGCAATCGTTTGCACCTCGCCATCACGCAAAACCTTGGCCTTGACAGTAACAAGACTAGCTAACGCCTCAGCGGTATGGTTGGCTTTATTTTCCTGATAAGTGCCCATAATGGCATCAACTAGAATAATTCCCGCAATCACGAGTGCATCGACAATTTCGCCAACAATTACAGAGGCAACAATGGCGGCAACCAATAGCAAGACCATCGGATCGATGAATTCATGCAAAAAAATCTTAAGAATACTGTCGGCTTTCTTTTTCGGCAAGATATTTTTACCGTATCTTTGCTGACGCGCCTGCGCATCCTTTGTCGTTAAGCCATGCTCACTAGTTTTGAGCTCGGCGAAAATATCCGAAATCTTCTTGTTATAGAAAGCCATAATAATTTTTATTATATAATAGAAATAATGGATTCCGAAAAACATGAGAAGCATTTCATAGAAGTCGACCCAGAGACAGGGCTAAGTAAAGAGCAAGTCATTGCAATGAAGCGGGCGGGCCTGGTTAACCATGACGTTAAACCACCGAGCAAGACCGTCAAGGAAATCGTCTGTAGCAACGTTTTTACCTATTTTAATTTTGTATTTTTGATATTGGCGATTATTCTGATTTCCGTAAAGTCCTGGCGCGATATTACTTTCTTGCCGATCATTATTGCGAATACGTTAATTGGGATTTTTCAGGAGATCCGCGCAAAGGCGATTTTAGACGAATTGACGATTCTGAATGCACCAACGGCGACAGTAATTCGTGATGGCGCCGAGCATGTCATCCCCGCGGAGAAACTAGTCAAAAATGACGTCGTAGTCTTTAAAGCCGGTAATCAAATTCCAGCCGATGCGGTCGTGCTAACAGGCGAAGTGAATGCGAATGAATCTCTATTGACTGGCGAAGCGGCCGAGATTCATAAGACCAAAGGTTCGGAGCTAATGTCGGGCAGCTTCATCGTATCTGGCGAGTGTCGCGCGCAACTGACAAAAGTTGGCGAGGATTCCTATATTTCGCAATTAACTCTAGAGGCAAAGAAATTAAAGACGAAAGAGCAATCCGAGATTATTCGCTCGCTCAATACGATCGTGGCGATTGCGGGCGTAATTATTATTCCGTTTGGCGCAACATTGTTTTGTCAGAGTTATTTTGGCAACGAATTGCCAATAAAAGATAGTGTGCAGTCGGCAGTAGCATCGATTGTGGGCATGATTCCAGAAGGCTTATTCTTATTGTCGTCAATCGCGCTCGCAGTGAGTTCGATGCGGCTAGCGAAGAATAAAGTACTACTACACAACATGAAAAGCATCGAAACTTTGGCACGCGTGAATGTGCTCTGCGTCGATAAAACGGGTACGATTACCGAAAACACAATGTCGGTACATGATTTTCTGCCCGTAAGTGGCGCAAAAATCAAAAAAGCGCAGCTCGAGGAGGATTTGAGCAATTTTAGCCGCGCCCAAGCTGCGGATAACGTCACGATGACAGCAATGAAGAATTATTTCATCAAAGTGACTGAGCGCGAAGTAGAATCAGTGTCAGGCTTTTCATCGGAATATAAATATAGTGGCGTGAATTTTACGGATGGCGAGAGTTATATATTAGGCGCACCGGAATTTGTTCTGCGCGATGCTTATGAAAAATACCAGGCCGAAATTGAAGAACAAAGCGAAAGAGGCTACCGCGTGTTAATATTCGGCAAATATGCCGGCAAACTCAAAGGCGGCAAGCTGCGCGAAAAAGTCACAGCGCTAGGCTTAGTCTTATTAGCAAATCCGGTACGTGAAAATGCGGCAGAAACTTTCAAATTCTTCGCCGACCAAGGCGTGGAAATCAAAGTAATTTCAGGTGATAATCCTGTGACGGTGTCCGAGGTAGCGAAAATCGCAAAAATTAAAGGTGCGGAAAAATATGTCGACGCGTCAACGCTTGATACGGATGAATTAATTGCCGATGCGATGCGACGCTATACGGTGTTTGGACGAGTCACGCCAGAACAAAAACGCAAATTCGTGAAAGCGTTGCAGGCCGATAAAAAGACTGTCGCGATGACGGGCGACGGCGTAAATGATATCTTGGCATTACGCGATGCAGACTGCTCAGTAGCAATGGCGAGCGGTTCCGATGCGGCGGTACAAGCGGCACAAGTCGTGTTGCTGGATTCGGATTTTGCCCGCATGCCAGAAGTAGTCGCAGAGGGCCGCCGTGTAGTAAATAACCTCGAACGCTCAGGCAGCCTATTCTTAGTCAAGAATGTCTTCTCCGTTTTAACTTCGCTAATCGCAATTATTTTCGCAATTAAATATCCGCTGGTGCCAGCACAAATTTCATTGATTTCGATGTTTACGATTGGTATCCCTGGCTTCCTACTTTCGCAAGCGCCGAATCATGATTTGATTAAAGGACATTTCGTTACGAATATCCTAAAACGCGCAATCCCTGGCGGATTAACTGATACAGTTGTTGTGGCACTGATGGTACTGCTTGGTAGCATTTTTGGAATCAGCGAAGCGGATGTCTCAACGGCCTGCACTATCTTTATTGCAATTATCGGCATGATCATGGTCAACCGCTCAGCGCGGCCAATTGATTGGTATAAGAAAATTGTGATTGGGCTTTGTATTGTGGGACTATTCCTCTGTTATGCTTTCTTACCGAAGTTATTCGACATGACGCGAATGAGCGTCCAGACAATTATTATTGGCGCAGCAATCATCGCATTAATCAAGCCGATTTTTAATAAAATGGTGCAATTTACGGAATGGCTATGGTTGATGGGCGAAAAATTCATCAAAGACGCCAAAACATACATCGAGGAAAACAAAATCGAAATCGTTAACCCGTTCGAAAAGGCGAACTAAAAGGAGGCAAATGAGCGATTTTAATATCAATAATGGTAGCACGGGCAACTATTTCAGCGAGCCCGTGCAATTGCGCAAAGATGTGACAAATCTTGGCTGGACGCTAGTACCAGAGGCACTAGGCAAAGTCTTGTTCGAAGAAATGCGCGGACATGACAGTCGTGATTATATCGTCTTTATCGAAGTAGTGGGCGATGGCGGACGAATCTTGGATTATAAGGACGTAGGCAAGAGCGAAGAACAAGCAATTGCGGCGCAAAAAGCAGCGGAGTTGCGAGATGCGGTAGTCGCAAATGCGCCAAAAGAACAGCTAAATCCGTCGGACATCCGTATTTTCCGTGACGGCAAAGCGATTAGTGCGGTCTATATTCAGGGCGCAAATAGCATTCTGGCAGTCGGCTATCACGACACTTCAGGTAGCCCGAAGGGGATTATGATGTGCGCGTTGCAACTGTACGCCTTTGCGCAATTAAATTATGAGCGCGATAAAACTCTTTTCATCAATACCTTCGATTATTTACCGTTCCGCCCAGATATCGGTTTAGATTTCTCTTTCTATCGACTAGCAGACGATCTTATTGAAGAAATATTGGAGCAACAAGAAAATGGAAGCCAAAAGCAAACAGCCTAAAACCCTGCACAAAAAATTGGCACGAACGAGCTACCGGATTATTATTGCGATCTGCTCAGTAATTATGCTGCTGATAATTGCTTTCTTGATTATCGCAAATACAATTATTATTTATAACGATTGCGATTCATCTTGCCGTTGGGATGCGGCCGAAGACGATGAGCCGATAGCCTGTATAGCATTATGCGAGCCTAGCTATCAGACATTATGGGAAAAGATTACCGGGCGACGACCGCATTTTAATTAAGTTCGCATAATGCTCACAGGATTAACGCGCCTGTTCGTTATACAAAACTCCACATATCGATTATTTAACCGTTTGCGAGACAGTAGTTTGTATAATGCTCACAGGGCTAACGCGCCTGTTCGTTATACAAACAAATATGAATTCATGGCTTCGCCACTTATTCATATTTTTTGTTAGCTAACGCTAACAAAAAGCCACCCGTTGGGGTGGCTTGTTTGTATAATTCGGCATCTTGCTAGTTTCCCGCAGAGCAGTATAATCGCCGCTACCAGGCTTGACTTCTGTGTTCGGGATGAGAACAGGTATTTCCCTGGCGCTATGGACACCGAGAAAAGACACTAAGGGCGAACCGAAAATCCGATGGTTCTGTTTTAGTATCTTATCTCGATGTAAGATGCAATGAAATTTTAATTGACTTGGTGATTAAACACCAATTACTAGCTAAGTCTACTCTACTTATTGCTATTATGCAAGCATAAAAACAATAAGTAGAAACATAAAAAGGCAATGCCTCTATTAGTACGCTTCGGCTCCATATGTTGCCATACTTCCACCTTGCGCCTATCAACCAGATCATCTTTCTGGGAGGTCATAGGGAATTCTTATCTTGGAGTCAGTTTCGCGCTTAATATGCTTTCAGCGCTTATCTATTCCGAACATAGCTACTCGGCATTGCAGCAGGTGGCCACAACCGATACACTAGAGATTCGTTCACCTCGGTCCTCTCGTACTAGAGGCAAATCTCCTCAAAATTCCTAACGATCATGCCGGATATAAACCGAACTGTCTCACGACGTTCTGAACCC
>CAZOYU010000004.1:35856-74735 GCA_964584145.1 uncultured Candidatus Saccharibacteria bacterium | reverse complement strand
CCGCCCAAAACATCGCTGCTAATCCGAATACCCCTCAATTCTTTAGCGATGCGGTCGTGGCGAGTACACCGGTCCCACCTGCGCCAAAGCGCAAATCTAAGAAAGGGTTATTTATTGGTATTGGCGCAGTAGTAGTTGTAGCGGTGGTTGCTGTGGTTGCGGGGGTGCTTGTTTTTCGGAACAATAAAATAGCGAATGGCGATAGTGGTAGTCTGGAAGATGCCGTCAATAAATATCTGTCATATATATATGGCGAGCAAGAAGAAGGTTATGGAGATCTTGACATAGTTGCCGAAGATGATTATGAAAAATATAATATAACTAATAAGATGGAATCCCGCAATGAGGTGGCGTCTAGAGAATATTATTCGGAAGTCAGTGCGACTCTCGACGATATATCAACGTTGATTGGTTCTACTAATCTATTAGAAGAGAATAAGGCGATTCTTGGTAATGTTTTGGAGAGGGATAAAGACATATTGACAATCTATTATTATGTAGCCAGTAGTCTATACGTAGAGGAGAGCGGGGAGTGTGCGCCTACTTACATTGAGACAAGAATTAATGAACTGAAGAATAAAAAAGATGAGCTACTGCGGATTAATAATGCGGGCACGCCATATTATACTACAATCGAACTGCTAGAAAGGCGACTTAAAAAAGGTAAAATTTACGATAAGTATGGATGCCTGCAAACCGGTAAATTGGATAATAGCTGCGTAAACAATATAGACGAAAGAGAATTTTCCGATATAAAAGACAGTGATGCCTTAGTAAAAGTTTTGAAGAAAGAGATGCTATATTATAAAAATAAAATTTTTTACGATGCGGCAAAAATGTATTCATTAGTCGTAGGAGATAGTGATAATGCGTAGAGGTAGATTGAGGCTGCTTTGTGGGGCAACCCTAGCGATGTTGGCGCTGTCAATATTTTGTGCGACAAATTGCGCTGCGAGTGAAGAAGCGCTTTATAAGAAAGCACTCGTTAATGCTATGGAAAATTGCTACAAGGAATCAGAACTGTATTCCTCCATAGATACCAGCGAGTATACTCGAATCCAGGACATAATAAGCGGAACGAAAATTGACGACGATAAAATTGGAGATCTGGGCTTTCGCATACCTACCAAGATTGGTAGCGGTAACGAAATTGAGACTGGCGATGACGCGAATAATGATGGTACTAAAATTGGCTGCTATCAACTCTTCATGGGGGACGGAAAGTCGCTGTGGACTCTGAGCGGATCGATGGATAGTATTTTTAAGACATTCGGTAAGACGACGCCTAATAGTAGCAATAATTCTGGCTTTGCAGAGTTTATTAAAGGTATGGGATACACCGAACTGAATGAAGATGGTAGCCTTAAAGAGCAGTACTGCGTCAGTATTGAGGGGAACATGGAGGGCTTTATAAGTGGATCTCTGACGTTCGAAATAGGTAAAATTTGTTACGATGCCGAGGGGTTGAAGGAAATGTTGAGCCATGGCTCTGTTTCCGATGCTTATGAAATAACTCGAATTGTTAATACTAATAGCGATTATGAAATTAATCCGGGAATAGGAAGTGTCTCTTCCGGCAGTACTATAGAAATAACCTACAAATCAAAATATAGGTGTTCTCCCGGTGATGAAGTTCCGCTTATATCATATACTGGCGGTAGCAATGAGGATATTGAAGCATTTATGGCGGAAATTGCTAGCTCAGTCGAATTCTGTAATATTCAAGATCAAGAATTAATATCTGCAAATACATACCCGAGATATAGGGGGAAATATATTGGAATAGAGAAGGTTAATTCCGGTTCCGAAGATGACGCTCAAAGAACATATAGTATGGCTAGTTACGGCGACGCCTATAAAACTGCATATAAATATTTCACTGGGAGTGACGGGCCAATTCAATTTGAGGATGATGAAAAGTTTGAGCTCTACTCTCTATATTTAGATAAAGTATACAATGCAAAGAAGGCTGACGGAATCGAATGCGTCAGCGAAAAACCGGCAAGCGCTGTTGAAAATGCGAGCAATGGTGATACGTACTATAATGTATATTACGATAAGGGACAATGGTGCAAGGTGACCACTACTAACGGATCCGCCAGAGTATCTGCGTTTACAGCTGATGAGAAATATAAATTAAATACAAGCTATGATTTTGAGGGGCTTGTAAAGGCGATGTTTGATCTCGATATCGATGAGTCAACGGTCGCGACTGTTACGAACCCCGACTCGAGCACCGAGGAAGAGACAGAAACCGAAGCTTCCTGTTATGATAGGGGCGGCTCCTTGGGCTGGATCTTTTGTCCAATTATCGAGTCTGCTTCCTCGGCAATTCAGGATATCTATTCAAAGTTTATCGAGCCATTTCTCGTTCTTGAGACCGACCTCTTCTCTGGCAACAATGGTACATACAACGCATGGAATCAATTCCGAAATATCGCCAATATTATATTCGTCATATTCTTCGTGGTAGTAATTTTCTCGCAATTGACTGGTATTGGAATAGATAATTATGGCATCAAGAAGATTCTTCCGAAGCTCATTGTTGGGGCGATTTTGATTAACCTTTCATACATCATTTGCCAGTTAGCCATTGATATTGCAAATATTGTTGGTTACTCGGTTGGCGGTTTATTCCAGAGTATGGGTGAAGACATAGACTATGGAACAATTTCTTTAGCTGAGACTGGTGGCGAGACGCTAAAAGCTGTTGGGAGCTACGGTATTCTTACTGCATTAATTGCGTTAATAACCACCGGCGCGATATTGTCGATGGGGGTAGCTATTCTTGTGCCGGTATTAATGGCGGTGATATCCGTACTTTGCGCCATCTTCTTCTGCTTTGTTCTTCTAGGAGTCAGAAAGGCATTTGCAGTCATCCTTGTCGTTGTCTCGCCGCTTGCTTTTGCTTGTTATATGCTTCCAAATACGCAGCCGATATTTAAGAAATGGTACAATGCGTTCAAGGGTGTACTGTTGGCGTTCCCGATCTGTAGCGCCATGATTTATGGTGGTCAGATGGTGGCACGAATCATGGTTAGCGCTTCCGACAATGGTGTTCTGATGCCATTTGTGATTGCGCTATCTGCGGCCGTGATTAGCGTTGTTCCGATTTTTATGATTCCGAAGGTACTTTCTAGCTCTATGGCGGCAATATCCGGCATTACGGGAAGAATTGCTGGCATGCAAAAGGGGCTTACTGGCCGCGCTCAGGGCAAGTTTGATAAGAGCGGTGCAGCAGAGCATCTTCGCCGAACCGCTGCAAATCCATACAAACTGAACAAGGAAACCGGCAAGATGGAGCTCAAGAAAAGAGCGAGAGCACAAGATTGGCTCGCGAGCAAACATCTGATGTCGAAGCAGCGCCTTGCCGAAAATCGAGAGAGAGCCGTCTATGATGAGGCTAAGAGGGGTAACGTAGTTGATAAGTGGGGCGGGGAAAATGGTCTTCAGAGGGCGCAAGACGTATATGAGGGCGCTGCTGCTCGCCGTGAAGCTGAGGAGATTTCCGATATTGAGTCCCGCATTGAGCGTAGTGATGATATTAATAATGTAGGTAGTCTACAGACAAAGCTTGCGGATGCGATACGTAATGGCGATACGCAGGAGGCGATTGCTTTGAAAAATGTTCTATACCGAAAAGGGGAAAATGGTCGTAATGCTGTAGGGGACGCAATCATCAAGGCTCAAGGACAGGGGGCAAACCAGAATACTCTGCAGAGGCTCGCCTCTCATGCGATGAGTAACGATACTGCTTCGCTCAAGGCTAATGCTAGATCTCAGTATGAGTTCATGAAGGAGACTGCCGAAGGAGGCGAGAAGGATTACACTGATTATAAGACTATCGATAAAGCTCAGAAGTTTACTGCCGAGAATATGGCAACGATGGACGATAAGGAAATTAACAGCATGATAGAATCTATTAGTGATGGCAGCGCTAGCGCTGATCAGAAAGCCTATGCGCAGCGTGCAGCATATGATGCTTTGCATAATGATAATATTAGCCTTAAGGGGGAGCGCCGCACTCAACTCGAGCAATTAGCTGCTGGTTATGCGCCAGCTGATGGCGGCGGCACCGATAGCGGCAACGCCGACGCCAACGCTGGCGGTGGCTCTGAAACTAACGCGGGCAGTGGAACAAATACCGTCGAACACAAAGCTTGGAGTAATCTATCTGCGTCTGAAAAGACTCGACTCAGAAATGAGAATCCGCGCGACGAAGGCGAAAGTACTACTGATTACATGAACCGACTCAATGGCGTAGCGGAGAGCACGGGGGGTTTCCTTGGCGGTGCCGCGCCTAATGCTGATGGTACGAATGGCGCTGGCAGTTATACCCCAAACGGTCATCAGCGCGCCGCCGAGGGCAACTGGTTCGACTATTATCCGCGCCAAAAAGGCGAGTCTAACGAACAATATAAAGCGCGCATTCAGCACATGAAGGATATGACAAAAGCATATCAGGCAGGATACGAATCGGGCTCAAAGTAGTCGTTAGGGTGGCGCTAATTTATCGGGATATTAATGTTTTGATAGAAAAGTCGCATCCAACAAAAAATCTCCGGACCACTCCGGAGATTTTTAGACTGCGCACTTTTATTTCGCCGCTCGAATTACCTTCTCAAATAGCATTGCCACCGTCAGCGGCCCTACGCCACCAATCTTCGGCGTCAGTGTCAAATCGTCACGTTCGCGCGCTGCGTCGTCCAGGTCGCCCTTAATTACACCCCCTTCCGACGCTGTTCCCGCATCTACGATTACGCCACCAGTCTTAATCATTTCTGACTTAATCAACCCAGGCACGCCTGTCGCCGTCACAATCACATCGTAATCTGTCAGCGAATTCAAATCGCTGCCTTTATCGAACACTGTCACGTCGTAATTGCTTTCGCTCCACATTTTCTCCAATGGCGCGCCCACCAGCTTGCCATGCCCGACAATCGCCAACTTTTTGCCCGTCAACTCTACGCCGTAGCCAGTCAGTAACCAATGAATCGCCATTGCTGTTGCCGTGTCCGATTTGCCGCGTAGCCCATCCACGTCTTTCGCTAGCGGAATCAGGTCCAGAATTCCCATCACACATTCCGCTAACGGCAGTTGCACGATTATGCCCGTTACGTCTGCATCTTCCGCCGCTTCCCGTAACCGCGCTTCCGCATCTGCCGCACCAATCCGCACAACTTCCACCTCAACATCAATATCCGCCCCATATTTTTGCTTCAGTGACATATATTTCGCAATCACCGGCGAATCGTTATCGTAAAAAATCGCTAATTTCGGCTTAACACCTTGCGCTCTTAGTTGGCGCACTTGCCGCGCCTGTCGTTCCTTGATATATCCAGCCAACTCGCGGCCATTTAATTCTTTCATTCTTCACCTAACTCCATCGGCTCTTGCTCGAGCTTATATCCAAATTTCTCATACACCGCATCAATCACCGCCTGTCGCGCTTTTGCCAGATCCGCATAATTCTTCGCGTCCTCATTAATCAGCACTAGTGCCGCCTTGTCCGATACGCGCATGCCATAAAATTCCTTGCCCTTCAGTCCCGCATGCTCAATTAACCAGCCGCTCGGAACTTTGCCGCCATCCCAAACCGGAATGCCTTTCGCTTCAGCTTCCTTCGTCTCGCTTGCATTAAGATAGACATTCTTAAAGAATGAACCTGCCGACGCAAAGCTGCTCGGGTCTGGCAATTTGCCCGCCCGCACTGCCGCTACGCCATCACGAATCACTTGCGGATTGAATTCTGTGATATGTTTTTCGTCAAAATATGCTTGCAGGGAAGTATAAAACGGCGGCTTCAGCCAATTCTTATGCAGCTCCAGTGTTACGCTCGTGATAAAGTAGCGCCCCACACCGTCGCCAGTATTAAAAATGCTGTGCCGGTAACCGAGGTCCAGCTCGCTTGCCATCATATGCCTAAAACAGTTATCACGCTGGTCATAAACGCAGACCGAATGCAAAGTTTGTGCAATTTCCTGTCCATACGCGCCCACGTTTTGTACTGGCGCCGCGCCGACTGTGCCAGGAATCTTACTTAGCGCCTCAATGCCGCACCAGCCATAAAAATCACCATTCCACAATTTCACGCTGTAATCGACCAAATCGTCCAACTTCTCGCCACTTTTCGCGCACAAACGGATGCTATCTTTATCGCTATCGATGATATAGATTCCGCGCAGTTTATTTACGAGAATTACACCCTTAAAACCACCATCTCGGCCAATTACATTGCTGCCGCCACCCAAGATATAAGTTGGCAGCTTTTTCTCCTTCGCAAAGCGATAAGCCTCGGCGAGATCCTTATCCTCCTCAATTTCAATGACATAGCGCGCCGCCCCACCCAGCCGCATTGTCGTTAATTCTGCTATTGGTACATTTTCGCGCATCTTCATAAAATGATTATATCACGCCATGCATAGATTCTTGCCACTATGCCAAACATAAAATTAAACTGAAGATTTGACGAAAAGCATTCAAAAAATTATAGTAAAGACATGCATAAGCTACTTGGCGCGCTGATGGCAAGTTCCTGCAATGGCATCGATACGATGCTATTAGATTGTGGTGAAGCTGGCGGAATTAGCGCAATTATCAAAATGGTATTGAATTTTTTGTTTGGCGGCGTCGTGACCGTGGCAACGATTGGACTAATTGCTGTGGGCGTCCGCTATCTGTCTGCGCGCGATAACGAGCAGCAAATCGCCCAAGCCAAACGCCGTGCCCTGCAAATCATAATCGGCCTCGCGACCGCGACGATGCTTTGGGTACTAGTGCCGCTAGCGTTACCAGGGATGAGCGAAGGCGGGATCGATGGTACTTTGTCGGAGCTGGATGAAAAGAGCCAATTTACTGGCAATACAAAAGCGGAACCGCTGACCACCCCTTCGTCGGACACGACAAATTCAACAAATCCAAACAGTAGTAACGCGAGCAACTCGAATAATGGCACAGCAGAAACGACCGATGGTAATGTTGCTACCTCGGTAGACGACGCAGTTTGGAACAACGGCAATGAATGTAGTGGCGAGAAGATTTTTCCAGGAAAGAAATACAATCTAACCGAAAAGGAAAAAGGCTATTTCTCAGAATTAGTTGCGCGCGAGAACTGCCGTGGCAAAAAAACTGGCGATGAAACGTTTACCTTGGGCTGCCGGTTGCTAGCGACGCAGATTATTAATCTGTACGAGGAACGCGAGTATAACCGGAAGGGCGTTGAGGGCTGCAGTGGTGGTGCTTGTTTTTATAAGAACCTAAAGAAATGGGTGACAAGCGATAAATGGTATGCGGCAAACAAAAGTAGTAATAATGGTCTGCGCCCAGGAAAATATTCGAACATAAATTCCGATGAAGCCGTGGAATATGTAATCGTGAACGGCAATCGCGTTCTGCCGAAATTTGTGACGCGTTATGATGGCTTATATCACTGGACGGAAGGGCGTAGCGGCTTTAAGGGGCTGAGGACAATCTCGGAAGCAGCAGCAGCGGTGCCAATGCAGACAGTTGTGAAGGGCAAATCGCGCTATCTTTGGTGCATTGAGCGGAAAGATACATCGAAGAAAGCGAATGGCCCATACAACGAAGTATTTAATTATGAAGACAGTTATCGTAAAGCGTTGGGGATGTGACGAATGGGTAATATAATGCGAGGTGAGTTTTAATGATGGGCAGAAAAATTACACAGGGGCCAATGACACCATACGGGCGCGCCGTGACGAAGCAGGCGCGTGCAGCAAAGACGCCGCAGTGGCAACGCGTGGCATTGCGGATAGTTGCAATTCTGGCTGGTTTAGCATTACTGATTGGCGGTGCTCTGCTGGCCGTGCACGCAGTAAACGGCTGGCGCGAAAAAGAATATTTAGCAACTCGGGTCATATTAGCGGACGAGGCTGTCGATGCGTTTTATGAGTTATTCTCATCGGAGGCGATGCAAAATATCGATGCGGCAGTTGAGGAATATTTTGCCGAAATCTATCCGCGTGGCGAAACTTTGAATCTGGCAAGCTATACGCAGACTGACGACGGCGATTATTCGTTTACTTTAATGACCGATGGCGGCGCAACGCATTCATTGCTGGTGATTGATGACGGCTCAATCGTGACAATCGAGATTGACGACGGTACATTTTTGCGTAGTTACGAAAATGAACCACATCCGGATGACTAGGTTGACTCAATTTTGTCCATAATCTCTACGAATGTCTTTCCATCGAAGCATGCAACCCTTAGAATATCGACGGCTTTTTCAGTGAAAGCAATTACGAAGCCACCGCTTTCCGCGCGGTCTTTGAATTTCCAAATCTCAAAACCACGGCCGTCGGAGCGATATGTGTGATTACCTGTTTTTGTATACGTAGCTTCAATGGCATACAGATCGTCGCCATAAATGAACTCGATATTGAACAACATCTCA
The DNA here is from genome assembly GCA_964584145.1 of uncultured Candidatus Saccharibacteria bacterium. Classification (GTDB taxonomy): domain Bacteria; phylum Patescibacteriota; class Saccharimonadia; order Saccharimonadales; family Saccharimonadaceae; genus UBA2834. The sequence goes on along the minus strand of CAZOYU010000004.1, from coordinate 66,319 downwards.
AGCTGCTCGACATATTCCGCGATTCGCTCGTTTTTGGATTTTTTAGTGGTCATAGATCTATTCCTTTCAAGAACCTTCTGTATTTATTATATAGCTCTTCATCGATGATGCCTTTTTCGTGCGAAGCGATAGTGGCGATAGTTCCATTTGCAATGCCCCGATCATATCTATGGAGATGAAAAGACCTCTTGCTATTATGCGTGCCGTAATCGAGGCGCAGTCTAATTATTTGATCCTCGCCATATTCGGCATAATGCTTGAATTTTCCATCCTTGTCGAGCATTACATATGCACTGCCCGGTGAAGCAGATTTAGTCGGCAGGCCTACGCTGTCGCCTTCTCTCTTTTTCTTAATAATTTTGATGCCGCACAGAGTACTGCCAGTATCTTTCCAATCGAACTTTTGAAGCGTTTTGCCAGTTTCTTGATCGAACGAACCATTACTTCCCATTTTTAATTCTCCTATGCATTCTTTGTGAAAAATTGGCATAAGACACAATATTTTCGAATTCCAAAAGCTCTTTCGGGACATTATTGCCACAAATAATGAGATGCGACGGGCGCAGCCTTCTTTGAACTTCGCGGACGCCATCGATAAAGATATTGCGGCTGAGAAAATTATTTGCACATCCGTTGGTGGAAATCGCAAGAGATGCCTCTGCGGGAAGGCCGTCAAGGCACCATTCAAAATCTTCAATGTATGCCCATGAAACAGTCGGTATTACATCTATCTCGTGCTGTTGTAAATAGTAATCAATGGAACGATTCCTTCCTATGTTATTCGACCGTTGCCACTTAGGCATATTGCGATGTGCGGAAAAGTCGGTTCCAATAACACCCAGAGCATGGCTATATCGACTAATGTAGCGGTCGCAATTGTTGTAAACTCGCTCGAAAAGCGAATCGGCGATAAAATGGTCTACCCAATTGCTGCTAATATCGTTACCATTACCAGATTCGTTAAATGATATTACGTTTTGTGGCAATGATTGTGTCGGTGCAATTTTCGGATAGCCCTCAGAGCCAACTAGTTCTGCTCCAGCTATGTATCTGCGTCTGAACGGGTCGCGTTCGTTCATTATCGTCATATTATTCCTCCTTGACGATTAAAAATTAATGGAATGTTTATTGTTTGATTTAGCTACTGCAATAGTGGGCAGAAATCGTCAATAACACGACAATATAAGCCTTAATATGTCCACTTAAATCAAAAAGCCCACAGCTAATGATAGCCAAATGTTCCTAAGAAATTACAGCATAGAATAATTCTACGCATCGCCAATCTTATTATAGCATTTGTCGTCAAAATAATTGTGAGATACTTAGAAAAAATAATTCTCGACCGGAGCATCAAAAAAACGGAACTCTCGTCCCGAACTTTAATGGTACACCCGGAGGGACTCGAACCCACGACCCTCTGTTCCGAAGACAGATGCTCTAATCCACTGAGCTACGGGTGCGCCTACGACTATTATAACACGTTTTGGCGGGCCGCGGCTTGACAAAATGCTTATGATGTGATATATTTGTGCTAGCCTGGGTGAGAGCGCAGGCTGGATTTTGAGCGTTCGTGCTCAAAAGTCCGTCACTCCTTGGCACTAGTACTTTATACAATTGGAGGTGGACTTATGTACCAACTGTCTCATATGGACGAGGCCTTCCTGATGCGGCTCGAACTGACCGATAATATTACGCAGCTGCACATGCTAAACGGCACCACGATCGACGCGCTCAAAGGTGAGGGCATTCTGGTAATTGAAGATTTGCTCAAGCTGGAGCCGATTGCCTTCGCGGGCATTGATGACATCGATTACAGCGAGATGGAAAAGCTGGAGGCGATTTATCGTTTCATTTTCCGCTCGAGCTACGAGAATCTGCACGGCTAAGTCCCCACTACCTACAGCCCCGCATTGCGGGGCATTTTTCTTGGTTGCTTTGTGCATGACGCCATAGAGATGGTTGCTGCCTGTTGCGGAACCAGCAAAAGTATCAAAAAACGGAACTCTCGTCCCGAACTTTAATGGTACACCCGACAGGATTTGAACCTGCGACACCTGGTACCGGAAACCAGTGCTCTTCCACTGAGCTACGGGTGCAACTTCCTATATTCTAACATAAAAGAGTCGCTCGGGCGTCGCGAATACGGCGGTATTCGGGTCGTGCGAAATTCAGAGCTGCAACGTGCAACTTCGGCAAGACTCAGGCATAGCGTTGCAGTAGCAGCCGAAATAACGCGCTTTCTTCACATATCGCTTTAGAGTAGGGGCGCGAGCGTAACGCAATAATCACAGCACATAAGGGAAGAGGCTCGCATGAACAATTCAAAAACGAGATGCGACGTGTCACTTGGAGCTACGTGTCACTCAAAGTGACGCGTAGCCTCTCCAAAATGCTAAGTATAAAAAGAAGCCCAATCTGTTCCGTTTCACTTTTTAGAGTTACGCGTCGCGTCCTATTCGGGAACCATCTACGAAAACTTAGCCCCCCCTCTGCTGTATTGCCGCTCCCCGTAAAAACTTACATCCCCAATTCTTCGCGAATCATCTCCGCCGTCACATGAATATCTGCGCCATCGCTCGCTTCACCGCTCAACACATATTTCGCCACAATATTCTCAACTGTCTTCTGCACAATCCGTCGCATTGGCCGCGCGCCCAACTTCGGATCGTAGCCCGCATCCACTAGCAATCTTTTCCCGCCTTCGTCCACCGTCACATTGATCTTCTGCGGTGCCAGCGTCTTATTTACGCCTTCCAAAATCAAGTCAATTATCTGCACCAAAACATCTTTCGATAGTGGCTCAAAGGCGCAAATCTCATCGAAACGGTTCAAGAATTCTGGCTTAAATGTCCCCGTCCGAATCAACTCATTCGTCAGCTCGTCTTTCACTTCCGCCAAGCTCAAGCCTTGGTCGATATAATCACGAATCTTTTCTGCGCCCGCATTGCTCGTCGCAATCACAATCGTATCGCGAAAACTCACTTCGCGGTTATTAATATCGCGCAAAATTCCCTCGTCCAGCAGCTGCAATAAGGTCGTCAGCACCTGCGGGTGCGCCTTTTCGATTTCGTCCAGCAGCACTACCGCAAACGGATGCTTCATTACCTGCGCCGTCAAACTTAATTCATCCGTCGCGCCATCCGCAATCAAACGCTGTACGTCCGTCGCCGACACGTATTCGTTCAAATCAATTCGAATCATTGCGCCTTCGCCGTGGAAATACACCGCGCTCAACGCCTTCGCTAGCTCGGTCTTGCCAACGCCCGTTGGCCCCATAAACAAGAATGTGCCTATCGGTCGATTTTCATTACGCACGCCCGCCGCCGCTCGTCGCAGGGCATCGCTCACCGCTTTCACTGCCGCTTCCTGGTCAATCATCCGTTCATGAATCAGCTGTTCTAAATTCAGTAAACGCTCCTTATCCTCATCGTTGTGCGTCGATTGCAGCTTCACGCCATACAATTTCTCAATTGCTGCCTGCACCGAGGTGTCCGTTACAAAATGATTCGCATCCGCACAGCCTGCCGCCGCTTCCAACAAATTCAGCGCCCGCCCCGGCATCACTAAATCATGCACATAGCGCGCCGACAGCCGATACGCTTCCGTCAACGCCCAGTGCGTATAAATAACATTGTGCTGATACTCCAATTGTGGCACATGGTCTTGCATAATTTTCAGTGTTTCATCTTCATTCGCTTCCGCCACCATCACCTTATTTAGCACATTCGTCAGGCTCGCATTTCGCGTCGAAATTTCCAAGAACTTCTGCTCGTCCATTGTCAAAATAATTCGCAGGCGCCCGCCCTCCAAGACTGGTTGCAATACATTCGCGATATCCACTGAGCCAACACCCTCTTCAAAGAACAACTGCGCATTATCTAGCCACAAAATAATATTCTTCGCCATGTAAGCTTCCGCCAAAATATTCCGCACCAAGCGCTCAATTCCGCCATGGCCCGCCGATACGCTAATCAACGCCGCCGCATCCAATTTATAAATCTGCCGGAATTTCAGCCGCGACGATACTTTGCTATCCGCGTCCATAATTTTATCCGAAAAAGCCGTGACAATTGTTGAGCGCCCGCTCCCCTCCGGCCCAATAATCGCTACATTTTGCCGCCCACCGCTCGAAAAAATCGTAATAATTTTCTGCACAATCTCGTCATGCGCCGCCAAATGCACCTGCTCTTTGATCGCTCCCTTGCGCGACTCGGAAATATTCAGCGCCAATTCCTGCAGTAGTGGCGTATAGCCGAACATTAGATCTCGTGCAAAACCGCCCGTATGCCGCGTCTTGCCCATATTTTTCACTAAGCCGTGCAAATAGTTGTACCATTTAATCCCGCTATACAAATCTTCGACAGTTAGTTTCATTCGTCGCAAGATTTCTTCGTGTTTCGGGTGGCATTCAATAATCGCAACGCCCAACATCGCGCCCTCGATTTGGTCGCCATCGGTCTTTTGCATAATTTCGCGCGCTTTCTCGAAAATTGGCGTTATGTCTTCCGGCAAATCCGCCGCCATCAATTCCAATAGTGCCGGCGTCACCGCATAACGCAACGCCAAAAAGCTACCGCTCTGCGTTCTGCTCGCCACTTCCGCCAGCTGCTTCGTTGTTGGTTTGCGTTTCATTAGTACTAATACATTGCGCGACAAAATATTATTAATATCATCTGGGCTACCCAACGCTGGCCGTAACAATTCAAATTTTAGCCAGAACAACAGCATTAATATCATGATTCCGCCGCCGATTAGCAGCCATGCCCATGCTAAGCGCTCCACAATTAATAGCGCTGCGCCGCCGCCCAATAGCCCCAAGCAGGCCAAGACCAACAAGGCTGTCGCGAACTTTCCGCCCAGCAAGCGCCCCAATCGTGCTTCCTGCGCGCGTAAACAATTATAATTAAACTTATTTTTCATAATGTCACCCCCATTACTGCCAATACAATTGTTGCAATCGGCATCAATGGTAGAATTGGCCACGCCAAACATAGCACTATTCCTGCCGCTGCTTCGACCGTAATCGCCAAGATCCCCGCCAACATGATTCCTAGTCGTACAATCGCGCCGATCGTTCGCGATAATAACTTATCAAAAAATGCCTGCATCCGCGCTTGCAGCGACGCGGTCTCGTCCGAATAAGCCGAAATCTGCCGGAAAGGGTAGAACAGTGTTCGCGCCAGCAGTCCCAGCGAAAAGAAATCCGCCAAATTGTGTAATTTATCCAGTAGGCGTCGCGCGAAAGTTGCCCAGCCGCGCGCATACCACCACTTCAAAAAACCGACAATCAACATGCTTAAAGTATATTATAAAACTTGAAGATTTTCGATGCTTATGCTAATCTTAAGCCAAAAGTATTAACATAAGGAAACAGAAATGCAAAAACAAAAGAATTTTCAATTAGCCGTGATTGGTGTGCTCGCCTTCGCGGTCATTTGTATGTCCGTCGGTTTCGCGGCATATTCGCAAACATTAAATATTGAGGGTACCACCCAGGTCGGTCCAGCTAAGTGGAGCGTCCATTTTAAGGAGAACTCTTTCCAGAAGGCGGCTGGCTCAGTCGATGCTACCAGCAGTCAAGTTACCGATACGGTCGTAAATTTTGGTGCCACTCTCGAAAAACCAGGGCAGAAATTTGCTTTTACTGTTGATGTTATTAATGATGGAACTTTTGATGCTACACTCAAGGGGATTACGCTGTCGGAATTATCCGAAGAACAGTCTAAATATCTCAAATACTCTTTGACATACGATAACGGTACGACATATACTGCCACGACAAACAATCTTTCGATTGGCTTGCCGTGTAGTACTGGCTCGAACACTAAGACCGTACTTGTGACTGTCGAGTATGTCGCACCAGATCAAGCTGCGGATCTGCCGAGCCAGGCCGTAAAAGTTAACCTCACTGCTGCGCTCAGCTACGAACAAGCCCAAGATTAATCGCCTAAACGAGGCACCCTAGAGAAACGACATGCACTTTTTGACGAACGAGAAGCGGATTCGGATTTTCGAAGCTCTGATGCTGGTTTTTACGCTTATCTTTTGCGTAATTTTCGCCAGCGCCAGCGATGTCTTCAAAAGCTATGCTATCGCTATCTCGTTCGTCTTTGTGTTGTCGCTCAGTATTATCGCACTGGGCTATCGTAAAGATCGTCACTATTTGCGCGGCAGCGCTTCGCGGTTAATCATCGCCGTCCTGCTCGCGACGCTAATTATCGTTTTTACGCTCGGGCTCCTGCTTGGTTTTAATCGTAGCTATGCCTCGTTGAGTTTCGTCAAGAATCTCCGCGGTTTCGTGCCGGCGCTTTTGCTCGCGACCGTCACGGAGTTTCTGCGCCATACGCTTTTGCGCAAAAATGTCGTCAAAACGCTAGATGTTGTATTTTTTACAACAATCACCGTGCTGGCCAACATTCTACTTGCGCTCAAGCCCACGACTATCGTCGACGTTGAAACGCTATTTATTTTCGTCTGCACGGTCGTTCTGCCAATTATCGCGACCGAAACGCTCTGTACTTTTCTCATCCGTCATATTGGTCTGCAGCCTAGCCTGACTTATAAACTGCCTATTAAACTCTACGCCTACATCTTGCCGATTATCCCTAACCTCGGCTCCTATCTCTATGCCGTCGTCGCTATCGTTTTGCCATTTGTGATTTATCTGCTCGTGCTCAAGCTTGAATCCTTTGATCGCAATGCTAGCGCGCGCATCCATCGACTCAACGGCAGCATTATTACTGTCCCACTCATATTAATGTTGCTGATTGTCGTCTCGCTCGTTTCGGGCATTTTCAAATATCAGCTCATCGCCATTGGCTCGAATTCCATGCAAGGCACTTTTAGCCGTGGTGACGCCGTCATGATTGAAAAAACTGACGCCAAAACGGTTAAGGAAAATGATATAATAGCCTTTAGAAAAGACGGCATGATTATTACGCATCGCGTCGTTGCAATTCGTATCGCCGACAACAGCTATGAATTTATTACCAAAGGTGATGCTAACGAAAATATCGATAGCTTTACCGCCTCTGGCGAAGATGTCATTGGCATCATTCGCTATCGCACCAAATATATCGGCTTCCCGACGCTTTGGATTAATGAATTATTTAATAAGGAAATCTAATGAAGAAAACTGCCATTCTCAGCAAAGTTCTAGCCCGTCCGCCAATTAAGCCTTTCGTTGCCGCTATTTTTGCTAGCATTTTGCTGGTCGCCGGCAGTCTGCTGACTATTCTCGGTTTTAACACCCGCGAGCAAGTTGCGATTACTTATTCCGATCAAGGCGCCATCGATTACAGGGTTTATCTCAAGGAAAATCGCTTCTTCGATACGCCATATCTTACTGCTGGCCGTACTTATATCACCAACCTAATCGACTATCTCGATATTGATATGTCCTACGGCCTCAGCTTCGACGATGCAGTTGATCTCAACTACAATTATTATTACGTTGCCACGATTAGCGCTGCCAAAGATACTGGCACTGCTTCGGCGGACAAAGGCGAATATTGGAGCAAGACTTATAAACTCACTGACGCCACGGCGAAAACTGCCACTGATATGCATAACTTGAGTATTAGCCAAAATCTCAAAGTTAATTATGCTGATTATAATCAGATTCTCAGCGATTTTAAGTCCACTTATTCGCTGGCGGCGACCGGTACGCTCAAAATCGCCATGGTGCTGGAAGGTGAGATTGTTTCTACTAAATTTGATGAGCCATTGCCGCTCGAATATAGCGAAGTCTATCTCTCGATTCCGCTAACAGAGCAATCTGTCGAAGCTAGCGTTGTTGGCTCGACTGGCGACATGCAGAACCATTCCACTTCCAAAGAAATCAATAAAGATAATTTCTCCTATCTCGCGATGCGCATTCTTGGCATTATGATGATTATCGCTAGTGTGCTTGGCTTTGCTTTTGCTTGGCTCACACGTAAGCAAAAAACTAGTGCTGCTCGTTACGACAACGCCGTCAAGCATCTCGTCGGTTCGTACGACAGCATTATTGTTGAAGTCAATGAGCGCCCGAAAACTGCCGGCCTCAACGTTTTAACCGTCAACCGTTTCGATGAATTGCTCGACGTCTATAATTCTATTCATCTCCCAATCAGCTGCTATCGTGGCGACAAAAAGACCGAATTCATCATCGTTGGCGAACATATGGCTTGGGAATATGCTGTCAAAACGACTGACTTCACTAAGAGGAAGTAAAAAAATGGCGAAAAAGCCAACTAATTTCGTTCAGCAGCGTCAACAGCGCATTCGTCGTGGCCTGATTGGTGCTTTCTTTAGCGTGCTGGCTTTTATGACAATCGGCTTTGCTGCTTATGGCCAAATTCTTGATTTTAGTGGCATCGTTACTCTGCAACCGCAGGGCAGCGTGCGTATTACGGATGTAACTTTTGATAGCACGAATTCCAAGAACGCTACAAGTACGCCGACTTTTACCGATACGACCATCGATTTTAATCTCTCATTTACCGTGCCACAGCGCCAAACTGAGCAAAGCTCCTACATGGCAATTTACTCCGTCACGATTCAGAACGACACTTTTTATAATCAGGTTTTCTCGGTCGATAATTATGTTCCAACCGTTAGTCAAAACGGCCAAACGCTTACCGATGCAGATATTAATTTTGCGCTCGATGGCATCACTAATGGTGACGCTATTCCTGAGGGCGAAAGTGTTACTTTTTCGGTAATTATTAGTTTCGTACCGACTGAGGATGAGACGGGTACTTTCACGGTCGACGATGACCTGGTGATTAGCTTCAATAGTGAGCAGACCGGCCAGCTTTTTGCGAGCATTAGCAGTTCTACGACAGGCGATTTGCGCTCACCTAATACGCGCGCCGCCTTCACGGTTTCGGTGATTAATACTTTCGACTATAGTCGCGACTTTACGCTCACGCTTGCCAATAGTTCAGGTTTTTATCTTGCTGACACTAACGGTGCACAGTCGCCAACTTTCACCATTGGTGCCAAGACTACTCAAGAATATACGGTCTATGTTTATCCGCTCGACTCGACCGCCCAATACTCTAGCAGTTATGTCCGCGCAAACATTTTCTTGCAGTCTAGTGGCATTGCGGATATTAATGCTGGCCGTATTACGCTTCTAGTCGACCAAGAAGTTATTATTACTGACACAGAGGCACCAGTTGTTTCGAACTTGCTCGCAACTCAGCAGAATGTCGACGGCGAAGTTTTGCTGACTTGGAGCGCGACCGACGAATCGACCATTAATAATTTTACGATTCAGGTTTACTCCGGCTCGACCACTAGTAGCACGCTGATGAATACGATTACGACGACTGATGACGAAACTAGCTATACGTTTACGGGCCTAAATGATGGTGATTATTATTTCGTAATCTATGGCACCGATGCGTACGGCAATACTGCCACGAGTAGTGAAATCACCAGCGCTTCTACTAGCAGCGGCCACGCCACGCGCACCGACTCTGCAGCCTTCTCGTGGACTTATTCTATTACTAATAGTTTTATAGGTGTTAGCTCTTCCAATACCGCTACTAGCATTAAGATTGGGCAAACCTATACCACTACGCTTCGTGCTTCAAGCTATAACAATACGTATCCGTCCTCAAGTTCAGTCTCGGTTACTATGGGTGGTAAGGAGCTAACGCAAAATACGGACTATACTTATAATGCTTCAACTGGCGCACTTAGCGTTCCGAATGTGACGGGGGATTTGGTTGTTACGGCAATGTATGTTAGGGCCTGCCTAATCGAAGGCACGAAAGTTTCGCTCTGGAATGGCGGTTATAAGAATGTTGAAGACATTGATTACGATGATTTGCTCAAGGTCTGGAGTTATGACCTTGGCAAGTTCGTGCCAGCCTATCCAATTTGGATCGAGCAAGAGCACGGCACAGACCATTATCGCCATATTGAATTTAGTGACGGCACGGTCTTAAATACGATTTTCGCACACAGCATCTTTAGTGCAGACCTCGGACGCTTCGTCTCCGTTGATAACACGGAAGAATTCCATGTTGGCACCAAAGTGATTAAAGAGCAAAATGGCCAGCTTGCTACCATTGAAGTAACTAAGAACGAAATTGTTAAGAAATCGACGCGCTATTACAATGTTATTTCGACTTACTACTTCAATGTGCTGACGAATAATCTTTTGACTTCCGCTACTGCGGACGGTGATTCGACGATTTCTAATCTTTATGGCTTCACTGAAGATTTGCGCTGGCCGGATAATCGGCAAGCGGTTTTGCAGGCGCCGAGCGCTCTCTACCAGCCGTCGCAACTACCGAGCGTCCCGCGTTATATTTTCCAGGGATTCCGCGTCCAGGAAGCGGCTGTCTTTAGTGATTATTACTCTGTCAGCGAACTTGAGGGGGTTATTAATAATGTCCTGCTGAGCTCCGACATGCAAAAGCCGCAAACTCTCAAACCTTTTGGCATCGAAGAACTCGGCGACACGCGTTACTGGTACTATAATTTCGACGGCAAAGCTAAACTCGTCAAAGAGGGCAGTACGCAAATTATCCCAGCTGGCACTTGGTTCAATACTGCCGACGGCCAAACTTATCATGGTGGCGACCAGCTAGAAATTTGGACCAGCGTCTATCTCGTTAGGCTTTGATTCTATACAAAAAATATGCGCGGTAAGTTTTTAGTGGCTTCAAATTTTTAATCGGAAAAGCATGCGAAATCACATATAGATCTCGTCCCAATTTCGCCGCTTGTTTCGCAATCGCTGCCGCCATTTTATTGATATCGCGATCTTCGCCAAACACATAAACCACTGTGGTTTCAGCGGGGAAGCTGATTCGAAATAAATTCCCCGAGCGTACTTGCACTTTTTTATCGCGCCAAAAACGCACTTTTGTCAGAAAAACTAGTAGGGGGTTAATCTCTACGCCAAACGCCCGCGCACCGCATTCGCGTGCGGCTTTCAGGACGACGCCATCGCCCGAGCCGAGGTCGACCAATAGATCGTCTGGCCCCAGTTTATATAAATGCCGGAACGCGCGCTTCAATTCTGTAGTTTTGGATGGTACATAGGGCGCGCCGGTTAGTGCCGTTAATGCGAAAATTAGTACAATTGCAAATAAAATCCAAAACACGTAGCTCATTAATCCTATTTTAGCTTAGTCTCTTGCGAAAAAGCAAAAACTTTGGTATAATACTACAAGATTTCATCTGAAAAATATGGGTCAGTAGCTCAGCTGGTTAGAGCATCTGCCTCTTAAGCAGAGTGTCGTGGGTTCGAGTCCCACCTGACTCACCATTTAAAGCAATCAAGTGACGATTCGGATTTACAAATCGTCTTTTTTTGTCATTTCTTAAAAATGTGGGGGCCCGATATTATCCTTTGTCGCAAAATCCTCTTGTAATAACCGCGTCTGTAATCGTATTGACCGTCTTGACTTTCTATCTCTGATTTGCTATAATAAAAACATATTCCGACGCGGGTAATTCGAACGGAGAGATACCTAAGAAGAGCCCGTTTTTTTGAAATGCTGCTCGATCATAAATTGTAAGCTTTGTGCTATTATGCGTCGCGCATAATGATTCCTTCATTTTTAATTACTTCTTTTTCGGATTTTTCCGACAATTATTCCATCAGACTTTGATTTAATGTATCGCAGTGGCTTTCGCAGCTCGGTAAGCGCATTGGCTACCTGTTCCTCCGATAAGTTTTCGTTTCTAGTCGACTCGGGATCGCACAATTCTTCGCATAATCCTTTACAGATTAATCGGTCTATATCTTTAACCGGTTGCGAGAAATCATCTCTAGTAGAATTGAGGACATGATGGTCGGACGGGTCTTCGTCGTTAATTTTACCATCGTAGAAATATTCGCTTAATTTTAGGATTGTTCCGGTATTTTGTTTTGGTTGGTATTTGAGACAGAGACTTTCGAGGCTAAATAGATATATCGCTGTTCTTTCTCGCTACTTTAATATTAAGCGCGGATTCTCGGCTATTTCGTAAAAAGATGCGATTTTATCATTTATAGTATACATGCAAAACTTCTCCAAAGAATCTACACATGCTTGCATCTCATTCCGTTGCGTCTTTGATAAAATCATTTCTCACCTTTCTTGGTCTCGCTATATTTTTTACTCATACCTCAATCCCGCCACAATATTATCGTTCGCCGATAGCGCCGTCGTCGTTGCGCCCGCCAGTGTTGTCGCCGCCAAAAACAGCCCGATTACGCCCAGCGACGGCAAAATATCGAGCACGAACAACCGCGTTGCAATCGTCCGATGGTAAATCGAGAAAATCTCGCTCAGCTCCTCCGTTAAATCGGCGCTCAGCGCCACATTCGCAATTATGCCAATCGCCAAAGCTAGCACCACCGCCAACAGAATCGTCGTCGCCGTAATAATCATTGTCTGCGTCGCATAAATCTGCACCAAATGACCGCGTCGAAAACCAATCGCTTTATAAATTGCAATCTCTTTCTTCTCCGCATGTATCGAGCGCAGAATAATCACAATCGTCGTCATCACCGCCAGTGCTACCGCGATACTTGCCAAAATCAAAATTAGCGTCTGCGCTATTGCTGAAATATCCGCCAGCAGCAAGCTTTTATTGCTAAAACTCAAACTAAACGGTCGCGCCTGTTCTAAGCAGCCCTTTTCTGGATTCTCGCAAGTCTGTTCCTCAACAAAACGCGCCGCCGTCGCCGCGTCATTGAATTCGATTAAGAAGCCACTCGCCACTCCATAAAGATCGTCCAGCTCGCTATAATCTAAGAAATATCGCGCCAATCGTTGTTTATTTGTTTCATAATAAGCGCGCGGAATTATTGGCGTGCCAATATTAATCTTGCCCAAATCTTTTATTAGACCGAACAAATCCGTACTACTGTTTAGATCGGTGTTTGCCGGAATTACGCCCACTACCCGAAAAGTCACTTTTTCCTGATACGCTTCTTCGTATTCGCCTAGTGCTTGCGCAAAAGCCTTTTCTTTTTCTGCTGCTAGTTTTTCTTCCTCGCTGCGTTGGTCGGACTTTATGACCACTTCACCGCAAGCATTAGCTGGATTATCGTAGACGATACCAAAATCCGCATTTGCCTGAGACTGTTCAATATCAAAAATCAACTGCCTCGAGGCGTTATTTCGATAACAAGCTGTATATTCCGTACCGATAATTTTCGCATAAATATCCAGATAGTCATCATCTTCGGTATCAAGGTACTTTTGTGCTGTTTTCAATGAAATCACAATTGGAATTGTCTCGCTCGCAGTATCGATTTCCTCGCCCATAAAATCCGCATAAAGCGATTCGTCTAAGACCTGAAAGCCATCCAAGGTACTTTCATCTTCCGTCGAATTGGACGTTTTGTAATCTACAAAGTTTTCTTTGTCGCCGTCTAGCATGACTATCGAGCCGTCCGCAATCAAATTATGCCATGCGTAAACTGATTTATAATCGTAGCCGTTCAGCTGTTGCTCGATCGCCGCGCGACCGCTACCTAAATTAAGGCTGTTAATGTATTCACTAATCGCCATTTGTGCATATTCTGACCAAGTATTAAATGTGCGCTCGCCCTCGATGTATTCTGTTGGTTTTTCTTCCGCACCCGCGTCGTAGCTGACGCCGAGCTGCTTCGCTAGTGCAGTCTTTTCCGCAATCGCTTTCTTGTATAATTTATCCGCCAAGTCCCAAACTTCAGTGTTGTTCAAGAGTGACGAGTTGTTGCCGAACCGCGGGCTAGTTGCGCGCACTAAATATCTTCCGCTCAAACTACTTGCACTATATTCCTTTAAATCCGCGCTAATCGCATTCGATATGCCGAGCAACAAAAACACGGCCGCTAGCAGCAAGGCTTCGACTAGAATTACGATTGTAAACCAAATTTTATGCGCGCGAATTTTTGATTTTGCTAGACACGCTGCGTCAGATATTTTTAACATATTTTGCCATCTTCGATTTTAACGATGCGGTCAGCCGCTCTCGCCACATTGATATCATGTGTAATCATGATAATCGTAAATTGATATTTTATTTGTAGGGTCTTGATGAGACTAATAATTTTGGTAGTATTTTCGGAATCGAGGTTGCCAGTTGGCTCATCTAAGAATAACACGCGCGGATAATTGATAATTGCTCGCCCAATTGCTACGCGTTGTTGTTCGCCGCCCGACAGTTGGCGCGGAAATTTATTTAGCAACTTCTCCACGCCCACTGCCGCCGCAATTACGTTTACTCGGTTCTCACGTTCGGTTTTCTTGAGCTTGCTCAAAAAGAGGGGAATTTCGAGATTTTCAGCGACCGTCAGATGTGGCTCAAGATAAAAGAATTGAAACACAAAACCGAATTTCTGATTACGAATCTCTGCCAATTGCCGTCGCGATAGCTGCTTTGTGTTTTGTCCTGCAAACAGCACTTCGCCACTATCTTGCGTATCCATGCCGCCCAAAATATGCAACAAGGTGCTTTTGCCGCTACCGCTTGGGCCAATGATTGCTAAATATTCAGCCTCATTTACTTCAAGTGAAATATCCTTGAGCACTTGTTCTTTGCCAAAGGTCTTGCAGACGTTTTTTGCCTCGATGATGCCCATATTTTTACACCTGTTTAAGTTAATTTTATTATAGTATATGCGGAATCTGCAAAAAAATTTCATAATTTTCAGAAAACCCATCGCGGACATTGAGTGTTTTTAGGGTATTGCGTGAAAGATTAACATTTTCGGGCATTTTTACCGCAAAGTTGCATATATAAAACACTCCCCGAATGCCGTCCCCTAATATGTTATAATCGCCTCAATGAAATTATTACTTCACACTTGTTGCGCGCCGTGTAGCGTCTATTGCATTAAAACGCTCCGCGCTGAGGGGATTGAACCGACACTCTATTGGTATAATCCCAACATTCACCCTTACGCCGAATATAAGGCGCGCCGTGACTGCCTCAAAGAATATGCTAAGCTTATCCAAATTCAGCTTGAAATAGACGACGTTTATGGTCTCGATGAATTTTGCCGCAATGTCACAAACAAACTCACGACGCGTTGCGAAGAATATTGCTATCCGCTCCGTTTGCGTCATACTTTTGACTATGCCAAAGCGCATGGCTACGACGCTATCTCGACTACGCTGCTTTATAGTATTTATCAGCGTCACGATTTCATTGCGCACTATATGTCCGAACTCGCTGCCGAATATGGCATTGAATTTGTCTATCGCGATTTCCGCGAAGGCTGGCGCGAGGGTCAAGACGAAGCGCGTCGCGTTGGTCTCTATATGCAAAAATATTGCGGCTGCGTTTTCTCTGAAGAAGAGTCTGGCATCGGCCGCGAAATTGGCCGCCAACTCAAGCGCACCGGTGTCTCACCTACCAATGCCAATGTTCGTACCGTAATCGAGCAGAGCAAGGAAGATAATCTCCTCGAGCTCAACCAACTCCACAACCATATTTAGGCGCCACAAAAAACGGCTGACGCCACAGTCGCATTTGGGCGTCGCAAAAATCTTCTAGTCACAAAAAATCTCCCCGCAGGGAGATTTTTGCTAGCGACCGTCTTTCAAGCTTAAGTGCTTGCGCTTTTCGCTGTGTTTGTGGTTATTATTGCGGTTCAATTTTGCTTTCGCGACCGCTTTCTTTGTCTTTCTTGCCATGTCGCTTAGTCCTATTTCTCGTTTTTCTCGGCTTTTTTGGCAGCTTCTTTTTGTGCCTTCGCGGCTTTGTTGCCAAGTTGGCTCCTCAGCGCAGCTGCTTTCTTGGCGCGCGCCTTGAAGCGATCCACACGGCCTTCAGTATCGATAATTTTTTCTTCGCCAGTGAAGAATGGATGAGAAGCGCTGGAGATTTGCATCTTAACGAGTGGATATTCCTTGCCATCCGTCCACTTAATCGTATCGTCCGACTTTGCAGTAGAGCGGGTCAAAAACGAAAATTTAGCCTGCTCATCGGCGAAAACCACAAAGCGGTAGTCTTTAGGTTGGATTGATGTTTTCATAATTACTGGCAATTATATCAGATTAAGCTATAAAAGTAAAGCGGGCTTCTTGTCCTGTCAAAACGCTGTATTTTTGCTAAAATAAAATAGTTAAATAAGGATAAGCATGAAACCTGATGACGTCATGTCTAATGTCGCTAAAGAGACGATTGACCAAACTAATACGATTAAGAAACAGATGGCCGTCGAAGCTGACGCTGCTGCTACTGCTAATGCTGAACCTGCGCCCGACAATACGATTATGGTTGATGCCGATCCAAACTATCGGCCTCTGTCCGAGATTGCCGCAGAGAAAACTGCCGAGATTCAGGTCGACCCAACTGTGCTGGTTGACGCTAATGCTACTGAGGCCTATCAGCCGAAAAAACTCAAAAGTAGTCACCGTTTGCCGATTTTAATTGGCCTTATTGCGGGCGTCGTGCTGCTGCTCGGTTTGGGTATTTGGGGCATCGTTGCATTGCTTAGTCGCGATACAGGCGGAGCAACGGCCGAAGATGGCGTGACTGCTTTCTTTCTCGCGCACGATGGCGACGACCGGCTTTATGCTGCTTTTAATAGCGATGGCCAGCGTTTAACGGATTTTGCCTACGCGACTGCTACTGATTTTCGCGGCGGTTATGCGCTAGTGACGGATAGCTCCGGAACCAAATACGCAATTCTCGCCAACACCGGTAAGCTGTCTGTCCCATTTGACGAATACGAAGAGATTGCACAGGTTGGCGCCAATTATCTTGTTACGAAAGAGGGGGAACGCCAGCTAATTAATGGCAAAGGTGAGCGGCTCATGTATGTTGATAATGCCGAAGATTTACATGGATTAACAGTGGCTTATAGCGGTAATGATACGATTATCTACGATAACGCCGGCACTAAACTTGGCAAACTCAGCGGCGGCATGGATACCAGTTTTAGCGTAGATGAATTCATTGCACTTACGATTGAGGGGAAGGTTTACGTGATTTCGACCAATACGGGCGCTATTCGTGTTTCTTTCGACGGTGAAGGAGAATATACGGCCGTGTCTGTCTCGGAAGATCAAAATATTATCATCTTAAGTGAAGACAGTGCCTATAAAAAAGTCGTTTGGGGGAACAATGTTTTTGATTGGGACGCTGAAAAACGTAGTTATATTATAAGTATAAGTTTCAACGGTTATCTTTATGCCGAAAAAAATAATTCGACTTATTACATGGGCGAAGATGGCGTAATCTTTATTCAGCCAGAGGCCGTTTTATATTCTGGCTACTTCTATATCTATGACCATGAGCACTATGCTTATATAAAAAGCGATAACGCTAGTGAGAATAATAGGACCGCCGTGATTGTCTCCGGTGAAAAACAAATTGAATTCAAGAATGCTAGCTCTATTAGGAAAAATGCCTCTGGTTACGTGTTGGGCATTAGTGGCAGCGGTGTAGTCGTCTTGGATAAGGACGGCAAATCGGTATTTAATCAAACGGAGCTCGCGAAGCTTGGTAGTCTGTATAGTTTTTCTGGTCCTGATCAAAACGGTAATTATATTAAGAATAGTACAATCTTATTGAATAAGGATCTCGAAGAGCTCTCGAGCGGGGGTAAAATAGAGTTGCTTGATGATGGGAATTATCTTGTAGTTGACAGCAAGACTAAGGGCGTTATTTCGGCGGACGGCAAAGAATTGATCCGCTCAACTGCTTGCATTGATATTGTGGCAAGCAACGGCTTCTACTCGTGCAAGGTGGCCAATAAGCTCTATGATCTATATAAGAATGACGGCTCGCGTCTGCTTAGGGACTATGAACTAATCAATATTAAAGACAATTATATTGAAGCCGAACAGAATGACAAAATCGAATACTACACACTCGCTGGCCAAAAATTCTACGAAAATTAGTCGCGCTTATATAATTTGCGCGTAATATCTTCCAGCGCCTGTGTGCCGTTCTCGAGCTGATAATAGTGGCGCACATAAAATAGTGTCGTAATTAGCAAGATTAAAGTAATAATTCCTGTGCCACCAATCAGATAATTCGCTGCCACGGAGCCTGTCAGGAAGATTGCCAAACAGAGAAATAGTGCAAAGAAGAGCAACAAGAACAGCGCAAAAAACATCGTCACAATCAGATGGATCAGCCGCTCATGCTGAAATTGCTGCGTCATCGTTTTATGATATTCAATCAATTCCGCACTCGGGTGCTTCGCTTCTTTTTGAATGTATTCGATATAGTTGCGCAATTTCTTATCCATAAGCTCATTGTACTACAAACAGGAAAAACCCGACCATTTCTGGCCGGGTCTAGACAAAGAGCGAGAAAGATCAATAGTTAGAGTTCACGGGTAATTAGAAGCCGTCCGGCATGGCGTCCGGATCGGGATCTGCGGCGTCCGGGTTGTCGTCTGCACCATTCGCGCGCGGACGGCAAGTCGAAATCTCGTCCTCGAGACGCGTAATTTCGCAACTATTCGACTTGATGTCGTTGCGAATTTCCACAATCGTGGCGCGGATTTCGTAATATTGCGCCCATGCCAGATAGCGCTCTCTCGAGCCAAACTTTTCATGGCGCGCAACCGCCTTTTGCTCCTTGCGGCGCTGAATATATTCGGACAACTCGTCCGCCAGCGCGCCGCGACACAGCAATGCTTCACCCAATTCGTTCAGCAATGCTACGTAACTCTTCTTTCTCTTTTTAGTACTTTCGGCCATTCTAAAACACCTCCTATGTATTTCCGGTCGATATTGATATCGACGTGACCGAACTGCTCTCACTTCAAAACAGCGAGCTTCTACTATTATAGCACACTTGGTCAAAAAAGTCAAGATACCGTGCTAATCTTAAACTCCGCTAGTCATGATCTTGCTTTGATGATAGAATGAAGTCATGTTAGATATTAATTATATCCGTGCGAATCGCCAGCAAGTCGAGGATGCTATTCATAACAAAGCTTATGATATTGACCTCGGCGAAATTCTTCAACTTGATGACGAGCGCAAGAGTCTATCGCAGAAAATCGACACTTTGCGCCAAGAACGCAATACGATTTCTGCTCAGATGAAAAACGGAAAGCCGGACCAAGCTTTGATTGATCGCGGCAAGGCGCTCAAGAAAGAGCTGTCTGCGCTCGAGTCGCAGTTGGCCGAAATCGAGCCAGTTTATCTCGCGAAACTTAAGACTGTGCCGAATGTTCCTGAAGCCGACGTGCCAGTTGGCCTTTCCGAGGATGATAATGAAGTTGCCGAAGTGATTGGTGAACCAACTAAATTTAGTTTTACGCCAAAGAATCATTATGAAATTGGTCAAGCGCGTGGCTGGATCGATAAAGAGCGCGCCGCTAAAGTTACGGGTGCGCGTTTCGCCTACATTAAGGGCGACATGGTTAAGCTTCAGATGGCAATTGTTAATTTTGTCATGAATAGCTTGTCTGATGAAGGCGTAATTAAGGAAATTATCCAAAAATATCAGCTCGATGGCCTCTCGACCAAACCTTTCACGCTTGTGCTGCCACCACTGATGCTTCGCACTGAGATGTATGATGCAATGGATCGTCTCGAACCGCGTGAGGATCGCTACAAGATTGAAGGCGAAGAACTCTGGCTACAGGGCTCTGCTGAGCATGTGCTCGGCTCGATGCATGCTAATGAGATTTTTGCTGAGACGGAATTGCCGGCTCGCTACCTAGGCTATGCCACTTCTTTTCGCCAAGAAGCGGGAACTTATGGCAAAGATATGGAAGGCATTATCCGCATGCACCAATTCGATAAGCTCGAAATGGAGAGCTTCTCGACCAAGGAAACTAGCCGCAAAGAGCATGAACTTTTTGTCGCTATTCAGCGCTGGTTAATTGAGCAGCTGCGTTTGCCATATCGCGTGATAAGCAAATGCACCTTCGACATTGGTAAGCCTGATGCGCGTGGTATTGACATGGAAGTTTGGCTGCCAGGCCAGAATAAATACCGCGAGACGCATACTGCTGACTATATGACCGATTATCAATCTCGCCGCCTTAACACGCGTGTGCGTCGTGAATCTGGCGAAGTCGAGTTGGTGCATACTAATGACGCTACCGCTTTCGCGTTGGGGCGCATTATGATTGCTATTATCGAAAACTATCAAAACGAGGATATGACCGTCCGTATCCCTGAAGTTTTGCGCAAATATTTGGATGGAAAGGAGACTATCTAACATGATTGAAAATATTGACATTAGCGGCTCGAATTACAAAGTCGAAGAGAGCTTCCAGAAATATGTCCAGAAGCGAATTGGTAAACTCGATCGTTATCTGCCACGCCAAAACCGCAAAGATCTCGTCGCTAAAGTTGTTATTACTCAGGTCGACCGCGCACATGGCAATAAATATGAAATCTCCGCAACGCTAGATATCCCAGGCGGCAAAGTCCTCAATGCTAAAGAAGAATGTTCTAACACATTTGCTGGCATCGATATTCTCGAAGCCAAATTGATGGGGCAAATTCGTCGCTTCAAAACTGAAAAAACTAATTACGACAAGAAAGGGTTTCTCGAGCGCTTTTTGAAGAAATAAGCCGCGTGATATACTAAAACAATGAAAGAGAAGAGGTCCGAGCAGAAACAGAGGGTGGACAAGCCGGCGGAAGCAGTCGCCGAAAAAGCCAAAAAAGTTAAAAAAGCTAAAAAGGCTCCAAAAGAGAAAAAACCAACCGATAAATTAGCCGATAAAAGCGGTATGACGATTTTCTTGCAACACATTTTTGGTGATGCTCAGAAAAAGACGTTGCGTCGGCTTCAAAAACGGGTGGATGAAATTAACAAGTTGGCGCCAAAATACGCCAACATGTCCAAGTCCGAACTCCAAGAGCAGACCGAAAAACTCCGCGCGCGCCTCAAAAAAGCTCAGAAAAAAGTCGAAGCCGAAAATGCGCTCGCTCGACTCAAAGCCGAAAAACAAGCCAAGAAGGACAAAAAGGCTGAAGGCAAAGCCGATAATAAAACCGCTAAAACTCAGCAGGAAGAAAAAGCTGAGAAGAAGCAAGCCAAAATTGCCGAAGCCAATAAGGCGCTCGACCAAATTTTGCCAGATGCTTTTGCGCTCGTGCGGGAAGCTAGCGACCGCGTTCTTAAACTCCGCCCCTTCGATGTCCAGTTGATTGGCGGTATCGTCCTGCACGAAGGCAATGTTGCCGAAATGAAGACGGGCGAAGGTAAAACTCTGGTTGCAACCTTGCCAGTCTATCTCAATGCCCTAACTGGTCGTGGCGTTCATGTTGTTACTGTGAACGATTATCTTGCTCAGCGCGATGCTGGCTGGATGGGCGAGCTTTACGATTTCCTCGGTCTCTCTGTTGGCGTAATTATTAATGAAGCTAGCTTCAAATATGATAAAGAATATATCAATGAAGACCACGACGATGAGCGTATGCGCCATTTGCGTCCTTGCACTCGCAAAGAGGCCTATCTCTGCGATGTCACTTATGGCACCAATAACGAATTCGGCTTTGATTATCTGCGCGATAACATGGTCAAAGATGCGCAATATCTGCGCCAGCGCGAACTCAATTTTGCAATCGTCGATGAGGTTGACTCGATTCTAATCGATGAAGCCCGTACGCCACTGATTATTTCTGCCCCAGCTGGTGACAATCCGGAAAGTTATTATCAGTTCGCTAAAGTCTGTGCTCAACTTGGTAACCAAGATTATATTGTTGATGAAAAGCGTCGCACAGTCGCATTGACCGATGAGGGCGTCGAAAAAGTTCAGAAAATTTTGGGTGTCGACACGCTTTATACGACCGAAAACACTCGTGTCGTCTATCATCTCGAACAAGCCCTGCGCGCCGAGACGCTCTTCCACCGCGATAAAGATTATGTTGTTACTAATTCTGGCGAAGTCCTCATCGTTGATGAGCACACTGGTCGTCTCATGCAGGGGCGCCGCTACAATGAAGGCCTCCATCAGGCAATTGAGGCCAAAGAGGGTGTACTCGTGCGCGAAGAGTCGATGACGCTCGCGACGATTTCCTTCCAGAATTTCTTCCGTCTCTATAATAAGCTCTCTGGCATGACTGGTACTGCTTTTACAGAAGCTGAGGAGTTCCAGCAGATTTATGCACTCGACGTGATCCAAATTCCGCCGAACAAGCCAATTATCCGTGTCGATAAAGACGATTTAATCTATCGTACTGAAGCCGCTAAGCTCAAAGCGATTGCTGCCGAGATTAAGAAATATCATGAGCGCGGTCAGCCAGTTCTGGTTGGTTCTGATTCAATTGCGAATAACGAACGCATCGCTGCTTATCTCGAGAAGGAAGGTGTACCATTTGAGTTGCTTAACGCAAAGAACAACGAGCGCGAAGCTGCTATTATCGCCAAAGCTGGCGAAAAAGGTGCCGTCACGCTTGCGACTAACATGGCTGGTCGCGGTACCGATATTAAGCTCGCTAAAGGTATTGCTGAACTTGGCGGTCTTGTCGTAATCGGTACTGCTCGCCATGATTCCCGCCGCGTCGACAATCAGTTGCGTGGTCGTGGTGGTCGTCAGGGCGACCCAGGCACGACTCAATTCTTTGTTTCCTGCGAAGACGATCTTATGCGCATTTTCCAGGGCGATCGCATTGGCATGCTTATGCAGCGACTTGGTCTTGATGACGATACGCCGATTCGCAATAAATCTGTTTCTAAGACACTCGAGCAGGCCCAGAAGCGCATCGAGGGTTTCAATTTCGATTCTCGCAAGAATGTCGTTCAGTACGATAACGTGATTAACCGCCATCGTAAAGTGGTCTATACTATGCGCCGCAAAATTCTCGATGGTAATAATATCCGTCCTGAAATTGTCCGTCTCTACAAAGAGGAAATTGCTGAGCTCGTTCAATTTAGTTCGCGCGTCAATAAGCAGTTCAAAGAGAATTTCAAGCGTGTCTTCGACCTTGATGAGGATTTGATTGACTCGATTGGTCTAATGCGCAAAGAAAAGGATCGCTATAAGCTCGCGCTTGCTGCTGTCGAAGAAATGTATCACGACAAAGAAATTGAGTTTGGTGAAGAGACGATGCGCAAGATTGAGCGTGAAGTTTATCTCAATGTGCTCGATACGCTCTGGATGCAACATCTCGAAAATATGCAGCATCTCCGCGAAGGTATTCACTGGCGTTCCGTTGGTCAGCGCGATCCACTCGTCGAATACCGCTCCGAGTCACAGAAGCTCTTTGACGGCCTCCAACGGGCTTTGCGTGAAGAAGTCATGCATATTTTGCTCAGCATTAAGCAGCAAGATGTCGCTGAAGTTTCCGACGATAAATATGATACCGAATTAACTAAGATGGCTGAGTCTGCTACTGAAAAAGGCGTGAATGAGATTTCGGCTGGCGAGAAAAATCTCGACAAGGAATTCTCTAAAGACGAACATGGTATTACTAAGGATACGCCAAAAACGCCGGTTGGTGCCACGCATTCGAGCAATAAAAATGTCGATAAAAATGCCAAGCGTAATGCTGCCCGCAAGAGCAAGAAAAAGGCTCGTCAAAATAAGAAAAAGGGTCGTCGCTAGACATCATCAAAGGGAACGCGGCCGCTCGTCGCGTTCTCTTCTTCTGTTATGAAACATTCTGTAGAAGCAATCAATCTCAAAAATGGCGCGCAGGGCCTACTTATTGATACGCCCAATTCCAGCGTCATGAATATTAAGATTATTTTTCGTGCTGGCAATAAATTTGTTAAAAAGCCGGAAATTTATGAAGTTGCGCACCTGATGGAGCACATGGCTTTTGGCATGAACGCCGAATTTAAGGATGAGCAGGCTTATGAATCCGAATTTACTAAGAATGGCGCTTATCACAACGCTTGGACTTCGGACTGTTTTATTGCTTATGAGGCCGAATGCGCCGATTTTGAATGGGAGCGCATCTTGAAGTTGCAGGAGTTAGCGGTTGCTCGCCCGCGTTTCAATGAGGCTGAGCTTGCGAGCGAGAAGGGCAATGTTCGTTCGGAGTTGACCGGTTATCAAAACGATTATTCGCGCCTCATCTGGCCAAAGCTCCAGCAGGAACTTGGTGAAAAAGTTCTAACTTATAGCGAACGCCTTAAAACCATCAACGACATCGAGCTCAAAGACATCCGCGAGCACCATCGTCGCACGCATACTGCTGCCAATATGCAATTCATTATTGCTGGCAATTTGCGTAGTCGTAAACGCAAAATTATTAATATGCTCGAAGCATGGGATTTAAAACCAGGCGAAAGATTTGAGATTCCTATGAGTGCCTATGCGGGCACTGACCCAGTTCTGATTCGCCGCAAAGACGCTGCCAACGTCTGCTTTGGTTTTAGCTTTATCGTCACGCGCATGCTCGAACCTAAAGAGCGCTATGCTATGAGCTGTCTCAATCATATCCTAAATGGTACGATGAGCAGTAAGATTTTTGGTGCCGCGCGCAAGCGTGGTATTGTCTACGGTATTGGTTCCAATACGGAGAGTGATAAGTGGAGCAGCACTTGGGACTTTGACGGCGAAGTTAATTCCGAGAATGCTGCTGAGCTCTTCGATCTCATCGCCGTCGAGCTCGCCAAAGTTATTAATGGCGACATCAGTGAA
The DNA here is from genome assembly GCA_964584145.1 of uncultured Candidatus Saccharibacteria bacterium. Classification (GTDB taxonomy): domain Bacteria; phylum Patescibacteriota; class Saccharimonadia; order Saccharimonadales; family Saccharimonadaceae; genus UBA2834. Next base: position 41,811 of record CAZOYU010000004.1, on the reverse strand, counting down.
GCTGAAATCAATTCCGCTAAAACTTATGCGCTTGGTCGTCATCAGATGCTTGCGCAGACGGCCGATCAAATTAGCTCCTACTATCTGCGCGATTTTATTACCTCTGGCACACTTGAGCCAATGACTGAAGCGCCGAAGATGATTGACGGCATCGATAAAGGCACGATTGTTGGCCTTGCGCGCGAATTTATGCAATCGGGCATTTCTGGCCTTGCTGCTGTTGGCAATATGAATAAATCTGTCGTCGACGAACTCTGGTCGCGTGTTCTGGGCGCTATCTAGCTTTGCTATAATAACAATAATGGAAAATAAAGATATCAAGATTGTAGCCATTGTTGGCATGTGCGGTAGTGGTAAATCTACTGCAATTGAATATTTGACCGAGCGCGGTATTCCAAAGGTCTATTTTGGTGGCGTAATTCTAAATGCCATCAAAGAAGCCGGCGAAGAGATTACGCCCGAGAATGAGAAAAAGTTTCGCGAAGGTCTGCGCGAAAAAGAGGGCAAAGATTTTGTGGTCAAGCGCGTTGTCGAAAGCACTAAGAAACTCATCGAAGCTGGCCAGAAACGCATTGTACTCGACGGGCTGTATAGCTGGACGGAATATAAGATTCTTCGTCAAGAATTTCCGAACGAAATGACCGTTGTGGCGATTGTCGTGCCAAAAGCTCTGCGGCGTAAGCGCCTGGCCATTCGTCCGGAGCGACCTTTTACTGCGCAAGAAGTTGCTGAGCGTGATCGCAGTGAGATTGAGAATCTCGAAAAAGGTGGTCCGATTGCCATCGCCGATTATTACATCGACAATTCTGCCGATATTAAGACATTTCATGAGAACTTCGGTAAGCTTATGAAAGAAATTGGTTTTCTTGACTGATGAAAGATTTGCAGATTCCTTCCCGTGAGACCGAGATTATTTTAACTGAACTGCGGAAGACGCAGGATATTGCTGGTGATGTCGTTGAATTTGGCTGCTACGCTGGCGATACTTCAGTTGAATTAGCGCGCGCATTGCAAGCAACGCCCGACAAATGGCTTTATCTTTATGATTCCTTCGAGGGACTACCCGAGAAAACCGCCGCCGACCAATCGAATGCTGGCTGGCGCTTTCAAGCCGGCGAACTCAAAGTCTCACCCGATACTGTAGCGCATAAGTTTAAGAAATTTAATTTGCCCGACCCAGTTATCGTAAAGGGGTGGTTTGATGAACTTGCTGACGATGATTTGCCGACAAAAATTTCCTTTGCACTTTTTGACGGTGATTTTTATGAATCGATCAAGACTAGCTTTACTAAAGTTGTGCCACGCCTCTCTGTTGGTGGAATTATTGTCGTGCACGATTATCGCAATCCTGCTCTTCCAGGTAGCGCTAAAGCCGTCAATGAATTTGTGGCTGCACATCGCGATGCTTATGATTTTCGTCTTGCTGCCAGCCTGGCAATTTTAATAAAACAGTAGTCGAATCACTAAAATTAGTAGCAAATGCGCGGGGTAGAAGGCGTAGCCAATATATTTCGGCAGTCGTCGCCCCTTTTTGCCCCGATATAAAGCTAGCGGGATTGTTGCTAGTATTGCATATATCTGCGGCGGCGTATTATTTACCACCACGAGCAATAGATTGACCGCTAGCAGGCTTAGCAACAAGAAAATCACATAGCGCGCACCGTCTTTCTTGCAATGTCTCAAAATCAGATAAAAACAAACCGCCAGTGCGACCACTGCCCAGCCGTAATCTAGTTTCAGACATTCCGCAAACAGCGCTAGCAAAGGAATCATGTATAGCAAGAGCCCGCCCTTTTCTGCGCAGAGCAATGCTATAAATGCTAGCATGAAATTAAATAAGATATTATGCCAACCATTTCCGCCGGCTACCTGTTGTAAAAAATACAACACCACTTCGGTCACCAGCGCAGTGCTCAAAATTCGTAGAAAATATTTTTTGCGCGACTTCGTATGAATGAAGCCTTCCGCTAGCCCAAACACGAACAGCGGCATCGCGATTCGCCCAATCACGCGCATGGGCAAAAAATTGTCCATCAAATAAAAACCGACATGGTCAATCAGCATACAAATCATCGCAATTATCTGTAGTACCGCAGAGCTAAGCATAAATCTATCTTAACAGTTCTTGCAGCTTTTGTTGTAAAATTTAAGCATGGACGTTTTGCTCTACATTGCTATTATACCGATCATTATCCTGTTGAATTATGTCAAGAAACAGGATCCGCATCCCGAGAATGGTAAATTACTCAGAAAGATTTTTATTTTCGGCTGTATTAGCTCGATTGTTGCGATTATTGGCGAGACGGCTTTTGACCATCTCTGGCCATATTATTCTCCTATCCCGACTTATAGTGATATTTTCGTCGAGAATGTGATTGGTGTCGCGCTAATTGAGGAATCTGTTAAATGGCTCGTGATTTGGTGGCTCTGTTATCACAACCGTGACTTTGATGAAACCTATGACGCAATTGTCTATGCGGCCTATTCTTCGCTTGGCTTTGCCTGCGTTGAGAATATTCTCTATGTACTCATGTATGGCATCGGCACGGGCATTGTGCGTGCCTTTACTTCCATTCCGGGGCATCTCTGTTTCGCCGTAATAATGGGCTATTTTCTTGGCCGCGCTCGTCTGGCTAAATCCAAAGGTGAGCCCAGTGCTGGCTTCATCATGCTTAGTCTAGCTATACCAACGCTCATCCATGGCATGTTTGATTTTCTGCTCTCGACCGACAATGCTATGCATATTTGTATTTGGTTTGTCTTTATTCTTGTCTTGTTTATCTTCTGTTTTAACCTTGTCTCGCGCAGCGCTAAACATAATGAGGCGATTTGTGATGGCGCTACCACTACTACTGCCACTGCCGCTCCGTCCAGTACGAGTTCACCAGCTACTCCGTCCAACGCAAATTCACCAACTACTCCATCGGACGGAATTCCGCCAGCTAATCCGGCTGGCGACCCGCCTTCGCTGTTTTAGCAGACTTGACAGTCGAGTGCCAAAGCGCTACAATCAAAACTAGATTAGCACTCACGAGGTGCGAGTGCTAGAACATAAAATCGGATATAATTCAAGGAGGATAGATCCATATGAGTAAAATTATTGGCATCGACCTGGGTACGACAAACTCTGCTTTTGCGTACATGGTCGCTGGCAAACCAGAAATTATCACTAACAGCGAAGGTGACCGCACCACGCCGTCGGTTGTCGCGCTAACAAAGAAAGGCGATCGTCTCGTCGGTAAAGTTGCACAACGTCAGCGTGTTACGAATCCAGAAAATACTATTTATGGCATCAAGCGTCTGATTGGCCGTCGCTACGAAGACAAAGAAGTTCAGGACGACCTCGACATTCTGCCATACAAGATTGTCAAGAAGGGCGAAGCCGTCGCTGTTAAGATGGGCGGCAAGGAATATACGCCAGAAGAAATTTCGGCTATGATTTTGTCCAAGATCAAAGCTGACGCTGAAGCTTATCTAGGTGAAAAAGTTACCGAAGCGATTATTACCGTTCCGGCCTACTTCGACGATTCTCAACGCCAAGCTACTAAAGATGCTGGTAAAATCGCCGGTCTTGAAGTTAAGCGTATTATTCCTGAGCCAACTGCGGCTGCGCTTGCCTACGGTATTGATAGCAACAAAGAGGGAAAGATTGTTGTCTTCGATCTCGGTGGTGGTACTTTCGATGTTTCCATCCTTGATATTGGTAGCGGTGTCTACGAGGTAATGGCCTCGAATGGCGACACTCACCTTGGTGGTGAAGACTTCGATAATAAGATTGTCGATTATATCTTGTCGGAGTTCGAGAAAGATAATCATATTGACTTGCGCAAAGATGCTGCCGCGATGCAGCGCATCAAAGACGAAGCTGAGCGCGCCAAGAAGGAACTCAGCTCCGCAACCGAAGTTGAAATTAATTTGCCATACATTACTGCCGACGCTGATGGCCCAAAGCATCTCGATCTTACGCTTACTCGCGCTAAGCTCGAAGAGCTCGTCTCGCCATTGCTTGATCGTCTCGAAAAGCCAGTCCTTAATGCTCTCAAAGACGCCAAAGTCGACAAGAAGGATATTGATGAAATCGTCTTGGTCGGTGGTATGACTCGTATGCCGGCGGTCGTGAATAAAGTTAAAGATATCTTTGGCAAAGACCCAATGCAAGGCGTTAACCCAGATGAGGTTGTCGCGCTCGGTGCCGCTGTCCAGGTCGGTTCGATGCAGGGCGACTTTAAAGATATCGTTTTGCTCGACGTAACGCCACTCACGCTCGGTATTGAAACAATGGGCGGTGTGCGTACGCCTCTGATTGAACGCAATACTACTATTCCGACTAGCCGCTCCGAAGTCTTTAGTACTGCTAGTGACAATCAGCCGCAAGTTGAAATTCATGTTCTGCAGGGCGAGCGCGAATTCGCCCGTGACAACAAATCGCTCGGTAGTTTTGTGCTTGATGGCATCGCTCCAGCACCACGCGGCATTCCGCAAATCGAAGTTACTTTCAATCTCGATGCTAACGGCATTTTGAATGTGACCGCTAAAGATAAAGGTACTGGCAAGGAGCAGAGCATTACCATTCAGAACTCTGGCAACATGAGCAAAGCCGATATTGAAAAAGCTCAGCGCGATGCCGAGGCGCATGCTGAAGAGGATAAGAAGAAAAAGGAAGCTGTCGAAGCTAAGAATCAGCTCGAAAATGCAATTTATCGCGCTGAAAAGATGCCAGACGAATACAAAGACAAGATTTCCGACGAAGATAAGGAGGCGATCAAGACTGCCGTTAAAGACGCCAAAGAATCGCTCGAAAAGGATGGCGACGATAAGGATAAGCTCGAAGAAGCTGCCAAGAAGCTCAACGACGCCGTCATGCCGATTGGTGCCAAGCTATATCAGCAAGCAGCTGATGACGCCAAATCTAGCGCTAAATCCGATGACGCCAAGTCTGACGATAAGAAAGATGATGGCTCTGTCGAAGGTGAAGTTGTCGACAAATAATCTAGCTAATCGCTAAAAGAAAAACAGCCCCACTTGCGGGCTGTTTTTGTGTCAAAAGAAGTTTATCTTCTAATTATATCACAAACCGCACGAAAAGTCAAGATATTGTATAATCATGCTTATGAATATTCTGGAAATTATTTTAGTCATCGCCGTAATTGTTGCAATGTTTGTGATGGTGATTATTACCATGCGTCTGAATGCCAATCTTTCGCGCTCGCTCGATGACAAAATCGACCGCGAGAACAAACGCACGCAGGACAAAATTGATCAAATGAATGAAGCCGTTACGCGACGCATCGAGCATAATAACGAACGTGTGCAGGCTTCTATCGCCAGCCAGCTGACCGAATCTGGCCGCCAGCTGCGCGATAGTAAAAAGGCCATTTCCGAGATTTCCGATCGTCTTGCCACTATCACTGAAACCAACAAGCATGTCGAATCGGTCGCCGATGAGCTCAAAACGCTCCAAGCTGTTCTTCAAAATCCGAAGCAGCGCGGTGTCTTTGGTGAGTTTTATCTCGATACTGTGCTTGGTAATGTCCTGCCGGTCGGCTCCTACGATTTACAATACAAATTTAAAGACGGCGAAATTGTCGATGCGGTCGTTTATCTCGACAAGGGTAAAATTCTGCCAATCGACTCCAAATTTTCGCTCGAAAATTACAACCGCATGGTTGCCGCTAAAGACAAGAAGGAGCGCGAGGATTATGCCAAGAAAGTCCGCGACGACCTCAAGGGGCGCATCGATGAGACTGCAAAATATATTCGTCCCGCTGAAAATACCATGGAATTTGCCTTTATGTTCATTCCGTCCGAAAGTCTCTACTACGACTTACTCATCAATAAAGTTGGCACTTCCGCTTCCGAGCGTGATCTAATTGAATATGCTTATCGTGACAAAAAAGTCATTGTGACCAGTCCGACTAGTTTCATGGCCTATTTGCAAACTATTCTGCAGGGGCT
>CAZOYU010000004.1:0-35756 GCA_964584145.1 uncultured Candidatus Saccharibacteria bacterium | reverse complement strand
TTGTGACCAGTCCGACTAGTTTCATGGCCTATTTGCAAACTATTCTGCAGGGGCTGCGCAGTCTTGAAATCGAAAAAGACACTGCCGAGATTCAAGCGCGCGTCGCCAAGCTTAGTACGCATCTCAATAATTTCGATACCTACATGGCCAAGCTCGGCACTTCGCTTGGCACGACTGTTGGCCATTACAATACCGCCTATAAAACTCTCTCGCTTATCGATAAGGATATTGTGAAAATCACCGCTAGCGAGCCAAAAATCACGCCGCAGCTACTCGATAAACCCTCGACCGACGATTAAGCGACTAGAAGAAGCGAATCGACGTGAACGGGAAGATTCGTGTCGAAACTGGTCCCACTACGCGGCAATACGGAATCGTACCTAGCCCATTGCGTGAGTCATAGGAATTTTGTCCTTCGCGGTTATCGCCCGACACGAATAATTCGCCTTCTGGCACAATCATATTCACGCTGCCAGAGATCGTCTCTTTTGGTCCATCGTCCGCCGATTTACGTGTATCTAAATCGGGATTAAAACCTTCTGGATGTTCGTCGTTATAAACCGTCAGCACGCCATCCGCTACTACTACGCGCTCGCCAGGGAAAGCAATCACGCGCTTAATAATATATTGGTCGTTCACGCCCTCCATTGGCGAACAGTTCGTTAGGGAAGTGTTACCGCCATTCGCAAACACGATGACTTGCCCGCGCTCAGGTACATATTCTTCACCGGACAAATGCGCTAGACTCACCGGAATTCGGTTCACGATTACCCGATCGCCATCCTTGAAAGTATTCTCCATACTACTACCGACTACATTATAGCTACGGAATACAAAGCTGTTCAGGATAAAAGTACCCAGTGCTACTGCGCCCACAAAAGTCAAAAAGTTAAAAATATCTTTCAGTGCAGGATATTTTTGTGCAAAGGTCGGTTTTGTCTCCATTCCTCTATATTAGCATAAGTGGCGCGAATCCGCTGAGCGTGCTAGAATAAGAAAAGCTATGGCCGATTACATCATGCTGCGCAAAGGGCGCAATGCGCTCAGTACTGCTATTCATGTATTGCTCAATATCGCTCTGGCGGTGATTTCGACCGCACTTACTGTTGTGAGTGGCAACTGGATTTTTGGTGTACTCTTAGTTTTGCTATCCAAATGGCGCGTCGTCGCTGTCCGCCCACGCTACTGGATGCTGAATTTGAAATCTAATCTTGTTGATCTAACTGTCGGCATTAGCCTCGCGCTGTTAGTCTATCTTGCCGGTACGGATGGCCTCAACGCTTGGCATATTATCCTTACGCTCGCTTATATCATCTGGCTCGTCGTTGTTAAGCCGCGCAGCGAAACGATTATGACTGAAATTCAGTCGCTTTGTGCTGTCTTCTTCGGCACCTTCGCGACCGTGCTGGTTACCGCCGATCTTAATCCACTCGTTGGCGTTATGGCCTGTTTTATTATTGGCTACGGCGCTATTCGCCACGTTCTCATGCAGGGCGAGGAGCATGACTATACGCTCGTTACCTTCATCTTCGGTATCCTGCTCGCTGAACTTTATTGGATCTTCTATCACTGGGCGATTGTTTATTCGATTCAAAGTATTGGCACGACGATTTCGATTCCGCAATTACCGATTGCTGCAACTACGATGTTCTTTGTCTTGGCGCGTGGTTACAAATCTGTGGTCCGTCATGATGGCTTAATTCGCGCTGAAGATATTCAGCTTCCGATTATTTTTTCAGTTTTGCTTATGGCTGTGATGATATTTTTCTTTTCAGGGGCAAACTTCAACATTTAGGGTATTAAAGAAAGGAGAATGATGGAGAGTGGGGATACAACAAATACTAATACAAATGGTGGCGAGCCGCCAATCGTGGACGTGACGCCCGACCAGGCTGAGCCAACATCAACTGCCGCTACGCCAACCACTGCGCCGGCGCACGATTGGAAGAATTATAAGAGCCCAAAAGCGAATCATCCTCAATCCAGCCATTCATCTAAAGCTAAAACAGACAAGAATAATGGCGGTCTAATTTGCGCAATCGTGTTCGCGGTTGTACTTGGCGGCCTTGGCCTCGTCTTTGGCGTGCTGGCTTATGTGAATAGTCTGAACGCCGAACAGACTCAGCAAGTTGTTAACACGGATGGCTATTATAGCGGCAATAGCATCGAGTTTGAAGAAACTTCAATTGCTAATATCGCTAGCAAAGTTACGCCAGCTGTTGTCTCGATTATTTCGTCAACCTATTCGACCAGCTATTGGGGCTATGGTCAGTCTAGCCAATCGGCTGGTACGGGCATGATCGTCACTTCTGATGGCTATGTTCTCACGAACAGGCACGTCGTTGAAGATGCGACCGAAATTCAAATCGTGACTGATGATGGCGATACTTATGAGGATGTCGATATTGTTGGTCTTGACCCGCTTAACGATGTTGCCTACTTAAAGATTAATAATGTCAGTGATTTGCCAACTGTTACGCTTGGCGACTCTAAGACCATTGCGGTCGGCCAGCCAGTCCTCGCCATCGGCAACGCTCTCGGCGCTTATCAAAATTCCGTCACCCAAGGCATCATTAGCGGCACTGGCCGTAGCGTCGCTGCTAGCGATTCGGATGGTAGCAATGTTGAATATCTCAGCGATATGCTTCAGACAGATGCGGCGATTAACTCTGGTAACTCAGGCGGTCCGCTCGTGAACGCTGCCGGTGATGTTATTGGCATCAATACCGCCGTCTCTTCGAGTGGCAATGGTCTCGGTTTTGCTATTCCAATCTCTGCCACCAAGGGTATGCTAGAAAACATCATTGAAAATAATAAAGCTAGTCGCGCTTATCTTGGCCTCACTTATCTCAATATTACTTCCGATGTTGCCAAGCAGTATAATCTCTCTGTTAAGCACGGTGCTTATATCTACAGTACCAATAGTCGCCAAAGCGCGATTGTCTCTGGTGGTCCAGCCGATCAAGCTGGCATTAAAGAGGGCGATATTGTCACTAAGGTCAACGGTATCGAAATTGGCACTGCCGGCTCAATTTCTACGCTCGTTGGTGAATATAAATCTGGCGAGACTATTCCGCTAACTATCTTGCGCGATGGCAACGAGCAAACGATTAATATCACGCTCGGCGAATATTACGACACCGATTCTAGCTCCAGCTCTAATTCCAATAATTATTCCTATCCATATTCCAATCGCTAGTGCAAGAAAAAGGGCCGTGGAATCATCCGCGGCCCGTTTTTTGTTGAAAGGGGGTATTTCTATACGAGTATCAGTTGCTCATAGTCACTATTGTCTTCGTCATCTTCGACTAAGTCGATGACTCCTTTGGCGACGCTCAGTGCTTCCTGCAAATCGTCCGATTCTTTCGGAATCTTGGCTAGCAGTTCATCGCCCGCCCCCTCCGTTACGGAAACTACATCAAAGAAGTCCTGTGCGCAACTCGTCATGAAAATGAGCGTATTGTACAGATCGGTCGCAAGCTGCTCCCAGTCCATATTTTCTCGACGCATCTCGTCGAGCTTCTTATCCATACGCTTCATTGCTTTGGACTTCTTGACATAAGCGTCCGCCACTTGCAATAACAATTCGTTGTTCGGCTCAATTGTGACGCGCTGGTTGAGCGGGCGCATTGCCGTATCATGCGCAATGCGCAATTCGCGACGCAGGCGGTTCATCATCAAGTCGCCGTGTTCAGTGGCGATCTTCACCTTACGAATTCCATCATCTTCTGGAGCTATAGCGGGGACATGGGCGATAATCGTTCTTACGGTCGTTTTCATATAAACACCTCCTAATAAAGTGCAGCGCAAAAAAAGAAATGCGCCATATCTTTATTATAGCACAAAATTAAGATAATTTCAAGTACTTCGCGCACGCTTGTAATCAGAGCAGGGAAAAGCTAGCCAAAATCGCCAAGATGTGTTAAAATAATATAGTATTAATTTTAATGAAGCAGTCTCATATGAGACGCAGGAGAAGGTAGAAGATGCCTGTACAAGCAGATATCAAGGAGCTTCTTGTTGCTGGTGCGCATTTTGGTCACAAGACTAGCCGCTGGCACCCAAAGATGGCTCCATACATTCACAGTAAGCGCCAAGGCGCCCATATTATCAACCTTGAGAAGACCGTCGAATGTCTCGACGTCGCTCTGCCAAAAATAACTGAGCTCGCCAGCAAGGGCAAGAAAATCTTGTTCGTTGGTACCAAGAAGCAGCTCAAAGACAGCGTTAAGGAAGTCGCCGAATCGGTCGACATGCCATATGTTACTGTGCGTTGGGTTGGCGGTATGCTCACGAACGTTGAAACTGTCAATAAGCAGATTCGCAAACTGAAAGATCTCGAACGCCGCATGGCTTCGGGTGAACTCGAAAAACGCTATAGTAAGCTCGAAGTGCAGCGTTTCCAAGAAGAAATTGATGTCTTGAATGAGCGCTACGGTGGTATTAAGAATATGGCCGAGCAGCCAGTTGCTGTTATCGTTACGGATATGATTCAAGACAAGAATGCCGTTAAAGAAGCGCAGACTTTGCATATTCCAGTCTTCGCTATCTGCGACACGAATGTTGACCCAACCGAAGTTGATTACCCAATTCCAGCCAACGATGATGCTATCAAAGGCGTCAAGCTGATTTTGGATTACTTTGCCGAAGCTATCAAAGAAGGCAAAGCTAAAATTGCCAAAAACTAAATCTAAACAGGAGTTTTAATTATGGCAGACAAACAAGCTGCAAAAACTACCAAAGAAGTTGCGAACGAAGCGAAGGCTATCAGCATTGAATTAATCAAGAAGCTCAAAGAGTTGTCTGGTGTTGGTTTGACTGATGCTAAAAATGCTCTCGTTGAAGCTAAAGGCGATTTCGACAAAGCTCTCGCCGCCATGCGCAAAAAAGGTCTTACTAAGGCCGAAAAACGTGGCGATCGCGAAACCCGCGAAGGCTTGATTGAGGCCTATGTTCATGACGGCCGCCTCGGCGCTATCGTCGAAGTCAACTGCGAAACTTCCTTTGTTGCTAAGACTGATGAATTTAAGGACCTCGCGCACAAAATTGCTATGCAGGTCGCTTCAATGAACCCACAATGGGTGACGGAAGATGAAATTCCGGCGGACAAGCTCAAAGAAGCGCGCGAAGCTGCAGAAAAATCTTTGACTGGCAAAGAGCCAGCTGATCGCAAGGAGCAAATCATTGCTTCTAAAGTTTCGAAGACTTTTGCCGATCGTGTCTTAATGAATCAAAGCTATATCTTTGATGATACTAAGACCGTTGGTCAATATATCAAAGATGTGATTGCGAAGACTGGCGAAAATATCACCGTTAAGCAATTCAAGCGCATCGAACTTGGTGTTACTGAATAAAATCAGTTATTAAAAAATATCTCCCGCACGGGAGATATTTTTTTGTTTGCTGCAACTTTTAGTTGGCGTATTCTTGATCGCTCAATTTGGCGATAAAGTCGGAAAGATAGAAGCCGACAATGCCACCAATAATTGGGAAGATTACGTAGCAAACTAGCATTGGGCAAAGTGCGCTCATCAAAGCGTCGAAGCCTTCTGCGCTGCTTGGCAATAGACCATACATGAAGGCCACAGCTGGGTTCATGATGAAGGTGTTGTCTGAGACGCCAAGGTAAGTGCTGTTAATGATTACTGCAATTAGCATCGCGAGAAATACGCCACTGCCGACAATCGCCGCGAAAGTATAAACACCGCGTTTGTAATTCAACGCACGTGCATAGAAGAACGCAATGATGATTGCGCCGAGGAATTCTATCATCGTAAATGCCCAGAAGAAACCACCAAAGTCTTCCGTCGTGGCGGTTACATCGCTCGCGGCAGTTAGTGTTGGTAGCATTGTTGAAGTCGAATCGATGTTGCCCGATGCGATACCGACATTGTAAAAGCCGTTCACGATCAAGAATGCAAACCATGCGCCCAAAATTTGTGCGACCATATAGAGCGCGCCACGAATCGCTGAAATGCGGCGGCTGGCCATCATACCGGCAGTCACGATTGGGTTCAAATGTGCACCCGACAATTTGAATACCGCAGCAGTAATGCCAATGTAACCAAAGATCATGTATAGCGGATTATATAGACCGAGCGTCAACACGATTAAAGTGAAGAGCATTGTGCCGATAATCTCGGCGATAATCGCACCAATGATTTTTGTGTCTTTAAAAATTGTTAGAATATTTTCGTTCGCATCGCCTTTGCGTGCAAAGAATTCCTTAACTGGATGCGCTTTTTCGGACACGATCACAGCTTTTTCTTCCGCAGCAGCTTTCGTTTCTTTTGCGGCGATTTTTTCTTTTTTGGTAGTTTCGGCTACGACAGACTTTGCTGTAGTTTTGGCCTTGGCACTAGTATTTTTCGGCTTCGCGGAAGCTTTCTTACTAGCAGACTTTTTGGCCGTCTTAGGCTTGTTAGTTGCCATTTCTCCTCCTTTTAAAGAAATATATGTCTTCATAATAACATAATTTTTAGAGATATACAGATTATGTCTATCGTGTAAAAGATGATACAATTCTAAGCATGGGAATTTTAGTCGAAAAAAACGAAGAACGCAGCAAACTTCAAGATCGTATTACTGCTGATTTGCGCGAACGCGCCGCTACTACTTCCAAAAATAATGGTGGTCGTGGTGTCGATTTGGTAGATGATTCTGCTTATATTGAAGATACGAAACCTTCGCGTGGTTCCGCTTGGTTTTGGACAATTTTGGTCATTTTAGCGCTAATTTCGCTAGGAATTATCTTCTTCTTAAAATAAAAAATTTCTAAAAACGCGAGCGTCCGCAGTAACGGATGCTTTTTGCGCCCGCTATATCTGTCATCTATGTTAAAATTAGATATATTATGTCAACAGTAGCGGAGTTGAAGGCGGAGCTCAAACAGCTCAATGCCGAATATGCCAAAATCAAGGACGTGCCGGCCGCACAACGTGCAGATTTTGGCCAAAAGCTCAATCTCAAGAAACAGGCGATTCTGCAAAAAATCGCTGATGCCGAAGCTGCTGCGGAGAATGATTCCGTTGAAGCACTCGACATTACGGCCCCTTGCGACATTAATGGCGCCCAGCCAGAATTTTTGACTGCCGATTTTGGCAGCAAACATCCGCTCATGCGCGAATTTGACCGCGTGATTGCGATCTACCAAAGCATGGGTTTCGATATTATGGAATCGCGCCAACTTGATGATGAATTTCATATGTTTGACAGCTTGAATTTTGCTAAAGGTCATCCTGCTCGCGATGGCTATGATACTTTCCGTACCGAAGAAGGTTTTATCCCGCCTGCCCACACTAGTACTATGCAACACCGCGTGCTTAAGACTTACAAATATAAACTGGATGCCGGTGAAGCGATTGCGGTAGCTGTGCCGGGGCGCGTTTATCGCAACGAAGACGTCGATACGACGCACGAGCATACTTTTTATCAGTGCGAAGGCGTCTATGTGTCTAAGACTTGTACGCTTGGTAATATGCTCGGCATTTTGCGCGAATTCTTTGAAAAATATTACGGCCAAAAATTACATATCAAAACTCAACCAGGGTATTTTCCGTTCACTGAGCCATCGCTCGAATTTCTAATTGAAAAGCCTAAGACACTGGGCGGCAAAGGCGGCGATTGGCTCGAAATGCTCGGCTGTGGCATGATTCATCCCAATGTTCTTAAAATGGCTGGCATTGATCCGCAAAAATATCAGGGCTTTGCGTGGGGCGGTGGCATCGATCGTTTAGTCATGTTGCGCTACGGCCTGACGGATGTGCGTTATTTCGAATCCGCTAAACTAGATTTTCTAAAGGAGTTCACATGTTAATTTCGCTCAATTGGCTCAAAAGTAGTCTTGCAACTGACCATATTTCCGACGACGAACTCGTAAAATTAATTGGCGCGCGCCTAGTTGAAGTTGAAGACGTTATTGACCAGACGCACAAATACGACAAAATTTACGTTGTAAAAGTTGTTTATTGCGAAAAAATTCCTGATACTCATCTTACGCTTTGTAAAATTGATGATGGTGGCGTTGCGGCCGATGTCGCGCGCGACGACGATGGCCTTATCCAGGTTATGTGTGGCGCGCCAAATGTGCACGCCGACATGTTCGCCGCCTGGATTGCGCCAGGTGCAATTGTGCCACAAACTTTCAATACGGCCGAGCCCTTCAAGATTGGCATGCGCAAAATGCTCAAACGATATGATAGCTATGGCATGCTAGCTGGGCTAGACGAACTGGATTTTGGCGACGACCATTCTGGCATCGTTGAGCTCGACCCAGCAACTAGCAAAGCTGGCCGCACCTTGTCTGAAACTTTTAATAATCTTGGTGACAAAATTCTCGACATTGAAAATAAATCGCTCACGCATCGACCGGATACTTTTGGTATTCTTGGCTTCCGTCGCGAAGTCGCTGGTATTTTGGGGCAAAAATATGAGTCTGACGATTGGTATTGCGATCCTGCGCAGAAATTTGAGAATGATTCCGAGGTTCAATTGAGTATTGAAACCGATCCTGCGCTTTGTTCGCGCTATATTGCCATTGTTTTCGATGCTTTGTCGCATGAGCCGAAAAAATATCTCGATTACAATACAACGATTTTGGCTCGTTCTGGCATGCGCTCGATTGATCCAATTGTTGACGCAACTAATCTTGTCATGCTTGCTTTTGGCCAGCCGCTGCATGCTTTTGACTACGATAAATTTGTCCAAGTTGGTGGTAGCAAAACGCCAAAAATTATTGTGCGGGCTGCGCGCGTTGGCGAAAAGCTCGAACTGCTCGATGGCAATGTTGTTGAACTCAATTCTGACGATATTGTCATTACTAGTAATGACGTGCCGGTCGCGTTGGCGGGCGCGATGGGTGGCGCGAATACTGCGATTGACGCCAATACTAAACGTGTGATTCTCGAATCTGCCACTTTCAGCCTATACAATTTGCGTAAAACTCAAATGGCACATGGCATTTTCTCGGAAGCAATCACGCGCTTCACCAAAGGTCAGCCGGCCGGGCAAACTAAAGCAGTCGCTTTGCGCTTTGCAGATCTTACTGCTGACATTTTGCGCCCACTCGCGCTCTTTGATTCGCAAACAGCCGAACCGGCGCCAATCCAAGTTTCGCTCAGCCTTGCGCAAATTAATCATTTGCTCGGCACCGATTTTGCTAGCAGTGATGTAAAAACGATTCTTGAAAATGTCGAATTCGAAGTTGCCGTTGATGCTAAAGACCAGCTAACCGTAACCGTGCCATTTTGGCGCACTGACATTCATATTCCCGAAGATATCATTGAAGAAGTTGGACGTTTGTCTGGCTATGATAATATTGCGCCCGTTTTGCCATTGCATGCGACCGCTGACCCAAATCCAATGCTAGAACTCAAGACGCAAATTCGTAACCAACTTGCCGCCTGCGGCGCCAATGAAGTGCTGACCTATTCTTTCGTACATGGCGATCTCATGCATAAAGTTGGCCAAAATCCTGATAACGCCTACAAAATTGTCAATTCAATTTCGCCGGATTTGCAATACATTCGTCAGACGCTCGTGCCAAGTTTGCTTGATAAAACTTATAGCAATTTGCGCGCTGGCTACGCAAAATTTGCGCTTTTTGAAATGAACCAAGTTTATCCACGCACGCGCGGACTTGATGCTGATGGCGTGCCAGAGAATAATTACAATCTTGCCTTCATTTTTGCCGATAAAACCAGCAAGTCGAATTATTATCTTGCTAAGAAATATCTCGAACATCTGCTCACTAATCTCGGCGTAGACTTTACGATTAAACCTTTTGCGCCTGCGGACGACGCTACGAATAGCTATTATGAGCCAAAGCGTTCCGCGAGTATTTATTGCGGTCAGCAAAAACTCGGCGACCTTGGCGAAATCAAAACTAGTGTCTTGCGCAGTTTTAAGCTTGGCGCTGGCCTCGCTGCTTTTGAGCTCGACTTGAATGCTATACTTGCGCATGCCACTGTGACTGCGCAGAAAGATTTTCGCCTTAGCCAGTATCCGTCCGTCTCGCGCGACGTAACTTTGATCGTGCCGCTCGCCACTAGCTACGCTAAGCTCGCGCAGCAAATTCACGCGCTGCTTACTGCGAAAAAATATATCTACAAGCTCAGTTGTACATCAATTTATCGCGCGGATGGCGCCGATACGAAAAATATTAGCTTCCACCTCGATTTCGCCAATCCAGAGAAAACTTTGGAAAAAGCCGAAATTAACGCTATAATGACAAAAGTGGAAGCAATTAAATAACGGGTGGATACTGGAGGTAATATGATTAAAAATGAAGAAGCGAAGACTTCACCGCGTCAGCGAATTGTGATTGTCCTAATTGCGCTGCTGATGCTCGGTTCGACTTTTGCGCTCTATGCTGGCATTGTGCTTAGCTATGGTTCTAGTACAACCGCATCGCAAACTGATTCCGAAAAAGAAACGCGTTTTGAGGAATTGTATTCGGAATATACCAGCGCCGTGCAAGCGCAGGCCAACGAGCTCTCTAGCCAATATCTTGCCGAATTCTCTAATTATACTGACCGCGTTAAGGCCTATAACTCTGCGGGCGTGACCGAGCTCAAAGTTGAAGATCTCAAAGTTGGTACCGGCCGCGAAATTACCGAGCTCGACGATGTCGATTATGCCGCCTACTATATTGGCTGGCTAGCCGATGAAACAGTATTCGATATGTCGCTCGATAGCTTAACCGACCCAACTAGCTTGAATAGCCCACTGTCTGGCTCGACTGACATGATTCAGGGCTGGCTCGAGGGTATTGCTCGCAACGAAGAAGACGGTACAGTTTATTGGGAAGGCATGCGCATTGGCGGCGTTCGTGAAATCACTATTCCGTCGACTCTGGGCTATGGCTCCGAAGATCAAGGCAGCATTCCTGCTAATAGCCCGCTCAAATTCGTCGTGATGCTAATCGAGAAACCAGAAGAAGTTGAGATTCCGGCGGAGCTCGAAGAACTCTACTCTGAGCTTTATGGCTAAAATCTAGCTAATAAAATCCTCTCTGCAGTCTACGGAGAGGATTTTTGTGGCATTAAGCCTCATCAAGCATAAGCATTCTTGACTTTTTTCATCAAGTGTGCTATAATAGATGCATAACCATTTGATATATGGTTAAGCACCTGGAAATTAGCTTTGCAAGATCATAATTCACCTCTAGAATTGTAGTTTCTCGCATTCTCGTCTACCAAAACTGGCCGGCGAAAATGCGGGAAACTGCACACGAAGTTGGACAAACTCGTGAAAATTGGGAGGTGCCGTATGGCAGCAAATTTATATCAGCGTGCGTTTGACGCACAGTTCAGCTTCGTTGTGCTTATTGTTTTGGCAGTAGTCGTAGTAGCTACCTATTTTATTGGTAGAAAGAGCGTTAAGCTGGTACCGCGCCGTGCTTCTAAGCGTCGCACTGCGAACTATCCAGCTAATGCGCCGCGCTATTACAAGACGAAAGCCAGGCTGCTCGCGAAGACTTATAAGGATTTTGACCGTGGCTTTGATAACACGGCCATCATTTGCCTGCGCAGCAGTACTTTCGACACAATTGTGGCTGCATTTGGCGCAGCGATCTTCATCTGGGTGTTCGTTGAAGAACACTTCCTCGGGCTCGTACAGTGGTGCATTAATAATTTAACTGCCCACGATTCTGCAGCCTGGGGCGATATCACTGCGGTTTCAATCGTATTGGTATTGATGACTGCCGTTGCTGCATTGCTGTTTGCGATTGTGCGTCTTGGTCAGATTCATCAGGCGCGTGCATTGGCAGACAAATTCGTTAAAGAAAGGGTTCGCCCGATCTTCAACGAGCGTCGCTCTTTTGGTTTCTATATTAATGCTGCACTTTATTGCATTAATGAGGACATAAAAGAAAGGCAGGCGAAAAAAGCCAACAACAATTGTGGCAAGCATGAACGTGCGCGCGAGCGTGTATGATTATGGCGAAGCTAAACTGAATAAGGGTCGATTTTTATTTCGGCCCTTTTCTCATGTCTAAATAGCTGTGCTAAGATGAAAATATGGAACAGACGATTTTCTTTTACGACCTTGAGACTACGGGGCTAGATCCGTGCGCCGATCGTATCATGCAATTTGCTGGTCGGCGCACCAATCTCGACCTAGAGCCTATCGGCGAGCCAGTTAATTTATTGGTCAAGACTGCCGATGATACTTTGCCTAGTCCGCAAGCGATTATGGTTACGAAAATCACGCCACAGTCCACGCAGACTGATGGCTTTACTGAGGCCGAGTTTTGCAAGTATGTCATGACAGAGATTTTTACGCCAGGTACACTCGCAATGGGTTATAATTCAGTACGTTTTGACGACGAATTTATGCGTCATATTTTTTGGCGCTGTTTTTATGACCCCTATGAGTGGCAATGGAAAGATGGCCGGAGCAAATGGGATTTGCTCGATGTCGTACGCATGACGCGCGCACTCCGCCCCGAGGGAATTAATTGGCCTGTTACGGCCGAAGGCAAAGCCACGAATCGGCTAGAATTAATTACTAAACAAAACGGCATTACGCACGCGCACGCGCACGATGCTTTATCGGACGTCGATGCCTTGATTGACGTGACGCGCCTGATTAAAACCAAACAGCCCAAGTTGTTTGATTATTTATTTAAATTGCGCGACAAAAAAGCCGTGCAGCGGTTAGTTAATCTCGAGCATCCGCAACCTTTTGTCTATTCGTCCGGTCGTTACGGCGCCGAATTTAACAAGACTACCGTCGCCTATCCGATTGCGTCCGCGCCGAACGGCAATGTGCTCGTTTTTGATTTGCGGCAAAATCTTGAAGAATTGCTTGCGGGTGCCGAGCCGAAATTCTTCCCAACTGTCAAAGAATTGAAATATAATCACTGTCCCGCCGTTGCGCCGCTCGGCGTCTTGGAGCAGGGGAATGCTTGGCAAAAAATTCAGCTCGACCAAGCGCAAATTGAGCATAATTTGCAGGTTTTGCTTGCGCACCCTGATTTTATTGAACGTATGCGTAGTGACTACGAAAAACGTGCCGAATTTCCACCTGCTATCGATGTTGAGTCGGCGCTTTATGATGGCTTTCTCGATAACGCCGATCGCACGAGTTGTGCCGCCGTGCGTCGCGCGCAACTTGACCAGTTAGCTGATTTTCATCCTAATTTTCATGACCCGCGCCTGCCGGACTTATTACTGCATTATAAGGCGCGCAATTTTGCACGTGCACTAACCGAAGCTGAACATGCGCAGTGGGAATCATATCGCGCTCAGCGAATTAAGTCGCAACAGAATGCCTACATCAAAGCTATCCAAGAATTGGCCGCGCGTGGCGCCGATGCTTTCATCCTCGAAGAGCTGCAATTGTGGTATCAGTCACTTCTGCCTTATTAAACTCTGCTTAAGTTTCATATCATTTCACAAAACCGCTATAATTAAGTTATGCAATGGTTGATTGGTATTAATGCGCTGAAATTCTTCGCGATTGTCCTCATTATTATTTATCATCTCTTTCACAGTGTTTTGCCGGGCGGTTTCATTGCTGTTGAAATTTTCTTTACGATTTCTG
Organism: uncultured Candidatus Saccharibacteria bacterium; assembly: GCA_964584145.1. Taxonomy (GTDB): domain Bacteria; phylum Patescibacteriota; class Saccharimonadia; order Saccharimonadales; family Saccharimonadaceae; genus UBA2834. The sequence continues at coordinate 22,208 of CAZOYU010000004.1, read as the reverse complement.
GCTTTCTGATTTTTACTAAACTCATTCAAACTTTTGCCAAAAATCGTCGACTACATTATGGCAAATTTATTCTGTCGCGTCTCGTGCGTCTGCTGCCGACTTTACTGATTTGTATTGCGTTGACTTTAATTCTGTCATTCTTCGTGCATCCCGATGTGCTTGCCGGCACGCGCTGGAATACGTTCGCTGCACTCACTTTTACTACAAACATCAAAGAGCTGATTACTGGCGGCGCTTACGAAAATACTATTTCGCCGAATTTGTTTGAGCATACTTGGTTTCTCGCGCTCGAATTTCAATTTTATTTGCTCGCGCCATTGTTAGTGACTTTTGTGATGGGTAGCTTCAAACAAAATCGTCGTGGCGCTAAAATTCTGGGCATTGCTCTGCTCATGCTTGCAATTATATCGATGGCCTTAATGGCGACTTATGGCGGTATGTTTAGTCAACCTAACCGCGCCTATTTTGCGCTCGATTCACACTTTGCTGGCTTCTGTCTTGGCGGCGCTTTGGCGGTCTTTAACTATCTCATTCCGCGCACGCCCCGCACGCAAAAAATCATTCCCGCAACGGGGCTAATTTTGAGTCTCACGATTATTGCGATTCTCGCTTTTAAACTCACTTTTAGTAGCAGCATGACTTATTATTTTGGCTTGCCATTTACTGCTATTCTCACTGTAATTATGTTGTTTTGTATTATTAAATTGCAGCCGAATATTCATGTTCGTCGCCGTTCAACTATTCCGTTGCAGCTTGTCGAAAAACTTGGTAGCTATTCATACGGCCTTTATCTTTTTCACTGGCCGTTATATTTGCTCCTGCCTAATATTCTGCCCGCCCAAGCTGCCACTTGGCTTGCGCCCGCATTAAATCTTATTGTTAGCCTTATTCTCGCTTATTTTTGTGCGCATTATTTACACGGTAATCGCGCAAAGCAAGTAATTAAGACGCCACTTTGGCGTCGCTGTGCTTATGTCGTATGTGTACTCGCCCTGCTGATTCCTAGTATTTTCGCACTCTTGCGTGCGCCCGATATCTCGAGCATTACGGCGCAGTTACAAACCATGCAGGATGGTAATGCGGAGCAAACTCAGACTGTTGCCGCCGTTGATTATGTTGGTATTGCGGCGACACTTAACCAAACTCAGCGGGTCGTTCTTAGAGAACTCGACACTGCTACTAGTCACGATTCGTCGAGCGATGCTGAGACGCCGCATGCAGCCGCCGACGCTAACTCCGCGCAAGTGCTCGTGATTGGTGATTCCGTTACGCTCGGTGCCAAACAGGCACTCGAAGCTACGATTGATGGCGTTTACGTTGACGCCGTTGAGTCGCGCGGTATTTGGACGGCGCGCAATTTGCTCGCTAATTATGCTGCCGCTGGTCGCTTGCCGGACACAATCGTGATTAGTTTGATTACTAATGAATTCACGATTACTGATGACCTATTGCAAAGTATTGTCGATACTGCTGGTACGGGGCATAACTTTGTCTTCGTCACGGGCTATGCTGGCCCACAGCAGCCGCGCGAAACTCAAAATCAGGTCTTAAAAAATTATGTCAACCACCATACTAATGTCTATCTCGCCGATTGGTGGGAACTCGCGCATAATAATTGGTCGCTGATGTATGCCGACCATATTCATCTCAACCCCGAAGGGCGCAGCGCTTACGCTAAACTGCTTAATAATGTAATTCGGAGTATTAAGCGATGAGTCGCCGTCAGGACCGTCGTGCGGTGCGTCGCGCTAATCGCATTGCCGCCATCGACCAGGAAAAACCTAAGCGCACTTTTCGTCGCTGGGTCATTATTGTTGCTGCGCTATTTGTGCTTGCTGCTGAATGCTATGTTCTGATGCTTGCCAAAATTCAATCCGACCAACAAGCCAGTATCGAAACCTCTAACAACCTTGCGCTTAGTCTCAGTCAACTTAGCGTCGCTTTACAACAAGGTAATGCTGCGCAATATACCCAGGCAACTGCCGATTTCCGCGCTAATCTACGACGCTTTGATGAAAATTCATATGCACACAATCACGCTACGACGCTGATTGACCAACTCAAAAATTACGACGCTACGCTAATTGCCGATGCTGATATTATTACAGAATTAACTGAGTTGCATCTGGCAATCAACAAAATTAACGATACTGCGAGCGGTGCACTCGCTTCTACTGTCGATGTCGTGCAATTATATTATCTGCGCGACGATTATCGCGACTTACGCACGAGTCTTGATCGTGTCCAATCCGCCTCGCTGCAAGCGTTGAAAGCGCAATTAATTAGCCTGAGCGACGAATTGATTAATTATCTCGATAGCGCAGCGGTCTGCATTAATGTTTGCGCCGAACAGACCTTAGCTGAAAAGCAAAATGCTATGCAGGGAATCTATCAACACTACGCAGCCGAATTGACTACGCAAAGTGAAGCGATTTCTGCCGCCTATAATCCCAATGCGCTCATCTTAGCTTTAGGCGACTACGCACAATTATAGTAGAATGTAATTATGCATAAGATACTCTTTCCCGAAGCTGACAACAATTATATTCAGCGTGCCGCCGCCGAACTGCGCGCTGCTGGTATTTGTGAGCCAGTTTTGGAATTAATCGATATTCATAAATCCTGCCAGCTACTTAATGCTGGCGGAGCGGAAGCTATGGTGGCGGGCATTGATTGTTCCAGTCGCGACGTCATTCTTGCTTGTCGCGATACGCTTGGCATGGCTGGGCCGGAACTGGCTGTCGGTGAAAAGCGCACTTTTTCGAGCTTGTTTGTTGCGCGCTTTCCGGATGACCGCGTTGTGATTATGGGCGACGGTGCGACTTGCAAAAATCCAACCGAGATGCAGCTTGCCGATATTATTGAATTAATTCATGATGCTGCTAGCCGCATTCTTGACGAAGAGCCGCGTGTCGCATTGCTTAGCTTTTCTACTAAAGGCTCTGGTGGTTCCGACCCGTCTATTGATAAAATTCTCGATGCCATTTCGCTGATTCGCGCTCGTCGTCCCGACATCGTGATTGATGGCGAAATGCAACTCGACGCTGCTGTAAATGAACGTATTGGCCAAAAGAAGTTCCCCAATTCGCCCGTTGCTGGTCATGCCAATGTATTGATTACGCCCGATATTAACTCTGGTAATATTCTCTATAAATCCTTCGAGCAATTTGCGCACGCGCATGTTGCTGGCCCGATCTTGCTTGGCTTCCGTAAGCCTGTTTCTGATCTGTCGCGTGGCTCAACTGTCGAAGATATTATTCTGACGACCGAATGTCTCGTTAAGCTAATTTAAAACAATTGGTTCATCGGAAAAAATCCCCCGCGAATGGGGGGATTTTTAGTGCAAATTCGCTTGTGGCTTCGGCAGTTGACCGTTGCCACGACCCAATTTTAGGTCAATCCGCAAGCGCAAATCGCGCAAAGTATTCATGAAATATAAGAAAGCATCAAATGGCGAATCGTATGGCGAGAAATAAGCGTGTACGCCACCATCATCGAACATTTTTGTGCACATGTAATAGATATGATCTGAGGTTTGCAAACGCCGCCAATCTTCCAAGATTTTCACATCACCCGTTGCCAGCACGTCATCGCGTAAGTCATAAAGATTCTTCATCGCTTCATGCTGCATTGAATTGCCTAGCCACGCCGAAAGGTCGCGCTCGGTATCTGCCCAGGTCACCGTCCATGGCACTGAAATTTTTGCTTTTGGTGCCATACTATCGCAAGCCTCCGACAGCGTTAAGAAGTTGCAATTCTCGTCGCTGTTCCATTTGCTTACTAACTGTTCGAAGAAACTAAAGATACCAGTATCTGCCCAAATATTCTCGCCAAAAGTCTCAAAATCCATGAAGAGATTAATTAGCGGTCCGTTCTCGGCGGAACGTTTTAGCCAACCAATATATTTGTCGGCTGTCAACGGCCATTCGCTCCAATTTTTGTCAGGGAAGCGGAAAGCGATATCATCCGACAAATGGTAATTCTTTACGAGCAGTTTAATTCGGTTGCAACCTTCTGGCTGATAAACTAGATTCGGTGGATTGTCGCCTAAAACTTTTTCCCAGCCTTCTGCTAGAATGCCTTTAAAACCAAAATCATTTGCCCACTTTGCTAAATCATCATTATAAGAGAATTCGGTATTGCGGAAAATTTGCGCCTCGACGCCAAACAGCTCGCGCACCTTATCTTGGTGCATTCGCACTTGCGCTTCAAATTCAGCTTTGTTGAAGAAGAAAGCCAACGAATGATAATAAGTTTCTGCCACAATTTCCATGTGTCCGCTTTGTGCGAATTCGCGCAAGCTCGCTAGCACATCCGGCGCCCATTTTTGCGCTTGTTCCATGAAAGTACCCGTAATTGACAGGGAGAATTTAAAATCTGGATAGAGCGTAATACATTTCTTCAATTTTGCTAGCATCGGCCGATAAGATTTCTCAACGATTTTCTTAAAAATCCGCTCATTATTTGAGCCAGCATACCAATCTTTCTCGGTCCAATAATCGTGATCCTGCCCCACCGCAAAAATACTGTAATGCTTCAAGCGTAGTGGCTGATGCATATGCAAATACAGTACGATCGAATTCATTACAGTTTCTTCTCCTCCAAAATTAGAATCTGTTGCGCTTATTTTTCTCTACTTCATTATACACTTGAATACATTTTTCAGCTACATCATCCCAAGAGATGCGCGCGTATTCTTTGCGGATTCCATCCTTTAATACTTCCGTGAGCGCTGGGCTCTCGGCAATATTTACCAATGCGCCCGCCAACTTGTCTTCATCCCAGAAGTCGTAGCGGACAATTGACTGCAAAACTTCGCCAACCCCCGATTGCTTTGTGATAATTAGCGCATTACCGTGATGTGCCGCTTCGAGTGCAGTCAAGCCAAATGGTTCCGAGACTGAACTCATCACGAAAATATCGGAGATACTGTAGATATCGCGCAATTGTTTGCCGCGAATAAAACCCGTAAAGATTACATTATTCGAGATGCCGAGTTCCGCTGAAGTGCGCATTAATTCCTCGCGCTGCTCGCCATCGCCCGCGAACAAGAAAATCATCTTTGGATGAATGCTAATCGCGCGTGCCGCTGCTCGCATCATGTGGCCTAGGCCTTTTTGCAATGTAAAGCGCCCGACTGTCGATACGACTGTATAGCCTTGTTTCTTCAGGCCTTCGATGTATTGATAGCTTGAGCCATCATAGCGATAATCGTCATCGGGTGCATTGAAGCCATTGTAGGCCACCTCAATCTTGTCGGCTGGAATGCCATATTTCTCGATAATCGTATGCTTTGTCGCTTGGCTTACGGCGATAATTTTGTCTGCCCAAAGCAAGCCTTCGTATTCAATCTGGCGAATCAATGGATTGCCACCACTCGCACCACCGCGGTCGAATTCAGTCGCATGTACATGTGCTACCAGCGGAATTCCGAAATTTTTCTTCGCCAAAATTCCCGCTTCATAAGTCAGCCAATCGTGCGCATGCACCACGTCTGGTTTAAATTGCATCAAGTATTGCTCAACGAAGCAGATATAATTCTTCTGAATGTCGCGAATCGACACTAATTCTTTGCAGTTCGCGGATTTAAAATGTTTTTCCTCGACGTCGCTATCGTAAGCACCGCCACCACCATAACGGAATAGTGGATCAACTGGCGTTGCTGATAAGACATTCATGTAATCGAAATGATGCTCGGCTTCATACGGCACCACGAAGTCGATATCTGCCCCAAGTTTCGCCAGCGACTTGGATAGATTCAGACACGCCACCCCAAGGCCACCACTATTATGTGGGGGAAGCTCCCATCCTAGCATCAAAATTTTCATCTACATTTAGTATAGCACTTATGCTTCGCATCGCAAGCAAAATAAACATAAAAAATCTAAAAATTGCTAAAATAGAGACAGAATTTTTAAAAGGAACTTTATGACTAAGCGAGTTAAAAATAAGTCAACAGATACCATCTCTAAACATGTAAAAAATACCAAAACAAGGGTCGATACCGCAGACGGTCCTTCACTGCGCTGGTATCATGTTGTTGCGACTGTCGTCGTTCTCGCACTAGCCGTGCTTGCCATGATTCGTGTCTTCTCGCGCTTCGATAGCTCGCTGATTGGCAGCGAATATTCGCTTCGTTATGCTACTGGCTGTACGGGCAGTATAGCCGGGACCGATGCCTCTCAACAGGTCTTTAATGATAATGAATATCGTTATGCTGGCATCAAAGTGGGCGACATGCTTGGCACTGATGGTGTCGTGACGGATGAAAACGATGCCTATGTTAAGATCGTCGAATTTGGCTCAAACAAGGTTACGCTGAATGTTCGCAATGCTAGCACGAATGAATGGAGCGAGGAACAGATCCACTACGGCGAGGAATATACCGCTTACTATGACCCTAGCCTCACGGATTGTATGATGGGTATTTCTTTCACCATCAATAAATAAAATATCAAGAGCATGAGCGCTATTGACAAAAACGCCTAAATATGATACGATGAAAGTATTCGAGTGTGAAATCGCGAGCTTATTTTTGCAGTTTGCGCACTCGCGCACTTTTTAGTGCTGAATCTATTTTTGCCGAGACAGAGAGGAGGCTTTTTATGCCGATTTATTTCAACGAAGCTGTTTCCATCCGCGGCAACTATGCCGACTACCGTTCCGGTGTGATCGGGCGAACCTTTGCGACCACTGGTAGTGGCCATTTCGAAGCGCCGCTAGAAATTAGCGCAGGTATTATGCGCAAGATTGGTCCGCATGATTTCGCCGCACATCGTTTGCATGACGATTTTACGGTCATGGAGGATAGCCTTTATTCGTCCTTCTATCTTGCCGCGCGCTCGACTCGCGCTAAGCGTTATTCCTATATTACGCTTGATCTCTATACGACTAAGCGTCGACAGGATTTGCTCGGCCATCTGCGCACTGACGCCGTGATGACGCGTGCCGCTGACCTGAACAAGATTACTATCATCGCTGGCGGTGGTTATAACGGTAAAAATGAACGCCATTACGACAATATTATTCTGCGTGCCCGTGTTGGCACCGTGATTGTCGTCCGTCCAACGCGCCGCGACCATTTTGCAATTGGCGATCAGTTTTTCTTCGTTGGCAAAGATGGTGTCCAACATGTCTACTTTGGTCTAGAAGATTTATCGTCTTTCGGTGAGCTCTCGTCCGACCTTGCTGCAGATTGGGTCTATATCTAGACTCTAGCACTCCTACCGGCCCCGCTTATGGGGTCGGATTTTTTAGAAATTTTTCTCGCTTACGAGTGTATTATATTGGCGCGTCAGTGCAGTTGTTTTAAAAATAATTTTATTATCTTCCAAATGCCAATTCTTTTGATTTGCGACTAGAAAGTCCAAAATTTTCGCATAATAATCTGTCCTTGGCTGATAAGTATTGATGAAATTAAAATAGTCCTGCTTTAGCGCTGTATCATCATAAACATTTTTGACTTCGTCGTCGAAAAGCTGACGCAATTCATCACTCAGCTCTGCATTACCAAGATAGCTTTCCGCCGCTTCGCGTAAAAATAAATTGTCTGCCACGTTTTGCAGTTGCGTCAACTTTTCGCGCATGGTATTGATTTCACTAATCGCTGTCGCAAAATCTGGCTGTTGGTTGCTCAGCAGTTCAGCATTAATCCCGCTCTGGTAAACCCCTTGATTTTGTAGTTCTGCAACCTCATAGTAGGGCACTAGCACATCGCGCAAATAACTTTTTGCCGCCCGTTCGATTACGGCATAATCGCCACTGCTTTCAACCTTATTCGCCAGCTCATTAATCTCAGTAATTGCTGTTGCCGATTTCTCGCTTGTCGCCGCATGGAAAGCCTGCATCGCGGCTCGGTAGTTTTCGGCAGCTTGCGTCTCGGGCTCTTGCCTGGAATTAAATAAAATCAACGCACCTAGCGTTAACCCGCCAGTTAAGAATAAGATTGCTAGCCCAATCAGAATGCGCCGCATCATGCCCTCATTATAGCGCAAATTGCGAATTGTATAGCTCTGCGTAGAAGCCTTGTTGCGCCATCAATTGTTTGTGATTGCCAGACTCGATGATATTACCCTCATTCATCACTAGAATCAGATCGGCATTTTTAATTGTCGACAAACGGTGCGCGATAATAAATGAAGTCCGCCCTTCCATCAGTTTATCCATTGCTTTTTGTACTAATTCCTCCGTACGCGTATCAACGTTTGAGGTCGCTTCGTCCAGAATCAGGAACGGCGCATATTCCACCATGCCGCGCGCAATCGTAATCAGCTGTTTTTGGCCTGCTGAAATCGAATCGCTCTCCGACACATCCGTCTTTAGTCCCTGTGGCAAAGTCTTAATGAAATGGCTCAAGCCCACTTCGTCACATACTTTCATAATCTCTGCGTCGCTTACGCCTGCATGGTTATAGGCGATATTGTCGCGCACTGTACCACTAAACATCCAAGTGTCCTGCAGAACCATCGTGAATAGCGAATGAATTTCTTCGCGAGTCATTTCTTTGGTCGAAATTCCATCAATTCGAATATCACCCGAATTGATTTCATAGAATTTCATCAAGAGATTCACCATCGTTGTCTTGCCAGCGCCCGTCGGTCCAACGATTGCAATCTTCTGACCAGCTTTCACTTTCGCCGAGAAGTCTTTAATAATTAGCTTGTCGTCATTGTAGCCGAATTTTACGTGGTCGAATTCAATGTCGCCCCGAATTTTGTCTTTATCGATGTGCGCTTTCAGGCCGCGCTCGTTTGGCATTTCTTCTTCATCGATAAATTCAAATACCCGTTCGCTCGACGCTGCTGCTGGTTGCAAGCTGCCAATTGCTTGTGCGATGCGTGACAGCGGTGAAGAGAAGAGGCGCACGTAAGAAATGAAAGCTACGATCACGCCAAAGCTGATTGCGCCATGCATTGTTAGCATCGCGCCCGCCACGCAGACTGCGACGTAGCCAAAGTTGCCCACAAAAGCCATAAACGGATGCATCATGCCCGATAGGAACTGGCTCTTTTGGTTGGCGATATAAATTTTATGATTAATGCGATCGAATTTACGGTCCGCGGTTGCTTTGCCGTCATAAACTTTTACGACTGCTAGTCCAGAATAAACTTCTTCGATGTGTGAATTGATATTGCCGAGCTCGACTTGTCGGTCGGTAAAATATTTTTGCGACTTCGCTAAAATGATTGCTACAAAGATGAAGCCGAGCAAACTCGAAACGATCGCTACTAGTGCCAAAATCCAGTTCGTCCAGAACATCATTACGACTGCGCCGAGCAATAGCGAACCTTCGCCAATAATCGAACCAAAGGAGTTGTCGAGGCTACTCGCTACCGAGTCGACATCGTTCGTGACGCGTGACAATGTGTCGCCAATTTGGTGTTTATCAAAATAACGCAGTGGCAAACGGTTGATTTTCTGCGAAATACGGTTACGCAAATCGCGCGCAAAACCCGTTGTTACGCCCGCCATAATCCAGCCATTCAAGAATTCTAGAATTGCCGATGCGAGATATAGTGCCGCCATAATTAAAGCCAGATGGAGAATCAAATCAAGATTCATGGCATTACCCGGTTTCATGCCGAGCGTAATCTCGTCCGTAATTTCCGCCAACTTATTTGGCGCGATCACCGACAAAACTGAGCCGCCAATCGACATCAAGATCGATAAGATAATCGCGACATAAAATGCGCGCATCTCGCGAATCATTCGTTTGATTGCATTGCCGAAATTTTTCGCTTTAGCACTATTGCCATGTTTGCCATGATTGTCGCCGCCAGGGCCACCACCGTTAAACATTGAGTTCCTCCTTTGTCAGCTGCGACAGCGCAATTTCTTTGTAGACTGCGCAATTTTTCATTAATTCTTTATGCGTACCGCGTCCGACGCATTCGCCTTTATCCAGTACGATAATCTGGTCAGCATTCATAATCGTACCAATCCGCTGCGCTACAATCAGGCTCGTTGCGTCTTTTGTGTAAGCTTTTAGCGCTTGGCGCAAAGCGGCATCGGTTTTGTAGTCTAGTGCCGAGAAACTATCATCAAAGATATAGATTTCTGGATCGCGGGCAATCGCACGTGCAATCGCCAGACGTTGTTTTTGACCGCCGGAAATATTTGTGCCCGACTGTGCAATTCGTGCATTGTATTGATTTTCGAGTTTCTCGATAAAATTCTTCGCTTGCGCCACGCGTGCTGCGGCCTGAATTTTGCGCTCCGACGGTTTACCTTTGCCGTTGTCGCCATAAGCAATATTGCTTGCGACTGTGCCACTAAAGATTACTGCGCGTTGCGGCACGTAGCCTAGCTTGCTATACAATTTCTTCAATTTATAATCTTTTACATTCACGCCATCAACATAAACTGCGCCATCCGTTACGTCATAAAACCGCGGCACAAGGTTGATTAACGTCGACTTGCCCGAACCCGTCGAGCCGATAAAGGCCACCGTCTGTCCTTTTTCGGCTTTGAAAGAAATATTTTTCAGCAGATATTCTTCCGCGTCTGGGTATTTGAAGGAAACATTGCGAAATTCTACCGTCCCCGTTTCTGCCGTTTCGTCATCGAAGTCGCCATCTGTAATCGTGATTGGTTCGTCCAATACTTCATTGATACGGTCCGCCGACACCTGCGCGCGCGGAATCACCATGAATACCATCGCTACCATCAAGAAGCTCATGATTACATGCATGGCATAAGACGAAAAGACTACCATGTCGCTGAAGATTGTCAGCTTGTCTGCTAGCTCGGCACTATTAATCAGTGACGCGCCAATGCAATAAATTACCAGCGTAATTCCGTTCATCACTAGATACATTGCCGGCGACATGATACTTAAAATTCTATCGGCAAAGCAAGTAATGTCCGCTAGCTCAGTATTAGTTTTATCGAATTTACGCTCCTGATATTTTTCAGCATTAAAAGCGCGCACTACCCGAATGCCGGTCAGATTCTCACGCGTTACACCGTTTATCTTATCGGTCAACTTCTGGATAAATTTGAAGCGCGGCACGACCACTGCCATAATTGTCGCTACTGTTGCTAACAAAATTACTACCGCAACCGCTGTTGCCGTACTCCATTCCCAGCTTTTGTTATAAATCTTAATAATCGCCCAGACTGCCGTCATCGGCGCGCGCACCAACATGTTTGCGCCCATCGTAATTAATGTCCGCACCTGGGTAATATCATTCGTTGTGCGCGTAATTAGGGAAGCGGTCGAAAATTTGTGTACTTCATTTACGCTCAAGCTTTCAACTTTGTCAAAAATCTTTTTGCGCGCTAAATAGGAAAAATCTGCGCCGATATGCGATACAAACCATCCGGCAATAATGGTCGAGAGCAGGCTGCCCAGCGCACACAATAGCATCATGCCGCCATTGCGCATAATTTCGCCCATCTCGCTGCCTTCTGTCTGTACTAAGCTGGTGATTGCCGACATGTATTCCGGCATTTTTAATTCTAGCCCGACTTGACCAGCGATAAATAGTATTGCTAGTCCGATAAAAATGTAATCTTTTTTGTGTAAAATGCGAAGTAATTTAAACATATGAGACATAAGTATAACAAGAAAGAAATATTTTTTCTAGCAACAAAAAATTCGCAAGGTATATAATATGGCGCATGAAGAAAATCTTGCCACTCTTGCCACTGATTATTTTGATTTTATCACCAATCAGCTGTTTTGCGACTACGACTCAGACCGAGCCGACTATTGACGTGCTTGGTGCGGTTATGTTTATTGGTGACTCGTACTGCATGGGCGCTAATCTTGATAATACTCAGCAAGAAATTCCCGCGCAGAGCTGGGCGCAGCAAACTATTGACGCACTGAATATTACGCAGGGTATTACTGCTTGTCGCGGTGGCACGGGTTTTATTAATCAGTCCGACGGTGTCGATTTTCAGGCTTTGCTTGAAAGCAAATCCTCCGATCCCGCCGCCGCAACTGTCGGCTGGATTATCGTTGGTGGTGGCTACAACGATCAATATTATAGCCATGACGAGATCGTTAGCCGTGGCGCAGAATTTATTCAGCGTGCGCATGAGCTCTATCCTGCGGCAAATATTGCCATTGCCATGAATGGCTGGCATGCGACCGACGCGAATGTTCAATCTGTGCTCCAAGCTACCGCAGTCGCCTATCAAGACCTCGCTACTGCAGAGGGCGCCATTTATCTCTCCGCCGCTGAGCAAGCGCTGGCGAATGGCGACTATTTCTCTAATGACAATTTTCATCCCAACGCTGCTGGTCAAACCGTGCTAGCTAGCAGTATTATTGATTTTCTCAACAATCAACTGGCCGATCTCGCTACTGCGCAGTCGGCTAGCGCTTTGCTCGATACGACTTATCTAACAACGCTCGTGCCACTTGGTTCAGTCGCGGCGCTACTCGTTACGATCGTGGCCATTTTAGCTATTCGTCCGCGCCTCGCTGAAGCTATTCGGCGGCATCACCGCGCCTAGTGTATCTATTGACTTTTTATGTAATCTGTGCTATAATAAAAGAGTAGACTCTGTCTTAGTACTTTTAGGACCGACTAGTCACCAAAGGGGGAATGGTAATGTCTTCGTTTATTAGCGATGAAACGCGCATAGCTGTCCGCCACGATATGGCTAGCTATGGATTACCGCTTTCGGGTGCAGAATTGGCGGCTATTTCTGCCGACCAGACAATCGCACCTTATTTAGAATCCGGCGACCTTGTTGTTATCGACCAGAGGATTGCCGAAATCTTCGCGGCTTATTATTCACACTGCCTCACCCTTCAAGACTTTACCGACCTTTACGGCATTTGGATCCGTATTCGCAAAAACTTTAGCGACTAAGTACCAACCGCTCGCCACTTGGCGAGTTTTTTATCGCTCTCGTCAGCTTCTTTTCGTAACCTAACCTAGAGAAATCAAAACTTTGACTAGCGCATCAATCAGATTATTCTTGCGCCATAAGTCATTCTGCAATTTACTCAGTTCGTTCGCAGTCGCATCGTATTCGTCTGAGCCTTTCTCGATCCGCTCATCTTCCAGCTTGTCCATTTGCAAAATAATCGCATTGCGTTGCTTGCGCACGTGCAGCAGATGATCTTTAGTTTCATTATAATAAGCGTCGCGTTTCTTCGGCTCTGCGGGATTAGCTGCCGCAGTTGTATCTGGCGTTGCAACTTCCGGTTTATCGGCTATTGTTGCTGTGACATCTGGTGTTGGCACCTCTTCTGGTATTGGATTCGCCGTAAAATCGTCCACTACCGGCGCCGTCCCCTCAGGTGGCAAATTATTATTATCGCCCGCCTGGCCAAAGAAACGTTGGTGTGGCGCCGGCGTATTATCTTCACTCATTGGACTAAATTGGTTATTCATGTTTGCTCACCCTTTTTATCAAAAAATTATCGATTAGTTAACTATATTTTAGCATAAGCAACTCAAAAACAAGCCACAAAAAATGGCAGGGGCGGCAAGACTTGAACTCGCGACACCTGGTTTTGGAGACCAGTGCTCTACCAACTGAGCTACGCCCCTACGGCTCGTTTATTATAACAGAATCTCGCCCCGTGGTAAAATAAAAGCTATGTACGATAAGTTTTCTGATTTTTTGCAAGATAAACACAGCCTTTGTATTATTCAAGCCGAGAATCCCGATGGTGATTCGCTCGGTGCTGCGTTGGCGCTCGAAGCTGCGCTCGCGGATAAGGACATTTCGCTTTATTGCCCAGTCGATATTCCGAAATATATGCGCTATTTCGAAGGTTGGAGTCGCGTCGAAAATGAATTTCCTTATCGCGCTGATGGCTATATTATTGTTGATACTGCTAGCTCAGTCTTGCTTTCGAAGTTATTAAATGATGGCGCGATTCGCAATTGTCTTTATTCTGCGCCCGTATTCGTAATCGACCATCACGAAACTGCCGCCGACCTCGATTTTTCCTTTGATAGTATTATCGAGACGCGTTCGAGCTGCTGCGCTTTGCTTTATCAGATTTTTAAAGACCAAAAAATCGCCATCGATGCGCTCTGTGCCGAGAATCTTATCTACGGCATTGAATCTGACACGCTCGGTCTGACGGCCCAATCGACTGTTTCGGATGATTTTCGTGCCGTCGCTGAATTAATCGATTGTGGCGCTAATATCGCTGATATGGAGAATCGCCGCCGAGAATTTTCTAAGAAATCGCCGCGTATTCTCGACTATAAAGCCGATCTGATTAAGCGCATCGAGTACCACCTCGATGGTAAACTAGCTACCGTGCATATTCCTTTTGACGATATTCAGGAATTTTCCGATGAATATAATCCTAATGTTTTAATTCTTGAGGAGTTGCGCCTCGTTGAGGGTGTAGAGATTGCTGTAGCGATTAAGACTTATCCAGACGGTAAGCTCACTGGTAAAATTCGCGCCGCGCAGCCTATCGCCGAACAAGTTGCGGGCTATTTTGGTGGTGGTGGCCATCCTTATGCGGCGGGTTTTCGCACTTATGACACTAGCTATGAAGAAGCTGTGCAAGATTTAATTTCCGCAACGATGGATGCGCTCGCTAATTTGCCCGACGCCACGTCTGTTAGCTATTAAGCTTTGCGAATTTTTCCGCCCAAAGTGTCGCGCTTATGCTAAAATAAATGCATGCACATGCATGGGTTGGGCGTTAGTACCGAAAAAATTCAAAATCGTATCGACTTTTGCGACTATTTGTCGGTCGCGCAGATTTTTCTGAAAGATAATTTTTTGTTGACGCGCCCTTTAAGCTTTTCTGATATTAAACCGCGCTTGCTCGGGCATTGGGGCTCTTGCCCAGGCATCAATATTGCTTATGCAAATATTAAAGCGCGTTTTCCGGTAGCGGATTTCATCCTTGGTCCAGGCCATGGTTTTCCGGCATTGCAGGCTAATCTTTTCTACGATGGTGAGCTCGCGCCATATTATCCCGAAGCGACGCCAAATTTGCATGGCATTGAATATATCTGCAAGAATTTTTCTTGGCCGTATGGTTTTCCGTCGCATGCTAGTCCCGCTACGCCAAAAGTGATCGCCGAAGGTGGCGAGTTAGGCTATTCGCTAGCTAGCGCTTATGGCATGGCGCTTGGTCGGCCGGAGCGCACTATTGCTGTATTGATTGGTGATGGTGAGCTTGAGACTGCTACTGCGCTCGCAAGCCTTAATTTAAACAAATTACTTAATTCCGATCATAATGGTTGGGTGATTCCGATTCTTCACCTCAACGGCTACAAGATTTCGGCGCCTACGATTTATGGCCGTAGTAGCCAGCGCGAACTTTTGCAACTTTTCCGTGGTTTTGGCTTCGATCCGATTATTGTCGACGGCACGCGCACAGATGACTTCCAGCTCGCGCTCGCTAATATTACGCGCAACACTTTCATTATTATGGAAACGCCAAAAGGTTATGGTGGACCAAAAGAGTTAGATGGTCTGAAGATTGAAGGAAACTGTGCTGCACATCAAGTCCCTCTGCCGCTGGCGAAGTCCGACGAAGAGCAGCTACATATGCTAGAAGATTGGCTAAAATCTTACAATTTTAAGGAGCTATACGATGAATTTACCAAACGCAGTTGAACATCCTGGTGCTGAAAAAACTTCGATTGCGCAGCGCTTTGGCGAATGTCTTCGTGACGAATTGCGCACGCATCCGGATTTTTATTTCTTCTCGCCCGACGAAACAACTTCGAATCGTCTCTCAGCCGTCTATGACGCCGCCGACCGTGCTTGGCTGCGTACGATTGAGCCATGGGACCAACATCTTGCCAGTAATGGCCGTGTAATTGAGATGCTTTCTGAAAATACGCTCTTTGCTGTATTGGCGGGGCACATTTTGAGCGGTGGCCGTGGCTGCATGACTTCTTATGAATCTTTCTTGCCTATTATTTCTTCGCAGCTTGATCAGCATCTTAAATTTCTTAAGCAGAGCAAAGAACTTGATTGGCGCAAACGTGTACATGCACTCAATATTCTTTCGACTTCTTGCTGGCAGCGCCAAGATCATAATGGCTACACGCACCAAAATCCCGCATTAATAACCAGCTTGCTCTCGAAACCCTCTAATCTTGCTAACTGTCTTTTTCCGGTTGACGACGTCGCGGCAGCGGCCGCCTGGGAATTCATGTCCCAAACCAAAGATGTTGTAAATCTTACAACATTCAATAAAATTGAGCAGCCGCGCTGGATTGATATTAATCATGCCCGTTTTCAACTCACGCACGGCGGTGCTTCCATTTTTGGCTTTGCTTCCGACGAGAATCCGGACATTATCGTTACCGCTGCAGGTGATATTCCGACCGCCGAAGCTCTCGCCGCAATTAAACTTGCTAAAGCCGATGCACCAGATTTGCGTGTGCGCTTTGTTGGCATTGCCGCACTCTCGTACGGCGCAATTGGTACAACCGAAAATAAGCTTAAGCCTTCCGATTTCGACGATTATTACACGGTCGATCGCCCAATTATTGTTAACTTCCATGGCTATCAAGAAACGATTCGCGCCATTTTTAGTCATTATGCTAATCTTCAGCGCGTCGATATTCATGGTTACGAGGACCAGGGCTCAACTACTTCGCCGCTCGATGAATTAGCCCGCAACCGCTGTTCGCGCTATGATCTTGCGCTCAATATTCTTGAGCGGACTGGTCATTATGATTTTGGTCACAAATACCAAGACCTGATTATTGCCAATGCGCATTATGCCAGCATGTATGGCGTAGACAAATAGCCCCTTATATCTATCTGTATGCTACAATACAGCTATGAGTAAATTAATCCTTATTACGAATCCAGGTAGCGCTAGTCGCAAATATGCCCTCTATGATGGCGATGAGCTGATGGCGCAATTCCATTTTGAATATGAAGGCAAAAGCGTTGTCTGCACAATCAAAGATACTGATGACGGCAAAAAGAAAATCAAGCCTGCTATCAAAGATCTCAATGGCGCAATCACGATTCTGCCCCAAATTTTGAGCGACGAACAATATATTACTGACCAGCATAAATTGGCTGCCGTAGTTGTGCGTATTGTTGCGCCAGGTGATTATTTCACTAAAGACCATGTGGTCGATGCCGAATATATGCGCCAGCTCAAAGAGGCTGAAAAGCGCAATCCTGTGCATGTTCCAACTACCGCCAATGAGATTCGTGGCATTCGCGAGCATTTCAAGGATGTGAAGATTATTTCTGTTTCCGATTCTGCTTTCCACTGGGAGAAGCCTGACACTTATAAATATTACAGTTTTGATACAGAGCTAGCTGACCAATACCAGATTAAGCGTTATGGCTATCATGGTTTGAGTTATGCCTTCATCTCGCGCTATATGAAAGAGCAGGGGATTCTACCAGAGAAATTGGTTGCGATGCATCTTGGTTCTGGCTCAAGTGTTTCGGCGATTTTGAATGGTCTTGCGATGGATAATTCCATGGGTTACACGCCGCTCGAAGGTCTGGCGATGTCGACCCGTGTCGGCACGATTGATGCTGCTGCAGCGCTTAGTCTCAAGAAGGCGCTCAAAATTACTTCCGACGAAGAATTTCTGCTTTATCTTAACAAAAAATGTGGCCTGCTCGGTTTGTCGGGCTTGTCGGATGATATGCGCGAAGTTATTCAAGCGCGCGATGAAGGCGATTTGCGTGCTTCGCTTGCGCATTCCATCTTCGTTTATCGTATCCAGAGCTATGTTGGCCAAATGGCGGCAACGCTTGGCGGCGTCGATGCACTCGTCTTTGCTGGCACGATTGGCGAACGCTCCGATGAAATTCGTCGCTTTGTTACTCAAAAAATGGGCTATCTTGGTTTCCAGCTCGACGAAAACAAGAATGCTAACCCAGAATTTACTGATCGTTATGCCTTGATTTCGACTCCAGATTCTAAGCCGATCTATATTGTCTTCACTGACGAAACTGCGCAAATGATTTATCGCGCGCAAAAATTCTTAGACGCAGAATAAAAACGCTTTCAGAAGAGCCCCGTTGCGGGGCTCTTTTTGTTACACTAATAATATGGAGAGATTTTTTGATTATTTTGCGCCAGCGCATTACGACCTCAATCTGCAAATTAATGCCGCCAAGACACAGATTAAGGGCCAAGCGAACATTACTGGCATTGCTAAAGCTGAAACGATTAAATTTCATGCCGTACGGATGGAAATTAAATCTGTGCGACTTGACGGCGCGGAATTTAAACGTTTTACGCATGCTGATGGCGTGCTTTGCCTCGAGCAGATTTCGCTGGGCGAACACCAATTGGAATTAAGTTTCGTCTCGCAAATTGCTGCTGATATGGAAGGCGCCTATCTCTCGACTTATGACTATAATGGCCGGACCGAAAAAATTGTTGCGACTCAATTTGAATCGCATTATGCTCGCAAGTGTTTTCCCTGCATCGATGAGCCGCTCGCTAAAGCCACTTTTTCACTAGAACTCAGTTCGGCCAACCAGGATGATGTTTTGCTCTCGAATATGCCTGCTATCTCTACGACCTCTCAGGCTGGAATTAAAACTGTTAAGTTTGCCGAGACGCCGCGCATGTCGACTTATTTAGTCGCCTTTGCTGCTGGCAAATTCAATGCTACTCGCGCTAAGAGTCAGCATGGCGTCGATATTACTGTTTATGCCGGTCTACATCAAACTGCTGCTGACCTTGAATATGCTGCTCAATTCGCTGCGGACGTCTTAGATTATTACGACGATCGTTTCGCCACGCCTTTCCCGTTGCCGAAAATGGATTTGCTCGCATTACCAGATTTTGAGGCTGGCGCAATGGAGAACTGGGGGCTAGTCACTTTTCGCGAAGTGGCGTTGCTAGCAAATGAAAAGTCTTCACTCGACACTAAACAATATGTCGCAATCGTGATCGCGCACGAATTATCGCATATGTGGTTTGGCGACCTTGTCACGATGGCATGGTGGGATGACCTTTGGCTAAATGAATCCTTTGCTAATATGATGGAAGTCTATGCGACTGACAAGATCCGTCCTGAATTGCGCGCTTGGGAAGATTTCTATTTGTCCGCGGTGGTTGGTTCGCTTTCGCGCGATAGCTTGCCCGGCGTACAGCCAGTTAAAGTCGCCGTCAACAGCGTCGAAGAAATCGCTAATCTCTTCGATGGCGCAATCGTCTATGGCAAAGGCTCGCATCTCTTGTTAATGCTCATGCGCACAATGGGGGAGACCAATTTCTTTGCTGGCCTGCAAGATTACTTCAAACAGCACCAATATAGTAATACTGTCGCCGACGACCTCTGGGATGCGCTCACGCCGCACGCCGATTTTGATGTTAAGGCCTTTATGACTCCATGGCTGACGCAATCTGGTTTTCCGGTAGTCACGACTGGCGAGCAGACGCGTTTCTTCTTGACTGGCGAAACTGATGATACGAAATATCCGATTCGTGAATTGCGCGATGACTTGTCGGGGCACTATATTATTAATTATTCCGATACCGAATTTGCCGCAAAGCTGCAGCGGGTTCAGGCTATGACTAAAGAGCAGAAATTGCGCTTATTAATTGACCGGCGTTTGCTTGCTAAGACTGATTATGTTGCTTCTGCTTCGCTTTTGCCGCTCGTACAAAGTTTTGCCCATGAGACTGATTCGGTCGTCTGGGAATTGGTGGCTGCTATCATTGCCGACCTTAAGGCCTTCTTTGACCCGAAGACTACTGCTAAACATGAATTTCAGGCGTTCGTACGCGCATTAGCGTTGCCGAGCTTCCGCCGCCTTGGCGTTGTTGCACGCGCAGACGACACTTATGACGATACGCAATTGCGCGCCACCATCATGGGGATGATGCTTTACGCGAATGACGCAGATTATCTCGCCGAGATTGACTATATATATTATGGTCGGCCAATTGCGGAAGTTGATGCCAATTTGCGTTGGGTAGTAGGCTCGACCCTGATTAAACAGCATGATGAGCTATCGGCGTCATATTTCGAGCTCTATACCAAAACCCCCGATGCTGCGCTTAAGCGTGATTTGACCGATGCGCTGACTAATACGCGTGAACAGGCTACCGCCGCGGGCTATCTAGATAAGCTCATGGATGGTACGATTCGTCCGCAGGATCGCCTCCTATTTTATATTCGCTTAGCGCGTAACTATATTATTAAAGACGCTGCGCTCGATTGGATGTTTACGAATTGGGATTGGTTGCGTCGCGAGGAGGGTGATAAAACCATTCCAGATTATCCGCGTTATACTGCTGGTTTGATCCGTCGCCCAGCCGAAGCGGAGCGTTTCAAGCAATTCTTTGCTAAATACCAGGACGAAAGCATTCTATCGCGTGATATCAAAGTCGCTTTTGCTGAGATCGATGCACGCCTCAAGCTCATCGCGCGCGACCAAGCGGCCGTCTTCGACTATCTGCACCAGCATGCGTCCGAGCAGAAATAAATATTGATCAAATCCAAAAAGCCGGTAAACTGCCGGTTTTTTGCGATATTCTGGGCCATTTTGGGCACTTCTACCCCCCGAAAAAGCCCAAAAAGTCACAAAAAGTCAAAAATCTTCGAAAAAACCCTTGCATTGCCCGAAAATTTGCGCTAAGATAAGTACAGTTTTTGTTCAAGTTCACTTCGAACCTCTGAAAAATAGTGTGATAAATTGCGAGGAAATAAAATACATTGTTTTCTTCGCTCCAGATTTATCTATTAACAATTTGAATTAGACAACAATAGGAAATTTAATTGACGGCAAGTAATTGAAAATCAATTACTAGTTAAGTCAATGCATAAAAAGGTACATAAGGGCACTGATAGTGGATGCCTTGACATTTGCAACCGATGAAGGACGTAGAACTCTGCGATAAGCCTCGGGTAGCTGAGAACAAGCTTTAATCCGGGGATCTCCGAATAGGGAAACCTAATACGAGTCATGTCGTATTGCCGTTACCTGAACACATAGGGTAATGAGACGGGTACCAGCCGAACTGAATCATCTTAGTAGGTTGAGGAAAAGAAAATAACCAATGATTCCGAAAGTAGTGGCGAGCGAAATTGGAATAGTCTAAACCTCAAGATAACCTTACGGTTTAACGACCAGAGTTATTAGGGGTGTTGCGTGTTTACACAATTTTTATGCTGAGCAGTTAAGCTTGCTTGACCGTTCGGCATAAAAACCGACAGCGTTAACTGAGCGGATAAGATTCATAGTTGTTAGCGGAAGCGTTTGAATGACGCGCCAAAGATGGTGAAAGCCCAGTATGCGAAAACAACTATTAGAACTTATATGTGTTTTCACAAGTAGGACGGGGCACGAGAAACCCTGTTTGAATCCGGCAGGACCACCTGCCAAGACTAAATATTGCAAATGATCGATAGCGAACTAGTACAGTGATGGAAAGGTGAAAAGAACCCCGGGAGGGGAGTGAAATAGATCCTGAAACTCAGTGCCTACAAGGTGTCGGAGCCCGTATTTATACGGGTGACGGCGTGCTTTTTGTAGAACGATCCAGCGAGTTAATTTTGTCGGCGAGGCTAAGTCAGATGATGGAGCCACAGTGAAAGCGAGCCTTAATAGGGCGTCAAGTCGGCAGGATTAGACCCGAAACCGGGTGACCTAACCATGAGCAGGTTGAAGCAGCGGTAACACGCTGTGGAGGACCGAACCAGGGTACGCAGTAAAGTGCTTGGATGACTTGTGGTTAGCGGTGAAATGCCAATCGAACTCGGAGATAGCTGGTTCTCCTCGAAATAGCTTTAGGGCTAGCGTTGTGTAGTAGCATTTGGGGGTAGAGCTCTGAAAAGGTCTGGGGCCCGCAAGGGTACCCATCCTTATCAAACTACGAATACCGAATGTGTAATCACGGCAGTCAGAACGGCGGGGCTAAGCTCGTCGCTCAAAAGGGAAACAGCCCAGACCATCGTCTAAGGTCCCTAATTAACACTAAGTGGGAAACAAGGTGAGATTTCTTAAACAGCTAGGATGTTGGCTTAGAAGCAGCCATTCATTTAAAGAGTGCGTAACAGCTCACTAGTCAAGAGATTTTGCGTGGAAAATGTAACGGGGCTCAAGTGTTAAACCGAAGACATGGATTGTTGAATAGATTCGTCTATTTAGCAGTGGTAGAGGAGCGTTGATATTGCGGCGAAGTCAGATTGTAAAGTCTGGTGGAGCGGTATCAAGTGAGAATGCTGGAATCAGTAACCTTAAGACGGGTGAGAATCCCGTCGGTCGTAAGAGCAAGGTTTCCAGGGCCACAGTAATTGTCCCTGGGTTAGTCG
>CAZOYU010000003.1:4322-77534 GCA_964584145.1 uncultured Candidatus Saccharibacteria bacterium | reverse complement strand
TTCCATGGCATGGAAGAGGTGAGGAGTTCGAATCTCCTGTGCTCCACCAAAAGTTTGTTATTCAAACCTTGCTCAAAAAATTTTGAGCCAGATTTGAGTAACTTATGAATAGAATCAGCGTCTGTTTCGGCAGACGCTGATTTGTATTTTGACTTATTAGTTCTTTCTCGATTGAAGTAATAATACTTTTATATACGTTAGTAAAATCTGTGATTATGATGTCGTCCTCGTGAATCCAGATTTTTTCGAAGATGGCCTGATCAGTGAAACGCGCTGCCTTCTATCATCTTTATGCTTGATATGAAAAGCCCTCAAAAAGCATAAATAGCGGCGTAAACCGGGATGTAAAGCAGGATATACGCGGTAGTTGGTGGAGGCAACCGGGCATTTTCGGTACAATATACGATATAATCAAGGCAAAGGGGCATCAAATAATGGATATGATTTCACTGCGCGGCATCCAAAAGAGCTACGGTTCTCATCGGGTTCTGGAGAATGTTAATCTGACCGTTCGGCAGGGAGAGATTTACGGACTGATTGGTAAAAACGGCGCGGGTAAGACTACAATTTTCAAAATCATTCTCGGCCTGACCAAGTTTGAAAGCGGCCGGCTTTCTATTGCTGGGAAATGTACAAAAGCTGATTTGGAGAACGGCAGGAAGAAGATAGGGTTCTTTATTGGGAAAAACTTTTTCGACTACCTGACTGCCAAAGAAAATCTGGATTACTACCGTCAGATGAAAGGCATCCGAGACAAGGGCGAAACGGAGCGCGTATTGAAGCTGGTGGGGCTGGATAAGTCGGACACGAAGTTTGCTTCATTTTCCATGGGCATGAAGCAGCGGCTCGGTATTGCAAACGCCATGCTGGGCAATCCGGAAATTCTGATTTTAGATGAGCCGGTCAACGGTCTAGACCCGCAGGGCATCGCAGATATTCGCAATCTGATCACTGTGATGAATCGGGATTACGGAACAACCGTCATCGTTTCCTCCCACATCCTCGGAGAACTGGAACACACGGCAACACGCTTCGGCATCATCGATCAGGGGCGTGTGCTGCGAGAGATTACGCATGAGGACTTGAGGGTTCCCAACGATAGAATTCAGCTGCGTGTGTCGGACTGTGCCGAGGCAAAGCGCGTCCTTGCGGAGAATGGTATTTCGGTTTTACAGGAATCCTCCGAATATAAATCGCTGGAGGATTACTACTTTGAGCTGGTTGGAGGTAATATTCATGAATAACTATATCGGTGCCGATTTGCGGCGCATTTTCCGAAAACGGAGTTTTCTGTGGGCGTTCGGAGCTTTTGCTGGATGCTTTGCGATCCTCGTGTTCATCTATTTTAATCCGAGCTTTACCGCCGAAATGTATGTTTCCAAAATGACCAGCTTTATGAGCTTTTTCCCGCTGGTGGTTGGTTTACTGACCTTCCTTTCAGTCTATGCGGACGATTTCAAATGCCGTTCCATGCAGATCGCCATCGGCTATGGAATGCCGAGAGGGCGCATTATTTTTGCAAAGTTGCTGGAAAGCGCCGTTCTGTTGCTGGCAACTGCGACGGGCATGACGATTTTACTTATAGCCGCACCGCTGCTACTTGGTTTTGCCCCGACCTCGCAGCAGATGGCTTCCCTCGTGCTGACGGCGGGGGCAGAGTTGCTGCGGGCGCTGGGGTACGGAGCCATCTCCGCTGTTGCGGTATTCCTGACGCAGAATGCAACGGGCGGCACGATCCTCTATGTGCTGCTCTCGTCCAAAACCGTCTACATTATTGCGACCATGCTTTTGGGGCAGGACTTCCTGCTGAGCACCGTTGGAGATCTGACGAAATATCTTTATACCGCGATGCTCTACGCCTGCAAAGCGGATCTGGTGCAGGGCGGGCAGCCGTACTTCTGCCTGAGTTTCGCTTTACTATTCTATGTTGCTCTGCCAACGATCATTTCCGTTGTTGGCTTTCGCAAAAAAGAGCTTGAATTTTAATGGAGGAATTTTATCATGAAAAAGAAAATCATCATTTTTGCAGTTGTCCTGCTTGTTGTTATAGGTGCGTTCTGGGCAAAGGGGTATTACAATGACCGCTATGTGGTGTCAAGCTGCTACTATACGCAGATTCCCGAGGATGAAGTGAACGAGGATTCCTGGCTGGTGGATAAGGATGGTGTAAAGCAGACAAAGGGCAAGTCCTATGAGCTTATGGGCTACAATGAGCAGGGTAAGCAGCAAGAGGTATATTTCACCAAATCCGGCAGCGCGGAGGACTATTATGCTCCCGGAACCTATATTAAGGTCAGCATGAGCAAGACCATCACCCTTAGCGTGGAAGTAGTGGAGGAATCGTCTGTTCCACAGATTGTTTTGGAGAAAATTCAAGAGTTGGGAACAAGAGTAGATTGACCGAGATGTGGACAAAAACAAACAATTTTATTTATAATTTCCGCAAGGTGATTGGATTATGAGTACAACGAGAGTATTAATCATTCTGGTTTCTGTTCTTTATGTTTTGTTCTGGATAGCGGTGTTTGCCGGCATCGTTTACCTGTTTATCCTGATCGTAAAGGCACTCAAAAAATATATCAATTCAAAGGAAGTGCGAGAGGAAAAGAAGGCCGTTGCTATATCCTTGGGCGAGGCCTTGAAGGATAACCGCATCCGCTGTCAAATGACGCAGGAATTTGTGGCAGAGACGCTGGGTGTCAGTCGCCAGTCCGTTTCCAAATGGGAGAACGGCTCTAGTGATCCCAACACCTCCAATCTTATCGCACTGGCAAAGCTCTACAAAATCTCCCCCGAGGAACTGTTGGAATGCGCAGCAGGAACGCCAAAAGGCGGAAATGATTGAGGACTCTTTTCAATTAGCATAACAGGGGCTCTGTCGATGATGGCCGGAAGAAAAAATAGAATATTTCCGGAGAATCAGCCGTAAATTACTAGAAATACTTTTCAATATGCCGCTTATGGTTCATAATAAGATTTCATGAAAAAAACTTCCATTTTTTTGTCCTCAGAAATGCCGTCGAGCAAAAAAACATAAAACAGAGAGACGGAAAGGCTTTACGATTATTGAAATCGTATTAGTGCTAGCGATTGCTGGACTAATATTTGCCATGGTGTTTATTGGGCTGCCGGCACTAAAAAGGTCGCAACGCAATAGCCAGCGAAAACGCGATGTCGAACGGGTATACTCCGCTGTGATGGAGTATTATGCCAATAATGGCCACATGCCATATACGGCAAAAACGTCAGGTTCATCAAGGATAGCAAACATTAAGCTGGATCAAAACTTCGTTCCGAGGTATGTTGATTCTAGCTGTACTGTGCGCAGCAACTGGTCTGATGGTGTATATGTATACTTTCAGGATTGCAGTGATGCGTTTACTTCGCCGAGTGGTAGTATTTATACTCTTTGTACGGTCGGTAATGTCGAAACAGGAAGAGGCGCTTCGTCGTATGCGACTAACTCGTGCTCATTTAATGACGAATCAATGAGCAAAATAGAAATAAAAGCATATAGCGATTGCGATGATTCGGAAAATAGATATAAGCTAAATAACTTTTCGGTCAAGATAAGGCTCGAAGGTGGTGCATATTATTGCGTCGATAACTCGTAGCAAAAAACTGTTTGATTGCCCGTACTGTTTTCTGATACTACTTTTGAGTCTTGGCGCGATTCTCGCGGCAGGCAGCAAAATAAGCTTCGGCTAGTGGCGCGATTCGTTCATAATAACTACTGTCGGCATTATCGATATCGCTTTGTTGGCGCGCACCGGTAGCGAGGGCTTTTTCGGCTTCGAGCAAGTGTTCACCATTGTAAATGCTTGTTTTAATGAAGCGTGAACTATCTTTTAGCCTGAATTCAACATCGATATAATTACAGTTGCCGGGAGCATGATATAGGCTGTTTGGATAATCTCCATACGAATCACGCGTGCGACTATTTTGGGCATCTTCTACGCGGACATAGAAGGATTCAATGCCTGGCAGTTTTGCGATGGTAGGTTCGCCCCTGTTGGTCGCCGCTTGTGTGTTGGCGGTGGCCTTAGCTAAGGTATTCGCAATGAAATCAATGCGTTTCTCGAATTCGAGCCGACTAACTTCTTGACAGCGTCTTTCGGTCTCGGTGAGGTTAACGTGTTGAAAAATATCTCTACCGCGACCAATACTGGTCGTGTCGTGGTAAAAAGGTTTATATTCGGACAAACTGGAAAGTTCGGCGATTTTCTGGTCTAATTCTGGATAGCTGTCAGAGGCACTAATGGAGTCGATTAATTCTCGGCCATGTTGCCTCATGCGCTCGCTATATATGCCGGTCTGAATATTAATGATTGGAATTTTAAAATAATCGGCGTGTCTGAGCATTGTGTCGTTAATTTTGTCATTTTCGGCAACGATATAATCGGGCTTCTTAGCCGTGCCGGTTTCAGAATAGCGCCGCAAAAGTACCTCATTATAAATATTAGTGCTACCGGCGCCTTCTAGGTGCTTAAAAGGATCAGTCTCACGAATAGAGGTTTCATTGCGCCCTGCCATATTGCTGGTTCCGCCATCGCCATTCGAAATTGATATGATAGAATCGGCGTCAACGTGATCGAAGCCGAAAACTAATTCTCCAGATACGCGACTATTGAAATTGTGTTCGGACGTAGTGTAGGAGGCTGAGATTGTGTCGCCACGTGCGTTACCGTTGCGCGTGCCAAAACCGGTGGCCTGCTCGGCGATGTTGCGCTGTTCAGCCCAGATGGCAGGATTCTCCATGACGGCACGGTAAGTTTCAGTACCAATTTCGCCCGGCTTATTAGCGCTGCGATAATCGACTGTATGTGTAAGTAGCGTAAAAGGGATACCTTTGAGGTCGTAAATGGAAATATTGTTGCCCTCGTACTCTATCGTTCTCTTGGCGACTTCGGGGTTATCTGAGAGCACTTCTTCCTCGATATTGTCGACAGTTAGAAGTCGCGAATTTAGACTGCGCTCGGCCATTTCCTGTGCGCGCTGGTTACGAAAACGCTCATGTTTACGATTATCTAGGACATTTTGTGCCTCCTGTAGCTCGCGTTCGAGTACGGCCTGCTCTGCTTGGGCTTGCCAGGCTTTGTATTCGGCGGCAAGACGTTCGTTCTCGGCTTCTTTGCGTTGCAGTTTTTCAATATTTGCTAGGCGTTCAGCCTCTTGCTCGTCGCGTAATTCCTGCTTCGCGATAATGCCTGCTTCTTCGTTGCGCCGGCGCTCACTACGTTTACTGTGGATGCCAAATGAATCTAAAGCGACGCGCCCAAGTTTACGTAAGAGTGCGAGTGAGACTTGTTTTGTTTCGCTTTCGGGGCTGATGGTGCTCCATGGATCCTCTTTAATCTCTTGCTTGATGTGATCGATGCGAGCGCGCTCGTTAGCGTCATATTTTTGCGTGATTTTCTCTAGAATCGACCATTTTGACGATGTTATAGATTGTCCTGTTGCATTGACTGTTTCTGGCGTAATTTTCTCACTCATATTTATTAAATTATAGCGTAATTATATAATATGGGCATGGATAGCAGCCTTGCGGTAACGGTAGTTTTATGAAAAAATACGAAACAAAAAAATCGAATGTATTGCTTTGGCTGGCGCTTGCAATATTTTTATTTGAGACGCTTGTTATTGTTGGCTATTATTGGTTGTTTGGCGGATATTTTGGCGTTGCGAGCTTGACGATTAGTCGTTTTGTGGGATTGGGGCTAGCGAGCGCGCTGGACTTTGGTATTGGCAATACTTTAATTGTGATTTTGCTGCTTTATTATCTGAGCACGCATGCGCGCATTAAATATTGGCTATGGCATCTATTAATGGTGGGCTTTACGGGCTGTTTGATGGCTTTGTCGATTTTTCCGCATTTGGCTAACGATTTTGCCGTAGCACGAGTTCATCAGATTTTTGCAGCTATTATGTTTGTTGTTATGGCGCTGGCTGGAATTGTTTCATTGATAATTGCGCAACATAAGTCGGCAATTATTCTTGCGACATTGTTTGTAACTTTTTCGATCTATTTTATTTTGTCATATATTTCGCGGCCAGATTATTTTACGCAGAATATTTTATTTTTTGAAACGAGCTATATCTTGGCCTTTTTCGGCTTAACAATTTGCGCGAATTCTAAAAAGAGCCAGCAATAAATTTTTACTGACTCTGTTTATTATGATACTGCGGTTATTCCATGGAGACGTTCTGAAGACTAATCTGCGATGTGTCCACTTCGACGATCTTATGTACGCCGTTTCTGATAGCAAGAGCAATTACGTAACGATAGGTTGCGTTGCTATCAAGGAGTAAAGAATCGGCGTCTAATGCCCAAGCGCTAATCGTGGCGTTCTGGACTGGTTTATTTTTAAGGTAATCTGATATATAACTAAGCCAATCCTTCGCGTCTTCTATGCTAGCATTGCCAATATAAGCCTGCACAAGGGGCACGGTAGCAGTGCTACTATAGACAATATCATTTGGAAAGACGGTACTCTCGGTAAAATCGTCGGCGCGGATATAGACGAGAGTGCGATTACGTACGAGCTGATGGAGATTTACTACATTAGCGTAATCGGTTGTGAGCGTTTCGTGATCGTCGGTTACACTAATAGTATCGCGTCCGAGCGCGAGCGAAGCGTAGACGACGCCTTTGTCTGTCGTGATCAGATAAGTATCTTCTCGCTCGGTGCTAGTTTTGCTTTTGTCGACGGCGTAACCATATTTTTGGTTGATGTAGTTATAGAGATAAGCTTCGCGCTCGCCGTCTTGAAAATTGTAGCGACAAGATTCTTCGCCATTCATGCCGGAGATAGTTAGATTGTCGCGTTGACCGCTAATTTTAGTGTCGTCGTTATTAAGGCAAAGGTAGACATTGTCGTCATATTTAGCGACATAAGAACGGTCGTCGTAAGCGCTATAGGGCGAATTGGCGGGGCGGTCGCTAAGTTCGGCGAAGTCTTTAGCAAAG
The DNA here is from genome assembly GCA_964584145.1 of uncultured Candidatus Saccharibacteria bacterium. Classification (GTDB taxonomy): domain Bacteria; phylum Patescibacteriota; class Saccharimonadia; order Saccharimonadales; family Saccharimonadaceae; genus UBA2834. The sequence continues at coordinate 70,567 of CAZOYU010000003.1, read as the reverse complement.
AAAACGGATTTTTCGTTAGTGGAGCTGGAAATTGCTTCGAGCAGCTGCTCGGCGGTCTCGCGATGCCAGGCAAGGCGTTGATTATAATTAATGATAAAAATTGCCGCAACGATGCCGCCAGCGAGTACTAAAACACCAATGATGATACCGATAATCAGGCCGGCTTTGGATTTTTTCTTGGGCGCTTGATTTGTGCTGCCGGTGGGATTTTCGGGCGAAATTGGTGTATCAATGATACTGTTGCTGAGTGGTGCGGGTGCGCTAGTTGCGATATCGCTGTTTGCTTGGCTATCAATATTATTATCCATAAGCATATTATACTAAAAATTGATTAAAAAATATCTCCCCGTATGGAGAGATATTTTTTGTCTGCAGGCGAATTAACGCTTGGAGAACTGTTCGCGTTTGCGCGCACTGCGGAGACCGTAATGCTTGCGTTCTTTTTCGCGTGGGTCGCGCTTCATTAAGCCGGCTTTCTTGAGCACTGGGCGGAATTCTGGGAATTCAGCTACGAGTGCGCGAGAGATAGCGAGCTTGATAGCGTCGACTTGTCCGGCGATACCGCCGCCTTTGACAACAACGGTGATATCGTATTCTTTCTGCTTTTGCGTCATCGCAAGAGGATCAGTGACTTCAGCCATCAAGGTTTTATTATTGCTCAAATATTCGAGCGCCGGTTTACCATTGATGGTGATATCGCCTTTGCCTTTGTAGAGACGAGCGGTGGCGGTGGCAGCTTTGCGGCTGCCGTCGCCGTAGGTATATTTAGCGTTCTTAGCTGGCATTATTTAATCTCCTTTGGCGTTTGGGCCGTGTGAGCATGCTCGGCGCCTGGGAAGACGCGGAGGCGAGCTAAGCGATCGGCTTGTAATTTATTCTTTGGCAACATACCTTTGACGGCTTGCTCGATTGCGACGGCGGGATCTTTCTCGACGATTTCGGCGAGCGTAAGATCGGTTAAGCCGCCCGGGAAACCAGAATGGCGATAATAATGCTTATCGGTCATCTTGTCGCCTGTAACCTTGAGCTGCTTTGCATTGATAACTACGACGTAGTCGCCGTTATCGGTATGTGGCGTAAAGGTAACTTTGGATTTGCCGAGTAATTTGTCGGCAATTACAACTGCGAGCTTACCGAGCGGCATGGTTGATGCGTCGATAATCCACCATTCGCGGTTGATTTCAGAGGATTTCTGACTATAAGTTTTCATACTTATTTCTCCTCTTTCTTAGCGGCTGGCTCTTTTGCGACAGCTTTTTTATCTTTGTCATTAGCGACATCTTCTTTGATATCGTCGACAAAGGAAATAGTTGCCATCTCGGAATTGTCACCGCGGCGGAAGCCGGCGTGCTCGATTTTGAGATAACCACTGTTGCGCTTAATCTGTGGCGCAATTACGTCAACGAGATTGTTGCCAATGAGTTGGTCATTGAGGCGAGCAATCACTAGGCGGCGGGAAGCGAGGTCGCCTTTCTTGGCGAGCGTAATAAGCTTCTCGGCTGGGCGGCGGATTTCTTTAGCCTTAGCTAGAGTAGTGTTAATAGATTTGTACTTAAACAGGGAGCGCATGAGACCACGTGTTAATGCAGTGCGTTGGTCGGTTTCGCGACCGAACTTGCGCCCTTTATATCCGTGACGATGCATTTAAACTTTTAACTCCGTTAGTTTTTCGCGAACCTCATCGAGTGCTTTAGTGCCGAAGCCTTTAAGCTCTTTGAGGTCGTTTTCTGATAATACGACGAGATCGCGTACGGTGCGAATTTCATTGTTAATCAAGGCATTCGCGGTACGTGCCGAAAGGCCGAGGTCTTCGATTGGAAGCATTAGGCCAGATTCGTCTTCGGCTTTGCTTGCGCTTGGCGCTGGGGCGGATTCAACCGTCGTGCTGCCAGCAAGCGCTTTGTATTGGTTGACTAAAATTGCAGCAGCTTCTTCAAAAGCTTCACGTGGGGTGATAGTACCATCGGTATCGATGGTAAGAGTAAGTTGCTGAAGATTAGTATCTTGACCAACGCGGGTATTTTCAGCGTTGTAACGTACGCGTAAAACAGGAGTAAAGACGGCGTCGAGTGCAATCATGTCGCCATGAATGCGGTCTTCACCGGATTGCTCAATGCTGAGATAGCCACGGCCAGTATCGACAACCATATCCATCTTCAAAATGAATTTTGGATCATCGATGTTGCAGATAATCTGTTGTGGGTTTGCAATTTCAACTTCAGCTGGAAGTTTAATGTCGCCAGCTTTAACTGGTCCAGTTCCCTTTTTCTCGAGATGTAGCTCGACGGGTGCATCGGAATGGGATTTGACATGGATGTTTTTTAAATTCAACATGATGTCGACGGTATCTTCGACGATGCCAGGAACAGCGGAAAATTCGTGAGTGGTGCCTTCAATGCGAAAAGCAGTGATAGCAGCACCTTTGATGCTAGAGAGAAGTACACGACGTAGTGAATTACCAAGAGTGTTACCGTAGCCGTAATAGAGCGGCTTGATAACAAAGCTGGAACTGTTCTCACCAAGGTCCTTGATCTCTGCTAGTTCTGCTTCGTGGATTACTTTTGTCATACTTCTCCTTTAGCGTGAGTAATACTCGACGATTAATTGTTCGTTGATGCCCACCTCAGCTTCTTCGCGCTTTGGTGTACTAGTAATTTCAATCTTCATCTTCTTCATGTCGGCCTTCAACCAAGACAATGGAGCTTGGCTAGCAGCGCCAGCAACGTTAGCGAGATTAGTGAAATAACTATTTTTCTTCGACTTTGGACGAACTTCAAGAACATCACCTGGGTTTAGGCGAATGGAAGGAATATCGATCCGGTTGCCATTTAGGGTGAAGTGACCGTGTGAAACGAGCTGACGAGCGGCGCGACGAGTAGTCGCAAAACCAGCGCGATAAACAACGTTATCGGCACGACGTTCGAGATATTGAAGAAGGATTTCGCCGGTCATACCTTCGGCACGCTGTGCTTCGTGCATGAGTTTAGCGAATTGTTTTTCGAGTAGGCCGTAAATGCGGCGAACTTTCTGTTTTTCGCGGAGCTGAGTCAAATAAAGGCTACCACCGCGAACGCGCATATCTGCGTGTTGACCAGGAATACCGGTCTTTTTTGCCATGATTTTTTGTGCTTTTGGAGCAAGCGCATAACCTTCACGGCGAGATTGTTTACCAATAGGTGATAAATCGCGTGCCATTATGGTTTCCTCTCTCCCTTAGGACGGCAACCACCGTGTGGAATTGGGGTCTTGTCCGTAATGCTATTAATAGAAATGCCCATAGTGCTAAAGGCGCGGACGGCGCTATCGCGACCGAGGCCAATGCCTTTGACGAAAACGTCGACGCTGTTCATGCCGTGATCACGCTTAGCGATTTCGGCAACTTTTTCGGCGGCGATTTGGGCTGCGTAAGCAGTACCCTTCTTGGAACCGCGGAAGCCATTAGCGCCAGCGGAAGAAGCAGCGAGAATTTCGCCCTTCTTGTCGGTTACGCTAACAATGGTGTTGTTGAAAGTAGCTTGAATGTGTACTTCACCGGCTTGGACAATGCGTTTGCCTTTTTTGCCTTTAACTTTTGGTGCTTTCGGCTCCATCTCTGGAGCTGTTTTGACTGTAGTATCTTCTGCCATATTAACTCCTTGAGATTAAGTTTTACTTGCTGCCTTTGGCTGAGCGCCGCCAACTGCGATAGCTTTACCTTTGCGAGTGCGCGCATTCGTGCGGGTGCGCTGACCGTTGACTGGTAAACCTGCCTTATGGCGAAGCCCCTTATAGGAATTGATATCCTTGATACGTTTAATATTGTTGGTCACGAGGCGCTTGAGGTCACCTTCAACGGAATATTTGCTAGAAATAATATCGTTGAGTTTCTGTTCTTGAGCCTCGGTGAGATCTTTCACCCGAGTGGTCGGCTCGATTTTAGCCGCCGCAAGGATGGCTTTGCTAGTGGTGCGACCGATACCGTAGACATAAGTAAGTGCAATCCACACTTGCTTTTCGCTAGGAATCGTAACACCGGCGATTCTTGCCATGCTTAACCCTGCCTTTGTTTATTCTTAGGTTTCTTCTTGTTAATGATACGTAGCACGCCTTTGCGACGTACGATGATATCATCAGGGCTGATTTTCTTTACACTAGCACGAACTTTCATGTATTGAAAATTACCTTTCTGAAAGCATCGGTTCTAAAATTCCCGGATAAGATTATCCGAGGCATTTAGCTTCTCGCTTTCGCTTAAATTTAATCTTTTTGGCGGTAGCTGATACGACCCTTTGTGAGATCGTAGGGGGTCAGCTCAACATCCACCTTGTCGCCCGGCACGAGTCGAATATAATTCTTACGCATTTTACCCGACATGTGAGCAACAATAATATGACCGTTCTCAAGTTCGACACGGAATTTAGTACCAGGAAGCGCCTCCACGACTTTGCCGGTGAGTTTAATTACTTCCTTATTTTTTGCGCCAGCTGAAGAATCAGCGTCTCTCTTGGCGACTTTGGTCGTTTTCTTGTGACTAGCCATAAATTACTTAGGTATTATATCAAAAAACAGCAAAAAAGTAAAGCCAGTTTTTGGCTTTACTTGAGTGTGGCGCGGACAATAACAATAGAGGTATAGTCAGACTGATCATCGTTGATTTCTTTAGCGGTGAGCAGTGACAATGTTTCTTTGTCGTCGATGCGCTGTTGGATGCTTGGTAATTCCGTTTCGGCGTCGTAGGCGTCAATGATGCGGATTTCGGCAACGACATAAGTATATTTAGCGCCGTCGCCGGTTTCGATGATGATTTCGTCGTCCTGCTCAAGGCTATCGAGATTAGCGAAAGCGCCGGCCTTATTTTCGCCGTGAGCAAGTCCAGTCATGAGAATGGCGCCGTCCTGCCCCGGTTTACCTGAGCCAGCTGCCCACATGGTGTCGTAGATATTTTGTGGTACAGCGAGTGTTTCGCTGTCGACAGTCGACTCTTTGATGCGGGCTTTTAGATTGAGGCGTTCTATAGTAAGGTAGCGCGGCTTAGTGGCCTCGGTTTGGTAGCTATTTAGGTCAGGCTCATCTTCGGATGGCGCAACTGCTTCGGCGAGCTCAGTAATTACGACGTCGGCGCGGGCGCGTGTTTCGGCGCTTTTGGTATTATAGTAATTTCTCTCCCACAGTAGAATCTTAATCATGCAGATGGCTAAGATAATCCCGAGAGCCCACCCGATGATTTTGAAAATTAATTGGAGTTTGCGATTGATCTTTAATGCCATTATTGATAATCGTCGTAAGTTACCATTAATGCGCGTGAATTAATCTGACGGAGATTCTCGAGTGCAACTGTGACAACAATGAGAAGTCCTGTACCAGAGATGGATAAGCCGAGCGGATAGCCGAGCGTAACAATGAAAATATAATCGACAATGTATGGGAGCATGGCGATGACGCCGAGCGCTAAGGCGCCAAAGAGGTTGAGGCGATTGACAGTTCTATTGAAGTAAAGCTCAGTTTGCTTGCCTGGACGAACGCCTTCAATGAAACCACCTTGTTTCTGGAGATTCTCGGCGATTTCTTGGGAGTTGAAGACGATTGAAGTATAGAAGTAAGTGAACATGACGACAAGGATGAAATAAAGCGTCGGGTAGATGTAATCTTCCCAAGTTAAGCCAGTGGTGGAATCGTAGTTTGAAGCAGATGGCGCGGAGAACCAGTTGACCATGTTTTGCGCAATAACGCTGCTCGAATCGGCGCGTTGAATTAATTGACCGATAAAGGCTGGGACGGATAAGAAAGCGACGGCGAAGATTACGGGTACGACACCGGCGGCAATGAGCTTGATTGGCATGATGGACTTAATGCCGCCATAAGCGCTGTTGCCGCGGACACGCTTGGCGTAATTGATGGTAATAATCCGCTGCGCTTCATTAATTTTGACAAGTAAGTAGAGTACGATAATCATGCCGACGCCGAGGCCGAGAACGATATAGAACATGGTTGGATTGACTGGCAGATCGAGCCAGCCAAAGAGGCTGAGGCTGCCGTCGCTAGTGTCGAAGAGACTTTCGCCAATGCTGGCTAAAGTGGATGGGAAGCTGGAGACGATACTGCAGAAGATGATGGTGGAGATGCCGTTGCCAATGCCTTGTTCGGTAATCAGCTCGCCGAGCCACATCAGAAGAATTGAGCCGGCGGTCATCGCGGTAATTGATAACGCCCATTGCGCGACGGTTGGATCAGCGGAAGCGCTGGTATTAGCAGAGAGGACTTCATTATTCAAAATGAAAATATAAGCGATTGACTGGAGAATGGCGAGTGGCACGGCGACCATGCGCGTCCACTGGCTAATCTTGCGTCGGCCAGCTTCGCCGTCATTATTGAGCTCTTCCATGCGCGGTATGGCTTTAGTGAGCAACTGCATGACAATCGAAGCGGTAATATATGGCGAAAGACCAACGAGGATAATCGAGAAGTTAGTCAGGCCGCCGCCAGAGATTAGATTGATAAAACCACCAAAATCAGTGCTGTTGATTAAGTTATCAATTGCGCTCTTGAATGTAGCGGTGTCGCCGAGCGGGACTGGTATGTGTGCGAGAATGCGATACGCGACCAGAATTCCAATTACGGCGAAGATGCGCTTGCGCATGTCTTTGTTTTTCAAAGACTTAAAAATCGTCTTAAAATTCATGTTACCTCTTGTTTACTTCCCTTATATTATCATAGATTCTGGCGCTTGACTACAAAAAGAACGCCCCTGAGGGCGCCCTTCGTGCGAAGAGATGAATTATTCTTCGGTATTTGCTTTAGCACGAGCTGGAACAGCGACTTTCTTGAAAGAGCCGCCAGCTTTTTTGATTGCAGCAATGGCAGTTTTGCTAGCAAATTGAGTTTCGAGCTCGATTTTGCTGTTAATTTCGCCACGCGTAATTACTTTTACTTTAGCAAATGGGTTTTCGATTAACTTAGCTTCGGCAAGCGTGAAGTTGTCGACTTTACCGCTGACACTATTGAGGGCATCAGTGTAGACGACCTGGGCTTTATCGTGCAAAGACTTGAAGCCTTTCATCTTTGGAATAGCTTGCATGATGGCACGTTGGCCGCCCATGAAGCCAGCTGGAAGCTTATGGTGACCAGAGCGAGATTTCTGACCCTTGGTACCACGACCCGCAGTCTTGCCTTGGCCAGCGGAGATACCGCGACCAATGCGCTTGCGGCTAGCATTTTTTTCGACGATGAGATCGTTGTATTTCATTTATTTTTCCTCCTCTTTGGCAGGCGCAGCTGCTTTTGCTTCAGCTTTCTTTGCACCATTCCATTCGGATTTCGGAACTTGTTGCTTGAGGCCTTCAATGACGGCGTAGGCAATGTTGGCTTTGTTGGTCGAGCCAAGTGACTTGGAAATCAAATTCTTGATGCCAGTTAGGCCGATGATCGAGCGTACGACGCCACCAGCGATAATACCAGTACCCGGAGCGGCAGGCTTCATTAAGACCTTTGCGCCGGTAACTTTGGTTTCCACTTCGTGGCAAATCGTTTCGCCATTCATATTGATGGTAATCATGTTCTTCTTTGCGCGGCGTTCAGCTTTTTGAACGGCAGAAGTGACATCATTACCTTTAGCGATGCCGACACCAACTTTGTTCTTATGGTTGCCAATCGCAACGAGAGCTTGGAAGCGCATGCGGCGACCACCAGCAACGGTGCGGGAAACCCGATTGATAGAAATATTTACGGTATCAAACTCTTTTTTACCTTCATCGGCAGCGCGGCGGTTGCGGCGATTGTCACGACGACGGCCACGGAATTCGCGCTCGGCGCGAGCTTCTTTGGCGGCAACTGCTTCGTCGGTAAGCTTGGTTGTACCAGCTTTATTGATTACTTTCGGTTGCTTATTTTCCATATTAGAATTCCAATCCTTCCTTGCGGGCAGCATCAGCGAGAGCTTTCATGCGACCAGCATAAAGGCGAGCGCCACGATCGAAGACGACTTTTTCGATTTTGGCTTTTTTAGCTTTCTTAGCAATTTCTGCACCAACATAGGCGGCGAGTTCAGATTTGCTACCTTTTTGCTTGCTGCCGACAGTAGTGACATAAGCGAGCGTAGCGCCTTTATCGTCGTCGATAATTTGAGCAGTAATGTGCGCGTTGCTGATATTTACGCTAAGGCGTGGGCGGTCAGCAGTGCCGTGAATCTTTGCACGAGTGCGATTCGCTCTAAAATCTGCTTTCATGATTATTTCTTCCCTGCCTTACCGGCTTTACGAATAATAACTTCGTCCTCATACTTGATACCTTTACCCTTGTATGGTTCTGGCTTCTTGAGAGCACGAATTTCGGCGGCAACTTGGCCAACCTTTTGCTTATCGATGCCTGACACGGTAATTGTCATCTTTTCAGTCTTAAGTTCAATGCCATCTGGGGCTTTGTACTTGACTGGATGCGAAAAACCAAGCGCCATTTCGATTTCTTTTGGACCACCGCTCAAGCGGAAGCCGACACCATTGATTTCGAGTTTCTTCTCGAAGCCTTTGGTTACGCCAATGACGGCGTTGTTGAGTAGGGCGCGTTGCAGACCATGCCAAGCACGAGACTTTGGCTCGTCATCTTTGCGCGTCACAATGATTTGGTTACCCTCGACAGTTGTCGTGGTATTTTCCTGAACAGGAACTGTAAGCGTGCCTTTTGGACCAGCGACGGTGATATCTTGGTCGCCGACCGTAATTGTCACGCCCGCAGGAATGTCTACAGGTAGTTTTCCGATACGACTCATTTGAGTTCCTCTTTTGTGTTAATATCTCGGTTATTTTAGCATATCTTATAGCTTTTTGCAAGGACGGGTTGCGTCCGCTTATGCTTGCAAAGAGCTTGATTTTTGGTCATAATTTTGACTGACGAGAAATTGCTTGTCGTAACTTGAAATTTTGGTTTTTGACTAAGGAGGTATATCGAATGAAGATGCGAATTTTGGCGTCGTCGAAGCAGGGCTATACACTGCCGACTGAGAGTGCGCTAGTAATGGCGGGACAAGAAGCGGGTATTTGCTATATGAAGGACGACTTTGATGCGCTTCTAGCTGAATCGCGCACGAAAACTTTGAAACGAGCGTTGGGTACGGTTGGTTCTGGGCATCATAGCGTAGCGGGGCATCCTGTCTATAATCTGGTATTCGAGGGGTTGCCGAAGATTGTGGCGATGCTGTTGAATAATGAGCCGCCCTACAATACTAGCGAGAAGTCGGCGCGATATACGCACATGGAGACGACGGCGGTTGAACAGGCTGTCTATAACAAGTGGATTGGTAAGTTTCGAGATTTGATTGCTGCGAAATATCCGCAAATTGAACCGAAGACGGTCGAGAAGTTGGCAATGGAGAACGCGCGATACTTTATTTCGGTGTTTACGCCAGCGACAACGATGGGCTATACTGCCGATTTGCGCCAGATTAATTATCTGATTGGCTGGTGCGAGGAGCTATATACGCGTCCGACGGAAGATTTGTTTTTGCTGAAATTGCGGCCGTGGTTGGTGGAATTGGCTGATATGTTGCGTGACGCTTTTAATGTTGACGGGCTGCGCGATAATAAGGGGCGAAAGTTTTCCTTGTTTGCGCAGCGCGGACGGCGCGAAAGTGTCGACGAGAATTACAGCGTGAACTATCTTGGAACCTTTGCGCAATTAGCGCAGGCGCAGCGACATCGTACGCTGAGCTACGAGATGCAGATTCCCGATCCGGAAGCGTGTGAATTCTATGTGCCGCCAATTATCAATGACGAGTCTTTGCGTCTCGAGTATCTGTTGGATATGCGAATTTTGGCGCAGAATTATCCGCAAGGTATGCTGGTTTTGATTAATGAGCGTGGCACGATTGAAAATTTCTGTCTGAAATGTCATGAGCGTCTGTGCGGTGCGGCGCAGCTGGAAATTTGCTTGCAAACGGAGGCGACTTTACAGAAGTTGTTGCGGATGGCGATGGATGCGGACTATCCGGAGATTTTTAATGAGCTGAGTGCGTTTGATGGTAAGAGCAAGTGTCAACTGGGCTATTATCGATGCGACCGCCCTTGTCCACTTGGGCCGCAGCATGCTTTTGATCGTTTGATTTAAGTCTAATATTTTAGTCAAGACACCAAAAAACCACCGGTTTTAGGCCGGTGGTTTTTCTATGGTTCAATTACCAAACTTTGACGAGAAGTTCGCCACCAAGTTGATTCTTGACGGCCTCCTGACCAGTCATGATACCCTTGCTCGTCGAGACGAGAACGGTACCGCGGCCGGATTTGACTTTTGGAATCTCCTTTGCGCCAGCATAAATGCGGCGGCCTGGGGTGGATACTTTCTCGATTTCGTTGATACGAGCAGCTTCACCTTCGTTGTTAATTACGATGTGGAGAATTCCACGTGGTTGAGCTTCTTCGATTTCAACTTTTTCGAGGTAATGAATTTTCTGTAGCTTGTCGGCAATGGCAAACTTGAGTTTGCTAGTAGGAACACGAACTTCGTTCTTGCCGATTGCGATTGCGTTACGAATACGGGTAAGCAGATCAGCCACAGGATCGGTTGTTTGAATAGACATATCTTCTCCTTTCCTACCAACTACTCTTTGTTACGCCAGGGATTTCGCCCTTGCTTGCTTTTTCGCGGAAATTAATACGGCTGAGGCCAAAGCGGCGCATGTAGCCACGTGGACGGCCATCGAGCAAATCGCGGTTCTTGAGGCGAGTCGGGCTGGAGTTGCGAGGCAACTTTTGCAGACCTTCGAGGTCACCGGCTGCTTTCAATTCTGCGCGCTTTGCAGCGTATTTTTCATACATCTTGCGACGTTTTTCGTCGCGTAGGACAGCGGATTTCTTAGCCATACTACTTGTCCTCCTTTTCAAACGGCATACCAAATTTTTCTAGCAACTTCATGCTGCCTTCTGGCGAACCGTTCTTAATGACAAAAGTGATTTCGAGGCCATGCAAGACGGCGGCATCTTCGAAGGAAATTTCCGGGAAGACGGTCTGCTCTTTGAGGCCGAGGCTATAGTTGCCATTAGCATCAAAGGACTTGCGTGGTACACCGTGGAAATCGCGAACGTGCGGCAAAGCAACATTGATTAAGCGATCCATGAATTCATACATTTTGTCGTTACGCAAGGTGGTCATGTAGCCAACTGGGGCGCCCATGCCTTTGCGAATCTTGAATTGAGCAATCGATTTCTTGGCTTGGCGACCGACTACGGCTTGGCCAGTAATCTTTGTCAAGGTCAATTCGACTGTCTCAGTAAAGCGCTTATCTTCGCGCTTCTTGCCAACACCAGAGGTGACCATAATCTTTTCGAGTTTTGGCACTTGGTTAATGTTGTCGAGCTTAAGCTCGCTTTGCAGAGCCTTGGCGATCTCTTTATCATAAAGAGTCTTCAGGCGTGCTTCATATTTAGTTTCGGCCATTATTTAATCTCCCGATTGTTAGCTTGGCGGGCGATGCGAACGGTTTTGCCCTGATCGTTCTTGGCGAAACCAATACGGCTAGTTTTGCCGGACTTTTCGTCAATTACGAGGGCAACTTTGCTAGCATCGATGCCGACTTGAATATCTTTTTTGCCGCCAGCGCGATACATATTTGGACGCATGTGGCGGGTGCGATTACCGACGCCCTCAATGAGGACTTTGTTTTCGCTTGGCAAAACTTTGGTAACTTTACCAGTTGTGCCTTTATTTGCACCGGAAATAATTTTCACGGTGTCACCAGTCTTAATTCGAGTTCCCATTTTATAGTACCTCCGGTGCTAAGCTGATGATTTTCGAGTAACCGAGATCGCGGAGTTCGCGTGGAACTGGGCCGAAAACGCGGGTACCTTTTGGAGTCTTGTCGTCGTTAACGAGTACGGCGGCATTGTCGTCGAAGCGGATAGTCGAACCATCTGGGCGACGAATCGCTTGGCGAGTGCGCACGATTACGGCACGCACGACGGCTTTTTTCTTGACGTTGCCAGTTGGGGACGCATCCTTCACTGAGCAAGTGACAATATCGCCGACGTGAGCGTAACGAGCGCGAGTGCCACCGAGCACACGGATAACGCCAAGTTCCTTAGCGCCACTGTTGTCGGCGACCTTCAAACGTGTTTCTTGCTGAATCATGCTTTATTTCTCCTCTTTTTCGTCACCTTCGACCTCAGTGACTCCTTCTTTAAGCTCGACTTTTCCGTGGCTCTTCTCGACAATCTTGACGAGGGTCCAGGTTTTAGTCTTGCTGATTGGGCGCGATTCGGCGATTATAACGACGTCGCCTTCATGCGCTTCATTCTTCTCATCATGTGCGGTGTATTTGCGTGTGATGGAGAATTGCTTTTTATAAATTGGATGTGTCTCACGAGAGGTGATTTCGACAGTGATTGTCTTGTCACGCTTGTCCGAGGACACTACTCCGGTTAATGTGCGTGCCATTATTCATCTCCTTTCGTGGCGTTAAGTTGGGTTAAGATGCGGGCGATGTCTTTTTTGAGTGCCTTAATATGGTGTGGGTTCTGTAATGTTGAACCGAGACCTTGGCGGGCAATCAAGAGTTCCTCGCGCTTAGCTTTGAGCTGTTCTTCGAGCGAAAGTTGTTTTTCGGCCATAATTAGAGCTCCTCTTTCTTAACGATTTTGCAGCGAACTGGTAGCTTGTGGCTAGCGAGGCGCAAAGCCTCTTTAGCTTGCTCATCAGTCACATCGGCAATTTCGAACATCACTGTGCCAGCTTTGACTTTGGCGACATGGAATTGTGGTTCACCTTTGCCGCTACCCATTTTGACATCAAGAGGTTTCTTGGTGACAGGGGTATGTGGGAAGATGCGAATCCAGATTTTACCGCCACGTTTGACATAACGCGTAATGGCTTGGCGGGCAGCTTCGATTTGACGACCGTTGATACGCTCGTTGTCGAGGCTCATTAGGCCATAATCACCGAATGCAACTGTGTTGCAGCGCGTAGCATTACCTTCGTTCTTGCCTTTGCGGACTTTGCGATGTGCTTCTTTGCGTGGTTGAGTTAGTGCCATATTATTTCTCCCCCTTATAGATCCAAACTTTTACGCCAACGATACCGGCAATAGTTTGTGCATGCTCGACATAAAAGTCGATGTCGGCGCGAAGCGTATGGAGCGGCACGGAGCCTTCGATAAACTTTTCGCGGCGAGACATTTCAGCACCGTTCAAACGGCCAGAGACCTCAACGCGGATACCTTTCGCGCCAGCATTCATCGTGGAGGCGCAAGCCATCTTGACGGCGCGGCGGAAGTTCATACGCTTGCCAAGCTGGAAACCGATATTTTCGGCAACGAGCTTAGCGCTGAGTTCTGGTTTTTTGACTTCTTCGACATTAATGCGAAGTGGTGAGCTAGTAACTTTTTCGAGTTCTTTCTTGAGCTCATTGATGCCAGCACCTTGTTTGCCAATCACGGCACCTGCTTTAGCGGTGCGAATGGTGATGGTAGTAAGGTTCGGGCTGCGCTCAATCGTGATACGATCGATGGTTGGACGACTCTTGAAGCGATTCTCGATTACTTCGCGAATCTTGACATCTTCAATCAGCCAATTCTTGAAGTCTGCCTTGCGGGAGAACCACTTGCTGCTCCAGTTCTTGTTGACCTGGAGACGATAGCTGACTGGGTTAACTTTTTGGCCCATTACTTCTTCTCCTTTGCTGCTTTTTCGGCAGTCTTCTTAACTTTTTCTTCGCCTACGACCTCGACGAAAATGTTGGACGAAATCTTTTCGTATGGCAAGGCGCGACCGCGGCTTGCAGGAACATAACGGCGCATGCGCGTACCGGCAGTGACGGAAATGCGAGAAATCGCAATCGTTTTAGTGTCGATATTGGCGTTAGTGTTCAAAAGATTTGCGTTGGCAGATTCGATAGCTTTGCGTACGGCTTTAGCAGCGCGACGTGGCGTATTCTCGAGAATAACGATGGCGTCGGCGACATAGCGATCGCGGACCAGGCTAGCAACGACGCTAACTTTGCGTGGTTGACTATCGATGCCTTTGATATAGGCATGTGCAGATTTAGTAGCCATAGATTATGCTCCCTTCTTTGCTGCGGCTTCAGCGGCTTTTTTGCCACCGTGGCGCTTGAACTTACGAGTTGGAGCGAATTCGCCGAGCTTGTGGCCAACCATGTTTTCAGTTACGAAGACTGGTACATGGACGCGGCCATTGTGAACGGCAATCGTGCGGCTGACCATTTCTGGGCTAATAGTGGATTCACGTGCCCAGGTCTTGACGATAGTGCGGTCTTCTGCGGAAAGAGCTTCGATTTTCTTCTGAAGCTTGGCGTCCACATAAAGGCCTTTCTTAAGAGATCTAGACATAGACTATTTCCTCTTCCCTTCATGACGACTGCGAACAATCATCTTGTTAGTTTTCTTATTGTGACGAGTGCGATACCCCAAAGTGAGTTGACCCCATGGCGTGCGCGGTGCTTTACCAGAACCGTGACGGCCGCCGTCACCACCACCGTGTGGGTGATCGGTTGCGTTCATTACGACACCACGGACTGTTGGGCGAATGCCTTTGCGGCGCTTGCGGCCAGCAGAACCAATTTTGATGTTCTGATGCTGTTCGTTGCCAACGACACCAATGTTTGCTTGGCAAGTCGTAAGAACTTTGCGCATTTCGCCGGATGGCATACGGATAGTGGCATAGCCATTTTCCTTCGCCATTAACTGGGCAGATGCACCAGCGGCGCGAACTAATTGAGCACCTTTGCCTGGAGTAAGCTCGATGGCGTAAATCTGTGTACCAACTGGAATGAGTTCGATACTCATGCGGTTGCTGGTCTCGATTGGCGCATCGTCGCCAGTTTTAATTTCTGCGCCTTTGCGCATATTGTTGTCGGCGAGAATGTAGTAATAAACGCCGTTTTGATCTTGGACGCGGGCAATGCGTGCGCTGCGATTTGGATCGTACTCGATTTCCATAACTTTGAGCGTCAGACCGGCTGGCAAGTTATGGGTGAGAATGCGGTAATGGCGCTTGACGCCGCCGCCACGATGACGAACGGTGATACGGCCAGAGTTATTTTTACCAGCAATCTGTTTTTTGCTCTTAACCAAGCTCTTCAATGGCTTACGAGTAGTAATCTGATCGAAGTCTTGGGTAGTTTTCTGACGCTGAGCCGGCGTAGTTGGACGATAAGCTTTAATAGCCATTATTTATCTCCTTTCTGGTCGGCCTTTTTATCAGCTTTTTCTTCAGTTTGCTCTTCTGCGACAGGCTCTTCGTCGAAGACTTTGATTTTGTCGCCTTCTTTGAGGGTGACATAAGCAATCTTCCTGTCTTGGCGATGAGTTGTGCCTGGATAAGCATGCTTGCCGCGGCTAAACTTGGTAGCTTTACCTTTGCGGAGTGTCATGCGGACAGAAGTAACAGTAACTTGATACTGCTCGGAAACTTGCTTAGCGACGGCTTGTTTGCTAGCGCTAGTTGGCACGACAAACATGTAGGCGCGTTTGCTTTCTTCGCGGTATGCTTTCTCGGTTTGAATTGGGCGAACTAACATTAGGCGTTCTCCTTTCCGAGTAACCAGTTTTCGATAGTTTCGAGTGCAGCTTCTACAATGATGATTTCGTCAGCATTGAGAATATCGAAGACATTGAGATAAGTTGGGCGTACGACCTTAGCGTTGGCAATGTTGCCAGTAGCGCGGAGGATGCTTTCGGTTTTCTCTGGAACTACGATGAGGTAGTTCTTGTCGTCGGTGAGGCTGAGCTCTTTGATAGCGTCCTTAGTTTTGCCGCTTTTGGCGGTAAAGCTAGCGACGGTCTTAATGGCTTTGTCGGCATTTTGCATAGACAAAGCTTGGCGAACGGCTTGGAGTTTCGCAGTTTTGCTGATCTTCTTGGTGAAGTTTTCTTCGCCAGTACGACCAAATGCGACACCACCGTGACGCCAAATTGGGTTGCGAGTCGAGCCAAAGCGGGCGCGACCAGTGCCTTTTTGCTTCCAAGGCTTCTTGCCACCGCCACGAACTTCACCACGTTTGAGAGTTTTAGCGTGAGAGCTGCGGGAGTTAGCAAGATATGCATCGTAAGCTAATTTGACTAATTCGTGATTTTCGACGGAAAGTCCAAATACGTCTTTGTTTAATTTTGCTTCTGCCATATTAGTCCTTTCCCTCCACCATGACTAAACCTTTGTTTGGACCAGGCACAGCGCCTTTGAGACCAATCAGATTGTGGTCGGTGTCGATGTAGGAGACAACCAAATTCTTGACGGTTACACGATCGTGACCCATGCGGCCAGCCATCTTCTTCCCCTTGAAGACTTTTTGTGGATACATGGAACCAATGGAACCGACTTTGCGGATGTCGCCTTTGAAACCGTGTGTATTACGAGATTCCTGGAAGTTGTGGCGCTTAACGGTACCGGCAAAGCCCTTACCTTTGCTCGTACCTGTAACTTGAACCTTATCGCCAAGCGTAAAGTTGGCGACGGTGATTTCGCTACCAAGCGTGACATCTTCTGGGATAGTCTCGACGCGGAATTCACGAATGTGTTTAGGGTTAATATCTGTTCCGGATTTTTTGACGTGTCCGGACACGGCCTTGCTCAGATTCTTACCCTGACCATATGCCAATTGTACAGCGCTATAGCCGTCGGTTTCGACAGACTTAGTCTGAGTCACTGTGCATGGGCCGGCCTGAAGGATAGTTACAGGGGTAACTACACCGTCTTCACCGATGATCTGGGTCATACCAATCTTGGTGCCGAGGATGATTTTCATCGTGGGCGTCCTTTCCCATTAAAATCGATTGGCTTATGAGTGGTATCCAGACTCTCAACTGGACCGTACCTCTTGCGCCAATACGACGTTACGTTGATAATATACCTCTTCATTATATCACAAAGTGTGCTTTGCTGTCAAATAGTGCTAGTGTTCGTCGATATCGTTCAGCGAGGCGACAAAAAGCCGCCCCTTTTGGAGCGGTTCTTGCGATGATTACATCTTGATTTCGGCATCGACGCCGGCTGGCAACGAGAGATTTTGTAGAGCATCAATCGTTTTTGGCGTAGCGTTGATGACGTCGATGAGGCGCTTATGCACTTTCATTTCGAAGGCTTCGCCGCCGGTCTTATAGACATGTGGGCTTTTTACAACGGTAAAAGTCGAACGTTTGGTTGGAAGCGGCACTGGACCACTAACTTGTGCACCGGTACGAATAGCGGTGTCGACGATTTGCTTGGCGCTCTGATCAATCAAGCGATGATCGTAGGCCTTGAGACGGATGCGGATCTTGAGACCCTCAGCTTTGTCTGCCATATTTTTCCTTTCTGCTTTTCGCATAACTTCAGATTGCAACTAGACGCGCAGTCGATGAGTTGTTGCGAAACAATAATTAAGTTTGTGTATTTGTTATAACAAAAATGGTCGACTCCGTCAAGGTAAGAAAAAGCCCCCGGCGAACCGGGGGCGATTTTTTTGGATCAAATGGATTTTAAGCACTAATGAGCGTCTTTGCTCGCTTAGTTGGTTCAAGCTGTGACACATTAAACTGGATTATGCCAGAACGTGTCTTGATAGCGTCAACCTGAATGCCATCGTAGCCAATAAAGCTAGCGCGAATCTGGTCGGAGAAATTCGTCGGTGTAACAATGCAATTGCGCGCCTTAATCGAATAGTCATTCTCCAGGATTTCGATATTGCGCTGGTAGTAATCGACCAGGTGGCGAACTTCTTGGCAATAATCATGATGAACGCAAGCGATGTACATCAAGCCATTGATTTCGCTGACGACGACTGAACCGTCTTTGATGCCGGTTGCATAAATCTCTACCCCTTCCGGCGCAACGAAAAGCGAGTTGAGGCAATTTTTGCGATCGACAAAGCCCTTGCCGAGGCTGGCGTTGTGATGATTGGGCGTTTTGGCGCTAATATCCCAGAGCGATTTCAGGGTGCCACAGTCGTGCCAATCGAACTCGCCGACTACTACATGTAGTTCAGGTAGCATTGCCATGAGGCCGTCGGTCGAAAGTTTGTCGTGCTCGAGATCGAGGGCGGCCGTGGCGGCTAGCATCGATTCGACTGACCAGACATTGATGCCCGTATTACATACACTATTGTCCTCGCGTAACATCTTGAGCGCGGTTTCTTTATCGGGTTTTTCGACGAAACCAAGTACGCGTTTGAAAGGGCGCGAGTCGTTCGTGTCGATCAGAGCGTGACCGCAGCCGACAAAGGTATTGAGATCGCGAATCTTGACTCCTACAACAATCTGAAGACCCTTGGCCGCGCCAAGTATGGCCTTTTTAACTGTATCAATGAAGTTATCGAAGCCTAATTCGGGATTGACATATTGATCCGCCGGCGTATCGATAACAACTGCTTTTTCGTCGAGCTTACGAATGATTTCTATTGCCTTAAGCTTTGCTATAGCGTAACCATAGCGCGGTGAAATCTGGCAAATGTTGGGCGTGATAACGCCTAGTTGCGTAAGCTGCTCGGCGGCTAACTTAGTCTGATGATCAGTTGTCGTAATGACGACGACATGATTCGGCTTAATGCCGAGTGGATAGTAGCGTTTTACGGTTGCCTGTACAAAGGTATTGTCGTTGTCGAGCTGACAGAACTGCTTTGGACAATTTCCGTTGCTGAGCGGGAATAAACGTGTTCCCTGTCCGCCGGCAATTACTGCCAGCCAAAGATGATTTTTGTTATCCATACAGAAAACCCTCCTTTTCTGAAGATCCAAATGTAAATGTGCGACATGTCGCGAGCCCTAAAAGGGGCCAAAAGAGCGACTGGATTGGTATTATAGCGCATTTCTGAATAAATGTCAAGAGCAACAAAAAATACCCCCAAAACGGAGGTATTTTTCTCTAGATAGTTAATTACTTAACGATCTTGGTAACAACGCCAGAACCGACGGTCTTGCCACCTTCGCGGATAGCGAAGCGGTCGTTGTCGTTCATGGCGATTGGAGCCTGAAGCTTGACACTAAAGGTAACGGTATCGCCAGGCATGACGATTTCTTTATCCTTTGGCAATTCAACTTCACCAGTCACATCGGTAGTGCGGAAGTAGAACTGTGGCTTGTAACCATTCTGGAATGGTGTATGGCGGCCACCCTCTTCTTTCTTCAAGATGTAAACCTGGCCTTCAAATTCGGTATGTGGTGTAATGCTACCTGGTTTAGCGATTACCTGACCACGTTCGATTTGTTCGCGCTCAATGCCGCGGAGGAGCAAACCAGCGTTATCGCCAGCTTGACCTTGGTCGAGAGTCTTATGGAAGGCTTCGATACCGGTAACGACAGACTTTTGAGTGTCTTTGAGACCAACGATTTCAACTTCATCATTGATATGAACAGTACCCTGTTCGATACGACCGGTAGCAACAGTACCACGGCCCTTGATGGAGAAGACGTCCTCGACTGGCATCAAGAATGGCTTGTCGAGATCATGTTCTGGGATATCGAAGTAATCGTCCATAGCTTTCACGAGTTCCATGACGGCATCTTCGTTAGCTGGATCGCCTTCGAGAGCTTTAGTAGCTGAACCCTTGATGATTGGGCAGTTACGATCGAAGCCATTCTTCTCAAGCAGGTCGCGAATATCATCTTCGACGAGTTCGACGAGGTCAGGATCAGCGAGATCCATTTTGTTCAAGAAGACAATGATCTTTGGCACGTTTACCTGGTGAGCCAAAAGTACGTGCTCACGAGTCTGTGGTAAAGCACCATCGTTAGCTGCAACCACGAGGATTGCGCCATCAACCTGGGCGGCACCCGTAATCATGTTCTTAATGTAGTCGGCGTGGCCTGGCATGTCGACGTGAGCGTAATGACGCTTTTCAGATTCGTACTCCTGGTGGGAAGTTGCGATGGTGATACCACGAGCTTTTTCCTCTGGAGCGTTATCGATCTGATCGTAGGCGACAGGCTTGTTAATATCAGAAGGAAGCCTCTTCGCAAGCACAGCCGTAATAGCAGCCGTCAAAGTGGTTTTGCCGTGGTCAACGTGACCCATGGTACCGACATTGATATGTGGCTTGCTACGGTCAAATTCTGCCATAGTTAATATTCTCCTTTATTTTTAATAAATTTTGGGCACTAATATTAACCAGCCCAAAAGTCTATATGGGATTATTTTATATTATTTTGCGGTGACTGTAAAGTCTTATCAGATAAAAAATACCCCCGCAGAGGGGGTATTTTGGATTGGTCTATTTTGCGTTGCGCTTTTCGATAATCTCGGCAGCAATGTTCGGTGGCACTTCTTCGTAACCATTCAACTCCATAGTTGAAGCAGCGCGACCTTGCGACATACCGCGCAAATCGGAAGTATAGCCAAACATGTTTGCAAGTGGCACAAAACCAGTGATGATCTTGACGCCATTTTCACGATCTTCCATGTTTTCGATGCGGCCACGGCGAGAGTTCAAATCGCCAATGACATCGCCCATGAAATCTTCTGGTGTAGTGATTTCAATCTTCATGACTGGCTCAAGTAAGACTGGACGAGCATTTTTAATACCTTCGCGAGTAGCAAGTACGCCAGCGAGATGGAAAGCGAGCTCCGAGGAGTCGACATCGTGGTAGGAACCATCATAGAGGGTGGCCTTGACGTCGAGTACTGGATAGCCAGCAATCACGCCACCTTCGAGCGTTTCTTTGATACCTTCCATCACAGGTTTGCGATATTCGAGCGGCACGACGCCACCTTTAATCATATCGACGAACTCGAAGCCCTTGCCAGCTTCGTTTGGTTCAAATTTAACCCAAACGTCACCATATTGACCACGACCGCCGGACTGTTTGATATGTTTGCCGTGAGCTTCAGCGGTACCACGAATAGTTTCGCGATAGGCGACTTGTGGTTCGCCGGTGTTCGCTTCAACGTTAAATTCACGCTTTAAGCGGTCAATAATAATCTCGAGGTGTAATTCGCCCATGCCAGAAATAATGGTTTGGCCAGATTCCTCGTCGGTATGGACGCGGAAGGTTGGATCTTCTTCGGCGAGTTTGCTTAGGCCGAGCGCCATCTTTTCCTGATCGGCTTTGGTTTTTGGTTCGACAGCAATCGAGACTGGTGGATCTGGGAATTCGATTGATTCGAGCAGAATCGGATGGGCTGGGTCACACAGCGTGGTGCCTGTCGTCGTATCTTTCAGACCAACAACTGCAGCGATATCGCCGGCGCCAATTTGATCAATATCCTCGCGCTTATCGGCGAACATGCGGACGAGACGACCGACACGCTCTTTATTGCCAGTCGTAGCGTTCATAACATAAGAACCAGATTGGAGTTTACCGGAATAAACGCGAATGAAGATTAATTTACCAACAAATGGGTCAGTTGCAATCTTGAAAGCGAGTGCAGTGAGTGGCTCTTTTTCATCGCTGTGGCGGACAATATCTTCGCCAGTCTTTGGCGATTTACCGAGAATGGCAGGAATATCGGTTGGAGCTGGCAAGAAGTCGGTAACGAGGTCGAGAACTTTCTCGACAATCACACCACGACCATCGCCGCCGGTCACGAGGAAGAATTGACCATCGATTACGCGCTTGCGTAGAGCTTTTTTGAGCTCATCGGCAGTAATAGCAGCTTCACCTTCGCTGAAATATTTCTCCATGAGCGCTTCGTCGGCTTGAACGGCTTCTTCAACGAGCATAGAGCGATAGTTCTGGGCTTTTTCGAGCATATCAGCTGGAATTTCACCAACGGTTAGCTCGTGGTCGGCATAATCCTTGTAGGTATAAGCCTTCATTTCAATCAAGTCGACTACGCCACAGATATCTTTCTCGAAACCAATTGGCAAATGAATCGCGAAAGCGTTCTTGCTCAAGCGCTTGTGGATCGATTCGAGCGACTTGTAGAAATCGCCACCAATTTGGTTGATTTTATTAATGAAGCAAACGCGCGGAATGCCATATTTATCGGCTTGGCGCCAAACGGTTTCAGACTGCGCTTCGACGCCCATCTTGCCGTCGAAGACAACGATTGCGCCGTCAAGTACGCGCAAAGAACGCTCTACTTCGGCAGTAAAGTCGATGTGGCCTGGGGTATCGATAATATTGATCTTGTGGCCCTTCCAGTAGGCTGTCACGGCTGCGGAAGTGATCGTAATACCGCGTTCCTTTTCCTGCTCCATCCAGTCAGTGGTGGCACCGCCGGTGTCGCCTTTGACGAGATCGATTTTATGCTTAAGACCGGTGCGATAAAGAATCGCTTCGGAGGTGGTAGTCTTACCCGCGTCGATATGGGCAATGATACCGATGTTCCTATACTTGGATAGGTCTGTAACTTTTTCTGCCATATAATTCCTTATTATTTTTTAGACAATAGCAATAATTGCTTCATTAAAGCTTTAGGCAATCTTAACATATTTTCGGCGATTAGAAAAGGGGCTAGCCCAAGAAAAAGCCCCGGCAGTTAGCCGAGGCGGGCGAGAGAATATTTAGTAACCGCGTTGTTTTGATTGGTTTATGTGAAGATATGTTTAATGATTTCCCAGGTAGCAATAGTACCTTTGACGAGAATAGTTACGGCAATCGCGATGGCGATGATGCCACATGCAATAAAGACTAGTGAAAGGAAAACTCCGATAAACTTATCGAAGAAGATTTGGAATTTGCTTTTTGGCTTTTCGGCCTTAACATCTGTCTCTCGGTCGTTGAGAATTGGCATATAATAACCCCCTTTATATGTGGAATCAAAACTTAAGTTACGCGGAGAAAAGACTCCCATAACTATATTATATCACGAATATGCTTAAAAGTCAATCAATGCGTGCTTAAAATAATATGATCCTGGTTGTCGCACAGAGTCGAGGCGGTTTTACCTTTGAGATCGATATGGATATGGTAGCGCTGTTTTTGGTAGATGCGGTCAAAGTCAAAAACGCCATTTTTGGTGATTTTACGGACCTTGAGCTTGCCATGGATGAGAATAGGGTCGTCGCGCCAAAGTTGCACGAGCCTTCGGTAAAAGTTCAAGACGGAATTGGGATTTTGGTCTTGCAGAATGTATTCACTCCAATCAATCGGTTGACGAGCGTTGTCGCGTGACATGCGCTTAACGGCCCGCATGGCTTGAGCTTTAGTCTTCCCTTTTCGGCGCAGGCGGCGATAAATTTGTCGCGATTGTACGCCCGGATATTCGTCGATGTTATTACTTAGCTTAGGATTTTTAGTGCCGATTTCTTGGCCCTGATAGACACATGGATAATTACTAGGTAATAAAAATTGTAGCATTGCCAGTGCTTTTGGCTTGGCTTCGAAACGCGAGACGGCGCGGGGCGTGTCATGATTTTCGAGTGCGAAAGAAAAACGCGGTTCTGGCGTCCAGCTAGCGAGTTTTTTAAACCATTTGCGATAATTAACCTTTTGTGGGTGGTCCTTGATTGAGAAGAAGGTGTCAGCAGCGTCGAGCGTGCCAATATTGAAGCTTGCGTCGAAGGCTTTATTAGTGAGCTCGTGTAACTTGGCTTTGCTCATGAAATTGCCGCCAACCGGTTCAGCGATAGTGAAGATGTCGTGATGCGCGAGGAGTTTCTCGAGAATGGCGACGGTCTGCTTGGTTTGGTAGTAATTGAAAAAGCCAGCAATGCGCGGCAAGTAGCCCGGCTTGAAGGCGCTGTCGGCGAGCACATTGGCGGAATCGACTCGAAATCCGGCTACGCCTTGCACAGTCCAGAATTTAATGACTTCGCGGAATTCGCGGACAACGCGAGGATTATAGAAATTAAGATCGGGCTGGCAGCGGTCGTAGAGATGAAGATAATATTTGCCGCGCACAGCGTCGTAATCAAAAGCGGGCCCGCCAAAGAAAGAATTCCAATTGAGGGGTCTGTCTAGCCAGACATAATAATCCTTATACCAGGGGTCGTGCTTTTCGGAGGCCTTGAACCATGGATGTTCGATGGAAGTATGGTTCAGGACAAGGTCGAGTAGGATTTGGATATGGTATTTCTTGCAGGTAGTAACGAGATGATGAAAATCGTGCATGTTGCCAAAGCGCGAGTCAATTTTGCAATAATCAGCAACGTCATAACCACCGTCCACCCACGGACTGAGAAAAATCGGATTGAGCCAGATGTAATCGACGTTGAGCTTGGCGATGAGAGGGATTTTGTCGGCGATGTCGCGAAGTGAGCCGATAGCAGTTGGATAGATTTGATAAATAAGTTTGCGCCCAGCCATATTAGTTATATATTAGCACAAGCGCAACAAAAATCCCCCGAGCTGGGGGATTTTACGATTATCGCTAGGTAGAACCTCAGGCGCGAGCAAAGTGCGCGAAAGCACGGTTTGCTTCGGCCATGCGATGACAGTCTTCCTTTTTCTTGAAGGCAGCACCGGTCTCGTTGCAAGCGTCGATAATTTCGGCTTCGAGGCGCTTGGCATATGGCATGCCAGAGCGAGCACGAGCGGCCTGGACCAACCAGCTCATTGCGAAATGCAATTGGCGATGGCCTGCAATCGGGAATGGAATCTGATAGTTGGCACCACCAACACGGCGAGATTTCACTTCGAAATCTGGGCTGATGTTTGCGATGGCTTTTTCGAGTACCTCAACTGGGTTTTCGCTCTTTAATTTCTTGGCAGCACCTTCGATAGCGGCATAAACGGCGCGTTCGGCAACCTGCTTTTTGCCGTCAAGCATAGACTTGTTAATTAAACGCTGAACCAGTACGCTCTGATATTTGCGATCTGGCATAACTTTGCGCTGCAAGCTAGATGTAACTTTACGTGGCATAATTACTTACCCTCCTTCTTGGCGCCGTATTTCGAACGACCCTGTTTGCGGCCTTGCACGCCTTGAAGATCGAGCGTACCGCGGACGATATGATAGCGGACACCTGGCAAATCTGGCACACGACCACCGCGCACGAGCACGACGGCATGTTCCTGCAAGTTGTGACCTTCGCCACCAATGTAGGCCCAAACTTCCTGACCGTTAGTGAGGCGCACGCGAGCAACTTTACGCAAAGCGGAGTTCGGTTTCTTTGGAGTCTTAGTAGTGACCTTAACGCAGACGCCACGCTTGAGTGGGGCGGCTTGTTTGTAATAACGAGTTTTGAGCGTATTGACGATCGAACCCAATGCCGGAGCTTTGCTCTTCTTGGCAGCGGATTTGCGTGGCTTACGCACTAATTGATTGATTGTCGGCACAAAAAATCCTTTTCTTTATTAATTGATTGCTGTAATAGAGCTCAGTTGTCCAGCATTAACAAACAGAGCTCACGAAACTCTTGGAAAGATATTAGCACTTTTCGGGCAGAAATTCAAGCTAGAAAAAGCCCCATTCGTAGGAATGGGGCGGGCGCTAAGCGCGAAAGTCGAGTTCGACATGATGTAAAAGCGCTAAGCAATTGTTGAGTGAGCGTAGATTGACGGACATTAGATAGAGCTGGTGATAGTTAGCTTGATGCTCTTTGCGCGTGAGTGCTTGTTCGACGACGGGCAGTAGCCAGCGATCGGTCTCATGAATATTTTTGATAATATTCTTTTCGGACAACTCCTCGGCAGTAGTGAGATTATGGAAGCGGTCAATCGTTTTAATGATCAGAGCATTGGGGTCTTCGATTAAGCGAGCATAAGTCTCATGCTTGACTAAAAACTTCTTAAAGTAGCGCGTACTAGCACTGTCTTCGGCGTCAAAGTCGTAATGAAAAGTCAAATGTTTGACGCTGCGCTGAACACGGGGATTGAAAGGCAAAGCGTTAGGTGCAATGTTACAGTCTTCGCAAACATCATGCAACAATGCAGTGCAAATTTGATCTTCGGAATTTGCGCCAATCATGATACTGTATTTGGCGACGAACAGAGGATGCACGATAAATGGTTGGCCATTAATGCGAGTCGTACCGGCGTGTCGTTGCCAAGCATATTCAAGCGCGGCTTGCGCCTGATGAAGATGCTGCTCTTTAAAGTATGCCTCGAGTTCTTCGCGTAAACCATGCGCAGTATAAGCGTATTGATACATACGATCACTCCTTTCTTAAGGAACGCACAACAAGTGTCGGCTCTCAAGAAAATGAGAGTTGCTATATTATATAATTTTATTTTAGTCTGCGCAAGCGTAAAAGGCCGTAGCTAATTCCGGTCGTGCCGCCCAGAATTAGGATTGTCCAACAGAGCGTTACTAGAACGCTATGGTCGTAAACTTGCAGAAATGGATAAGGGCCGTCTACGACATGGCAAAGGTTGAGTGCAACGAGGATGATAGCATAGAGAATCGTTACGCCAATCGGCCAATTAATGTCGCGAAGTTTGAATGGATGTTCTTCGAAGAAGACGAAAGAAATAAAAGAAAGAATTGGGCAGATGAGATGATTGTAGAGCATTTGGTCGGTAAGAAGCAGAATGGTGTAGCCATGCTCGAGCATAGGCGCAAGGATAAGAACTACAACGAGAAAGGTTACAGATAGCATCGTGGTAGCGGTATAGCGCAGAAGGCTGAGCCATTTTGGTATGTGCTTATGCGTGACGATGTAGAAAATTAAGATAGCGGAAGCGACTAGCGTGAGCAAATTACTGTCCATCGTGTAATATTCGATGCCGAGGCTGCCTTTAGTGTGGAAACGAATAATAATACCGATAATTTCGCAGATAAGGATAGCGAGATTGAGTATGAGGGCGATTTGAATATTTTTGCTGAGATTCAGACGTTCGTGCAGGTGCTTCATTTTTATATTATATAATAAGATAAACGGAGGTGTTATGAAAAAGCGGACAGGCTTAGATAAATTTTGGATAATATTTCTGCCTTTAGTAGCCGTGACGATTATTTTTGCGAGCGTTACGGGCATTATTTATCCACGCGAATTATTGGCGACGACGGCGAGCGCGGCAACGAAGCAGAATGCGCTAGAGAAAGAGATTACGGCAGACGGCTACACGATTGACAACCCGAATATTATATTGGATCCGTATGAGTCTTCCCCGCTAACCGCGATAGTTGCTTTTGAGACGGAAGAACTGGTGCGACCAAGTGTTAAAATCGTCGGGCACGATGAAAAGACGACGCTGGAATTTAGCTTTGACCTAAGTAAGGAACATTATCTGCCGATTTATGGTTTGTATGCAGGTGAGGAAAATATCGTAGTCGTATCTTTTGGTAACACAACGAAGGAGCTAAAAATCCAAACGGTGGCTTTGCCAGATTATTTTCCGATCGCGACGATTAAGACGGCTGAGCGTGAGCAACTGGATAATCAACTTTATTTCTTTACGCCTTCTAGTACGGGCTATACTTGCGCTTATGATATTAATGGTGAAGTGCGCTGGTATTTAACAACAACGGCGATTTGGGATAATGCGCGTTTGCAAAATGGACATATGTTAGTTTCGTCGGATCGCTTACTGAATACACCTTATTATTTGACGGGTTTATATGAAATTGACTTGCTGGGTAAAATTTATGCAGAGTATTCTCTGCCTGGCGGTTACCATCATGATTTTTATGAGATGGAGAATGGTAATTTCTTGATTGCGAGCGATAATTTTGATGGCGTGAATGATACGGTTGAGGATTATGTGGTGGAGCTGGACCGTTTCTCGGGCGAAATTGTAAAAAAATATGATCTAAAGGATGTTTTACCAACGCAGAACACTGGTAATGAGAACTGGTCGAGCGATGACTGGTTCCATAATAATGCGGTGTGGTATGACGCGGAGACAAATGAAATTCTGCTGTCTGGGCGACATGTTGATGCGATTGTGGCGCTAGATTACGACTCGGGCGAGCTGAAATGGATTTTGGGTGACCCGACGGGGTGGCCAGAAGAATACCGGTATTATTTCTTGCAGCCAATCGGCGACGACTTTGAATATCAATGGAGCCAGCATGCGGTAATGAAGACGCCAGAAGGCAATATCTTCTTATTTGATAATGGCAATAATAAATCAAAAATCGCGGATGAATATGTACCAGCGAGCGAAAGTTATTCACGAGGCGTGATGTATAAAGTAGACGAATATGAAATGACGGTTGAGCAAGTGTGGGAATATGGCAAGGAACGGGGATCGGATTTCTATTCGCCATATATCTCCGATGTGGATTATTTGGCGTCGGGTCGTTATATTGTGCATTCGGGCGGCATCGTGAAGAAAGACGGCGTATCGCTAAATCAGCCGGCTGGCAATGTTGAATATGATGAATTGTTATCTGATACAGTCGAACTGCTGAACGACGAAGTGATTTTCGAATTAACCTTGCCGACGAACACTTATCGGGTCGAGAAAATGTCGGCATATACCAGCGCGGATAGTGACGGTTTGGCTTTTGGTGAGCCAATGCGTGTTGGTTCGCTCGGCAAGACGGAAGTTGCAGAGATTAAATATGGTCTGATGGGCGCGGCAGTAGAATTAGACGATAAATATAGGTCGCATGCAATTTCGCTAACAAAACAGGAAGATCGGATTGTCTTTACGGGGACTTTTAAGCGCAATAGTAACGTGCGCTTAGTGCTAGTACGGGGTTTGGAACAGAGGTATTATAAGCTGCGGATTACGGATAAGGCGCATGCAGCATTGTGCGTGTCGGTATTCGAAGAGGAAGCAAATGCGGACGAAGAAGAACTGACCGTGACGCGTTATGTGAATGGCGAGGGTCTGAGTGGCAAATATGATTTATATCTCGAAGTCTATGATCAGATTTATAATCTTGGCCAACAAGTTGCCTTTTAGGCTCGACTTAGACTAAGTCGGAGTTGAGATAATAATAATATTCCAAAAGCTCGCGCGAATAATTCTTGATTAGACCAAGCGCGGGCTGATTTGGTTCATGACTAGGCAAAATCAGCATGCGAGTGATGCCGACTTGTTCAACGAAACTTGGGTTGTGACTAACCATCATGAGTGTACCTTCGTAATCGCGGAAGTTTTCACCGATAATCTTCTGCGTCTCGGGATCGAAATGGTTGGTAGGCTCGTCGAGAATGATGACATTAGTGCGCTTGGTGAGAATTTTGCAAAGTGCCACGCGGGCTTTTTCGCCGGGGCTCAGGACAGAGACTTTTTTGTAGACATCGTCGCCCTGAAAGAGGAAATTGCTGAGTAGACTGCGCATTTCGGTATCAGTGTAATCATAAGATTTAACATTATCGAGGATGGTCTCGCGTTCATCTAGAATCTCCAGCTCCTGCGCATAGTAGGCAATGGTAGTGTTTTGACTGGGAATGATTGTGCCGGAATCGGGCGTGAGCTCGCCCATAATTAATTTGAGTAAGGTTGATTTGCCAATGCCGTTTTCGCCGACAATTAGAAATTTTTCGCCACGCGTAAGACTAAAGGATAGCTTGTCATAAAGCGGTGCACAGTTTGGATAATGAAAAGTTAGATTTTGGACTTCGAGCGGTACTTTGCCGGATTGTTTGCTGGGCAGAATGCGTAGTGCGACTTTCTCGTAGGCTTGTTCTCGGACTTCAAGCTCGGCGTACTTGCGATCGAGCATTTTCTCGCGGACATGTCCTTGCTTAATGAGCGCAGTATTGCTGCGTTTAGCATTGCGGGCGCGTTCGACAAATTCTTGGATGCGTTTGATCTCGCGTTCTTGTTGTGAAATGCGGCGATCCTGCTCGGCTTTTTCTTCGGCATATTGACGGCGGAAATAAGTATAATTCCCGCGATAAACACTGGTCTTGTGGGTGCTTTTGTTCAGGAAGAGCGTCTTGTTTGTGACAGTATCGAGAAAATCGGCGTCGTGACTAATCACCAGCACCATGCCGCGATAATTGCGCAAATAATTGGCGACAAATGACTTCGTACTAATATCGAGGTGGTTGGTCGGTTCGTCGAGCAGAAGTAGGCCAGCGTTCTCGAAGAGTACACGCGCAAAGGCGACTTTGGATTTTTGTCCGCCCGAGAGCTGGCGCATCGGTGCATCCATTAAGTCCTGTAGCCCCATTTTTTCGATGATTTTGAGTAATTCATAGTCGAAATTGGCAAGGTCGTATGAATCGATGAGGTCTTGTAGCTTGACGATGCGCTCAGTAATTACTTGACTGTCGGGATATTTGGCAAGTTTTTCATATTCAGCATTGAGCTGATCCTGCAACTGGTCGACCGGGCGTGCTGCGGCGATATATTGCCAAACAGTAATATTGTTATGCTTGGGGTCGATCTTGATCTCTTGCGGAAGATAGCCGAGGCGCAGGCTAGGTAGTTCCAATTCCCCGTCGTCGAGCGCCTGTTCGCCGAGAATGACTTTAAAAAGCGTCGATTTGCCAGCGCCATTTACGCCAACTATGCCAACTTTGTCGCTAGTCTCAAAATGAAAGCTACAATCGTCGTAAATTTTTTCGGTACCAAAAGAGAGACTAAGGTGTTGGGCTTTCATGGACTATATTATATCGCGAAATATTTCAGGATTTGTTATGATATGCTTATGGGTAAACACGAGCAGTACCAGCCGCCAATGAAAATTTATGGAAAGGTACTGCTAATTTTAGCAGTATTTTTTGCGGCAACTTTTACAGTTATTTTAAGTCCAGCACCGACGTCGGCGGCGACTAGTACGACTGTCTGTAAGTGTATAAACACTTATCAGGACGGCAATGATACTTATACGAAGGATGAAGATGGCTCGGACATTATGCTGTTCGGCGACGATAATGGCTGTTTCTGTGGCGGCACGCTATCGATTGTACGAATGGGGATGAATATCGCGATGGCGGGAATTGCGGTGTTAGGGACAATAGGTATAATCTGGGCGGGCGTAATGTGGCTGACGGCGGGTGACAATGCTGGTCAAATTGCGATGGCAAAAAAGCGGATGCTGCAAGTCGTAGTGGGTCTAGCGGCGTTCGGAATGATTGATGTAGTTGGAAACATGCTACTGCCTGGGGGGATTGCTAGTAGTGCGCCAACACTCGTAAGTTCATCTTCAACGCGTGTTTCGGGGGTGGATTTGGTGATTGACCCACCAGCTTCAAATACGACTTCTTCGGTAACGGCTGCGCCATCGGTTGACGATACGCCTTCGACGCCTTCGTCGAACTCGACATCTTCGGGGTCTAATTCAGACTCTACGAGTACTGCGCCACTCCCTGCTACGAAGGGGAGTTGCCCAAGTGGTAAATCTGGCAGGAAGTATTATAAGCAATATAGCTATACTGATTTGAAATGGAAGGATGGAAACTGTAATAAGAAAAAATGCGGCTGCAATTATTCAGTTGCCTGCTCGGGTTGCCCGATGATAGCAGCGCTGAATGCTATAAATAAAACTTTAGACTGCAACTATACTCCGAATGATTTTGCAGGATATATGAAGAGAAAAACTAACAATTGGAATAGTCGAGCGGGCCTTTTTAAGACTAATGGCGAGTGGAGTAATCTTGGCGAAAATATCATTAGATACTATGTTGAAGATGTGGCCGGTCTACATTTGTTACCGATTAGCTCCTCTCAAGTAGTCGGATACATCAAGCAGGGCCGTGCAGTGATTGGCAATGGAAGACGCGGTTCTTGCAGCGCTACAGTGTTTTCAACAAATGGACACTACGTTATGTATTCCGGCATGAGTGGTAGTAAGGTTATAGTAGAGAATCCTGCTCAAAGCGCTAATGGAAGAACAGTCACTCCTGAGCAGGCGGTTTGTGGGGGTAATAATTTTTGGGTAGTTTATTAGGCGGTTAATTTTATGAATAATTTAGATTATTTGAATAGTATATCTGGACAAAGCGAGATGGCCAACGTCAGTCCCGAATGTATCAAAAAACCAAAAATGAAATATATAATCTTTGCGATTTTGGGTATAATTGCTATCGTTGCAATCGCCGTTCTTGCGGTGTCAGTCATGCAGGCGAACAATGAAGACAATGCGGGCGAAGATGAAGACTATTCCCTTCAGGACGATACTGGTGGCGAGGAGGTTGAGTTGGCCGAAGATGAATCTCTTGATTTTCTGACCGAATATGGGCTGTCAGAGATCGATGCCTCGGAGGCTGATTGGGGAGTAATCAAATATCTGGGCGAATATTATGCCGAAGATGGCTTCAATTACGTGAAGTATGACTTGGATAGCGTTGTTTTGTCGGCCGAGAATAATTCGTTAAGTTTCACTTTCTCTTCTGATCGCGCTGACGTAAAATTTCAAGCAACTCTATCGTTAGACCCAAATGATAATAGCATGAAGGACATCTCTATTAGCCCGGTTACAGCTGATTAGTTGGGGGGTTGATGCTCTTTTGGAGGTTTGTTAAATAAGTCATCAATAACTAATGCAACAAAAAGCACCCTTCCGAGGGTGTTTTTAAAATCGAAACTTGGCTGGGGATGAGGGATTCGAACCCCCGAATGGTGGGACCAGAACCCACTGCCTTACCACTTGGCGAATCCCCAATCTTATTCGGTCTTGTTTATTTTAACTCTTTTTTTAAAAAAAGAAAAGTCCGCGATAAGGCGACTTAATGATATAATTATAGCACATCTAGTGCAAAAAGTCAATAAATGTGCTACACTACGGACGAGATTTGGTCTCGCACTTTAAAAGGAGGTGGCAATATGAAAAAGCTACTTTTGGATGAAATTAAAGGATTCTCGACGGCTCAAATCATTGACGACCTGAGGAGGTGTAAATATTCACTGCTAGAATGTGCTGGCTGCCATCAGTTACGTGCAGAAATGAAAGGACCGGGGGCGGCCTGTCGGATGATCGTGAATCTGGTTTGGTATACGAGTGGCCTGGATAAAAAGACTATTCGGCACGATAGGTCCGTTGCCAGACGATTGGCGCGCTTGCTGAGCTGGGCGGCGCCAGCGGAAATTCATGGTAAAATTCCGCAACGGACACAGAGCTTAGTAGTAGGCTTCAATCATCCGTCGCTAGGTGAAATTATTCGTTTCTTGCATGTTTGCTTGGCGGAATATGGCGAGCGAGCGAATCTCTTCCCGGTCAATTTGCCGTGGTTCGAGGCATTGATGCCGGTAGTCGACAAGTTGGAGCGAGTTGGCATCTATCTTGTGCCGATTATTACGCCGTCGACTTTTGCGAAGATGGAGGCGATTGCAAGTGTGGGGGACATGCAAGTGATTGAACAGATTCGCAAAGGTTTCAGTATGTATTATCTGAATCAATGCGTCGAGTTTACTAAGAAGCCGAGCGCGATTTGGGTAGCGCCGTCGGCAACGCGCCGGGCAACAGTTTTTCGGTCGGTAGCAGAATATGAGAACCTGGAGCGACCGGAACCGCCAGCCATGTCGTTAATCGCGACTTCCCTGATGCGTGCGGGTGTGACCGATTGCGAATTCTTGGCTTGTGGCGTAATTCCGCCGCCGAATTATCGGCGGGGTTTGAATTTGCTGAAGCGCTACACGCTGTGCTTTGCGGAATGCTACGATATGACGCAAGTATCGAATCTGATGCGGCAGCGCTGCGAGCATCATCGTGGGCGGTTGTTCGAATATGAATTCTTGCAAAGCATCTGTCATGCGTTAACGGCGACAGGAGCAAATAATCTACTTTATCCATAACACTCCTTGAAACCGACCCACTGAGGGTCGGTTTTTCAATGCGGTGAAATTTGTGGTATTTTGCAGGCTGAGCTGATATGATAAAATAAGTTAAAA
Source organism: uncultured Candidatus Saccharibacteria bacterium (assembly GCA_964584145.1). Taxonomy (GTDB): domain Bacteria; phylum Patescibacteriota; class Saccharimonadia; order Saccharimonadales; family Saccharimonadaceae; genus UBA2834. The sequence continues at coordinate 37,062 of CAZOYU010000003.1, read as the reverse complement.
GCATAAGAATAACAACATAGGAAAACAAGGGTGGAAAACAATAATCCAAATCACAGGGTATATCATCCGCTTGATTCCGTAGAGGAAGTTGAGCAATTTTACGCTGCGATTAGTCGCGACAAATTAACACAGAAATTATCACCAGAACGGCCATATTGCTATTGGACGATTGAAACATATGATAAATCAAACGGTATCCGTGGCGGCGGTGGTTTAGGCGTGCTTGCGGCCGACATGCGTCGCGTGGCGGAGCAGTTGCAAGTGCCTTTCGTACTAGTGACGCCATTTTACCCATGGGAATCACACCAACGCATGCAGAACATGGAGCAAATCGATTACCATGTTGAGCGTGATTATCGCGATTTTGGCTTTAATTATGTCGATAACGTGCGGATTAAAACTTCGACGACTTCGGTTGAGCTAGCGGTAGTCGAAAAACAGATGGGTTCTTCCCGATTCTTATGCATTACGGAACCTAATTTTGGTGAACTCTATTCGGGCGAATCCGGCTCAGATCATCGCCTATACCAAGAAGTCGCGCTGGGCTTTGGTGGTTATCAAGCGCTGAAATTAGTCGGCTTGCGGCCAGCCGTGATTCAGCTAAACGAAGTTGCGACTTTCTTTGCGGCGATTGCGCGCTTGGATGAGTTGGTCAGCTCGGGCATGAATGTCTATGAAGCGGTGGTATATACGCGGAAGCATACATTATATACGAACCATACGCTGGTGCAGGCAGCCGAAGCGACTTTTCATTATGATCAATTTGAAAAATATGTTTTCCCGAATATTAAGAGTACGTCAGTGCGACGCTGGTTGTCGGATAAATTTACCGATGGCGTGATTCGTTTGTCGACGCCAACAGTGGAGATTGCGGAATTGCGCTCGGGCGTATCAAAATTACATGCGCGCGTGGCGAATTATCATGACATTAATGGTCAGCGGGTGAAATTCAAGAGTGTAACGAATGGTATTCATATGCGTACTTGGGTTTTGCCGGAAATTATGGATTATTACCATGAGCATGATATTTTGGATCGCTTCGATTTGCCGGTTACGGTAGATTTTGAGGATTCAGTAAATAAATTGAGTGCACAGGATATTCGTCATATGAAAAACCTTGGGCGGCAGCGCTTGAACGAAATTTTGGCGCATCGTACAGACCAATATGGTAATCCGGTACAGATTCCGGAGAACGCTTTCTTGTTTGACTTTAAACGGCGTTTCGTGGATTACAAGCGGCCAACATTGCCATTTAATAATCCAGAACGCTTAGCAGAAATCTTGCAGCGCAATAATGCGCATTATATTCTGGCTGGTCGGGTGCATATGGGCGACGAGCAGATGTTCTCGAAACTGATGAGTACTTTACGTTTGATTGATGGAAATCCGGTCCTGAAGGAACGTGTGCATTATTTGCCAGATTACGACGAAGAGTTGGGGCTGGCGTTGTCGCTGGGTGCGAACAGCTCGATTAATACGCCAATTGTTGGCCTAGAGGCTTGCGGCACGAGCTGGATGAAGGACATCGCCAACCTTGGATTGCTAATTTCGACGCATGATGGCGGCGTCGCGGATATGCCGTCAGATAATTATCTAACGATTGATGGCAAGACTGAGGAGCAAGAAACCGAAAATCTCTATCGCCAGATGGAAGTGGCCTGCAAAGCGTGGCAAAATGATTTCGATTTGGAATATTGGATTCATCGTGAGCTGATTGCATATTTGGACATTTGTTCCGGTTCTCGCATGATGCGCGATTATCTGAACTACTTGTTCTAGATTTTGAGAGGCCGGCAGTTGCAAAGCTGTCGGCTTTTTGTTATACTCTTGACAAGAGTCCGAAGGGACTATTTTTAATGGGAGCAATTATGGCAAAGGTAACCAGAATTAAGGCCAAGGACGATGGCGCGACGAGCAGGAAAAGCGCGAAAAAATCTGATGAGCCGGCTGAAATTACTCGCAAGGTCACAGTAAAAGCAAAGAATAGCGAGAATAAAAAAGTCCGCGCGAAAGATCGCAAAGAAGCGAAAAAGTTAGCGAAGGCGGAGAAAAAAGCTGCTCGGAAAGCGGCGCGCGCTGGCAAGAAGCCTTTTATTCTGTTCCGGCCATTTGTGGCGTTGGGCCATTATATTCGCGATTCGTTCCGCGAAGTGCGCCAAGTGCGCTGGCCAAATCGCAAAGCGACCTGGAAAATGGTGCTTTCGGTGATTATTTATGTAGCCATCATCGCAACATTTATCATGCTGCTCGACGCGCTATTTACTTATTTGTTTAACTTAATGTATGGAGAATTATAGAGATGGCAGTTAACCGTTATGATGGTTCGCGCGCATGGTACGCGATTAGCACTTATTCTGGCTATGAAGATAAAGTAGCAGATTCGATTAAGCAGCGGATTGGCACGGCAGATCTAGCAAATAAGATTTTTGATGCGCTTGTACCAAAAGAAAAGCAGATTGAGATTAAGAATGGCAAGCGCCGCGTCGCCGATAAGAAAATCTTCCAGGGCTATGTCTTGGTGGAAATGTGCTTGTCGGATGAGACATGGTATATTATCCGTAATACGCCAGGCGTGACGGGCTTTGTGGGGACAGGTACGCAGCCGACGCCAGTCTCGAAGAAAGAGATCGAGAAGATTAAGAAACGCATGGGCGTAGATGATCCGAAGTTTACAGTAAATTACGAGATTGGCGAAGTTGTAACGGTGACAGATGGGCCATTCAAAGGCTTTGAGGGCACGATTTCGGAAATCGATCAAAATAAGGGCAAGCTGAAAGTACTAGTATCGATGTTCGGTCGCGAAACGGCAGTCGAGTTAGACGCTTTGCAAGTTAAGAAAATTGACGACTAATATTAACTTGTCTTGATTAGCTCCCAGATTTGCTTTTGGGAGCTTTTTGCGGTATAATATAGCGCGTTACGCACGTTTAATTAAACGTAAATCCGGCGAAGCGCTTCAACTGCCGGAAAAGGAATATTAACAAATGGCAAAGAAATGTATCGGCAACTTGAAGTTGCGCATTCCTGGCGGTAAAGCGACAGCAGGCCCGCCAGTAGGTAGCACTCTCGGTCAGTGGGGTCTCAATATGATGGAATTTATTAACCCATTCAACGAGAAGACCAAGGAATATCAGGGCAAAAATGTGATTGTGCATATTAAGGTCTATGATGATCGTACTTTCACTTGGACTTGTCTCGGTCAGCCTGTCGATGATTTGATTCGTGAAAAAATCAAAATCGAAAAAGGTAGTGGTCGGCCAAATACTGAAAAGGTTGGCAAGATCACAATGGCGCAGATTAAAGAAATTGTCGAAATTAAGAAAGATCAATTCAATGCGATCGACGAAGCTGGTGCTTGCAAGATTGTTGCAGGTACGGCTCGCTCGATGGGCGTTGAAGTGGTCGAATAGCCAAATATAAAGAGGCCGTCCTTTACTGGACGGTCTTTTTGTGGTATAATAGTAATATTGTACCTTACAATGATGAAGGGGGTGGTATGAATGAAAGACACGGTACCACGCGTGCCGCTCTACCAGGAAGTAATCGATACATTTTTAATCTGTCTGGTTTTTCTGCTCTCGGCATATTTTGGCGAGGCGTTGCCATTTAGGTTAGTGATTGTGTTCTGTCTCGCGATGTCATTTTGCGAGTTATTAATTGCGATTTGGCGCATGCCGCAAGCACTCAGCAAACGCGGTGCCTGCGTTTATATGGTGATGCAATTAGTATTGTGCGCCGCGATTAACTTGATGTTGGATTATGTTTTAGACTGGAGGCTGTATTTATTATGGATTTTCTCAGTAACAGCATCGGATGCGAGCGGCTTATTAGCTGGACGCCTATTCGGCGCAAAACGTCCGTTTTTCTCAGCGAAGATCTCGCCAAATAAAACTTATGCGGGCTATTTGGGCGAAATCATTGGCTCAATTAGCTTTGGGCTAGTAATTATTTGGTTACTTAAGATTGAGCCGACACGTGCTTTGCGAATTTACGTTTTTACGGTAGCGATTGCGAGCGCGATTGGCGATTTGCTGGGTTCAGCGGCAAAACGTGCGCTAGCCATCAAAGATTCCTCTGAATACTTGGCGGATTTACCGTGGCTGGGAAAAATTGAACAACTGATGCGTTCGCGTCATGGCTTCTTGGATTGCTTCGACTCGGCTTCGGTGGCTTTTATTTATTTCATCACATTGATCGAATGGTGCTCTTAACGGGGCGCCATTTTTATGTTATAATATATTTGCTGAACTTTTCCGAAAATCATAAGGAGGTGGATTATGAAAGGGAGAGTAATTGGTGCTCTTTGGATTGTGGGTGCGCTGCTGCTGAGCTATTTTGGCTTTGACGGGAGGTATTTCAATGCCCTGATTGCATTTTGCCTATTGATGGCAATGGGTGAGATTGCGGTAATTGTGGTTGGTATTCCCTGGCAGATGAAGCCCTTAGCCTGTCAGCCGCGTGATGCATGGGCATGGCAAATGATGATTCTTTGTTTTGCATTGCTTGGCTGCGCTGTCTTGACGCGCGAGCAACTCGCTTTCGCTGTCATTGTGGCGACTTTAACGGATGTTGGCGCATTTGCGTGTGGTATGCTGTGGGGCAGGCATCGTATTGATGGTCTGGCTGAAATTTCGCCGAAGAAAACCCTCGAAGGCTTTATTGGCGGGATTGCCTGTTCTCTGCTGGCACTGATTTGCTGTCCGTATCTCGGAATTTTGCTAACGCCGCAGATGTCGATTTTTTTGGCTTTAGCGGGGATTTGCGCCGAGATGGGTGATTTGCTCGGCTCAGCGACCAAACGCCAGCTAGCGATTAAGGATTCGGGTGATGGTGTGCGTCATCTACCGTTAATGTGCTGGCTTGAATTTCCCTTGCGCGGGCATGGCGGTTACCTCGATCGCGTCGATTCGATTTCGTTAGTCGTCGTATTGCTCACAATCATTATGATGGTGCCGTAGATTCTTTACGGCACCCTTTTCTTGCCTTTTGGGCGATTTTATGCTAAGATATGGGAAGTTAAATTTAAGGTCGGGAGAGTGTGAGCTCGTTAGTACCGCGAAAGGATAGAGATGGCAGAAGAAGCCAAAGAAAATCTTGAAGCTGCAGCTGAAGCAGTTGAAACGCCAGTCGAAGAAGTAGCAGATGAGAAATTTGCCAAGGCTGGTAAGAAATCTAAGAAACATCAGGAAGAGGTACAGGCAGAAGCTGAGCGCCAAGCTCGTAAAGCGGAAGCGACAGCCGAACCTGAGAAGAAAGTTGGTCCACGCCCAGTGACGCGTTCGCGTTTGGAGCGCCGGGGCAAGAACTATCGCAAAGCAAATGAGAAAGTTGAAAAAGGTAAAGCGTATAGCCTCGATGACGCGATTAAGCTCGCAATTGAGACTAGCCCAGTAAAATTTGATGCAACGCTAGAAATGCATTTCCGCTTAGGTGTTGATCCGCGCCAAGCTGATCAAAATATTCGCGCAACAGTAACTTTGCCAGCTGGTACGGGTAAGGATATCCGCGTGGCCGTTTTTGCGCCATTGGATCTCGCTAAGGCCGCCAAGGCTGCGGGCGCAGATATTGCGGAGGATGAAGAATTTACGAAGCGTCTTGATAAAGAACAGCTCGATTTTGACGTTTTGATTTCGACGCCACAATATATGCCAAAGCTCGGTAAATACGCACGTCTGCTTGGTCCTAAGGGTTTGATGCCAAATCCAAAGGCTGGTACTGTGACGACGGATATCGAAAAAGCCGTGAAAGAAGCGAAGGCTGGTAAGATTGAATACCGCGTCGACAAGCAAGCGATTGTGCATGTGGGCTTAGGTAAAGTTTCCTTCGGTACGGAAAAGTTGATGGAAAATGTGAATGCCTTCATTGAGAGCTTGAAGAGTCAAAAACCTGCTTCGATTAAAGGCCAATATGTTAAGTCCGTCTATGTTTCGACGACGATGGGTCCAAGCATCTTGGTCGAGAATATCTATAACTAATTAGATAATTTGAAAAACACCTCCATGCGGGGGTGTTTTTTATTGGCGCTTTACTGCGTTGCTGAATTATTCGGATTACTTACGATCGCGATTGAAATAATTAGAGCTAGATTTTAGAGCTCTTCGTAATTAGTTTTGTCTTTCATAATCTTGAGCAAGGCGGCGTAGGATGTTTGATACCATTGATATTCGTCCGCGCTGAGGTCATCAGAAGTGAGGCTGGCATCTTCGATGGTGAGATAATTGCCATTATTATAAACAACCGAGTTGCTCTTGAGGTTGGCGTACCAACTATCTTCGCTATCGATTTTAAGAATCGCATCAACGTAGTCTTTGGAGGTAAAATCAATTGTCATTAGTGCAGTCGAAAGGCCGTCGGAATAAGTGAAAGAATAATTGTCATTTGGTGCGTCGGTAGAAACCGCCCAGATACACATGCCATAATCATAGATAGCGTATTTGATGTTCTTGAGCGAGTCGTCGAGTTTAACTTTTTTGTTGAGCGCCGGAATATAGATATAATCGGTGGCACTAGTTGGTTTGACGGGGTCAATGGAGGCGAGGCTATTGGCGGAGCTGTCTTCTGGCTCGATATCGATGGTGGCGTCGTCGGTGCTGGCATTGGAATTTTTGGAAGAATTCTTTTTCAGACGAAGCTCATAATATTGCTGGAGCTGGGCGACTTGGTCTTTGTATTCGGCTTTCGCCTCCTCGTAGGCTTCGGCAGAAATCTCGTCACGATTCGGCATATTTAGGTAAGTAAAAGCAAGGATGACGCCGAGCGCAACAGAGATAATTGCGAAAATAATTCCGATTATCATCCAAATATTTCGACGTTTCGTCGGTACTCTATGTTCCATCAAAATAACTCCTTTTTGTTTATTTTAACATAAGCGATAAACAGATAACATAAAAAATATGCCCTCTCGAGTGGGGCATATTTTGTTAGCGCTTCTTTTCCTTTACTTCGTTGCGACCAAGATTCTTCTTCGTCTCAGTAAAGACCACGTGTTTGCGCAAAACTGGGTCATACTTGCGAAGGCTGAGCTTGTCTGGCGTGTTCATGGTGTTCTTCTTGGTATAGTAAAGGCGAATACCAGATTCTTCAGAAACCAAACCAACAAGCTTGCGCTTGGTATTATTCTTTTTTGCCATATTGGGGATATTTTAGCACATCTGATGGATTTTGTAAAACATGAGTTGAGCCTAGGGCGGCTTTCGCGCTAAAATAGTTATAATTTGAAGGAGAGTATATGGGATTGATTGAAGGTAATGCGGAGAATTTCGAACAAGAAGTATTGGCGAGTAAGGTACCAGTATTGGTAGATTTTAATGCGAGTTGGTGTGGGCCATGCCAGGCTTTGCATCCAATTTTGGCGGAGCTGGCGGAAAATGAAGGTGATTTTAAAATCGTGACAGTAGATATTGATGAGGAGAAAGCGTTGGCAGTAGCGCATGATGTATCTTCTATTCCCTGCTTAGTTTTGTTTGAGAATGGTGAGGAAGTTGATCGGCGGGTTGGTATGCAACCAAAGAAACGCTTAATGAAGATGTTGGGAATAAAATAATGTACGATATTGCGATTATTGGGGGCGGTCCGGCGGGATTAACGGCGAGCATTTATGCGACGCGAGCGAATAAAAAAGTAATTGTATTCGAGGCTTTAGTAGCGGGTGGCCAGATTGTTAATACGTCTTATATTGAAAACTATCCAGTAGCGCCGCACATTACGGGCGCGGATTTTGGCCGGACCTTGGAACAGCAGGCGATAAAATTGGGCGCGGAAATTGAATTTACGAAAGTAACCCGTGTTGAGAAGACTAATGATGGCTTCAAGATTTTAACCGAAGACAGTGTTTTTACGGCCAGGACCGTAGTTATTGCGACTGGTACGACGTCGCGCAAGTTGGATTTGCCAAATGAGGATCGCCTGATTGGACACGGCGTGTCGAACTGCGCTACTTGTGATGGTGCGTTTTATAAAGATAAGATTGTGACAGTGAATGGAGGCGGCGCAGCAGCGCTGCATGAAGCGCTGTATCTTGCGGAAATTGCTAAGAAGGTCTACTTAATTCATCGTCGGACAGATTTTCGGGCGGCGGATAGCGTAGTGGCAAAAGTCAAGGCGAAGAAGAATATTGAGCTGGTTCTTGATGCAAATATTATCGAGCTGCTTGGCGAGAAGAAGCTAGAGGCAATTCGGCTCGATACTGGCCGCGAGATTGAGCTAGACGGTTTATTTGTCGCGATTGGCCGAACGCCAAATGTGAATAAGCTGATTGAAGGCTTAGAGTTGGCAGATGGTGACTATATTAAAGCCGATGAAGATTGCGCGACTAATATTCAGGGTCTATTTGTTGCAGGCGACGTGCGAGAGAAAAAGTTGCGTCAGCTAGTAACGGCAACTTGTGACGGCGCGCTAGCGGCAACGGCGGCGATCAATTATCTGAAAGAAGCGTAATGCTAGAGCTGAAGGCAATTAGCTATAAGATTGGTAAACGCGTATTATTGCGTGACGTGTCTTATGTTTTTGGTGATGAAGAATTTGTAGCGATTACGGGACCGAATGGCGCTGGGAAATCGACACTGTTGCAAATTATCATGGGGATTCGCCAGCCTTCGAGCGGTGAAATTTATTGGAACGGTCAAAATATTACCAAGTTGTCGATTACGGAACGCGCCAAATTGGGGTTGGCTTATGCTTTTCAGCAAGCGATTTTATTCAAGGGGCTGACGGTAAAGGATTTACTGCAAATTGCGGCGACCAGCAATGAGACGTTTTTGATTGATCAACGAACGGATTATGCACAACTCTTACAGACGGTGGGGCTAGATCCCGAGAGTTATCTTGACCGAGAAATCAATGATTCGCTATCTGGCGGCGAGCTGAAACGCATCGAGATTGCGTCGGCGTTTGCGCGCAATGCGGCATTGACGATGTTTGATGAGCCGGAGGCCGGGATAGACCTGTGGAGCTTTGATAAATTGATCCAGCTGTTTCGACGACGTACCGGTGAGGCAACAATAGTTGTCTCGCATCAAGAACGAATCCTGAAAATTGCCGACAAAGTCCTGAAACTGGAAAACGGCGAGCTGACGGAGGTTACGGAGCTATGCTGAGCTTGGACGAAATTGAGCAGAAAATGCTAAAGGAAGTTGCGGGCATCGAGAGCGTGCCAGCGGGCGCATATAATTTCCGCGTAAATGGCCAATCGATTGGACGTCGGAGTTTGAAAAACATTGAAGTTATCCCGAAAAATGATAAGAGTGGACTTGAAATCCGTATTCAGCCCAACACCAAAGACGAAGCCGTGCATATTCCGGTAATTATTAGCGCCAGTGGCCTAACGGAGGCGGTATATAACGATTTTTATATTGGCGAGAATTCCGATGTGACAATTGTGGCGGGCTGTGGGATTTATAATTGCGGTGCGGATGATTCGATCCATGATGGCATTCATACTTTTTACGTTGGGAAGAATGCGCGGGTGCGCTATATCGAGAAACATTATGGTGCCGGTCCTGGTGCAGGCAAGATTCTGAATCCGGTGACGAAACTTTATCTTGAGCCCGGTAGTCATGTTGAGCTAGAAATGGAACAGTTGCGTGGCGTGGACTCAACTCGCCGCCAGACTTATGCGGAGTTGAAGGAGGAATCCAAAATTTTAATTAATGAACGTTTGCTGACGCATGGTCGCCAGAGTGCGCAAAGCGAGATTGAGGTAAGGATGCTTGAAAAGAATTCGAGTACCGATATCGTTTCACGCGCGGTAGCTCGGGATCAGTCACGCCAAAATTTCTGTTCACATATTATTGGCGCGGCGGCTTGTCGGGGGCATTCGGAGTGCGATGCGATTATGATGGAACAGGCACAGGTACTTGCAACGCCGACATTGGAAGCGCTCGATTTGGATGCGGGATTGATTCATGAAGCAGCGATTGGCAAAATTGCTGGTGCGCAGTTAATAAAATTGATGACGCTAGGCTTAACGCGCGGCCAGGCGGAGTCGCAAATCGTCAATGCTTTCTTAAAATAATTTGAATATTTTCGTACTGCTTCGTGTATAATGAAAATAGTATTAATTAGTGGAGGTACTAAAAATAATATGAACAAAAAGAAAGTAATAAGCCTCGCTGCGGTCGGGATTATTGGTGCGATTGCGTTGTCTGGCGCATCAATTGCTTACTTTAGCGATACGAAGACGGCAACTAATACCTTTACGGTTGGTAATGTGAAAATTGACTTGGTTGAGCAACAAACTGTGAAGGGTGTGGACGGAAAAGTGACTGGCCTTGAAGCTTTTGTGCAGAACAAAGTTCTGAAGCCGGGGACTTCGAAAGATGGCAATGCTGTTTCCAAGATTGTGACCGTCGAGAATACGGGCGAGAACGCTGCTTGGGTATGGGTAGACCTAAAAGTGCCTGCATACTTGGTGAGTAGCGATTTCAAGGCTGAACCGCACAATGATGAATCGAATAATGCACTGCATTGGAATAGTTATGGCCACTTTACGACTGAATATAACGCAGGCGGTAAGTATGCGGCTTCCCCAATTAGCGATGGGATTATTGATGAAAAAGACAATGTAAAAGATACCAATATGGTTAGCGTTGCGGACGGCTTGTGGAATGATTTTAAATATGTCGACACCGAAACGATTGATGGAACCGAATATGTAGTCGTACGCGCAACGATGGAGAAGACTTTGCCGGCTGGCAAGACTTCCCTGCCTGCTTTACGCCAAGTTTATCAGGACTGGCGCATACAAACCTCTACTGATGCTGACGGCAATAATATCTACACTTTGCCAGATGGTACAACTATTAGTACGGATGCATCATGGAAGGTAATCGTGAACGCTTATGCGATTCAGGCCGATGGTATCGCGAACGTCGATGCAGCGATTACGGCTTATGCGAACAACGGTAAATAGTTAATTGCTGACTTTTAAGTGACTACGCCCTCCGGGGCGTAGTTTTTTGTGCTAAAATTTTAAACAGTTATGAGGAAAATGAATTTACGCAAAGCAGTTCGGAGAGTATTTGGTGGGGTTAATTTGAATTGGTGTCGCTTGATTATTTTAGCGCTTGCGGCGGGCGTCTATACGGCAGCCATGGCTTTGATTCCGGCACTTGCCGAGACTTCATTCCATGATATTGCGGTCTCTTTTGAAGTCTGGATTCTGCTCGGAATCTTTATTATCATGAATAGTAAATCAGCGAAGGAATCGGCGCTGAAATGCTTTGTGTTTTTTCTAATTAGCCAGCCGCTAGTCTATTTGCTGCAAGTACCCTTTTCGGCGCTGGGTTGGGGGATTTTTGGATATTATAAATATTGGGCGATTTGGACGCTATTAACCTTGCCGATGGGCTATATCGGTTATTATTTGAAGTGCGAGAAGTGGTGGTCGCTACTGATTTTGGCGCCGATTTTACTTTTATTAGGCAGTCATTTGCAGACTTATCTATCCGAGCTGTTTTTTGATTTTCCGCATCATTTGCTAACGGTGATATTTTGTTTCGCGACTTTGTTGCTTTATCCGTTCGTATTATTTAAGTGTAAAAGGTTGCAGCGCGTTGGCTTAGTGATTAGCGCGGTGATCGCGACGGCATTCATTATTCTGGCGGGCACAAATCAATTCGAATATCAGACCGTGATCCTGTATAGTGGCGATAGCCATAATGTGTCGTTTGATGATAATTGCAGCGTAGATTTGGATGATGAGCGGTTCGGCGAGCTAGCAGTAAAATATAACGACGCCGTTGAGACTTATGTGGTCGAGGCGGACCTACGCAAAACGGGCGTGACGGACGTAGTTTTGCACTGCAACGAAACGACGACTGAATTCGAATTGACGGTGAACCGCGATAATTTTAACCTTGTAAAGAAATAGTGCTATAATATCTTCCAGTTGAATTTCTATTAGCGACTGTACGATGATTTTGTGAATCTTTTCTCTGAAAACTTGATGGGCTAAATTGGTGAGGCTTTCATGAAAACTCAACGCAATATTTTGATTGCTTTCATATTAAATTTAAATTTTTCCGTGCTGGAATTTTTCGGTGGGCTGCTGACGAATTCGGTGGCGATTTTATCCGATTCGGTGCATGATTTGGGTGATGCGCTGTCGGTCGGGCTGTCTTATTTCCTAGAGCGAAAAAGCAAGCGTGGCGTCGATAAACGACATAGCTATGGCTATTTGCGTTATTCAGTGCTGGGGAGCGTAATTACGACAACAGTGCTGACGGTGAGTTCGGTATTGGTGATAATTGGCGCGATGCAGCGGATTATCCATCCAGTTGAGGTGGATTATTCAGGGATGATTATTCTGGCGGTTATTGGCGTTGCGTTGAATGCGGTTGCAGCAATGGCGACGCACGACGAGGGTTCACTGAATCAGCGCGCGATTAATCTACATATGCTCGAAGATGTGCTGGGCTGGATTGTCGTGCTAGCAGGCGCGATCATTATGCAATTTACGGACATTAGTATCATTGATCCGCTAATGAGCATTGGCGTGGCGCTGTTTGTGCTTTTGGGCGCACTGCGGAACTTGCATGCAATTATCGATATCTTTCTCGAAAAAACGCCAGCGGGGATTGATTTGGATGAGATTCGCTCGGCATTGTGTGAGCTTGACGGCGTGGCAGACGTGCATCATATGCATGTGCGTAGCGTAGACGGCTACAACAATTATGCAACCCTGCATGTGGTGGTCGAGCGCTATAATCGTGCCCTGAAGCTTGCAGTTAAGCGGCGGTTAAGTGAACTGGGGATTTGTCACTCGACGGTAGAGCTGGAAGTTCGTGGCGAGGATTGCGACGATGCTTGCTGCGCGATGGCAGAGGGTGATTCTGGCGCTAAAACTACACACGGCGGTAAAAGCCATAGGCATCATGCATAGTTTTGCTATTTTATTTGAGGGGCGGTCTTTTTTACGACCACTTTTGAGTTAGGACGCGACGCGTCACTCTATCTCACTGCGCCCTAAGGTGTTTGATTTTTGCATCGAGCCGAAAATGGGGCGCGACGCGCCGCCTGGCACTTTCGCTTGGTATTCGCTGCGGTTTACAGGGGCGCGATATGAAATTTTGCGTTACGCGTCGCGTCTAATAAAAAAGTTATATCAAGGAGGCTTAGAAAAATCGGCCAAAAGCCGCCTCTAATGCAGGGGCGGCCGATAAGCGCCGTAATTATTTCGTTTTCTTCAGCTCATATACGACATCAGCATTATCGCTGACATTTTTGCTGTGCGTTACTACAATCACGCATTTATTCTCCTCGTGCGCGAGCTTCTTCAGAATTTCCAAAATTTCATCTTCGGTTTCACGGTCAAGGTTGCCGGTTGGCTCATCGGCGACAATCATTTGCGGATTGTAAGAAAGACTGCGGGCAATCGCGACGCGCTGCTGCTCGCCACCCGATAATTTCAGGACCCGTTTGTCGTAATATTTCTCTTTCAAGCCGACACTTTGCATCAGCTTGAGGATATGTCCTTTTTTATCTTTATACTCTTTACCGCTAGCTTTGAGCGACAGCATAATATTCTCGCCAGCCGTCATGAAGGGCAGCAAATTATAACTCTGAAAAACTATACCAATTTCATGGTTGCGATAACGATCTAGGTCCATGTGACTGAGGTCCTTTTTATTGAAACTAATCTTCCCCTCCGTGCAGCGTTCAAGCCCAGTAACCAGCGAGAGCAATGTCGTCTTGCCGGAGCCGCTACGGCCCTTAATTGCATAGACCTTCCCTTTCTCGAATTCGTAATTAATATCTTTAATCGCGTATTCATCTGGGTCGGCGTCATGATATTGATAACTGGCGTGCTCAATTTTCAGAATAACATTGTCGGGATTAGATTTTTTGCGGCTCATTCTATGACCTTTCTTTCAAGATTGTTAATGGCGAGAAACGTTGGATACTAATCATTGCGGAGACGCTGCTCAGGAGTACGAGAGTTAAGCAAATCGCTAGCAGCTCGAGGATAACTTTAATATCGACAACGGCATCAATTGAATCGTAGGCCGAGACTGAGACGACGCCATTCGGCGAAAGGTTGTCAAAGTTCGGTGCGCCGCCACCTTTGCTGTCGTCGCTTGGCGGATCGGCTGGCTGACCGTCGGAATTGTTGTCCGAGCCGTCTGTAGATGGATCCGAATTGGCGCTAGAATCTCCGCGCGGATTGAAATTGTTGCGCATATTGTCACGTGAACTCTCAGACGAACTAATTTCACTCGCGAGCAAAGAATTACTGATTGGCTTGGCCGCAAAAGCGCCGATACCTGCGCCAAAGATGAGCGCGACCAGAGCGACCATCGACAGTTCGGCGACAAATTGTAACGTTAATTTCTTCTTGCTGATGCCAATCGTGCGCAAGACGCCAATCTCATATTTGCGTTCACGAATATTAATCATATTAATTACGACTAAGACAACGCCGCCAATTATGAGCGTAATAACCAGAAAAGTAGTGGCAAAAGTGCGGACGTTGGTTACGCCATTCAGGCCAGAATTGGCTAATTCCTCATTCGTCTCAACGACATAATTTTCATCTAAGCCTTTCTCGTAGAATTCCGATTGGATCGCGTCGGCGTTAGCGTAATCGTCGATTAAATAAGTCGGCGTAATCGTGCCAGTAAGATTGTCGTTTTCGTCATCGATTGCGGTCAATGCGCTGGCGTTCGTAATTAGCGTATTGGCGGAGTTGGAGAACATATTGAAATTACTATCACCTGATTCATTCTCTTCAAAAATCCCAATAATTTCAAAAGAATAAGTGCTATCATTGCCATCGGAGAGCTCAATTGTGTCGCCGAGCGTTAGGCTGTTATAGGACGCTAGCTCGGAATTAATAAAGACATAATTTCCCGAAAAAGCTTTATCCCAGGCGTCATCTTGAATCTCGCTCATGGTGTAAGTGCCGTCGATGAATTCGCTCATCGCTTCAACTGAGCTGTAGCCAGTGAGCGTAAAATCGAGCTGATTTTCGGCGTCAGGTTTAGCCATGCCGCCGCCACGGCCACCATCAAATCCGCCAGAACCGTCGCCCGAGTCGCCATTCGTCGAATTCATCTCGGCTTTCTCAATATTGTTGCCGTCCAGCGACAGTGAATAAGTATAATAGTAATCCTCGATATGTTCGCTCGTAGCAAAATTCTCAACCTGCGATACTGTGAGCGACGATATATTCTCAAACTTTTCTTTCATCTCTTCACGCGAATCGGCATCGGAAAAGTCCATATCTTTACCCATCATATTCTTTCGATTGAACGAAATCGTCAGCTCCTTGTCGTAAGCGCTTTCGTAGGAATTGATTAAGTCATTGGCGGTGTTACTAATCGCGAGTGTGACCGTGCAAGCACAAGCGATTACTAAAATGATAATGCCAATGAGAATGTTGCGCCCCTTGTTGCGCGTGATTGATATGATGGCGTTCTCGAGTATGAACATGATTCTCCTTATTTGATATTTACAAAATAGCATATTTGGCTTGAAGATTTACTGAAAAATGTTAGGGCTTTTGCGGGCGTTTTTTTCAGACTGCCTACAGCGGTCGTCTATTGACTTATACCGTATTCTGTGCTATAATAAGAGTATATAGTGCTTGCGAATTTTGCGAGCATTGGCACTTTGAGGCTATCCCAGACGGGATTTTCGGAAGGAGACGGATTATGATCTGTATCGCTGCTAATAGTAACAATATTGTAAACCTGACACCGCATGATATCGTCGTTTACGATGTCTTTAACCAGGTAAAAGCAACATTTGCCGCTTCTGGCAAGATTGCTCGCGCCAATTCCAGTTACGAGTCGGAAGGTTCCATCAATGGCATCGAACTTGTCCATATGACATATGGCAAGACGATTGATTTGCCGCCGCACGACGGCATGCATTATTATATCGTCTCAGCGCTGACAGCGAACGCTGCTGCTGCGGAAGGGCGCCGCACTGACGACCTTTTACTGACGGCAGACCCAGTCAGAGACGATGCCGGCCATATCATTGGTTGCCGCCGCTTTGCCAGGCTATAAAAGCCACGGCATTCTCTTCCTTGCGCTCGTCTAGCACTGCCCCCCGAGTCTTGCTCGGGGGGTTTCGATTTTAACCATGAAAAAGCCCCGACGGATGCCGGGGCTTTAAATTAATTTTGAGAGTATTTAATATGGAACTCAGGATAGCCAACTTCATGCATGCTGGCTTCGATTTCGGCGGCTGTCTTTCTGCCCAAATTGCGAATATTGCTCCATCTCTCGGGCGGATAGTCGATAATGTCCTGGACAGTACGTATATTGGTTCTCATGAGGCATTTCCACGCGCGCACGTTGAGACCGAGATAACGAATATCGGCACTAGGTTCGAGATATCCTGACCTACGACCAGTATTAAACTCAAGATAGCCGGCGTCATGCATCTTGGCCTCAATGTCGGCAGCGGTTTTTATGCCAAACCCGCGAATCTTATACCAATCCTTGGGCGGATAATCGATAATGTCCTGGATAGTACAAATATTCGCCTCATCGAGACATCTCCGCGCGTGTACACCAAGGCCAAGGTAGCTAACGTCGGCATCGGGCTTAAGATGTCCCCATGCAGTGCAGTCAATGGTAAAGTCCCTATAGCCATAACCAAGTTCCTTCATCTTATCCGCGAGCTCGTAGGCACTGCGTGCGCCAAAGTTGTGAATTTTCACAAATCCAGCTGGGTCATATTTTAGAATCTGTCCGAGCGTTTCGATGCCTGCACGCCCCAGACAATTGGCTGTCCGTTCGCTTAGACCTAAGCCGTCTACGTGGGTTCTAGGATTTTCCTTACCGTTGCTATATTTTATGCTTTCCTTTTTAACCGTCTCAAACCCGAACAGTGGTGGCAGATATCTTCTATAACTCTGACTGTAGCTGCGCAATTTTCTTCTCGCATTCTCGAGAATTTGTGCGATGCGTGCATCAGTGACGCCGATTTCTCGTGCCAGTTCCGTATAGCCCATTCGGGCGTCGCGCTCGAGACCATAGTACGCCATCAATAAATACTTCTGACGCTCTTCAAGTCTGCTAAAAACGTCGATAATAGCGTAATACTCTTCGTCGGTAACTGCGGGCGTTTCTTCGTACCTAATATTGGTACCATATGGGTTAAAGAAGTCCTCGCAGCACAAGCTATCCGCATAAAAACACCAAACACGATAGGTCCGCGGATAAAGGTCATGACGAATGTAGCCTGCCGCGTCGAGTGCATCAGCAAGTTCTCTCTTCCACTTCTCTTTCGTCTGATACCGTTGTGGGTATTCCTCTAATTCAAGCGCAATCTGGCGCCCTTCAAGAACCAGCTCGTAGGGCGATGCCTTATGCTTAAACATAATGTACCTGAGAGTTGAATCCGACAGATTCAAATTGATGGGCGAATACAAGGTTTCGGCTTTTTTAACCATATAATTACCTCCCAAAATATTAAAGTACTTTGCGATAAACACAAAATAAGAGCCTGAAAGGACTCCATGCCCTTATTATAGCATAAATAATGAGTAGAGTCAAGCATGTGGGCGTTGCTTATTGACTTATTCCCCGTTTTATGATATAATGCAAACGTTCTTTAATTGAAAGCACATTATTTTTCAGGGGGTGGTTTTAATGAAGCAAAGGGTCTTGGATTTTATTCACGAATGGAATATTGAGCATCCGAAATTCGTTTTTTTAGCGAATGTGGTACCCGAGATTAAGCGTCCTGCTAGTATCGAAATTCGCTATAGCGCCGCCAGATATGTCGATTTCTATTCGGCTCAAGTCTGGTATAGACTGAAAGGTGTCGTGGAGGCGAAGTCGCATGGCACAATGCTCGTGATGTCGAGCGAACGCGAGTTCGAGCGTGGCATGATCCATATCAATATTGCCTGTACAAACCATAATTATGAGGACCGTTTAGTAATTGGCGTGTTGCGCTGGATTGGTGAAGAATTCTTCCCGCATAGCGACAACTTGAATGACGCCCTTTTTATGGCAGTCCCCGGCTCACCGTAATGGTGGGCCTTTTTCTTGGCAAAATCTTCCCTACTATCGCCACTTGCCTCTTAGCCCCGACCGTCGGTTTGGCTGGCTTTCCGTTATTGCAAGATGTTTATAGTATAATATCCTTAATAAGGAGGTAAAATGCTGAACCCCAATGCGGCGCGCGTACAGACGGAATATGGGCGCACCGAAAATACTTTGGCGGAAATGACGCCTGATCCAATGGATTTTGCTGGTTCGGTTTATCCGACACAGGAAGTGCAAAGTGACATAAATCTATTGAAGAATTTCAAGCGCACGCCAGAATATCGGCAAAATGAGGAGCGTTCCGATGCGCGGCTGCTGGAGAAGACTTTTACATCGATGGTTGAGAGCGATGACTGGTTTAGCGAAGAAGAATGTTACGGCGACGACGAGAATTACCGCGCGCTGATTACCTATCCAACGGCAGAGATTGACGATGCTTTTAATCATATTGACGTGATTGGGATGATTGGCAATGAAGCGACCGATGGCGAAGTAATGCCTTTTGCGATTGACCTAACTTACAATACGAACCACGAGAAGATGCTGAAAAAGTTTCGTTGGCGACATGTTTATGGCAAGAAAGAGGCGGGCGAAAATGTTTCGGAATTTGGCCAAGATGCAATTGGTGCAAATGCGCAGGGACGAAGTTTTATAAAAACACAGCCGCTAATGTTGCGCCAGCGCTACGGTTTGAAAATTCCTGGCTTTGCGGCGGCAAAATATTTTGAAGACAAAGATAACCCTTACGACCCAGTGCGCGAGAAAGGACGAATTGATTTAATGCCGCGTTTTATCGTGGGCTACACGCCGGAATTGGCGGAAGCTCTGGCGCACGGCGCACCAACGGAAGAAGATCGCGCGCGATATGGAAGAAAATATTTCGACGAGCAACAGCGAGAATATGCGTCCGCAAAACGATGCGCAAAATGGTGTACGCTGGTTGAATGCTCGGCGCAGGCAACTGATTTAAAGATGATGCTAGAAAATTTGGATGAAGATGACACGCGGTGGATGCGACCGGAAGAGTTGGCGAATGCGCGTCGCCAGGCGGCGGCAATGGAGCGATATTTTGGGCGCGCGTTAGATGTGGCAACTGAAAAAGCAGCAAAATCCGAGGAGGAAGCGGCGGCACGCAACTATGCCAATCGCGACGATGTTTGCCGGACAATTCTGGCACAAAGTAGTGATACTTATGTGGGAATGGGGTGGAAAAAGTAAATTCCGCGTCGTCCGGCTGGCGTAATTATTGAGATATATAAAGGAGATAGTGCAATGAATCATTTCGAGAGAAGCTCTTCGATGAACGGCGAATCACAAGCCAACATAGACAGGCAAACTTTTGATGACGTTCCGAAATTTGATCCCGAGGCGGCCGCGCGACGAGTCCAAGAAGCTAGAGAGCGAATTTCGAACAAGACCGATGCGCAAGACGAGATTAAGAACGAGGGCGAGATTGAAGATGAATCCCCAGAAGACGCGGTCGACTATTATGATTCCTACGCGGCTCCGATGTCTGTTGGCGATATTGAAAAATCCAAGACAAAACTTCCTAATTATGAAAAAATTTTATCTAGTCCTAATACCTTGAAGGCCATTAACAAAAATTACCTCGAACAATATCGACCAAATTCGGAAACGCGAGCAGATAGGCTTTTTCGGAAGGATGCGCTCGATCATTATGTGCTCGGCCAATTATCTGGAGACAACGCTAGAGACTTTGCGCGATCGGAACAATTCAAGAATTATTCTGCATATATCGTTAGTGCGGCGAGACAGAAGGAGCTGATCATTGACGGAAAAACGTATTACCCGGAGTTGGCAACAAATCCCGTTCTAAAGGATTCTGAGTACCGAAAATTAGTCATCTCGAATGTTTATGGGGCTAAAAATGCCGATCGAATTAATGCGAATTTAGGGAAAAATGAGGCTGGATATCTAAAACACCTGAAGACCATCGAAGATGAACTCGAAAATCACAAAAATGTCTCTCAGGGCGAGCTAAATATGGTGGGCGATTATCTGTATTGCAGTAGGGACTTTAATAATGGCGTGGCGAAAAAGTTTGCTTGCTATTTGTTCAACGATGCAAAGCAGCGACAAGACCTTCACTTGTCTACGCAAATTGGTGGCGCATTAGCTAATTATTTCGCGCACTACGACACGCTTGACGATCGACTAAAAGATAAGCGCGTTTTTGTCGCGAAGTATTTAAGAGCAAGAGGCGGAGAGCTTGAGCGCGTTAGTACCGGCGTTTCAACGGCGAACTACACCGTGCTGGAACAGAATAAGATTAACGGAATGTCAATATCGTCAGAGGAAGGCCTGAGTAAATCGCGGCCAGAGACTATTACCGACCTTTATTCTCTAATGCTCGTTTCATACCACGAGCTCACGCATGATTACCAGAGATTCATGGCGTGCGACGGCAAGGAAAATAGCGCTGCTATGTCCAATGTGCTTAACGGGGTGCTACGAAGAAATAAGAGTGAATGTTTTCCAGTAGTCGACAAGAATCTAGAGAAAGTACTTGATGCGAATGGGGATGAGAGAAAAACTGGCTATTACAATGCGAATCACGACAGCGATGAAATGGAGATTCAGGCCGACGAAGAAGGCTGGCGGCAATGTCGTAAATTCATTCATGAGCACGAGGTGCAATATTACTGGAATAGCAGCGACAAAGATAGCCAGAAACGTGCGTCCGAGCATTGGTCAAAATGCCAAGATAATGAGCAGGAAGTGAGAGCTAGGCGCGCTTTTGCCTTAAAAGTTGATGAGAAGGGCCGGGAGATGCCATACATCCAATATGATATTAAGCAGCTCGGCGAGAGTATTAAGGATAAGTCAGATTACTTGCAGGAATTTCCGCAGCTTGCAGAGTTCTTCAATGATGCCGGCAATATTAAGCCTGAAATTTTCTTTCAGAAACAACTTGCCAGCGTCGAGCATGACGGCGTCGATACTGCCACTGACGATTTTGGCGTGGAAATAGCGACATATGCATTAATGGACGACTCGAGTGTTAAGAACATTATTTCATACATCGAGGGCTCAAATAATAGTTTGAATAGCGGTGAGGCGATGCGTTGTTTAGCCAATTTATACAATGTGTTACATCAAGATGTTCTAAAAACGCGACCTTTGAACGGTATAAATTTCGATAATTATTCACAGACCAAGACAAGGGGAAAATATACGAGCGTCGGTGATTTGAAGAAATCTTATCTAAAACAGTACATGCAGCAGCTATATAACGCAACCCATATTGCTGAAGTCTTAAGAAGAAGATATCCGGATCTTGATGAGAAAATTGAGCATTATGAAAACGATTACTTCATTACTTATTACAATGAGCTCTCTCAGGGCGTGAGTCTCGATGCTAGCTTTTCAATGAATGCAAAGAATAACTATCTAAGAACTAGAAATGCGGCACTATTAAAGATTGCAAATAAGCTTTAGCTTGGTATTGCCTCTGGGGTTCGCGCCCGAATGTCACGATACAAAAACGTCATTAAGCTTGAGGCGCTCCGCAAAATGCCGACCGTATATAACTGAAGGCATATTACAAAACCAAAATGTTCCTCTTGGTAGGGGAACATTTAATCATAATCGCTTTATGGAGCCGCGACCGGGATTTGAACCCGGGACCTCATCCTTACCATGGATGCGCTCTACCAACTGAGCTATCGCGGCAACTTTCATAATTTTAACACAGGGAGTGCGAAAAATAAATAGCTCATGCTTGGCGGCGAAAATAATCTGTCCTATATTTGGCGCGGACGCCTGGCGTTAATTCGAATGGGTATAAGTATAATTACTATCAAGTTCGCTGCTCGAATCATCAGTCAGTTGCGTCTGTGCATATAACACAAACACCAGCATTGCGATCGCAAACAAAACGATCAGGATGCAAATAATGCGTATCATCAGCTTGACTAGTTTGGGGTCCACTTCGCGGTTGGCAACGGATGGTTTTTTACTAGTTTTATTACCGCTCGCATTGCCCTTATGTATCTCGCTTGCTGATTTGGCCATATTATTCCGTGCGCTCGGTCAGCTCAATTTGCTTTGGCTGAATATTTTCAATTTTGATGAGCATAACTTTGCCCGTGACATCATCAGTATCATTGGCGGCAATACTACTCGTATCAATGTAGAGATTATAACTGCCATCGCGCGTAATTGAATTGATGCTAAAGTTAGACAAGCCTGGCATCTCGGAGGCGACAAGAATAATCGAGCCAGAATTAAAGAAATCTTCGTCCAGCACAAGGTCATTTTCGCTAAGCTGGCCGCCAAACTTCTTAATCTCACTCAAGATATTTTGGTACTCCGAATTGCTCTTGATTAAACAATAGCCATCATCGATGCAGCCAAGTTTTTTTAGCAGGGTCTGTTGCTTGCTAGCGGTCGGGTCCGCCAGCGCAGTATCGTCAACGTCATAACTGTAGCTAAGCGTCTCATATTTAACAGAGATAATATCGATCACATCGCTTTTTGCAGCATTTTCGTCAGCTTGAATCATGGCATTGTAGCGCTGGTTAGCCTCTATGCCAAACAATACCATGCCCAGCACAAGCGCTGCACCCGCCAAGAAACAGATCACTGTCGTGAGAATTACTTTCGCATCGAGCATATGTTTAATTCCACACTTTTGTTCGCACTGCCCTGTATGCTCCGCGCCTTGCGTCAAGTTAGCTTTTTGATTGCTATGTTTGCCACCCTTTTTCGACATTGTCTTTCCCTTCGCTTAAATTTTCATGATGTCTGCTTCTTTTTCAGCAAACAATTTATCGATTTCGGCATTAAAATCTTTAATCATATCGTCGACTTCTTTTTCGGCGCGTTTGCGTGCATCTTCGGCAAGTTCCGCAGCTTTAATGTCCTTGCGAGCGTCATCACGCACTTTGCGCAAAGCGATTTTAGCCTCCTCAACTTTGCCGCTCGCGCTCTTCACGATTTCCTTGCGACGTTCTTCGGTGAGTGATGGTACTGGTACGCGAATCACGCGTCCGTCATCAGATGGATTCAAGCCCAAGCTCTGGTCGGCGCGAATTGCGGAGGAAATTTTCGCAATATTACTAACATCATATGGCGTAACCATCAGCATTGTGCCGCCAGATACCGTAACATTGGCGATTTGATTAAGTGGCGTAAATTGGCCATAGACTTCCGCTTTGACGCTAGCGAGCATGTCAGGATGAGCGCGGCCAGTGCGCACTTTCTTCATTTCTTCTTTGAAATGTTCAACTGTATCGTTCATCTTGCTCTTTACGCTGTTAGTATTGAACATAGTCTCTCAAACTCCTTTTCGTTCTTGAATTTAATTACGATATCGCCCGATCCGCGAGCGCTAGTATGCACTTTAACTTTTGCATTGAGGTGCTGACTGAGCGATTCCGCGCGAGCATCACTGGATGCACTAACTGGTCGCACCTTCGCTTCTGCCTGCGCTTTTTTGCGCGCTTTTAGCTCAACCATATATTGTTCGACTTTGCGGGCGCTCCAGCCCTCTTTAATAATCTGCGGCAGAACGGCTTCGATTTCTTCTGGCGTAGCAGTGATGAGCGGGCGCATCTGCCCTTCGGACAGATTATGTTCAACCATCGAGTGCTTAACTTCGTCTGGCAAGGTCAGCAGGCGCATTTTGTTAATTACAGCCGATTCGCTTTTACCAACGCGCTTAGCGACTTCAGCAGGACTAAGATTAAATTGATTCTTTAATTTCGCATAAGCAGTCGCAATCTCAATTGCATTTAGATCTTCGCGCTGCACGTTCTCAATCAAAGAGATTTCGAGGCGTTCCTGCGCTTCGAGACTACGTACGATGGCAGGAACTTTTTCGAGCCCAGCCAATTTCGACGCTCGCCAGCGACGCTCGCCGGCGACAATCTTATACTGGTCACCTTCCTTGGTCACAACCAATGGCTGCAAAACACCATGTTCACGGATAGAATTCGCCAAAGCGTCTAGTTCCGCGAGATCAAAATTCCGGCGTGGCTGCTCGGCGTCAGGCACAATATCAGCAAGAGGGATTTCGCGTAATTGACTATCTTTTTTGTCTTCAGCAGCAGTCGGGTCAAAAAAATCATCAAAATCATCGGTCGGGATTAGGTTGGCGAAGCCAGCACCAAGTCTGCGCGCGCTCATTTTGTCCGCTCCATCACTTCTTCGGCGAGACTTTTATAGGCCTTAGCACCTTTGCTAAAGCGATCATATTGACCAATCGGAATACCATGACTCGGTGCTTCGGCGAGGCGAACATTACGCGGAATTGTCGTCTCAAAGACCAGATTCTTAAAGCGCTTCTTTACCTCGGCTAACACTTCAGAGCTGAGTGCAGTCCGGCGATCATACATAGTTGCCAACACGCCCAGGAGCTTCAAGTTCGGGTTCATGGCTTTACGCACTAGCTTCATAGTCTCGCGCAACTGCTCAACACCCTGCATCGCATAGAATTCTGTCTGAATCGGCACCAGCACATATTCAGAGGCGATCATACAGTTAACCGTGAGTAATGACAGACTCGGCGGGCTATCGATGATAATAAAATCATAATCATCGGCAATCGTTGCAATCGCATTCTTGAGCAAGAGGAATTTATTCTTCATCTCAGTCATCTGAACTTCGACGTCAGCCAACTCAGGAATAGTCGGCGCAACAAAGAGGCGCTTAGTTTTGTTGGGGATAATAATGTCTTTCAGCTCGCATTCACCTAGCATAACGTCGCACATCGACTTATCGAGTTCGCGTAAATCAATACCGAGGCCAGATCCGGCATTGCCTTGCGGGTCAAAATCAATCACTAGCGTCTTTTTGCCAGCTTTTGCAAGATAGAACGCCAAATTAATCGACGTCGTCGTCTTGCCAACACCTCCTTTTTGATTGGTAACAGTAATTACCTTTGCCATATATTTATTTTACGATAAAATCCTTGATTATTAAAGAGAAACTACCACAGATAAGATTCGATAATTTGCGGCAGCGGAATTTCCAGCAAGATAATCAGCTGCTCTTCGTAGCGCGTGCCGAGATAATTGACGAGGTCCAGCTCTGTGTCGAAAAATTTCACTTTTGGGTTAATTGCAGTATTTTGTGGCTTGGGGCCGAGAATCAATACTTCAGACATCAGATCATAATTAATCTTATGAATCTTGGCGTAATCGTCCGTAATCAATATGCGACAGTTGGCTTCGAGTTCATAAATAGCACGTAGGCCAAACTTGACCGAGAGCGCGGAAGTTTCAGCGCTGTCATCGATAATAAGTGAGCCACGCAAGCCCCTCGCAGGCGACATCCGGCCATGCAGCGGCCGAATTGACTCAACGCCAGCCGTAATCAAGTCACGATGAATCTTGAACTGACGAGCAACGCCACATGCCATAATAATCGGACGGAGATTGTGTTCGCCAATCACTTTGACATTAACTGGTAGCTTGTCGCGTTCAGGGTCGATGAAATTCCCCTTGAAACCATCAAGCGTCATCGCTTCGGTTTCTTCGTAGTAAAAATCGGCTGGATGCTCATCGCCATAGGTATAAACATCTGGATTCATCAGATATTTAGCGAACTTTTGTGGCACATCATTGAAGTTTAGGAAAACATAGCGAGATTTGTTGGCAATCGCAAAATATTTTTGCGCTTCTTCGTCCGTTTCGCAGGAAGTAATCACGCAGATATCAGGCTTAATCTCGGGAAAATCCGCCATGGAGTTATAGTCGAGGATCATCACGTCTTCGAGCACGCTCTTGTTGATGCCGAAGGTGACGGTGAGCGCCTGCCCCAGCACGGTGCCGAGCGCACGGATTGCCGATTTGCGACCATAAGAACCGGTTACGACGATGGTTTTGATCGTCGGGTACTTTTTGACATACTTTTCAATTTTTCGCTTTGGACTGTCGAAGAAAAGCATTACTTCCTCGCTGCTTTCTTGGAGCTATGTTTTTCGGCACGAATCTTCTTGCGTTCTTCGCGTTTTTTGGCGCGTTCAGCATGCAGTTCCGCCATTTCGTCGCGCGAATGAATACCAAAGAAGAGGTCGGTTAAGCCATTTACCATCAAGTAAGTGCCAAAGACCTTGATATGCGTGAGTTCACTCAGACCAACGTCGGCCGAAATCACGAAGGCAAGCACACAACCAATCATACCGTTAACAACCCACATGAAGCGGTCCGTCATATTGCTAAAGCTCTTGAAGCCCATTAGCATCGTCACGATTGAGGCGAAGAGGACATAAGCAGCGAGTAGTTCGATGCGAATCCAGGTGAGATTTTCTGTTGCCATACCCGGAATAACTGCAACTAACAAGAAAATTGCAATGGCGAGCTCAACAAGGCCAAGAAAGAGTGGAAAGCCGAGGTTTTGCGCACGGCGAGCCCGACGCAGACAGTTGAGTAGCTCAATAATAGCGAGACAGACCATCGTCCAGCCAACAATCTGGGTCAGATAAGACAGTTCTGTCTTACCAGTTAACATCATACAGAGACCGGCGACCAGAGAAATTACGCCCTTAATAGCAAAAGTCAGCCAATGGCTCTCAATAAATTTACGTTTCGTGCTCACTTCAAAAAGCTCCTATTTCTTTTCTTTAAGTATAAATAAAGCACGAGGGTTTTGCAAGCTGGCACAGCTATGCGTGAAGCGCAGGATTAAGCTCGCCCGAACGGATGCCCGCGATGTTGCCCATTTGGTCGTCAAGAGTTAGACGTGACGGATTTTGGCACGGGTCTTCTCGAGTAGATAAGTTAATTTATACTTCGCCGGCTTAATGACAAGATCATGCGCGTGCAGATAAATCAATTCTTCGACGCCAAAGCTACGCTTGAACTGGCTGACGCCATAAAAACGATGCTGCGTGTCATCGAGTGCAGTGATGCCCCAGAAATTATACCGCTGAATACCCCGTTCGCGTGCGTCGCGCATGGCTTGCAAGTGCAGTAGCGGCGCACCGGAATATTTCGTGCCGAGTTCAGTTGAGACACCATAGTGATAAGAGGCCTCATTGCCATAGAAAATCATAAAGTTCTGCGCCAGAATCTCCTCGCCGAGCTTCGCAGTATAAAGTTTGACCTCATCATATTTAGCGAAAGCTTCAAATTGTTTGCGAAGAAAATCCTCCGAAAATTCAACAAAGTGGTGACGAGCCGCGGTCTGCAATTCGATTTCGTAAAATTGTTTAATATCTTTCGGATCAGTGCTAGTCGAGACGGCGATATCATTTTTTTGCGCTTTGCGAATTTTACGACGCAAACCCTGCGAGGCGCCGGCGAGAATCTCTTCTTCAGACTTTGAGATATCAAGAATGCCAGCATATTCAACCGAAAGGTATATCGGCGCTGGCGTAGCGCCGAGCTCTTTGAAAAGTGCACGATGCTCGGCTGATTCAACGATCTGCGGTCGAATGCGGACAAAAACGCAGTCATGAGCGACACCTTGAGCTTTAATATCGGCAAAAATCGCCTCGCGTAGTTTTTTGTTGTCCCAGTCCATAATGGGGCCACCCGCTATTGCCATGTAGGTGCCACGCTTCGCAGTTTCAACTTGACCAACATAGGCTGCGATAATTTCCCCTTGCGCATCGAGCGCAATGCGGCGCACGACTTTTTTGTGGCGCGCAAGATGAAAATCGCCCCATGCCCATGATTGCAAAAAATTGGCGTCTTTGTGGCAAGTGACAAATTTATCCCATTGTCCTTGGTCGGTAGCATCAATTATTTTCATCAATTTTTCCTCCTTATAGATGTCGGCGTTTTTTGCGGATAGTCTCGAGTAAATGCACGAAGCGATAATGAATTTTGCGAATGACAAGGTCTTGAGCAGGCAGATAAGTCACTTGGTTGCCGCCAAAGCCAGTTTTAAATGTCGTGACACCGGCGTAGCGATGATGCGGTGAATTTGGGGGCGCGATTCCAAAGAGGTTATAGCGTTTGAAGCCAAGGTTGCGCGCGTCACGAATCACTTGCCACTGCAACGCATAGGCACCTGGGAGCTTGCGCCCTTCTTCGGTCGAGGCAGCTTCATGATAGATCGCTTCGGGTGCTTGCATAATCACAAGACCCTTGGCGAGAGGCTTGCCGTCGAGCGCAGCCGTATAAATACGGGCGGCACCTGCAAAGGCG
The DNA here is from genome assembly GCA_964584145.1 of uncultured Candidatus Saccharibacteria bacterium. Classification (GTDB taxonomy): domain Bacteria; phylum Patescibacteriota; class Saccharimonadia; order Saccharimonadales; family Saccharimonadaceae; genus UBA2834. The sequence continues at coordinate 8,939 of CAZOYU010000003.1, read as the reverse complement.
TCGTGTTGCGCCATGATAAATTCGCGCGATGACGGAATAAAGTTTTGCCGCTTAGCAGTTTCAAGCTGGAGGTCATAGAATTCTGCGAAAGCATGCTTGCTCGTATCAAACGTGACCGTAATGCCGAGCTTTTGCGCGCGTCGAACTTCATAACGCGTTTGACGGCGCATATCTTTGAGCAGTTCGTCTTCGGTATAACGCAAGTCAAGCATAACTGTATGTTCCGCGTGCAGATGCATGGGGGCTTGCTTCAGGCCACAGCTCTGAGCAATTTTGCGATGCTCGTCGGTATCACTAATGTTCGGACGCATGCGGACAAAGACGCAATTTTCCGTTTTGGCAACTTCGGCGATCTGGTTCATAAATTCTTTGACATAGCGTGGCTCATGGTCCCAATCGAGAATTGGTCCACCCGGAATTTCCAGATAGCGCCCACGCTTGGCATTTTTAACAATTACCACAGCAGTGCCATGTAAATCGTCGTTGTCGTAGAGGCCGAGATAAAAAACTTTTTCGCCATCGATTTCATAAACCTTGCCCCAACTGGATGTTTGCAAGAAGTTTGCTTCAGGATGCTTTTGTGCAACAAAATTATCTAGGTCGGTAGGTTCGATAGGCTTGAGTTGAATCATCGCTTCCCCTCCGGTTGTAATTTTTCATAACTATTAGCAATCTCAGCCGCCAGCTCGTCGATGCTGACGAGATAATGCGAATGACGCCAACCTTCCTTTACGATCAGTTCGGAATTTTTCAGCAAAGCATGCATCTTTTCGCCTTGCCATAGCGGTGTAACTCGGTCTTCGCTTCCCCAAACAATCTGCGTCTTGGTACTAATTTGACCAATATTGAGATTTTGGTCGGAATCGATCATGTTGGAGAGAGTCTGTTTCATGTTCTCGGGGGCTTGGCCGTAATCGCTGGCATGCAGAACTTTATGCATAACTTTGCGGGCGAGTGGCATTTTTTTGAGTGGCGCAAAAGTCTTAGAAAGCTTGCGCATCATCTCACGCTTGCGCGAGGGTTCATAGATGCCAGCAGCGTCGAGCAAAATCAAACCACCAAGATAATCCGAGCCTTCGCGCGCCAACAGGTTCAAAAGAATACGGCCACCATTACTATGCCCGAGCGCGATTGCGCCTTTCGGCAGCTGTTGTTTAGCCCAGTCGGCATAATCGGCGACCGTAAAAACTTCGTCCGACTGAGTGCCCAGCCCTGGAACGCGCAGCAACTCTGCGTCAATCTTATATTTTTTGAGCGCACGGATTACGTCTAGCCACGGCTCTGGTTGATAAGTCCAACCATGAATAATATATAGTTTTTTCATCATTCTAACCCCCAACTAGCGCGGCGACGCCGGTGTGCTTCGTCCTGACGCGCAAGTTTTTCTTTGTCACGCGGATCGTCGAGCATTTTTTCAATAATCCATTCGAGATATTGGCTACCCTTAAAGATGACCGTTTCGCGACCAGTCAGCTGCGCTTGCAAATATTCGAGCGCGGCTTGTGGCTTATCAAAAGTTTGGACATTGGCGACTTTGTCTTTCAAAAGCGGATATGTATATTTTTTAGTGCGGCGACCAATTAGCACGATGTTCTCTACGCCCGTGTCAAGAAGTAGCTCGGCGAGTTTTTTATGCTCGCTACTTTCAAGCTGCCCTTGGTCGATGATATCGCCAATTACTAGCCATTTATGGTCGGCCTGCAAGACTTTTACCATATCTAGTACAGTTGTCATACTGATGATATGCGCATTATAGCTGCTGTCGATAATCTTGATGCCCTTCTTGCCACGCAGAAGATTGCAGCGCGCCGGCGGCATTTTGAAATGTTTGAGCGAATAATTCAGCGGCTCGTCCAGGTAATCCATTAACTCGGCTAGCATTAGAAGCTGCGTCGTCACGTCGCGCGGCATTGGCTCATGAAAAGTGAACTTATGCTTGCCGAAATCGAAAATCGCTTTGTCGGGATAGACGGTGTAATTTTGGAGCTGCGCATGATCGACAGCGACAACTTTTGCCTTGATGTCTTGCGTGCATTCCTGCATTTTGGCATTGGCGCCATCAATCAGGACGAGTTTCTTGGTATAGCGCGGAATAGTTGAGAATTCATGCGCGATGGCCTCGTCGACATTCTTAAACTTACCGCGTTTGACTTCTTGCTCAAAGAAAACAGCATGCGAGCGGCCAAGCGAAACCCAACAGCTCACTTCTGGCTTGAGCCACTTAGCGATAAATTCGGCCTCGTGCGGACGTTCGCCGTCACATTCGACAATATAGAAGGGCTCATGATGACGAAAAGCAAAGGCGCGCAGTGGCGTTTTAATAATTAGCGACAACCACTTGAATTTGCTGCCAGTGATACCGCGCATGCCGAGAATATCGAAAGCAATGCCAAAAGCGGAATTAGCATTATGCGAGTAATGGGCCTTGACGCCAAGCTGACTCTCGATCAGGTTGAGCATTGTAGTCTTACCTGCGGATCCGGTTACAACAATAATACGCGGATGCCAGCGCTTGAGCGAGATATTGGCAAAGAATTTAAAATATGCCGCCGCAACAAAATAAAATTTCTTCTTCAGTCTGAAAATAATTGTCATTTACTTCATTATATCACGCCGCTTAAGCTCAAGCAGTACAGTCGGCACAGCTGGCGGCGGCGTAAAATATTGAGGATTTAGAGGTAAGCGAATGCGAGGTGCATAATGTACAAAAAGTTGCTTGCCGAGCTGCGAGGTGTAATGGCGATCATTGTTGAGGAGCTTGAGCGCGAATTGCTTTTGTAGAATAAGATAGATGGCTGCAGGCGGATTTAGTGCCGTGTCAAGCTTGCGCAGGATGGCTGAACTGAGATGAAAAGGCGGATTAGCGAATATTTTATACGGCTCGTCCGGCAATTCCAACTCGAGAAAATCTTGCTCAACAATCTGAACATTTTCGAACTGGGCGACATTCTTCCTGAGACGCTCAGCGGTGTCGTGGTCGGGCTCAACAGCGATAACTTTTTTACAACGCTTGGCGAGCGTAGTCGTAATCACGCCCGAACCGGCACCAATATCAATTACGGTGTCGCGCTTTTTGATATTACTGTGACCGATTAAAAAGCCTGCGAGCTTAGGGCTCCGGAGAAAATGTTGCGAGAGTTGATATTTACGCATCGTGCGGCAAAAATCCTAGCTGACGAACAACTTCATACATCGCGATGGCACTAGCACAGCCAACATTAATTGAACGGGTGCTGCCGAGTTGTTCAATATAAAATGCGGCGTCGGCTTGATCGAGTAATTCCTGAGAGATACCGTCCGATTCAGAACCAAAAACTAAGATAGAATTTGGCTGGAGCGTGGTTCGCTGTAGCGGCCGCGCCTCGGGGCGATTATTGTCGACGGCAACGATTTGCATGCCGCGCGCATGTGCGTCCGCCACAAACTCCGCCACGGTAGCGAAATGGTCAATGTGCAGATATTTGTCCGTCACCATAGCGCCACGTCGATTATACTTACGCTTGCCGAGAATATGAACACGAGCGACATTGAAGGCATTGGCATTACGGACGATAGTGCCAATATTAAAGTCGTGAGCGAGGTTTTCGATGGCGATTTCGAGTGGAATGCGAGTTTTATCCAGCTCGGCAACGATCGCCTCGTTGGGCATACCTTTGAATTTGTCGATAAGATTGCGCGAATCAGTCTCAGCTTCCATCTTCCTAGTGTAGCTTATTTTTTGGTGGATTTGCGGGTAGATTCAGTGATAATCTGTTTTTCGCGAATGCGAATCGTAATAACGTCAATGATGAAGCGCACGAAGGACCAGACAACGATGTTGGCACAAAGCGCCGTGATAGCGACGAGTGGCAAGATTAGCATACCAACGCCAACAGATTGGTTAATAAGCGCGCAGACGCCGGCGACCAGTACAGAAACGATCGCCAATAAAAGATAGGCCCAGCTAAGTAGAATAACTTGCTTGCGCCCACGATATAAATTCATGAAATACTTAAACACGTCCATATCTTTATTATATCATACTTTTGCTTATTTTGCAATAGTAGTATAATAGAAGGATGATTTTTGCGAGATTTTTTGATGAAAACTAAATTTCAGCCTTACGAGCCGAAAAAATGCTGGGTCGGCGAGACACATAAGGTTTGTTATCCCGATTTGGAGACAGCAGAAATGAGTGCACGCCTGAGCGAATCTGAACATGGCTTACCGGCGAATTCTCTGACGGCCTATAGGTGTGAGTATGGCGAGCATTGGCATCTGGCGCACCGGAAGTAGCATGCGGGCGGGGCGACTGGCTTTGTCATAAATCGGCCGGCCGCAAGACGAGCGTTGGCCTAGCGCAAATCGGCCGCATGTCTTCTCATTAATACTGCCGCATAGGACGCGACGCGTAACTCTGAAAACGCCTAAATCTGAGGTTCTTCCAGATGTATTCATATTGAGGCACATCGTGTCACCCTAAGTTACGCGTCACTTTGCAATATTGGCAGTTATCGTCGAGTGCCCTATCCGTACAACTGCAAAAATAGAGTTACGCGTCGCACCTTAATAAGGAAGTAGATGCGAAAGCTCAGCGCGATCGGACGCATTAAATGTCCTGCGCACGACCAAAAAGCT
>CAZOYU010000003.1:0-4222 GCA_964584145.1 uncultured Candidatus Saccharibacteria bacterium | reverse complement strand
GCGAAAGCTCAGCGCGATCGGACGCATTAAATGTCCTGCGCACGACCAAAAAGCTCAATTTGCGCCACATCAATCATCCGGACAAAAAAACAACCCCGCAATAAGGGGTTGTTTTTCAAGGGCCAAAATCGGCTCAGTCCTTCTTAGCAGCGCTCTTCTTTGTAGCTTTTTTGCTAGCCTTAGCGGCGGACTTAGCTGCTTTAGTGTCTTTGGCGGCCTTCTTGCCACTCTTCGCGGTAGTAGCATCGGCCTTCGGGAAGGCTGGACGGCTAATTACCTTAGCATTATCCTTATTCAACTCAACTAGCTTATCCATCGTGGCATTAATACGCATACGATTGCGAATACTATTTACGACTTGCGGATCGTTCAGCTGCGCAACAGCGTTCGCATCATTCTTATAGACCGCGCGCATTTCAGCAACTTGCTTCTCAACAGCGGCATCGTCGACTTCAACTTTCAGCTCATCGGCCAACTTCTGCACAATAATCGAGCTAACCACGCGACGCTCAGCATTCTTGCGCACCTCTTCGGTCCACTGCTCTTCGGTCTGCTCATTTTTCTTGAGGTAATCTTCAATCGTTAAACCGCGACTTTGCAAATTGCGCAACATATCTTCCTTAATACGGCCAATTTGCTCTTCGACTAAGGTCTCTGGCGCTTCAGTTTGCGAACCATCAACCAATTCATTCAAGAGATCGTCTTTATATCTTTCTTCGGCTTCGTGATCGGCCTGGGCTTGGAGATTTTTCTTGATATCTTCGCGCAGCTCTGCGAGCGTCGCAAACGCACCAGATTTTTTAGCAAGTTCATCATCGATTGCTGGCGTCTTAACTTCATTCACCTGCTTAACCAACACCTCAAATACGGTCTTAGCGCCCGCCAGTTCTTTGCTAGCATAATCTTCTGGGAATGTCAGGTCGAGATTTAGTTTTTCGCCAACTTCGTGGCCAATAATGCCATCCTCGAAACCCGGAATAAATTGGCCGGAGCCAAGGCGAAGACGATAATCCTTAGCGGAACCACCCTCGAAAGCAACGCCATCCTTTTTGCCAGTAAAATCAATAATTACTTCATCACCAGCGGCAGCGGCACGCTTCACGACGCTCGGCTCAGCATAACTCTCGGCAATGCGCACAAGCACATCATCGATATCTTCATCAGCCACCACGCGTTCTTCGCGGCTAGCTTTGAGCTGGTCGTATTTCGCGAGCTTTACTTCTGGCATAATGTCGGCTTTTACAACAATTTCTGCCATCTCGCCTGGAATATATTTCTTTACATCAACATGCGGAATCGAAACCGGCACGATTTTCGCACCATCAAATAATTTCGGAATGGCCGTGCGAACAGCGAGATCCAAGGTATGCGAGGCAAGATCGTTCGGATTAACGTGCTGCTCGACTACATTAGCGGGCGCTTTGCCATTGCGGAAACCTGGAATTTTTACATCACGAGCGAGCCGCTCAAGCGCTTTCAGGCGCGCTGGCTCAAAATCGTCCTTATCGAATTCAACCGTAAATTCGACAGACGTGCTTAAAATTTTCTTAGTAGATTTCATGCTAAAAATTATAGCATGAACAGATAGGCGAATAAAGCGTAGGCGAGTTTATTCTTTCGAGATAATACCCTGGTCGTAATCGGTGCGGAAGTGACGCAAAACGACACTCGGCTCAACTTCGTGCTTCAGGCCCGGATTCAAAATATCGTTCGGGTCGAAGAGCTTCTTAATTTTACCGTAGAGGTCGAGTACTTCGGCGTCCGCATAACGACGCGTAAACATAGCAAGAAAACGACCTTCTGGCGCAGCACCACAGGCCGAACCGCCAGCAGCATGGATTAATTCAACATAACGACGCATGAAAGCAATCAGCGTGCGACGGCCCTCAGCGGTCGATGGCGTGAAACTAGGACGAACCGTAAAAGTATTAAAATCAGCTGAGCCATAAATCGCCAACTTGAGTTTGAGTTCATGCGCGAGCGCAGTGACTTTATTGAGAAAATCTACTTGCTGGTCGACCGGAATATAAGCACCATCAATAATTGGCAGATGATAGCTGGTTGATGAATCGTTTAGGTAGGCAACCACATTCTCATTGAAAGCGACAAAATCGTCGGCATTTTCGGCAGTTTCTTCAATGATACACATGCTCTTTGGCAGGCGTTTTTTGAGCTTCTTGAGTTTGCGGCGACGTTCGCGACGTGCATCATCTTTGGCGTTTGCGATAATCAGATAGCCATCATCGTTAGTCTTGCGGAAAATTTTGGAGGATTTGCCAGTATTCGGCGCTTCATTAAACAGCTCAGTGTCATAGAATTCAATATCGGTGAATTTGAGCCTGCGCAACTCGCTACAGGCGCGCTCAAACTGGGCGGCATTCTCGCACGGAATTGCCAGATAATTCGGCGACTCAAAAACTGGTTCAACTTTAAGAATAACTTCAGTAATAATCCCGAGCGTACCCTCGGCACCACAGAAGAGCGGCAGGAGATCGAAACTATGCTTAGTCTTGACGCGCGTAATGCCGGCATAACCACTTTTGTCCTGCTCAACCGGCGCAATATTCTCAATCACATTGCGATGCGTCTCGATCAATTCATTGACGGCGCGATAGAGCTCACCCTCAAAATCTTTTTGCTTAAGTTTTTTATGCAGACCGCGATTACTGAGTTTCTCCGTCTGGATTACAGAACCATCGGCCAGCACAACTTCGGCCTGCTGAACGAATTCGATTATCGTGCGCGGCTCAGTGTTGTCGCTAGCGCAGGCATTCTTCGAGAGCAAGCCGCCAATCGTTTCGCGATCATCGCCCACAATTGGTAATTCTAGTCCGACCAAAAGCAACGCTTTGCGCAACTCGCCAATTGTTACGCCCGCCTGCACGCGCACAAGACGCTGGCGCACATCAATTTCTTGGATACGATTCAAGCGCTCCGTCGAAACAACAAGTCCAGCGCCAATACTCGAACCAGTCTTATTGCAACTAGCGCCACGCATAGTGATTGGCAATGCAACTTTTTTGCTGGCGAGCTGATTAGAAAATTTTGCCAACCGGCGTAAGTCCATCACGCTCACCGGCACCGCAACTAAACGTGGCCGATATTTCAGGAGCGAGCGATCGGTAGTATATGCCTCCAAAATACTTAGCGCACTATATGCGACGCCGTCAATATGCTGATTAAGATAAATCGCAATTCGATTCATAGGCCACCCTTAAACATTAATTCAATTTTAGCATATTTAAAGCACGAGCAATATATTTTTACATAAAAAATGCCCCGACGCATGGTCGGGGCGGGGTGGTTTATGGTTAATGACTCTGGGTTTTACGGTTTAACGCTCGCTCACGCGAGTATTAGCCAGTACACGGCATTCGTCAGCGACTTTGGGGCACATGTCGCAGCGCGCGATATTGTAGTTGGTATTCTCAGTCGAAAAGACAAAGTCGTAGACCGATGCAACCAGCTCACCGCGCTGCGCACGACTGAGCCGCTGTACGGGCGACGTGCGAATACGACTACCATTGACATAACCGTCGCGGTTATAAACATTGCCCACAATGCGGAAGTGCTCCACACTTTCAAACTCGACATATTCGCCGTAGTCCGAATCGCGGAAGAAATTCCAGATTTTCGCCAGAATCTCGCGACGCACAACCGGATTGATATCCTCTTCGAAGACGGGCTCCCAATAAGACAGTACTGCCATATTTATACCTCCCTGTAAAAGTGCACTCTGTTAGTGTCGGACAGAGCATCCACTTTTAATTATATCACGGTTTACGAAAAATGTCAATGCGAGCGACGGGACGGGTCGTTTTTCTAGCGATGGCGGCTCCAGTATTTTAATCAAGGTTGGGCTGGACTTTTACGGTGGCGCATTTTGTGCTAAAATAATGGAGTCTTTAACATGCGCGAGTGGTGAAATTGGTATACACGTATGCCTTAGGAGCATATGCCTTTCGGCGTGCTGGTTCAAGTCCAGTCTCGCGCACCACCTAAAGACGACAGCTTTGATACAAAGTGTCGTGAGAAAAGCCCCCGATTTTTCGGGGGTTTTTCCCTACCCATGCACCAATTTTGCTTAAATGGCATCTCCGCAGTAGGGTTCAGATACGCTATTTTCTATATCCCTCATAGTGCTACTACTGCTCACTGCACCAATTTTTTCATCACCTCAGATGATTTTTGGTGCATGGTAAGCATAAGCCACACGGCTTTT
>CAZOYU010000002.1:0-85013 GCA_964584145.1 uncultured Candidatus Saccharibacteria bacterium | reverse complement strand
AGTAAGGCCCACCACATCGCATTTTCGAACTGCGCTAGATTTAGCGCAGTTTTTTGTGCAAAAAGATGTTTTAATGTTTTTGGTGCCGATGAGATATATATAAAAAAGTAGCTAATATGACAAATGAGCCAAGCGAAATTATTAGACCGGCACGATAGCCCACAGGACGATAAATCAATTCAATTTGATGCCGTTCACTATCATCGAGACGAAAAGCTAGAAAGTTATTCCAGTTTTCCTCAGAGACGACCAGCTTACCATTATCATACACGCGCCAACCTTGGTCATATGGAATTGTCGTAGCGATAATCTTGCTTGCGCCAGAATAATTCATTTCTAATTGCGAGCTATGAATCTGACGAATCGATATATCTTGCCGCTGGACAAGTTCGGCGTTTTGGCGGATTATGTCCGTATTTTCCGTGTAGGATACGACAGAGCCGAGACTAAGCGGCTCGTCAGCGGTAAGCAGTAACTCAAGTGTGTCGCCAGCCACAAATTCGCCAAGATAATAAATTTCGGAACGTTCATCATAATTGAGTGCGCGACTCTGATTGTTACTCGACAACGTAATGCTAGTATATGCATTCTCGGGCAAATAAAGATACAGCGGGCCGGTATGTTCTACGGAAACCGCAAGCGCAAATTGATTGTCAATAGAATTATTTCTGAGCGAATTTTTGCTAAAAACATCATCATCGAGTTGATTAATCGAACGCCAGATTGTATTGAGTAGCTCAAAATCATTTAATTGACTTAGATCAGAATTCTCTAAAGATGTAGCTGGGAATAAAATCGGTAAAGCATTCGGATTCCGATAATAGGCCAGCTCATCCGAGCCGCCAATATATACATAATCTTTACCGTTTAATTGTGTAGTAAGAATATATTTGAGACCAAGCAGAGCCTCAGTAGCGGCAGGTAAATCTGCAGTATATTTTGCATAATAATATCGATGATTTACGCCAAGGCGGCGAAGATAGTCGAGATTTTCGATGTTTTCAGTGGAAGCGTAATTAGTGAGACCACGATAATTAAACAGATTACCGTCACAACGCCCGTGCGTCCAATTTTTATCCATACGATAGAAAGAGTCATCATTAATCACCTGTTTAGCATCGGCCACGATAGCGCTACTAGCATCATAGGCAGAGACGGATTGAAAATTCTGCGCACGAAGATAGAGATAGTTGTTAACTAAAAGCGAAAAGACAATACCGCCAGCACAAATTATGCCGAAAATTTCAGCACAATGTCGTTTCTGGGATAATAAAGCAATCGCAAGAATCGCAAAAATAAGATCGAGGCTGAGTGTAGCGAGAAAAATTTTATGGTTAGCGTTTTGCAAAACGAAAGTAGTCAGCAAAAGTAGAACGGCGACAACAAGGAGACAATCGCGTTTAGTACAAGCCCACCGACGCAATTGAAGATAGGACTCGTAGGCAATCAGCAAAATAATGAAGCTGAGTACAAAAGAATAGCGATAATTAAACCAAGAATTATTACTAAAGCCGTGCCAAATCTGGTTAATGAAGCTATTCATGAAGCTAAAGACTAATGCTAATAGCAGACCAACGGCAAGCAATTTATGCTTGAGCGGATTTTGGCGGCGGACAAAGAATAAAATATTCAGAACAAGCGGAAGAATGCCAACATAGATGAGTGGCGAATTGGCGTTGAGTGTGTTGCTTTGCCCAGTAAAAAGACCAGAAAGAATTTCGGCGGGAGTAGCATTAAGCGAACTATGCCAGATCATGTCAAAAATCGATAGCTTACGGTCGGCGGGCAATGCGAAGTAGGTTGGAATAAGTATAAAGGCCGAAAGGCCAACGCTCACCGCAGATGCGGACAAATACACGCGAATAGTTTTGCGAATGCTCGTCCAAAATTTTGGACAAAGACGTAAGATAAGCGCGAAATAAAAGATCAACGAACTGAGACAGAGCATAAACCCGATGTAAAAATTAGAGATAAGAGCAAGAGCGAGCGCTATGATATATAGCAAACTACGTCTGGCTTCAATGATGCGATAAATGCCGACAAACATTAATGGCAATAAGATAACTCCATCCATCCAAGAGGCGTTCCAGCCATAAAAAACAAGATAGCCCATAAAAGCATAGCTGACCGAGAATAATGCCTGCATGAATGGATATTTTTGTCGATGGAAATAATTAAGACAAAAACAGAAAGCTAGTGCACAGCATAAAATTTTGAGGTAGACTACGGCATGAGCAGCAAAAATGAGGTGGCCACTAAAAATAATAAATAGCAGATTAAATGGGCTAAATGAATAGTAGGCAAGCTGCGAAAGCGCATTGCCGCCGAGAACATTGCCCCATGAGTAAAAAATATCATTATCACCACTGGCGAGTGTGCTGAAATATTGCTCAATGCCGAGGTATTGATCTGCGTCTGCCCAAAGATAAGCGCGATCACCGAAAGGATAAATTCCGAGACTAATCAACGTAATAGATAAAATAATGACAACTAGTAATACCGTATATACATATGGCGCGGCAGGCCATTTAACTGCCCCCCCCCGAAGCCGTTTAAATATCGAGCAAATTTTATCAAGCATTATTCACTATCCTCCAAATCATAATATTCAATTGGATATTTACCAGATTGACTACTGTCGGCGTTGTAGAGTGCGACCTGAGCACGCTCGCGCGCTTCGGGCGAGTTGGACGAAATCATGATACAAAAATCCGCATCGCGTTGCTCGCAAATACCATAGTCAATACGGTAGCCATCGCCAATAATCGGCAAGTGCGAAATAATTGGGTATTGTTCATAATAGGCCGCCGCTTCTTCATCATGAGCGCGGTCATCTTCATAGCTACCGCCACCACCGATCTCGCCGCCAGACTGAGTCGTAATAACAACGACTGAAATGATTGCCAAAATCGCGACAATGCCACCAAAAACCAGTAGTGCGATTTTCTTTTGTTGCATGTTTAATCCATCAAATCTCATGAGCCAATATACCTAAAAATGTGAAATTTACCCGAACTATTCGAATAATAGATACTATGAATTCGCGCCGCCCAAGTCCCCCGCGAAGCACCGACCGTATTACCATAACCATTGCCATATTCGCCGACATAAACCATCACATGCTTATCGTTCACGAGAATATCGCCCGGTTGAAGGTTTTTAGTATTGCTATTATTAGTGATCTCCTGCCATTTACTGGACCCTTTCATATAATTCCACTGGCTAGTTGCGCGATTTGTCGGGAACTCACTCAGTTTACTCGTTATACCCGTATAGTACACTAGCGCTTGCATAAAATATACGCAGTCCTGAACATAAGTGTTAAAAATTTTGTCTTTGGCAGTAAAGTCGCCCGTCTTGCGAGCAGTCTTATAGAGCTCCTTGTTTTCCGGCTTAAGACTATAGCCGCACCAATTTTTATCGTTACCACCCCATTTGTCTTCATTCCAAGTTACCCAACTACCGTTTGGCTTCTGGCATTTGCCGGCATGTTCGCCGCTCGTATATGGCCAAGCGGCATAAACAGCATTGATGGCTAATTGCCGAGCTTTGGTGCTGGCTTTAGCAGGCGTACTGATGGCAGATGTGCTAGTGTTATTGCCATCGTAATCGACGCCACTATCGACTGGACCGCCGTTAATTGGCGAAGGCTCAGCAACAGTTGGGTTACTGCAAGTCGAAGTGCTAGTATCGGCAGTAATATTCATAATATTTCCCGGCGTAAGCAGGCCAATAATCAAATACATCATGCCGTAGACAACAATACCTATAACAATTTCGAATAGGCGCTTTTTGGCGTGAGCAACTTGATCAGGATTATCGCGGACAGTCAGATATTTAACGCCAACAATAATAATGCCGATAGTAGCAAGCAGACCAAAGCCGTAAGTAAGAATCCGTACGGCCATAAGAACAAGTTTCAAGATTGGACCACCCTGACAGTCGTCACAAATCTGACCAAAAAGCAGTGTATCCATACAAGTTTCAGCGAAAAAAGTAAGTAACTGCATTTGCTTAAATTATAGCATGAAAAATTTTTCAGCTTTGGCGATTTTTGCGCTTAGGGGCGGGCGTTTTGGCGACTGAGTTAAGCGGCTCGCAGCAAAGATAGTAAGCGATAAGTGCGCCGATAAAATTACCGAAAATACAGAGCAAGATCGTCCAACTAAAGGCGCGCGCAACACCGAGCGTAATAATATTAGCAATGCAGTGCTGGAAGCCGCAGAAAATAAAGAGCGGCACGCCGAGCAAGATGCCGAGCTTGGAGCCGCGGCGATAAATCGCGACGGCAAGATACATAACGACACCGCAAAGCAGAGATTTAACCAGAAAGCCCCAGGAAAAATCCCAGCTAGCAACTTTGGCTTGGGCGGCCTCAATCAGCACAGTATCACTAACACTAAAGATAAGGCCAACAAGGTAGCCCGCCAGAAGATTGCCGGCGAGAATAATCACGAGCCGCAATGGCGGAATTTTGTCGGCAAAAAGAAAGCCGCACTTCCCAGTAAAGAGATTGGCGCCCAGAACACAGACACCGAGCAGACCGAGCGAGAAAAGGAAGGGGCCGAGCGGTTGGCCAATTTTTAAGAGAACATAATTGCCGAGACCAATCAGAAGAGCGGCGGCGAGCGAACGGCGGAAAAGGTCAAAATAGAGTTGTTTTAAGCTTATACTTGACTTTTTTGGCATAATGTGATATAATGGAGTTATATAGTATTATTCTTGCGAAACAATTTCGCCATGATTGAGGTGCAAAATGCGCTGGTTGCGGCTACCGCGGAATTTCAGCGTTAAGTCGCGCTGCGCCATGATGAACGGGCCGTCGATGAGCGCGTCGAGTTCTTGAACGAATTGCCAAGCAATAGAATCGCGCGGAATTTGTTCATAGATTAGCCCCGTAAAAGACCAAACATTCCAACCGAGTTCTTGATGGCAAAATTGAGCGACCTCGAGACAAGCGGCGGCTTGCAAAAGCGGTTCACCACCGCAGAAAGTGAGACCTGCTTGTCCTTTGAGCGCGCGCAGTTCATCTTTCACCTTATCGAGTGACACGAGCACACCTACGCCCGCCTCAGACCAAGTCTCGGGATTCTGGCAGCCCGGACAATGTTGGCGACAACCTTGCGTCCAGAGGACAGCGCGTAATCCTGGGCCGTTCACGATGGAATCGTGCTCGAGATCCCCCGAGAGGAGGATGTGCCCTGCCGGCACATCCATTTGTGGCCCACAGAGCGCATTCATTATTGTTTTCCAAGCGCGACTTCGGCGCTAGCTTTAGCTTCTTCGCGTTTAGCTTTAGTTTCTAGGTCGTATTGGCCAACAGAGACATTATGTTTGACGCGAGCAGCCTCCTCGGCTTTCTTGCCATCATTCCAGCGCTCGAGCGAGCCAACTAGATAACCGGTAATACGGCGGAGACGTTCAAAGCCAATTTCGCCATCAGATTCGTGGCGGCCACAGCTTGGACAGACATCACCAGCGATGATGCCAGAGTAACCACAGACTGGGTCACGATCGACTGGATGGTTAACGGAACCGTAGCCGATGCCCTTCTCTTTCATGTGACGAATTACCGCTTCGAAAGCTTCGATGTTATCGGACGGGTCGCCATCCATTTCAATATAAGTAATATGGCCAGCGTTACAGAGAGCGTGATATGGCGCTTCAATGTCGATTTTATCAAAGGCGGAAATCGGATAATATACTGGCACATGGAAGGAGTTGGTATAGAAATCGCGATCAGTCACACCTTTAATCTTGCCATACTCTTTGCGATCCATGCGCGTGAAGCGGCCAGAAAGACCTTCAGCAGGCGTGGCGAGCAGCGAGAAATTAAGCTTATGCTTTTTGGTCATATCGTCGCAGAATTCGCGCATATGGCCGATGATATCGAGGCCAAGCTCTTGGCTCTCAGTTGATTCGCCATGATGCTTGCCGGTCATGGCAACCAGCGTCTCGGCGAGACCAATAAAGCCGATCGAAAGCGTGCCGTGCTTGATAACATCGCGGAGCTTGTCATTTGGGCCAAGCTTTTCGCTACCAACCCAGTTGCCCTGCCCCATCAAGAATGGGAAGTTCTTAACTTTTTGGTTGGCCTGGAATTCAAAACGCTGTAAAAGCTGTTCGGCGCAAAGATTAAGCTTTTCGTCGAGTTCTTTATAAAAACCATCCCAGTCGGCCTCTTTGCGTTCGCCAAGAGCAATGCCATGCTTGATGCCGATGCGGACAAGGTTGATAGTCGTGAAGGAAAGATTGCCACGGCCAGCAACATGACCATCAGTCTCTTTGAAGCACGAGCTGAAGACGCGAGTGCGGCAGCCCATCGTGGCGATTTCGGTGTCCGGATCGCCAGCTTTGTAATATTGGAGGTTAAATGGCGCATCGATGAAGGTAAAGTTCGGGAAGAGACGCTTCGCGGAGACTTCCATCGAACGCTTGAAGAGGTCGTAATTCGGGTCTTCGGGATTATAATTGACGCCCTCTTTGACTTTGAAGATTGAGATTGGGAAAATTGGCGTTTCGTGATGGCCGAGACCATTCATTGTAGCTTCGAGCAGCATTTTGGAGACAAGGCGACCTTCCGGCGAAGTGTCGGTACCGAAGTTGATTGAGGTAAATGGCACCTGGGCGCCGGCGCGGCTATGCATCGTATTGAGGTTATGCACGAAGCCTTCCATGGCTTGGAGCGTTTGATGCTCGGTATCCTCAATCGAGGCTTTAATAATACTCTCAGGCACTTTGGCTTTCTTGAGTTTTTTCTCGTCGCCAAGCGTGATGTCGTCTTTAATAGTAATTTTAAGATCTTTGCCGGTGAATTCTTCGTATTTTTTGAGATTTTCTTTGAGGGATTTGCGGAAAGTTTTGTTGACGGATGGAGCAAGACAATAGTCGAAATAAGGAATGGACTGACCACCGTGCTGCTCGTTCTGATTAGCCTGAAGAATAATGGCAGCAAGCGCAGCAGCGGTGCCGATGGATTGTGGCGTACGCAAGAAACCGTGACCGGTATTGAATCCTTTTTCGAAGAGCTTCAGCACGTCGGTCTGGCAGCAAGTGAGCGTACCAGTTGCGAGGAAATCGAGGTCGTGAATGTGAATGTCGCCATGGTCGTGTGCCCAGCTAAATTCCGGCTTTAGGATACAGATTTTGGCATATTCCTTGGAGCCTTCAGCGCCAAACTGAAGCATCTTGCCCATCGCGGAGTTGCCATCGACATTAGCGTTGCCACGCTTGACATCGGAATCCTCTTCGGCGTCGAGCTGCGAGATGGTATTATAGGTCTGCATGAGCTTGGTTTTAGCTTCACGCACACGAGAGCGTTCGGCGCGATATTCAATATAGGCCTTAGCGGTGTTTTTGAAGGCCGATTCCATCAATACTTCTTCAACAATGTCCTGAATCTGCTCGACGGTCGGAATGCGACTTTTAATTTCGGTTTCAGCGACGCGCAAAACTTTTTCGGCAATGTTTTCGGCACGATCGTGGCCAAATTCGCCCGTCGCCGCACCAGCTTTGGCGATAGCTTCAGTGATTTTATCAGGTTTGAAAGCGACGACTTTGCCGTCACGCTTTCGAATTGACTTGAACATATTTACCTCCGTTGTTCTGAATCAATTGACTAATCTTATTTCATCCTAAACACTACATGTAGTGTTTGTTAACATAAGCTTAACGCTATATGTAGGGTTTTTCAATAGAAAATGTAAATAATACAACATTATTTCGACTATTGGCGTTTTTATGCATATAGTGATATATTTGTTCTATGAAGAAGCAAGCAGACTACATGGTGGAAATTGGCGAGCTGATTACGACGGCACGCACCCGCCAGAACATGACGCAGGTTGAATTGGCCAAGAAGGTGGGGACGAGCCAGTCGGCAATTAATCGAATTGAACACGGCAAGCAAAATGCTTCGCTTGAGATCATTAGCAAGATTAGTAAAGCGTTGCGCACGCAGATCGTAACCGTGAATGACAGCGCGACAACGGGCTATCGCATTCATGGGGGCAAAAAGCTGCATGGCTCCGTAACGGTGAATACGTCGAAGAATGCAGCAGTAGGTCTGCTCTGTGCTTCCCTCTTAAACAATCGCAGCACGACACTTATTCATCTGGCGCATATCGAAGAAGTATATCGGATTATCGAAGTACTGGAATCGATTGGCGTAAAAACGGAATGGATTCATGACAATCATGACCTAAAAATTACACCGCCAAAGCGCTTGCAGTTGGAGAATCTAGATATTGAAGCGGCGCGGCGGACACGGTCAATTATCATGTTTATGGGACCGCTGATGCATCGTTTCAAACATTTTAAGCTGCCTTATGCAGGCGGCTGCTCGTTGGGCTCCCGTACAGTCGAGCCGCATTTACATGCGCTGAAAGAGTTTGGGCTGGAAGTGGATGCGAAATCAGAGTCGGGCTTTTATTTGGCAAAAGTGCGCGATCTGAAACCGGTTGATAAGAAAATCGTATTGATTGAGCGGGGCGACACAGTGACAGAGAACGCATTGATGGCGGCGGCATTATATCCCGGCAAGACCACAATTGTAGGCGCAAGTCCAAATTATATGGTGCAAGACGTCTGTTTCTTCCTGCAAGCGCTAGGCGTGCGAATCGAGGGGGTCGGCACAACGAATTTGGTCGTGTATGGCAAAGAGAAAATCAGTCGCGATGTCAAATATGCACCCGCAGAGGATCCAATTGAGGCGATTAGCTTCGTGGCGGCAGGCGTAGCAACGAAGTCGGAGATTGAAATTAAACGCGTACCGATTGAATTTTTGGAAATCGAATTCGAGATTCTGCGCAGCATGGGGCAGAAAATGAAGATGAGCGAGGAATATGTGTCGGAAAATGGACGCTCGCGCTTAGTCGATGTGAAATTGTTTGCGTCAGACCTGAAAGCGCCGATTGATAAAATTCATCCGATGCCTTTCCCTGGCCTGAATATCGACAGTTTGCCATTCTTCTCACTGATTGCGGCGACGGCGGAAGGCCGAACGATGATTCATGACTGGGTATTCGAGAATCGCGCAATTTATTCGACGGAACTGAATAATTTAAATGCAAAAGTAGAGCTACTGGACGCACATCGGATTTTCATTACTGGCCCAACGAATTGGCGACCAGCAGAAATGATGGCACCGCCAGCACTACGGCCGGCGGTAGTAATTATGCTAGCGATGTTAGCCGCCCCTGGCGAGTCGATTCTGCGCAACGTTTATTCAATCGCGCGCGGCTATGAAGATTTCGCTAATCGCCTGAAGAGTTTGGGCGCCGATATCGAAGCTCTATCTGATATCTAGTTTTCTTGTTATAATGATTCTATGGCTATCACTAGAGAAAACGTCTTACATTTGGCAGAGTTGTCAAATATTTCGCTGAGCGAAGAACAGATTGAGCCATTGATGAAAGATCTCGACAATATTGTCGGTTATATTTCGCAGCTCGACGAGCTGGACACCGAGGGCGTCGAGCCAACTTATCAATGTTTTGATATGCAAAACGTATGGCGCGAGGACGTGATTGAAGAATTTGAGGCGAATCGCGAAGATTTGCTGGAACTTACGGTCGAGAGTGAAGATAATCAGATAAAGGTGCCAAAAGTTTTATGAAAATCGCAGACAAGAATACGAAAGCAGTTGATTTGGTGCGCGCAGCGTTGGAACGCGCGAAAGAATGCGAAGATTATCACTGCTTTATTTCGATGAATGAAGCACATGCGCTCGACAAAGCACGCGAAATTGATGAAAAAATTGCCCGCGGCGAAAAAGTAGGGCGACTGGCAGGCGTGCCCTATGCTTTGAAGGATAATTATTTGAGTCGCGATGGCGTAACAACGGCAGCAGCGCGGATGTTGGATAATTTCCCGGCGCCAATTACAGCAACCGCGGTGGCGCGGCTAGAAGCAGAAGGCGCAATTATGATTGGGCGAACAAATCTGGACGCTTATGCACACGGCTCAAGTACGGAAAATTCCTATTTTGGCCCAACCTGCAATGCGCACGACAAGACACGAGTCGCGGGTGGCTCGTCGGGCGGTTCGGCGGCAGCAGTAGCGCTGGACATCGTGCCGTTTGCGCTCGGTTCGGATACGGGTGGCTCGATTCGCCAACCGGCCAGTTATAACGGCGTATATGGCATTAAGCCAACTTATGGCACGGTCAGTCGTTATGGCGTGGTAGCAATGGCCTCATCAACAGACGTGATGGGCTGTTTTGCAAAAAACATTGCAGATGTCGACCTCGTGATGAGTATTATGGCGGGTAAAGACGCGAAAGATTCGACGACACTGGATGATTTTTGGAATAAAAATTTGGCTGAAGTAGCACCAAAACGCAAAAAGATTGGCATTATTAAGGATTTCATGGGCGAGGGGGTCGATTCGGAAGTCGTAAAAACTGTGCGCGATTACGCCGCGAAGATGCAAAAAACTGGCTACGCAGTTGAAGAAATTGAAATGCCAATTATGAAATATGGTTTGGCGATTTATTACATCGTACAACCAGCAGAAGTAGCGTCGAATTTGAGTCGTTATGACGGAATTCGCTATGGCCATCGCGCAGCGGAAGTAACGGATTTGAACAGTGTTTACAGCAAAACGCGCGACGAGGGCTTTATGCCAGAAAACAAGCGTCGAATTATGATTGGCAACTTTGTGTTGAGTTCAGGCTTCTTTGATGCTTATTATCTGAAAGCGCAAAAAGCGCGAACTTTGCTGATCAATGCTTATAATAAGGCGTTCGAGGATTACGATGCGCTGCTCTGCGCAGTAGCACCAGCGCCGGCTTTTAAATTTGGCGAGAAAACGAACGACCCATTGCAGATGTATATGGAAGACGTAATGAGCGTGCCGCCGAGTATGGCCGGTTTGCCGGCATTGGCAGCCCCGGCAGGCACGTCAAAAGAGGGTTTGCCAATTGGCGTGCAACTAATTGGGCCACGCCAGAGCGATCAGCTATTGCTAAAAATTGCGCAAACGGTTGAGGAGATTAAATAATGGATAGATCTCTGATTACTTTCTTGATTGCAGTGATTGTGGTCGGGATTCTGTTGTTTGTGGCGATTTGTATCTCGAAAAAACGCGGACCATCTTTTAATAAGGAAGATTATCAGGTGGATTTCCTGCGGATTGAAAATGCGCTCACGGAAGGCAATGAACAGTCCTACGCGATGACGATTATTAATGGCGACAAACTGCTAGACAAAGCGCTGTGCGAAATGGGTATTCCGGGGCGAACGATGGGCGACCGTATGAAGAAAATTGGCAAAGAAAAGTTTACGCAGTTAAATGCCGTGTGGCACGCACACAAAATGCGCAACCAGATTGCGCATGAACAAGATTTCCAGCCAAGTTTTGCGCAAGCGAAACATGCATTAGATGTTTACCGACAGGCCTTAAAAGATTTAGGAGCAATTTGATGAGCGAATATAAGACAACAATTGGAATTGAGTGTCATGTACAGCTCAATACCGTCACAAAATTATTTAGCGCAGTCGACAACGATGCGGTCGACAAAGAACCGAATGCCTGCGTGAGCCCGATTGACTATGCGTTGCCGGGAATGTTGCCGGCATTGAATAAAGCCGCAATCGAAAAGTGCGTACGAGCGGGATTGGCAATGAATTGCCAAATTAATTTAGTTAGCCGCTTCGATCGCAAACATTATTACTATCCGGATTTGCCAAAAGGTTATCAGATTACACAGATGTATCAACCAATTATCGGTGCGGGCGTGGTGCATTTGCCGGATGGTTCGGATGTAAAAATTGAACATGCGCACCTCGAGGAAGATGCCGGCAAGTTGACGCATTTTGGTACATATTCTTTGGTAGATTTGAACCGGGCGGGTACGCCTCTAATCGAAATTGTATCGATGCCAGACATCCATTCAGCGGCACAAGCACGCGCATACTGCGAAGAGCTGCATCGCTTGATGATGTATGCGGGCGTGACGAATGGCGATCTGTATCAAGGTAATATGCGTTTCGATATTAATGTGTCCGTATCGAAAACCGATGAGCTCGGCACGCGAACGGAGACAAAGAATTTGAATTCTTTCCGTTCGATTGAGCGCGCAGTGGAATATGAAGTCAAGCGCCAAATTGAAGTGCTGGAACGTGGCGAAAAAGTGAAGCAGGAAACGCGCGGCTGGAATGACACAACCGGCAAGACGACTTCGCAACGCAGTAAAGAGGAAGCGCAAGATTATCGCTATATGCCAGAACCGGATGTGCCGCCAGTAGTGCTGGAGCAGAGCTATGTCGACAAGATTGCCGCAAATATGCCAATGATGCCAGATGAGTATCGGGCAAAATTCGGTATTTTGAATCTGGATCATAGCGAAAGTGAAGCGATTATTAATCACCCAATTTTGGCAGTACGACTAAGCGAAGTGTGCGACAAGGATATTAAATTGGCACCACGCGTAGCGCATTGGTTCTCGAGTATTTTGCTGGCAGAAGAAAATGCTGACAAAAATTATAGTCTCGCGACAGCGCCAGAGCTGGCAGAATTATCGGAAATGGTAGAAAAGAAAGAACTTTCCTCGACCGCAGCGAAAGAGGTGTTACTGGAGATGTACGACAAGAAGAATACATCTAAGACGCCGCACACGCTCGCGAAAGAGATGAATCTTCTTCAGGAGAATGACGAAAACGCAATTGAAGCGATTATTGATGAAGTTTTGACCGCACCAGAATGCGCCAAAGCCGCGGAAGACGTACGTAATGGCGAAATGAAAGCGATTGGCTTTTTGGTCGGTCAAGTGATGAAAAAGTCCAAAGGCAAAGCAAACCCGACGACTGTGAACGAGTTAATAAAAAAGAAATTATCCTAAGGAGGAAAATTATGTCATATAAAGCACCAACTAAGGCAGTAATTACTGACGCCGGATTTGCCAGCCGTTTCTTGCCAATCACAAAAACAATTCCAAAAGCGATGATTCCGCTGGGCGCAAAGCCAATCATGCAATACGTAGTCGAGGAATGTGTGGCGGCAGGCATCAAGGATATTATCATCGTAGCCACACACGAAGGTAAGCCGATCTATGAAGACTATTTCAATAATCCATGTGAGAAAGTTTATAAGCAACTCGAATCGCAAGGCAAATTGGATCGTTTCGAAGCCGTCAAGCGCGTGCTGGACATGGCTGATATTACGGTGATCGAGCAGGACCCAAGCTATCCATACGGCAACGGCTCGCCAATTGCGTCAGCTCGCCCATACTTGAATGACGACGAAGCCTTCTTAGCGCTATACAGCGACGATTTGATTTTCGGTAAAGGCGATGTCGCAACCTTGATGGAAGCCTATGAGAAATATCCGGAAGCTAAGGCAATTATTGCTGCGCAGGAAATGCCAGAAGAAGTTTGGAACAAGTATGGCATGATTGCAATGAAAGACAAGCAGAAACAAACCCTGAGCCACATTGTCGAAAAACCAGCCACACCAGCTGAATCGCCATCGAATTTGACTTCTTATGGCCGTTACTTGTTGACACCAGAGGTGTTTGGTCATTTGATTCCAAAGAATACTGGTTTGGATAATGAATTGTGGACAGTCGATGCAATCACGAAACTAGCCAAGGCTGGCGATGTTTATGTCGTGAAGAGCAAGGGCAAGTGGTTGACGACAGGCGATCCAAAGAATTACTACAAAGCCTACGAAGAATTTAACAAAATGGAGGCTTAAGCCATGGAAACTCCTGCTTGGATATTAGTAATTATGCTATCGGTGACGTTGTTCATCTTCCTGGTGGTGGGGATCATCTTGATTATTAAGCTAATTGGCATAACTAAAGAAGCTAAGAAAATTATGCTACAAGGTCAAGATATTGCCGAGAAAGCGGATGATATTGCAGGCAATGTGCGCGACATGACGACGGTGGGGGGATTAGTCAGGCATTTTGCGGAAACATATTTAGACGCGAGCGAAGAAAAAAGCGTTTCGAAGCGAAAAAGTAAGAAATAAAGCAAGGAGGAGTAAAAAAATGAGCGAGAATAAAGAAACGGGCAAATTCTTTCTCGGCGCGCTGTTTGGCGCAGTAGCAGGTGCGATTGCGGGGGTCGTACTGGCGCCAAAATCTGGCAAAGAAACGCGCGAGGACTTGAAGAAAGCGGGCGACCAAGCCGTGAAAGACGTGAAAAAATCTGGGCACTGCATCTTTGCGCGAGGCAAGAAGGCATTGAAGAGCTTGAGCGATGAGGCGGAGGATGAAGCTGAGAAAATCGAGGAGGACGTCCAGGAAAAAGTAGACGAGATTGAAGAAGCAATCGACAAGAAAACAGGTGCAAGCAAGAAAGAAAAATAATATTGCCTAGAAAAACTCCGGCTCATGAGTCGGAGTTTTTTGATGCGGGAGTAGTTGACTGGCGTTTTTGATATCGAGTATGGTTAGCACACCACGGGGTCGCTGGACTATTTGACGTTCTTAAAGAGTACGCCAAAGACTTTATCGACAACCGGCCTAACTTCTTCGACACCGAGCAAAACGCAAGTAAAAACATAAACCAGCAAGCTACCGCAGACAATCAGACAGAATTTTGGGAAGACGGCGAGGAAAGAAATGTCAGTGGCGCGAAGCGGCAAAAGTTTAGTGAGAATATAAGAAACAACACCGGCAATAACCGAAGCAACTAAGGTCTTACCCATCGAGACCCAGAACTTTTTGTTGAGCAATTCGTGATTCATGTCGCGATTCTCGCAGGCAAGCAGAACGACGACCTCGAAGAGTGCGCTAATCGACATGGCATAAGCCAGACCTTCAGGACCAAAATTAAGATAGCTGAGCAAAATCGCAAACACAACTTGCACGACGAAAGCAATGATGGAAATGATGAGCGGTTTTTTAAGTTGCTGTTTAGCATAATAGCCACGAGCAACGATATGATAAAGCGATTGCGTAAAGATTGCGACAACGAGAGCGCCAAGTACGCTAGCGATTTTGGCGTCGCCGCCATTTTTGATGAAGAAGACGACATAGCCACGAATAAAGAAGGCAATGATTGAGACAGGTAGCGAAATCCAAATAATTGTGCTGAGCGCAGAGCGGAGCGTGTCGCGAAAAGCAGTTTCATCCTGCTTCCCCGCTTCGTCACTCAACTTCGGATAAAAAGCGGTCGAGATGGCAACACCAATCAAATTGACCGGCATGCCGCGCAGAGAAGAAGCCTGCTGGAAAGCGCGAATAGATTGCTCACCCATACGTGAAGCAAGGTTGGTGTTCATGATACCCGTAACATAGTCGATGCCTTGATCGATCGAGCGAGTTGGCAACATTTTTAAGACAGAGCGAAAACCTTGGTTTTTCCAATGAATTTTAAATTCATAATCGAAGCCGAGGCCGACGAGTCCAATAATACTAGCGCAGAGCTGCAGAAGCGCACCAAAGACGACACCAATTGCGACACCCATGATACCGCCCTCAAAAATCTGCCAGCCGAAGATGTTGATGCCATTAGTAAAACTAAGAATACCCACGATAATGCCAACATTATAGAGCGCCGGGGCGATCGCATAGAAAATGAAACGCTTGACGGCTTGCTGCATACTGGAGAGAACAGTCGAAATCGAGAATAAGAATGGATTAATCGCGATTACGCGCATCATGTTAATCGCGAGCGACATGGCAGACTCATTCAAACCCGGAGCAACAATGTAGCGCACGAGCGGGTCGGCAAAAATCATCATAAATACCGAAGAAATCAGAGCAATCAGCGCGAGCAGATTGAGCAAGCTGGAGCTAAGCTCCCAAGCGGATTTTTTATTGCCACTAACAAGACGCTGATTAAAAACCGGAATAAAAGTAACCGCGAGCGCGCCAGAAGTAATCAAGAAAAAGAGAAAATCCGGCACGGTAAAAGCAGCCGTATAAGCGTCGAGACCAGCAGGATAAGTATCGTAATACATCGAATTGAGCCAGCGGTCGCGGAAGATGCCAAGCAAAGCAGAAACGAGAGTCGAGCTAGCAAGCACAATCGCGGCAGTTTTGACGGATAATTCTGAGTTCGCAAGCGAAACTACAGATCGAAAATGTAATCGACGCTTCATCTTATTAATTATACCCTAGCGCGCCAATCATGCGGCACAATTTACGAGATTTATGCGGTTTAAGAAAGTCGTCGGTAGGTCGGGCAGCAGAGTTTTGGTTAGGACAGGATAAGGATTATTGAGAATAGTCCAGCTATCACCTTCGCGCTTTAAGACTACGCGTGAAGTTTTATAGAGCGTAGCACTGCCAGTATTTTTATTTGAACACATAACGACACCAACATAGCGACCGCTCTTAATCGGCTCAGCAAAAGTATATTCGCCATCATTAATAACAGTCGCATAGGTATTTTTGATATATTCATTGGCATCCTCGGTAAATTCAGCATAATCATGCTCGACGAAAGGATTATCATAGTTAAGTAGACGAATATTATAAGCCGAGAGCGCGGGGTCTTTATCGAGAAAACCAAAGAGTTTTTTGACGGCGGAATCGATATAGGTTTCTTCGGCGTCAATATCGATACTATAGAGCAGTTTGTCGCTATCTTCGGTTTCGGGTGTGAAATTGCCTGCGATAGAATAGAGCGAATTTTCGATTGGCAAATATTGCTCAATTTCGTAATCTAGTTTCGGCGAAGATTCGGAAGCGGAGCCTTTGCCGACTTGTTGATAGTCTTTTTCGGCCTCGGCGGCAATGCGGTCGCCTTCATCGTCAACCGACTCGAGCGCACCGTAGACGCTATTGAATTCATTCGGAATGGTGATGTGCTCCGTGACAGTGGCAAAATGTTCATGCTCGATGATTAAATCATATTCACCTGGTTCGATATAATTGTAGGCGTTGTTTTTGTAATATTTGTCGCCAATGCGCACGGTGGAAGAAAAAGGTGCGTAAGAAATGAAAAAGTAGACTTTGCCAGCGATGAGGCTACGCAAATAAATTAAGCCAATGATGGCGAGAACAAGAATGATATATAAAGCAATGCGCCACCAAGTGCGTTTGCGTCGTTCAGTTTCGGACATTATTTATCTCCATATGCACAACTTTTATATTCGAGCGGATACTTACTCGTATCAATCCCCTTGCCGCCTAGCCATTCGAGAGCATTTTGTTTAAGCCCCTCGGCACGCTCCGTCAAGCAGGTGATAAGCGTGATGCGGATGTGCACAGATTCGTCATCGGCAATGTAGGGATCGATATAGAAACCTTTTTGGTAATTATGATAAGGTGCAACAGCGAAGACGGGGTCGGAATAGGTCTCCTTTTCGAGTTGTTCGGCTTGGTATTCTTGGACAGTGTAACAAGCTTCGTAATCTTTCTGATTGGCATTGGCGTCGTAATAGGCGTCATTATCTTCGTTCTTTTCGAGGCAAACATAGAGCCGCTCGGTCTGCCCCGCTGTTGCGGTAATTTGGCCCGAATATGAGCCAAAATCAGCGCGCGTAATTTCAACATCGTAAGTCCCCGGTTCGATGCGATGCGTGCCATTTTTGAAACGCTTGCCACCAATCGTGACGGTTGCATCTGTCGGCGCAACCAAGACGGTAATCTTAGCAGTCTTAGGCGATTCAATGATCCAGGCGACAAGCGCAACGACAACGAGCAAAGTAAAGACAATGACGCCGAGTTTGATCAGCTGCTTGCGCCGCTCAAATTGGATTTGTTCGCGAGTTTTGGAACGGGCCATTTTGCTCCTTAATCGTGTAATTTTGCGGTGTCAGGAAGGGTCGTACCTTTGAGGATTTTGTTAACTTCGGCTTCTTCGAGGGTTTCTTTTTCAAGCAAGGCTTCGGCGAGCGCATCGAGGAATTTACGGTTAGCACTCAGCACAGCTTCGGCGCGCTTAGCTGCTTCTTTATTTAAATCAGCGATTTCAGCATCGATAATTTCGGAAGTTTTTTCGGAATAAATCTTGGCGCGATCGCCGAAGAAGTTAACTTCGTTGGTATTGAAGACTTGGTCACGCAGCTTGGATCCCATACCCTCTTCGGAAACCATCTCGCGCGCGAGTTCGGCGACGTGTTGCAAATCGGAGCTGGCACCAGTCGTAATACCATCTTCACCGAAAATCATGCGCTCAGCGACACGACCACCCATTGCGCGGGCGAGGACATCTTTGAGCTCGAAGATATTCTTATAGCTGCGATCCTCTGGCGGCAAGAACCAAGTGACACCACCAGCATGGCCACGCGGAATAATAGTAACTTTATGGACGGGATCAGAATCTGGCAAGACATGGCCAACAATGGCGTGACCAGCTTCATGGTAAGCGGTAATCTTGCGCTCCTGCTCGTTCATGACTTTAGATTTGCGCTCTGGGCCAATTGCGACGCGCTCAAAAGCTTCAGTGACGTCGGCATTCGTAATAACTTTGTGATTTTCGCGAGCAGCAGTAATAGCAGCCTCGTTGGCAATATTAGCAAGGTCAGCGCCACTAGAGCCAGCAGTTTTAGCGGCAAGCGCATCAAGATTCACGTCGTCGGCAACTGGCTTGTTCTTGAAATGGACATTGAGAATATCGACACGGTCTTTGCGTTCCGGCAAAGTAACATTGACATGGCGGTCAAAGCGTCCCGGACGGAGCAAAGCCTTGTCGAGCATGTCAACGCGGTTAGTTGCAGCCATGACGATTACACCCGTATCATTATCGAAGCCGTCCATCTCGACGAGGATTTGGTTGAGGGTCTGCTCATCTTCGCGGCCAGCACCACCACGCGCATCGCGCTTATGGGCAACGGCATCAATCTCATCGATGAAGATAATGCTCGGGGCATTTTTCTTAGCTTTGCCAAAGAGGTCGCGCACGCGCGAAGCGCCAACGCCAACAAACATTTCAGCGAATTCGGAGCCAGAGATAGAAAAGAAAGGCACACCAGCTTCGCCGGCAACAGCGCGCGCCATCAAAGTTTTGCCAGTACCTGGATCGCCAGCCAGCAAGACGCCACGCGGGATTTTAGCGCCAAGGCGCTCATATTTTTTTGGATTCTTGAGAAAATCAACCACTTCGGCGAGGTCCTGCTTGGCGGCCTCATTGCCGGCCACATCGGAGAAAAGTACCTTTTTCTTTTCGTTGCCATAAAGACGCGCTTTAGCTTTGCCAAAACCAATATTTTGATTATTCATACTCTGGGCCTGGCGAACCATATAGATCAGGAAAGCGCCGAGCAAGATAACTGGCACAACAACAATGGCAGCATCAAACATAATGCCAAGCGTATCGACATCTTCTTGGACTTCGATGTTAACTTTGCCCTCTTGGACAGCCTCAGCAAAACCCTGCTCTTGGAGCGAACTGCCAGATTCCTTGCGAGAAATAATCTGATTCATATCGGCGGCATTCTTAGGCGTAACATAGAGCGTATCACCCTTGACGACGATTTTATCAATCGAACCCTCGTTAACCAAAGTCAAGACCTCGGTGAGGCTCTTCTCTTCAGTATTAGCGTTATTAGCTTGATTAAAACCGCCACTAATTGCAACTACAAAAATCGCAATAATTACCCAAAACAACAGTGCGCGAATCGCGTTGCTGAGTTTATGGTTTTTTTGCGGTTTTTTCTTACCGGCAGTATTTTTATATTCTGGCATTGACACTCCTAAATAATAATCTGAATCTTGCGCAGTTGTGGCTGCGCCTATATCTTAGTATAACACTACTAGTTTAGACTGGCGACAGCGCGGGCTTATTGACTTTTTCCGCATTCTGTGATATAATAAGGTATGGTAGTCATGCGCTACTAAATTTCTTTCGGGAGGTGAGCACCTTGAAATTCAAGAAACCAGATAAGAAGAATGTCTTCTATCAAATCTTTCGCAACATCTCTGATTCCAACAATGGCTTGAAGATTATGTTCAGAGAGTCGAGCACAGTCCGACAGCTCGCTCCGATAGAGCTAGGTGCGGGCATCGCGATTGGCCTGATCTTCCGCTTCATTGCGCTGGAATACATTATTATGTTGATTTTCTTGGTCTGGCTATTCATTATCGAAACGATGAATACGGCCGTAGAGGAAGTCAATGACTTAGTAACTTTGGAGGAAGATGAGCGCGTAAAACGCTCAAAAGATTTAGCTTCGGCTAGCGTCTGGATTTGTCACTTAGTTTATATTGTTTGCGTAATTGGTTTCATTATTTGCCACTTAGCGAATTTCGCGTGGTGGCAAGCAATAATCCCCGGTTGACCGGGGATTTTTATTGCTAAATTGCATCGTTGATGAGATGGGCGTTCTTCGCAATATAGTCGATTAGCGAAACGACGGTAAGGATTAGTGCGAGCCAAGTGATAATCTTGGTGAGAATAGTGAGAGACGTAAGATTGGCAAGCAAGAGCATAATCATTGTCATTTGCGCAACAGTCTTGAATTTGCCCCAATAGCTAGCCGCAATCACAACACCTTGGTCGACAGCGACGAGGCGCAGACCACTAATAATAAATTCGCGGGCAACGATCACGATGACCATCCAGGCAGCGATGCGGCCGAGGCTAGTGAGGCAGACTAGAGCTGAACAAACGAGTAATTTGTCAGCGAGCGGGTCCATGAATTTGCCAAAATTAGTAATTAATTGATACTTGCGGGCAAGATAACCATCGGCGAAATCGGTAAGACTGGCAATGACAAAAATCGCCAATGCGAGCCAGTTTTGCCACGAAATCCCCAGCGGAACGAGCAGAACGACAACGAAAATGGGTATTAGTAGAACGCGAATGAGTGTGAGTTTGTTGGGTAGATTCATCAAAACACCTCCTTGGATTTTCACTCATCAATCAAAAAGTACATCATTATGATGAAATGATTTTTATATTATATCATATTTATTCGGTTTTGGAAAGGAGATAGAGAGTAGCGCGATCAGGTTCGCCTTTGAAGTATTTATCGATTACTTGTTCGAAAATGGCGCGACGCGGCGCAACGAGATGGAAAAGCGTCATGCAGGAATGTAGTTTGAGATAGTCAGGACTAGGCAATAGTTTTTGAATGCTCTTAACATCGGAATCGAGAATGATTTGCGTAAGATTGAGCAAGTGGCGGCGAAGAATGGGGTCGGCAAAATATTGCTTCGCTTCGATGAGGTCCTCAATGCCATAATATTCGGAATTGCGACTCTCTCCTAGCCCCTTGAGCTGCGGAAAAAGATACCACATATAATGACTTCGCTTTCGGCCAGCGCGCAGCTCGGCGACAGCAGTTTCGTAATAAATTTCGTCCATTTTATGGAAGCGCGCAAGGTCATAAGTCGGGCGATAATGATAGCTATATTGCTTGATCGTCTCGGCGACAAGTTGGCTATTACGGATGGTTTCAGTCTGGAATTTTTCAGTAGCAAGATTGTCGCGCGCGAGCTTATAAGTCTCGCCGATATTTGGATAATTCTGTTTTAATCCTGGAGTGAGCTCTTTGAGAATTTGCAACTCACGATCAGTCATAATACCAATTGCGGCGGAAGTGTAAAAATCAGCAAGGTCACGCTCGGCAAAGAAGAATTTTTCGTTCTGAATGCGCGCGAGGACATAACGGCGGACACGCTTGCTACGGTTACAACGCAAAAGTTTATTAATGCAAATTACGCCATCGTCGAGTTCAATTGCGCCAGTTTTTTGAATAATCGCGTCAAGCAGAACGCGTGCCTCGTCGACACTACCGGTAATATAGGCGAATTCGGAAATAGCATCCTGAATTTGGTTACTAGCGAGCGTAGTTTGCATGAGTTCGACAGGCGTAGCTTTTTGAGTTTTAATCTCAAGCGCGCGACCTTTGAGTTCGAGTGGCAGACTTTTGAGCGTATCGGCGTCTAGTTGAGCGAGATTGATGAAATATTGATAGAGCTCGCGATTATAATGCTTGATGTTGCGGATGCTACGAATCCAACTGAGCGCATCCCAGAAGAAGTCGTCATCGTCCGGCTCGGCAAGACGAAGCTTAATCTGACGAATGCTGCGGACGCGTGGCCAAAAAAGATTATAAACAACGCGTTCAAAGCGCCAATAAGCGTGCCACGGCGAGAGACGTAACCAGATTTGATTAATAATATCCTGCGCAAGGCTAAAGCAAGCATAATCATTAGTGTTTAGTACGACATAACAAGCGGCAGGAAAAATATTGGCGAGACTTTTCTTACGCGTGTTGTCGAGGGCGGCTTGAAAGAATTTACGGATACTAGCGTCATTCATCTTGCCCAAACAGATGTTTTCTACGATTTTACGATCCGTCATATTGTATATTATTTTAACAAAAATAGAGCATTTCTGCTCTACTCTTTATCACATCTGGTCGGGGCGACC
This sequence comes from uncultured Candidatus Saccharibacteria bacterium, assembly GCA_964584145.1. GTDB lineage: Bacteria > Patescibacteriota > Saccharimonadia > Saccharimonadales > Saccharimonadaceae > UBA2834. The sequence continues at coordinate 62,736 of CAZOYU010000002.1, read as the reverse complement.
TGACTCGAACAGGCGACCTCGCAGTCCCGAACCGCGCGCGCTACCAACTGCGCCACGCCCCGACTAAGTGCAATTATACCCCTATTCGCGCTCTAATTTCAAGATTTGGTAGCGGTCACCATTGTCGGCAAAACGCCAAGTCGCTTCGGTAGTAGCCCGCCAACCATCGCGCGGAAAAGTCAGCTCTTCGTCTTCGGAATATTTGCCAACATACCAAATTGCATCACGGTCTTCCAGAAAAGCGTCGAGGTTATCGATGCGGCCAAAGTAGCTGTCGCGCAGCGGATAAAGCGAGCCGTAAGAATATTCGGTTTGCTCATTGAGGAAATAAACATTATGGTCATCGTCACTATAGGCGGCCAAGTCGTAATAGAGCCAATCGTCACTCGAAATAATTGGGAGATTTTCGCCATTATCGAGCGCGATGAGATTTTCAAACATATCCTTGGCGGTCGGGCGCGAAGTGGCATCGAAATCCGAGTTGCCGTAGGCATAAACGGAGCTGAGGCCGCAGATACTGCAGCCGATGAAAATAGCAGCGACTAGGGCGACGCGTACGGCTGGATATTGGTAGAATGGCGTCTTTTTCTTGGGCTTTATGGCGGCGAATTTATCGCGCGCATAGAAGACAATTAGTGCAGCTTCGAGGATGGACACGGCAAGCATGGCATAAACAAGGTAGCGCGAAACAAAAACAGGCGTAAATGGCGGCATCGACAGCAACACGAGCGCAATAAATGGTACGAAAGCGAGACAAAAGAACATACCAAGCTGCTTGCGATAGCGTACAGCTAGATAAATGAGCGTAATGATCGCAGCAACCAGTAAAACGATTAACCAATTTTTGATATTGTCAGCTTTGTCATAGAGAAAAACTTCGGTCCAATAATCGAGAACGCCCGTCGCATTTAATTCGCTAATCCAAAAGCCACCCTGAACGTCGGTTGCTTGACGAATGAAACTCGGCAACCAAGGCAAATACAGAACAACTGCGCCAAAATAAACAAGAAAAATCTTTTTCTGGAAAATCTTTTTGCCATAAATTTTAATGAGGTAAATAAGATGCGCAATCCAAGCGAAGACACAGAAATAATGCGTATACATACCCGCAGCGAGCAAGATTGCGTAAATGGCCCACCATTTTTTGGCGCCGTTATTAATTGCGAGTTCGAGGAAATAAGTAGCAGCAAAGACAATCAATGCAACTAGCGTATACATACGCATTTCTTGGCCATAGCGGACGAAAATCGGCGAGATCGCAGCCATAAACGAGCCGAGAATGGCGATTGAGGCGCCATATTTATATTTAAGCCAAAGGAAGATAAAGACAATGGCGAGTGCGCCAAGCACAGCAGAGAGAATGCGCATCGTAGCTACATTGTGACCAAAGAAATGCGCCCAAGTTTTGAGCACGATGTAATAAAGTGGCGGATGGACGTCGTCGGCAGTAAAATCGATCATCTGCGCGAAATCGAAACGCGTAATGTAAGAGCTATAGGACTCGTCGAACCAAATTGATTGATTAATGTTAAGCAAGCATAAGATTAAATATAATAGGCCAATGAACGCGGGTGCGATTAAGCAAAAGATCCGCCGCCGCTGGCGAAAGTAATTTTTCATGCTTTAATCTTAGCATGTTTTGTGGTATAATAACAGTTAGTCGGGGTTTGGCGCAGTTGGTAGCGCGCGCGCTTTGGGAGCGCGAGGTCAACAGTTCGAGCCTGTTAACCCCGACCATTTTTAGAGAAACCTAGAAGCTATTAGCTTCTTTTTTGTCGACTTTCAGCTCTTAAAAAATATCTCGCGATGTGTGAAATATTTTTTGTTTATTACTTTACATCCCTGGAATATGATATGCACTCGGATCGGACGGATAAATCTGGTCTTGCATTACCGGATTTACACCCTGGACGGCGGCACTGGCGCTTTGGCCATAATATTGGCTATTACCAGCGCTGAGAGTGGGCTGATCTTCAGGGACAGCTGGCGCAATCGGCGCAACAGAAGCTTCAACTGGCAAAACTGGCTCAGGCATAGTCGGCACAGCAACAGGAGCGGCTGGCTGAGATTGTACCATTGGATTAGTGGCCTGAATTTGCTCAGCATAAGCTTGTGCAGTAGGTAAATCAGCAGGGCTGGCGACAGGTAGCGAGGCCTCTGGCGCAAAAGGCGCGGGCGCAGGTGGCAGAATGCCATTTGGATCAGGCATAGGTAAAGCATTGGCATATTCAACTGGCGCAGCGGCCTGTGGCGCAGGCACTCGTATAGCAGTCGCAGGTGCGGCTACGGGTGCGGCTGTTACACCCGGCATTTGCGGCGCAGTGACGGGCGCGGCTTCGACGGGCGCCTGAACCGGCTCGGCGACGAGTGGCTCAGCGAGTGCCTCGTTCATCATGGCAGAATAATCTTTTGGTAGAGCTGGTGCTTGGACATTTTGGTTGAGCGGCGCAATATTTTTAATACCCGAGGCAGTAGCAAGTTCGGTCATAACCGGATTTTGTGCGGCTGCAGTAGTAGGCATACTAGCGGCAACCATTTGGTCGAGTTGCGCAGTTGCTTCGGCCTGTTGACGCGCAGCGGCAGCGGCAGCTTTTTGAAGCGCAGCATCGATAGCATCTTCAGCGGCATTATCTTCTGGATTTAAATCCGATTCGTTGAGCGGTTCAGCAACATGTGTTTCGCGGGCAGCTTCTTCAGGCGAGACTTCCGGCGCAACAATCACGGATTCGGCAGTTGGCAAAGTCGGCTCAGTGACCGGTGTCGGCTCAGGAACAGGCACAGGCTCTGGAACTGGAATAGACGCAGGCGCATCAGCTACTGGCATTTCTGCAGTAGGCGCAGCGGCGACCGGAGCCGACGCGACAGCAGCTGGCGCAGTGAGTGGTGCTAGGCTAACATGATCTTTTTTAGACTCAATAACTGGAATAATTGGCGCAGCGGGAGCGGCCGCTTCAGGAGTAATTTCAGGAACAGCCTCAGGAGCGACGGCGGCTGGAGCAGCCTCAGTAGCTGGCTCGACCTCAACGGGAGCAGCTACTGGCTCCGGTTCAGATTCAGACTTGGATTCGGATTCAGATTCCGGCTCCGGTTCAATCTTCTCTTCTCCGTTCTCGTCTAATTCAAAATCGACGGCGCCATGGCGAATTTCCAAAGCGGTTGGATCGGCTTTCTTAGCAGGTTTAGGCGCAGGTGCAGGGGCCGGCTCGGCTGGCTCCGTAGTGGCAGCAGTGGCTTCAGTGGCGACTTGGTCGGCTTTAGTGGCAGCCGGAGCAGCAGTTTTATCAGCGGAGTCTTTTTCAAGCGCTTCCAATTCATCGACACTAACAGTATCAGACTCAGCAGGAGCCGTTTTAGTGGCTGCTTCGGCAGTGGTCACATCGGCGGCAGCTTCGGCATCTTCATTTGCATCAACAACATCCGTCGTGAGAATATCGACTGGAATACTCGAAGAAATCAATTGTTGGTCGGCGCCAGCAGTCATCAGCTTGCTAGCAATGCTAAGTGTTTCTGGTTTAGTATGTTCGTTTGAAAAGCGATTGGTTGCCGCAACGATACCTGCCATCAAAGCGGTTGCAATTGGCTTATCAACCAGTTTGCGCGCTTCTTCTTCGCGGAGTTTTTCGGACAGACAATAGATCATTTCGGAAATCGAGGATGCGTTTGGGTCGCCCCATTCGAGATCGGCGAAATTGCCAGCAACATCGGCATGAATATTAATCGAGCTCGCATCGTGCATGATGCGACCATACTCCGTCAAGGCAGAGTCGAGGTCGGCGGCGTTAGCGACATTGAGCGCAACCACGAGGTCAACATTATAGTCACCATGGCTGAATTCGATATCACTCTCTTCAATCGTGGTCTTATATGGTGTGATAAAAACTTTGACATAATCGCCATCGATTTTGTAGCGAAGGTGGTCAGCCTTCTCTTTGTCGAGGGCAATAATAAAATCTTGCAGGCTATTCGTATTAGTCTCAAAAGTCTTTTCTGGCTCCAAAAATTCAATGGCGTTTGGCACAGCGCCGGAGAAAATCGCAGTGGCATATTTGCCCATTTTGTCTAATATGAATGTCAAGCCGAGAGCAGCCGAAAGTTCATCGACGCTCGGATCTTTAGAAAGCGCAACTAGCACATTATCACTAGTCAAGATACGCTCGGCGACTTGATCGATGATGCTAGTTTTAGCCTGCGATTTTTTATCTGCCATTTTGATGTTTTTCTTGTTTATTTTGACCTTATTTGAGTACAGATTAGCATAATCTTTTTGCTTTTGCAAGCCCTTCCCATATGCACACTTTACAATTTTCGCTTTTTAGAATATAATATACATCAATTGAAAATAATAAGTTAAGGAAAGATATTTAAATGCCGATTATTAAATCCGCAAAGAAGGCTGCGCGCCAAGCAGAAAAGCGCCGTAGCAACAACCAGCAGATCAAGAAGACTATTCGTAGCGCTTTGAAGGATTTCCATGCAAAACCAAGCGCCGAAAAGCTCGCGATTGTGCAATCTGAATATGACAAAGCTGTGAAAAAAGGCTTATTGAAGAAGAATACCGCTAGCCGCCGCAAAGCAAAATTGGCTGCATTCGCGAAAGCAAATGATGTAAAATTGGTCGCCAGCAAAAAAGCTGCACCAAAAACCGAAAAAGCAGTTGCCGCCGAAAAACCTGCCGCAAAAGCAGAAGCGAAAAAGACTGCCACCAAGAAGCCAGCAGCAAAGAAGACTGCAAGCAAAAAAGCTGAGAAATAAATATCTGAATTCAAAAATCTCCCTTTGCGGGAGATTTTTTCTAGCCAACGATAGTTTCGTGCGCAGAGGAATTAATAATCTCGGCGTAGGTTTGGTCGAGCGGTTGCCCCTGCTTAACATTAAGCACCCGAAAAGTTTCGATAAGGTCTTCCCTAGCGGCATGCGGGTCGTCTTCGTCGGACAAATCAGACTCGATTTTGGCATAGTAGCCAGGAAGGCTATCGATTTTGTCGATATAAATTTTAATAGTGTTACCCATGTTGAGTTCTTCGCGGCGACGACTAATTTCGGCTTTGAGCTCATAGCCAAGCTGATAAAGAATCCGAGCAGCTTCGGAATAGTCTTTAAAGACAATTGCGTTAGTAATGTCGATTTTCTTTTCTTCAAAGTGACGACGTAGAACAAGCGCATAAGTCGCATCTTTGTTCGGGTCTTTAACAATTGTGCGCAGTGACAGGCGCGGCATGGCTTTATCGCGATTATAATTGCGCGGCACGAAGATGCGATCATGTTGCCAATAAGGTTCACTGAACTTGAAATTAATCTCTTCGAGCGTCGAGACAAACTCGGCGCGGCTGCTTAATTTCATTTTGACGATAGATTTTTTCATAATCCTCCTATAAGCTAACGCCAGCGCGAGCTTTATTGGCCCATTCATCGGCAAGTTCGTTGCCATCAGTGCCAACATGGCCACGCGTCCAGGTTAGTTTTACGTCGGGATGCGCGAGATAGAGCGCATAAAGATCTTTTACGAGTTCGAGGTTCCTGATGGGGCCAGATTTTTTAGTCCAGCCATTTTTCTGCCAACTAGCAGCCCATTTAGTCACAACATTCACCCAAAATTCGCTATCAGTATAAATCGTGTCGCCAGCTTGAGCGATTCGATAAGCAGCAATCAGTGCTTGTGCCTCCATGCGAATATTAGTGGAATCCGCCTCGCGACCGAGCGCAACCGGTGCGCCATCACAAATAACTGCATAGCCCCCTGGGCCCGGATTGGGACTAGCGCTACCGTCTGTGTAGTAATAAGACATGTTTATATTATAACATCTCTCGATTTTTTGTCCGCCTGTGGTAAAATAGAGCCATGCCCGCGTGGCGGAATTGGCAGACGCGCTAGCTTCAGGTGCTAGTGCCTTCACGGGCGTGCTGGTTCAACTCCAGTCGCGGGCACCAAAATTTGAATTTAAAAATACCCCCGATTGCGGGGGATATTTTTGTACGCATTCCCTATTTAGAGGAACCGCCAGAGTTGTAGCATTTCTTATATTTATGCGTATCTGTGCTCCAGCTCTCTTCGGCATTGGCGGAGTATGTTTCAGTAATAACTTTACCATTCTCAACGTAGGTCGTCTGCGAGAAACAGTTGTCGGTGACCCAGAAGTTCTTGTTCACATTGCCCGTTACACTAAGCGCGCTATCTGGATATGGGAAATAAGTATTAACCATCTCGAGGCGCGATTCGACACGGCGGAAGAGGTCGGCGGCGCGACCGGTTGAATCAACGGTTGGCTGCACGCCAAAGAAGTTAACAGTATCGCAGCCACCATTAGCTTTGCTAGAATTCGCAATACTAGAGTCGTCGGTCTTGCAGCTCTTTAAGGCAATGCGCACAGTAGTTTCTGGATTACGGTATGGCAAACTAACGCGGAAGAACATAGTAGTAGCGTTGCGGCTCTTTGAATTGCTAGCATAGTTTTGATAAGAATCAGTCGTGTAATCATAGACCAAGGAAACGACCGGATCTGGGATGACAATATCGGCAGTACAAGCATAAGAAAAGCTACTTTCACCATTCGCAACGGTGCCGTCCGTCTTAAACTGCGTACATTTTACGTCCATCGGGAAATTATAAGTTTTCTGAGCGGAAGCAGCAAAGCCAGTTGTTAGAGTGTTACCAATATGCGTAGAGCCAGTCGTGCCCGAACCGCCAACATCATTATTGGTTGGGCGCAGCGTAAGCGTGCCGCGGTTAGTAGTGGTGCCATCAGAAGCATAAAATTGATTAAGACCAAACGCATCATTAGTCTGGAAAAGTTCAATTTTTAGATAAGGGGCAACGGTAGCTTGACTGCTAAAATCATTCACGGCATAATTAGCCGCAGCATCACTATCTTGGTTAATATGCGTAATGTTGACGGTGCTGCTATTACCGACAAGGCGATACATAGTCGTATCGATGTTGCGAGTACCATTGGAGCTAAGCTTCTCCATATCGGCGTCGCTAAACCATTGAACAACGATGCGGTTAATATTATTAATACTATTGCCATTATCGTCCGTATCGCGCACGCGCACAGGAATAATCTTCGAGGAATTGTTCTTGTTTAATTTAGCGATATAGTCGGAACTTTCGACATTAACCTTGACGCAAGTATAGGCCTGGTCGATAGATTCGGCGGTAGACTCGATGGATTTGTTGCTGGTTTCAGAGGAGGAGATGAGGGTTTCTTTTTCGCCAGTCGTAATACCGCGCGCTTCACGAATTACGTCGCAGTTATCTTCAGCATCCTCGGCTTCGAGCGCGTTCGAAATGCGCGTGCACTCTTCGCGACCGACGCGATTATTCGTACTCTGACAGTTTTGGTACTTGAGTAAGATGACTTTCGCATCCTCAACGCCCGCCATAGCGGAGTTGTAAGCAGATTGGGAAAGGCTATAGTTGTTAGTCTGCTGCGCTTCCGACAGCATAATGCGCACGAAGCTGAGCGCGATAATACTTAACAGCATAGCCGTAAAGATGACGACATACATCGATGCTGCTCCCCGCTTGGTTTTAGGTTGTGTTATCATATACCTCCTCTATCTTGAACCATAACCATTTACATCTTCTGCTTCGCCGGTTTGGCGAACAACGAAATCAAATTTATTGACGGCACAATAATTAAAATCAATCGAATTGTATTCCGAATCTTCACTATTGAGATCGGACGGAACTTCTTGGCCAGAACAATAATCGCCATTGCTCAAAATATTGATACCGCCCTTCTTGGTCGCGAGGATGAAACTGATTGGGTAAAGCGCATGGCCAGTTGTATCGCTCTGAGTTGCCGGCAAGACAGTAAAATCATAAATGGCGAGGTCGGATTCATCGTCGTTAATTAAATTGACAATCTGGTCTTCGGCGATTTCGAAAGTGCGATTACTAGCCTTATCTTCGTTGAATTTTGCGCAATAGCTACGGTCGTAATCAGGCACGCGAATAAATTTATAGACATGTTTGCCAGTTTCATTAGTAATTGTAATTGCATCGTCGTTATTTTCGAAAGTAGTCAAAGTTTGCGCAGTATTCCAGATATAAGTATATGAGCCCGTACAGAAGAGGCCAGAGCTCTGAGTTTTGCCCTGAGTCTCTTGCTTAGTCTGGTCTGAACCCGTGTAATAAGTAAAATATTCAGAGCGCTTAGCGACAATGTTGCTAGCGGTAACGTTACCAGATGATGATACTTCTGGATTGATTGATTCCTGAATCGGTGAACTTTGAACGATTTTAGTAATGTCGTCGATCAATTCCCTACCAACAGCATTGACGGAACGAATTGAGAGACCTTTTTGATAGATGCCGGTAATGCGAATGGTGAGCACGGCAATCATCAGCAGCATAGTGGAAAATAGCCCCATAGCGAGGACGAATTCGATAATCGTGAAGGCTTTCTTGTGTTTCATTATTCAATCACCTCTGGGTTATATAGGCGGACGATAGTCGTAATGGTCGACGGAACGTGTGTACCAGCAGCATTCCAACAAGTGTTAATGTAAAAATCAAAATATTCGGAACGATCTTTATTGCGTTCATTACTATAGACAACGATGTCCCAAAGACCTTGCACACTTTCGGCCACTTGGTAGATGTTGGCTTCTTTAAGGGAACTATTGTCGGTATTTTTACTATCGCCTTTTTTGGCGCTATAGATAATTCGCGGATAAATCTGACTATAAGTCATCAAGCTGCTCTGTTCTTCGGTATCATTGCCGCCAATAATTATATTCTTGAGAATGCCGGTATCGTCCGAGTTAGAACCATTTCCATAAGTATATTTAACACCATTGTAACTAACGTTATCACCGTAGTCTGGCACAATGTAGCGCGGATTAATCACAAATGCTTTATATTGTTTAATCTGGCCTGCATTACTATAAATCTCGTCACAAGAAGTGTAAGTATTAACATCGAAGCTGTTTACAGTATCGCCAGCTTTGATGTCACGAGGATTGCGCGATGCTCCCTTGAGTTGCTCCCAGATACGCTGAAATTGCGCCGTGCTATCAGCGAAGTTGCGCTCAGCGAGATAGTTATTATGAATAAAACGCAACGCTTCGGTCTGCGAATCGATCGCAGTGCGCGCCATAGTAGTTTCGAGCGTGCGTTGAATTTTATTGAGACCACTATTCATCATTTCGACCGAGAACAGCGCCACGGCTCCAAAGACAGCCATCGAAAGAGCTACTTCAATAATCGTATCACCTGGCTTAACTTTATCTAGTTGCATTCGTTTGCGTCCTCGTCATCCATGTCAATCAGCGCGATAGCAGATGAGCTGCGACCACCTTTCGCGATCTTAATCATACGCATGCGGCCGTCATACACGCCCGTATCACCACTACTAATACAGATCTTCAATTCTTTTTCGGTAAAATTGCTTTTGAAAACCTTCTCGTCGCCTTCGGTCTCATATTTACCAATGTATTCATTGATACCATAAGTGTCGAGTATATTCTTTTCAGTGCAGTCATGCGTCTCTTCGCTAAATTCGTCATAGCGGATAATATTGTCGCCATTCTTCGGTGTACCGTCCATAACATAAGTGCGGATGACGCCAGACTGCGGCGAACGGAAGATTAGAATCGTGGTGGCGAGTTCATTGCCATCCGTATCGAGAATGCGCGTACCCCAGCGTGAATCAGAAGACTCGAGCAGATTAACTAGGCCAATATTCGAGCAAGTACCATTCTGCTTAGCGGATGCGACGACATTATTTGCGCCAGCGAGTTGTAGGACTTCAATGTCTTTCATAGTGTCGGTATCTTTTTTGTCTTTATCGGCAACTTCCTCACGCACGACCTCGTATTCTTTGCCAACCAATTCAGTGAATTCAATATGGCTATTGGCAATGGTTGCAACTAGGCCATAAACGACACAATCGCTGCGGCCACGGCCAGTATTTTTACTATTAGAGATTAAACTGCTATTTCCGATAGCATCAGAAGTAAGACCATAACAGACAGAGTCATTTTCGCGTGTATAGACCTGCGTATCAACAACATAAGAATACATGCGACGGAGACTATCAGCAGTATCCTGCACGGCGTCCTTGTAGCGCTGGCGAGCGAGACTGCCACTCATGCCGCCAAGGATACCAATGAAGAGAAAGCCCGTCACGGCAAGCACAAGCATAACTTCAATAATCGTAAAGCCGCTCGCTACGTCCCTACCACCATTTTTACTCATAGTAATATTATACATTAACGTTTTCGATTTTTAAAACTTCTCTTTTAATATCTGGTCGGCAATTCTTTCGAATAGACTGTAGTCAAAATGCCATTACGCTGAGCTTGATAATAACCCCAAAGATAGGCGTCGGAACGGAGATTAAAGATTTCGCCGCGTTGGGCATAATAGGCATCTTCGACGGAGAGAGAGGCTTTTTTACTGTAGTATTCGGCCGGAGTTGTGCCGGCGCCAGCGGTACGGTTAAGTGTGATCTCATTAGCAACGACTGGGCCATTGATAACTAGTTCTTTATTGCAGCGGTTCGCGTTTAGGCCGCCATTAGCCGCGCTACTGATATAGTTCCCTTTCATGAAGCCACTATAGTTATCGTAGGCACAAGTATTAATCTTGTTTTTAGCAATCAGCCATGCATCGATGCGCGAGACATTGTTAGTAATATCGATATTGTCGGCAATGATGATAACTTGCGGAATCTGCTGAATATCAGTGAAATAATCCAGCATCCTACCACCATAGTTATAGGCAATGACGAAGTTAGTATCAATTACAACCGTACCCTCAACATGAATAACCGTAGTTTGGTTGCGGAAAGTTTCTTGACCGCCAGAACCATCAAGATCGTTCACAGTAAGACGAAATTGAGTATAGCCGCCACTATTTCTCTCGCCGCCACCACCAATATAAGCATTAGCATTCTCGACATGATAATACTTGGAGCCATTGCTTAGACAATAATATGGCGCAGTTGGGTTGCCTTTTTTATCCTTGCCGAGCGTAGCGTCGCTATCATAGGCGACATAATAACCTTTATTTTCATCGTAAACGCAAGCATACGAGGACCCAATCGAGAGATCATAATAATTATTCTTGACGGTTAGTTTTTTGGAGCCTTTTAGTTCGCTAAGGTCATTGAAATTTGCAATACCGGCACCAGATTGAGTCTTAGTCTTGCCTTTGCGCGTATAGATATTTTCGATAGATGTATAGAATTTTTCGATATTCTCAGCGAGCTCAAGCGTGGTAGCGCCACCGGGGCTGCCATTACCAGAATTGAGCATAGTTTGCGCAGTAAAGGTTCTGGTACTTTTTGTGCCAGCACGCGTATTGGCAAGATTAACTTCCCTGGAAGCAATGGCGTATTTAGGCTCGTAAGGATTATAGCGATAATTAAGATTGAGCGCGTCGATATAGGCAGTAGCTGCGCCGGAAGCGGTATCTTCAACGCCATTTTCCTCAGAGGTGGCAATGCTATATTCTGCCCAAGAGCTGAAGGTGAGCTTATCACGCGTATAGGTCGAGGAGTTAATTGTGCCAGTAGCGGAAAGTTGCGAACTTTCGACGCTAAAGATTGGGCGCTTCGTGATGGTGGCGCAGCTTGGCGCAGAGACGGCCCATTTAGCGTTACTTCCCGCACTATTAGTGAGAGCAACACTCTGGTCATAGCTATCGACAGTTGCAGCATCGCCAAGATTATGGCTATCGCTCGGCCAGGTGGCGACTGCGACACAAATTTTATCGCCGAGACTGATGTTATTTTTTGGTACAGAAGCCTCGATGCCGTCATTAAGAACAAGCTTAGAACCACCCTCACTAATCGAAGCTTCATTGCCTAGCGTGCCGCTGAGATTACCGGAAGTATTTTGGTTAAGCGTAATAGTCTCATCGGCGATATTTGCACAATGCTTAACATTTCCGCTGGCAGCGGCGTATCTACAAATACTGCTCGCCCCCGCATCGCCATTATTAGCGTGATAAGTAACGCTACTGGTTGGCTGGCTACTAGAATCCAATACGAACGACACAATTTTAATTTTGGTATCTTTCGTGCTAGTAGCATAAGTATCACCAACTTGTTTATTTTTACGAACATCAACGGGAACATAAGCAGTAACGTCGTATTTGCCACCGATGGTAGCGGTTTGGCTTTTATCCCCTGTGTCATTTTTATTTCCTTCAATATAGGGCTTGAGAATGTAGTTGTATGGAATATAGACGCTGGCGCTAGTGGAGTAGTCGGTAGAACTATTTACATAAGGGATATTTTCAGATGTTCTCGGCTTAATAACGTTGCCCGCCTCATCTATTTCGGCGTCATGATAGATAGTCTGCCATTTAATGTCGAAGTCGCGCCATGCTAATGTTTGCGTAATTGTATTGCCAGCATCAGACGCAACAGTTTTCCTAGATGCCCCACATTTGTCACTCCTAATATTCAAATCCGGAATCTGATAATGGCCCGATATGAAACCATCGTAAACACCATCGCAGCTATATGTAGATCCAGCGTCATCGCTCGGCGAATTCGCAGTATAAGCATACTCATTATTCTTTAGCGTGGAACTTGGGATACTAGCGGACGAGTTACCGCTCAAGTCGTTACCAAATATATAGCCTCTGCCATTGGTGCCGTTGGTGGTACTTGCAGAAACGGTATAGTTAGAATCATAAGAACCCAGATACGCCTGATTGTCATCAATAAGCTTTTGGGCGGCAGCACAAGTTGTGTGCGTAAATTGAATAGAATCTCCTGGTTTCGCCCAAGTACTAACTGTGCCAGAATTATTATTCGTATAAGCGATGCTGCCACCGTTTTTACGGACGCCGGATTTACCGCTATTGCTATATGAGTTCGTGGAGTCGCAAGAAGTTGAGCTTGGAGGATCATCAGTCGTACCGCTAGTGTCCAATATTAAAACTATCGGACTTACGCCACATTCTCCAGTGCCACCATTCTTCGACCAGCAGCGGTATTGATAAAGCACGATTGCGGTATAACCGTCATCTAAATATTTAACGTTCTTTGTAGCAAACTCCGTTTCTTGCATTTTTTCAGCAAGCCTTGGACCATCAATTGTTATAAATGATTGCTCCGAACTGGTCGCTAACGCGTGAATTGGCGGGGTCCAGTAACTATAGCTACTAGTTGGCCGGTTGCGTGAGTTCTGCCGAAGCACGGTTTTGTCGTAACTAGATATAATACCATCTGCACCTTTAGTCTTATCCGTGCACCACCCTGTATTAGCATAATAATGCGTACAATACTCGATATTTATAGCCTTATTCGTTGCATTGCTACCAGTATGAACCATGCCCATAGCAATTGCCGTGTTATTGCTACTTTTCAAATTAACACTGACATCGACGTTGATTTTGTACTGTTTATTATTCCCGCTTCCGGTCTCCTCGACACTGCTAGCTATGAACATAATTCCATGCCACATATTCCCCGTTTCGTACCATCGTGCGCATGCCCAACCGCCACTATATTCATCGTATTTATTCTCATTACCCAATTGACCAAAATTGCCCAAGTCACCAATATCTCTGATTACTGTTTTGCCGTTTTTCTTCGCTTTAGAAACAACATCAATACGGCCACCGCCAGTTAGACAATTACCCCTATCGTTAGATCTAGACAGAGTCCAGGCCTTCGCATAAGCTTCATTTTTACCAAACCCCAAAAGCGTCGTAGAAAAAATAGCAACGATAGCAATCAAGGCAACGGTCTTTATTTTAATCTTCATTTCACCCTTCTCCATATTCATCTTCATCTACCGGCAATGCTTCTAGCTTCTCTTCAAATTCCTTCGCTTTATCTTCCTCGCCGCGATTATTATAAACATCAACAAGCCACCAAACTATACTGCGGTCATTAGGATTCAACTCATAGGCCTTGAGCGCATACTCATATATTCGATTTGATTCTTGATCACGCATAAGCCCATCGAGGGACTGAGAGTAATGAAGATAGACAAACGAACGCTCTTCATCCGTCGCCGCACGACTGAGCGCCTTCTCATAGTATTCATTCGCACAATCGAGATTGGACGCCTCTAAACAATCAGCCGCTTCATAGAGCAATTCCTCAACAGCCGCTTTTGCCTCTTCGTCCTGCCGATCGAGAAAATATCTTGCGACAAAACCGCCAGCAGCAGCGAGAATAAGAACAATAGCGACAACCAAAATTGGGCGGCCATAGCGACGCCAACGAGTTTTGTGCTGAGCCGCTTTAGCTTGATGCGCCTGCGCTTTCGCAGCATCCTCCTCTTCCTTAACATTCACGAAATATTTCGCATCAGCTTTCTTAGCAACAATATCGCGCGTTTTGTATTGAATATCCTGATCAGCAATCGGAACACCATCAATATTCACAGTTTCGGCTTGCCTCTGCTCGGCGGCGGCTTGCGCCTGCGCCTTTTGCTCCTCTTCGGCAGCATCAGTAATATTCGGGGAAACAAAATGTGGAGAATCCGCAGAGGAATCTGTGGAAGAATCTGGATTCACCTCGCCAAAAGGCCGAGAATCATTGGCGCTCATGCTTATATCTTACTGAAATCGAACTAAAAAAGCTAGCGAAAAAATGCTAGCTTTTTGGAATTTTGGTTAGCCTCTCTGAGAGGGTTAATCGCTAATAACGCGTTGGCAATTCTTTGGTGAAGACGGTCGTAAGAATGCCGTTACGTTGAGCTTGATAGTAGGCCCAAAGATAAGTGTCAGCACGAAGGTTGAAGATTTCGCCACGCTGAGCATAAGTGGTTGCGTCAATGGCGAGCGTTTGGCCAGAACTCTGCTGAACATGGCCATACCACCAGTCATAGCGACCATGACCGCCACCGCTAGAGCTATTCCATTGCTCGGCTGCGCCAAGCACCTTAGTACCGCCACCAGCAGTGCGATTCAGAATAATACTCTTAGCGAAAACTGGGCCATTAAACATGAGCGTGCGGTCACAATTCTTGGCGCTTAAGAGACTACCGTTGCCCGCCTGTTTGATATATTCGCCGCGCTTAAAGGCATTAAAGTTTTCGTAGGCGCAGGTATTAATCTCGCCATTGCCGCTGTCGAGCCCATCCGCGACTAGCCAAGCATCAATACGGGACACGCTAGAGGTGATTTGAATCTTGTCGGCGATAATGATAATCTGCGGAATCTGCTGAATATCCGTAAAGAGATCGACGCGGTGATAGCCGTTGTAAGCCGAATAGTAACTATCGACAATAAGATTGGTGTCAATCACGAGCGTACCAGTAGCGTGTACAACCATGGTCTGGTTGCGATAAGTTTCTTGATCGGAGCTACCAGTAAGGTCATCAACAAAGTTGAGGTACTGACCATAGATACTATCGCTCTGCGCGCCAATATAGGCATCACCTTCGACATAGTAATAATGGGCACCGTTAGAGAGGCAGTAAAATGGCGCAGTTTTCTTGCCGTCGGTAGTAATAGCACGCTCGGCATCTTTGCTGTTCGGGACATAGTAGCCGAGGTCTTCGCTATATTCACAAGCATAAGCATTGCGCGGCGAGAGGTCGTAGTAAGATTTACCATTAACATCAATCTTGATATCAGTCCTAGAGCCGTCGTAGTCCCAAGCATATTGAAGGTCATTAATGCGTTTGACGCCCGCTTCTTCATGATAATTGCTAGTACTATTCTTGCGGGTATAAACATCGCGGATACGTTCAAGAATATCGTTGATACTATCTTCGGTCACGATCGTAGACGCACCACCTGCATTATTACAATCGTAATCTTTGAGATAAGTCTGCGAATTATAAAGGCAAACACTAGCCGTTTTACTATTGGCGCCTGCTTTAGTAGCGCTAGCGGTGCGGTTAGCGGCGCTATATTTAAGAACATATTCCGTGCCACTAGTTACAACGAGCGATTGAGCATCAATATAAGCGGTAGCAGCGCCTGAAGTCATATTCGTAACTGTGCCACCAGCGAGCAAACCATATTCTGTCCATGAACCGTAGCGACGACCGTTGTGAGTTACATTAGAAGTCGTAACATCGCCGGAAACGGAAAGCTGCGAGCCTTCTACGCTAAAGCTTGGTGTTTTGGCGACCGTCGAACAGTATGGCACAGAAACGACCCATTGCGAGCCGGAGCCAGAGCTAGTCAGCGCGACAGATTGGTTAGTGCTGTCGACGGAGGTAGCAGCGCCGAGGTTATGGCTGTCGCTTGGCCAAGCCGCAACCGCGATACAAACCTTATCACCAAGACGAAGGCTGCCCTGCTGATTATTGATAGTGGTTTCCGGCACATCAACAGAAACACTATTCATCACGACTGATCCAGAACGCGACAAGACAATATTGCTATCGTTAGTATCAGCGACACTAGAAGTAATCAAGCTAGTGTCGTTCAGCGTGCCGCCTAGCTGGTCTTTGGTCGAGGCATTTAAGACATAGCGTTTTTCGTAAGTGTTATCCGTTTCGCCGTTATTGAGAATAGTGCAACTGAGCGTACTATTGCCACCTGCGGCAATTCGACAAATATTGGAATAGTTAAGCGTTTCGGTGCCGTTAGTATAGGAAATGTCGCTGGCCGGACTACCGCTACGCATAATGAAAGAAACGACACGAATAGTGGTTGGCTTAGTGTGCGTGGCATAAGTTTCGCCAACTTGCTTATTCTCGCGCTGCATGACAGGTAAGTAAACATTAGCTTTCAGGCTTGCCCCTGGAGTGACGGTCTGAGTAGTGCTAGTGCTATTATTGCCGACATACGGATAGAGGTAGTAATTGTATGGCACGCTAACGGTACCTTTAATACTGGCAGTCTTAGAGCCGTTGTGACTACTGTCGACAGAATCATTGCTAATCCAGAGGTCGGTCCAAGAAAGCGTTTGCGAGAAAGAGGTGCCGACGTTGGAGCCAATCGCATAGTCCGTAGAATTATTAATAGTTTTCACGTAAGAATTGCAGCGGGCGCTAGTGAGCGTACTGGTCTTGGCGACATCAGAAGTAATTTGATAATAATTAGTTTTCGATTGATGACTATTACCATAATAGTCGGTCGTACAAGTATAGTCGGTGTCGGATTTAGTACTTGGCGATTTATAAGTCGCGGCATATTGGCCACTCTTGAATGGTCCAGTGCCGGAATTGGCGTTGGTAGTAGCGATAGTGGCAGAAGAGCTAGTATATGGCTCGGAGCCGATACTATTGCCAAAAAGATAACCCGTCGCGTCGAGCGAACCGGAGGAGCTAGAGCGGCCGGCGGAGACGTTATAGGTGGTAGTCTTGCCATTATTATGGAACTGGTTCGGCAAGTCGGCGGCGGCACAGGAATCGTGCGTGAAGCTGATATTGTCACCCGGTTTAGCCCACATTGTTATTTCGGTACTGCCAGTATTCTTGGCGCCAGATTTGACGACGGTATTACTGTCGCTATTATTAACATTTTTACTAATACTGAGCGAGCCGAGGTTTTGACCGTCGTGAATACCAAATTGAGTATTATCCGAGCAGAGCGCCTTATCCATCTTGAGCGTAACGCAGACCTGGTCGGCAGTTGCAGTGCTTTCGCTACTGCCCCAAATTTGATTCTTGTAGGTCATTTGTTGACAGATTTTAATAGTCTGGTCTGGATAAACTTTGGTATTGATGGACTGTGTCTTTGTATAGGAGGCGCCAGAAGCGAGCTCGTCGGTATCCTCGGCACTAGTATTGGTTCCGCAAGGATCGCCAGAACGACAGCCAGAAGTGCCAGAAGTCGAGATCGCGATACTAGATTTTTTATTGCTTGGCGCGGATGGCGGCGTGCTTTCAGAGTTGCGCGTAACAGTATGCTTAAAGACAACCGGCACGGTCACAGGTATTTTACCATCGGAACTCTCAACGGTAATCGTGTCACCATCACTATATTCCTTGCCATTGACAGTAACCGTAGTCTTACCAGTAAAATTGGTTTTATAACGTTTGAGGGTGACACAGGCGCTCTTTTCTTCTTGGTTTCTAAAATCTTTACTATCATCGCGTACCGTTTTATAGTACTTCAGATATTGACAATAGGTAGATCCGCTATCGCTTTTAGCAATATTCACAGTAGAATCAGAATCGCCACTAGTTTTCTGCGTCTGCCAACTATTATTGTTAGTTAACGAAGAAGTACCATACCAATTTTGAATACTAAAAATACTGGACAAGTTGGAGCTTTTGCTGGTACCGTAGCGAGTCTGGGCACTGCCAGTGCGTTTAAGTTGGTGTACAAACTTGAGCTTCGCAGAATTGCCGTCAATCCAGACGGTGCTACCGCTCGATTTTGAGACATCATTAACATATGGAACGACTTGACCTTCAAATTCATACCAACTGTATTTATGAACAGTAATACACTTTGACGATTCGGTCCAATCTTTATTTTTACCGCCACCTTCACTACTAACTGTAACAAAATAGCCAATTCTACCGCAGATTGTATTATCGCCATAACTCAATGAACGTCCACTCTCCGTCCTAGAAGCCACCCATGCCCAACCAGAATTTTTTGATAATTTCACATTGCCATTTGCGCCATCACCGGATGATATATATGTAGTATACCCCCCCTGCACTGATTTGTCTGGCCCATTATTATTTCTCGCAAGATAATAGTTATATTTAATATCAATCTCGTCATTATCGGTATAATATTTACCGTCAGAAGAATTATAGCTCGCGCCCGAGACGTTAATATTATCCACCTTACCGGCAAAAGTCGTACTCCAACTCATATCGACTGCCAATAGAATCGGGTTCGATGCGCAAGCATCTTTATTATATTTATTATAATTATACATGTCATAGGACCAACAGCGCCATTGCCATAACTTTATTACGTAAGTGTTGCCATTATTAATAGTCCTCACGACATTATCGTGTTTAAAAGTAGTATTATTTAATTTAGCACTCAAAACGGTTCCATCAACATTTATTGTTGAGGATGTATATTTAGGCTCCGACCAATAGGCATACGCCCCGCTTGAGACATTATCATTGGCACCTTGTCGCTGCACAATTGAGCCATATTGATTTATTATGCCACCCGCATCATCTCTCCCGTCCGGACATTCAACGTTATCATAGCCTTTACCATAGACGAAGCTATATTCAAAATCCTGGGTACAATATTTTATATTTATAGCATAAACGTTTTGATCGATTACGGATTCTTGCTTATAGTTAATCATGCCCATGGCAATCGCGGTGTTTCGCGTACTTTCTGGATTAACTTTCACATCAAGATTGATAATATATTTACCGGTATTCACATCATGGTCAACACTATCGGCAATAAAGAAAATTCCCCGGCTAGTTTCAGCGCACGCCCATGCGCCCGTGCCAACAATAGACGAGTCTCTGGTACCATCGAGTGCGCCAATATCTTGAATGCTCGCGTCCGTAATCGAGTTTGCAATCAAACTTGTATTGATAAATATTTTACTACTATCACAGCTTGTCCTTGCAGCATTAGCATTATCAGTCCACAGAAAAAGACTGCATATAGTTATCGTTGCGACCACCGCAACCACTCTTAAAAAGTTATTCGTCATTTTGCACTATCCTTGTCCTTCTCCAGTATTATTTTCAGAGGATTCGCTCGCTTGCTCTTTTACGATTTGCTCAAGTAGCCCCTGAAGCTCGGCAGCTTTATTATCTTCGTTGCGACACTCATAAATCCACGCCAACCAACTGACAGCCTCATAAGATTTTTGTCCATATTCATAGGCTTTCAGAGCATCCTCGTAGACCCGTTCTGGCTCCAAATCATACATGAGCCGATAGATTTTCTGTGACCGATGTAAGTAGATATAAGAGCGCAACTCATCGCTTGTTGCCTTGTCGAGTGCATTATTGTAAATAACGTCTGCGCCATCCAGATCATACGATTCAAGACGCTCATCAGCCTCATTTATAATTGCCTCAACGATTAACGATTCGTCAGTTTCTTTTCGCCGTTCATATTCCGCAGCTTGCTGTCGAGCAAGCTCGTCGGCTTGACGGCGCTCGTCGGCTTGTTGCAGCGGAATGACGACAAAAGTTAGAACCAATGCCGCGGCGGCGAGAGTGGCGCCGAGTGTGATAAATTTATTGCCACCTTTGAATAGGCGATCGCGTAGCTTTTGCCGATGGCGACGAAAACGCACGCGACGATTTTCTTTTTTGCGAGCATGAGCCTTGCGCATAAGTTCGCCTAGCACACGCTTGTCGGTCGCAGCGGCGGCCTTCTTTTCGGCAGCAGCTTTGCGGGCAGCGGCCTGCTCCGCAGCTTTTTTCTTAGCAGCAGCCTTTTGTGCATCTTCGGCGGCGGCGCGCCGTTTAAGTTCAGCTTGTTCGCGAGCGCGACGCGCTTCGTCGCGTTTACGCTCCGCTTCACCCTCAACATTCACAAAATAACTTGCGTCGGTCGGTTTCTTAATATCTTCAGCTTTAAAATACACATCTTTTTTATCAAGTGGAATGCTATCAATATCGACAGTTTCAGTACGGCGCCGCGCGGCATCGACGGCAGCCTCTTGTTTTCGCTCTTCGTCAGCGGCACTAGAAATATTCGGCGAATCGGTAATGGGAGTCGCGGGAGAGTCAGACGCTGCAGTTGGATCAAAATCAACTTCGCCAAAAAGCCTTGAGTCGTTTTCGCTCATGTTTATATACTAGCACTATTTAGCAAAATTTCGTGATTTTTTAATAACGGGTTGGATATTCGTGCGAATAGACGGTCGTAATGATACCGTTGCGCTGGGCTTGGTAGTACCCCCAAAGATATGCATCAGGGCGGAGATTAAAGATTTCGCCGCGCTGAACATAATAAGCATCGTTGGCTTGAAGCGAGGTGCCACTGTAGTTGAATCGCGAAGGCTGAGTGCCAGCACCAGCAGTGCGATTAAGGATGAGATTCTTAGTCGTGACTGGGCCATTAATAACTAGCTCGCGACTGCATTTATTCGCAGTGAGCGTAGAACTCTTGCCAACGCTATTAATATATTGCCCACTACGAAAACCGTTAAAATTGTCGTAGGCACAGGTATTAATAGTACCATTATCAATGTCCGCAATAAGCCAGGCATCAATACGAGTGACGTTGGCGGTAATATCAATACTGTCAGCAATGATAATAATTTGCGGAATTTGCTGAATATCTGTAAAGCGGTCGGCTTCTTGGCCGTTATAATAGTTTGCGATTATAAAATTAGCGTCAATTACGAGTTTACCCTCGACATGAATGACCATAGTCTGGTTGCGATAAGTCTCTTGACTGTCACCGCTCTTAAGGTCGTCAACAAAGAGACGAAGCTGAGTTGCGATACTATCATCGTTAGCGTTACCAATATAAGCATTGCCAACAACATGGTGATACTTGGCGCCATTGTCTAGACAATAGTATGGCGCAGTATTAACTTCTCTTCCGGTCTTAGAATCTATTTTCGTAGCGCGGGCCATATCTCCACTGGCCACAACGTAATAACCCTTCTGGGCGTCATATTTACAAGCGTAAGCCGCATTAGGCGTGATATCATAATAACCATTATATTTGGTAGGCGAAACATACCGCCCCCACGAATTCTTTACGCGATATATATCGTTATAGGATTTTACGCCAGCCTCGTCCCGGTACGCATCGTCTGCTTTGCGTGTATAGACATTCTTAATAGATTCATAGAAGTCACGAATATCTTCACCAATGCCCAAATTAGTAGCGCCACCCGGTTTGTTAACATTTTTATTATACATAGTCTGTGAGTTAAAGATTTGACCGCCACCATTATGAGCACCGGCGCTAACGCTAGCAAGATTTGTCTCTTTTAGACCAATAGTGTAATTGGGGTTGTTGAAAGATTTAAGACCAAGTGCATTAATGTAGGTGGTTGCCGCACCAGAAGCCGTATTATTGACAGCTCCGGCGGCAACAATGCCATATTCAGACCAAGAACTATAATAATATTTGCCGCTACGATTGAAGACCGACGAGCTAACATTGCCAGTAGTAGCTAATTGCGAGCCTTCAACGCTGAAAGTTGGATTCTTGGCGATTGTGACACAAGTTGGCGCCGAGATGGACCACTGAGCGCCGGAGCCAGCATCATCGGAGAGGGCGACCTGTTGATTGGATTTATTGATGGACGACGCTGCGCCACTATTATGGCTGTCGCCTGGCCAAGTCGCAACAGCAATGCAGAAGTGATCGCCGATATTATAGTTATCATCACCGGCGTCAGGGACGGTTGCAGAAATATTTCCATAGTATGAACCGCCAGCATTGACGTTATTGTTTTTGGAATCGGAAGAAGAATAGGTGCCATCAAGATTGCCGGTAGGGTTCTCGTTAAGGATTACGTCAGATTCTTCTTTGACAACTCTGCAAGTCCTAGTGACGGTCCGATCGCTCCCATTACCCTTGATTCTTGAGCAAAGATTATTGGTGGCGACGCCATTCGTGTCGACGTAGTAGCTAATTTCGGAAGTAGGCGTATTTAATGAGCTGGCAACGTAGGAAATGACCTTAACCTTAGTCGGTTTAGTTTGAGTGGCATAGGTCCCGCCAACTTGCTTGTTTTCGCGCTTATCGACGGGGAGATAAACGTTGGTCGAGATTTCGCCGCCCAGCGTGACAATCGAATTACTTTCGTCCGTTCTCACGATATAAGGCTTAATGATGTAGTTGTAAGGAACATAGACGCTGGCGGCGGAAGTAAAGGTACGACTACCGTTATGCGTGCTATCGACGTCCGTGGTATACCAGGTACGACTATGGTGATGACCTTCGCTATCCGTCCAGCTCTCATGATGTCTAGTCACTTTGGCCCGAAGATCTTTCCAGGACATAGTCTGAGTAATAGTATTGCCGGCATCGGAAAGCCTAGTTGCGGAAGCGGACCGACAGTTGTTGTTATGGGAAAGGCTCGGAATACGATAGTAACCGATAATCGATGAGCCAGACATTTGATTACAGCCATAATTGGCGCCCTCACTAGGCGAACTAATAGCTAGCTCGTAATTTTCCCCTTCTAGTTCGGAGGCGGAGATGCTATTCTTGCGCTGCCCGAGCGTATTACCGAAGAGATAGTCAATATTTGCACCACCGTCGAAAGCGGTAATAGCAGAAAAATCATAAGAGGTATTGTAACTACTGCCGAGATCGGACTTCGGATCGTCAACGACGCTCTGTGCGCCGGCACAAATCCTATGCATAAATTGAATAGAATCGCCCGGTTTGGCCCAGATACTAGTCAGACTAACATAATTGCCGAATTCGTTACTTCGACTAAAATCTCCATTAGGATTATCGCCAGAAAAGGAGAAGTCTCCGCCATTTTTGCTGACGCCAGTGCTGCCGATGTTGTTATGGTATGCGCCTCTGCCAGTCTCACAAGTGCTACTACCGCCACCTTCGCGGGTGATTGTAATGCAGGCAGTAGAGCTCTCGCTGCCGCTCGATGTATTGCCGCTAATCTTGCTGGCGTGCGTAATGGTGGCGCAGACAGTTTTTGTTTCGCCGCGCGCTATATTAACCGTGACGCTTTTCCCGCCAATATTACTCTTTTCGCCGGCAACATTGGCTGGCCAGCTGGCGGTGCCAGAAGCACTATAAGCACTACTAATAGTCCAGCCAACACTCACCGCATTACTAATATTGTCACCAGTGCCTACTCTGCGTAATTTATGTTCAAAATCAAGCGTGACACTTGAGCTAGTTGTAGTATATGAAGTGGTAGTTTTCGAATCCCAACCAGACCAGCCAGTAGTTACACTGGCGCCACTAACTGTCGCTTTGGAGCTGGAATCGAAAGTACTGGCTTTACTTCCCCCCGGCATATTTGGGCCATAGCAGAAGGCGGCAACATTTTCCTTCGTAACGCCATTCTCTATAACACCAGCATCTTTCGCTTTCTCAAAGTCCTTTGATACCTGATCTGGGTCCGCATATCCCGTAGACTTAGCGCCAGTCTCTTTATAGCTTAATCCCGTTCCTGAATAACCCCTAAATTCCCCTGACCCCTTTTTTGCAACCGAATTCGATTTGATGTTCTTTATCTGATCATATGGCAAAAAAGGTATTACGGCACTTCCGACTTTCCTCAGTGTGCCCATTTGTTGTTTACTTGGATAAACGCCCCAGTTAGCATTCTGTATCCTATCGTAAACACTGGTGTATCTGTTATTGTAAGGAATCATACCAAAACTATAAAAACCGCCAATTTCAGAGCAAACTTTGGGAATTGTCATACCTGTCGCATACCTGCCGTAGCTATAAGTAGTAACTTCACCTATATAATTATCGACATACTCATAGTATTCCCATGCACCGCCAAAGCAGGTATCTTCCCAAAGAGTAGCATTTTGCGGTGCGCAGCTCCCGCCACCGGCACCACCCCCATAATCCCCCCACCCACTCGCAAAGATATTCTGCGCAAAAAGCGCACAGATAATCGTCGCAAGAACGAACGCTCGAACGACCTTCGGAAACTTAGAGATAGTCTTCATTGTCGCTTTCACCCGTAGCACATTTTTGCGCGCGAAGTTCCTCATATTTTTCAATGTTTTCAGTGTCTTCGAGGCCAATGTAAATATCAATGTAGCTATTAATAATTATGCATTGGTCCTTATCTTCATATTGCTCAACATAAACATTAAGTTTTTCGAGCGCTTCAGCATACCGCTTTTCAAAAAAAGTTAGATATTCAACATAGCTGATCTCCAAAGTGCGACGCTCTATAATATCGTCAGAGTTAGAAATGGCGTCTTCGTAGGCATCTCTAACGTCGTCAAGAGCGGTAGGCGAACCAGAATACATCAAATTACGAATTTCAACAATTTTGTCACCGGCAGCCGATGTGGCGGCAATAGTAATCTCTAGTGCTTCAGCTTCGGCGGTTTCTTGAACCTTAGTATCAACAACGTGCTTAATATAGATGCCGCCGCCAATCAAAACGGCAAGTGCAAGAACACCAGCAAGGGAAAATTTCAGCCAATGACGGCGCCAGGTGCGGCGACGCTTATCAGCTTTGGCTTGGCGCAGGGCGGCCTTTGCGGAATCTTCATCTTCTTTGACATGGAGGAAGAAATGAGTATGTTTTTTCTTAGAAATATCTTCGCTCTTGAACTTCACCTCGGAATCCGCAGATGAGATGTCGTTACTCGGTGGAGTAAGAAGCGACACATCATCAGGTGCGGGGGCTTGATTTGGCTCATTAATAGATTGGTGATTATTTGAGCTCATGCTTAATATTATACTAAAACAGAGCTGAAAAAGCTAGCGAAGAACGCTAGCTTTTGGATGCTTCCAGTTTCACTTCAGCTACTTAGCGTATTCAATTGCGCGAGTCTCGCGGATGACATTAACTTTGACGACACCCGGATACTGCATAGTGGCTTCGATTTTGTCGGCGATATCGCGCGCAAGCTTGAGCGCCGAGAGGTCGTCAATTTGTTTCGGTTCAACGATGACACGAATTTCGCGACCAGCCGAAATAGCGTAGGCTTTATCGATGCCCTGAAAGCTGGTGGCGACATTCTCGAGCGCTTTCATACGCTCAGCGAAGTTCTCGGCAGAAATATTGCGTGCGCCTGGGCGGGCAGCAGAAATGGCATCAACGATTTTAACAATGATTGCTTCTGGCGTGGTTGGCTCGATATCGTCATGATGTGCGGCGATAGCATGCACGATCGCATCTTCCATACCATATTTTTTCGCCAGCTCGGCACCAATATCGGCGTGCTTCCCCTCAATTTTATGCGTAACCGCTTTGCCCATATCATGGAGTAGGGTAGCAGTTTTAGTAATGCGCACGTCGGCACCGATTTCTTCGGCAATCATGCCGGCCATATGCGCCATCTCAATGGAATGTAATAGAACATTTTGGCCATAGCTGGTGCGGAATTTGAGCTCGCCGAGAAGATGAAGAATTTCGGAAGGAATGCCAATGACACCAACTTCGCGGGCGGCATCTTCGCCAGCACGCACGACCTCTTTTTCGATTTCACGCTCAGCTTTGGCAACAGCCTCTTCGATGCTGGACGGATTAATGCGGCCATCTTTCATGAGACGTTCCAAAGCATAGCGAGCGACTTGGCGACGAATTGGATCGAAGCTACTGAGGACAACCATGCCCGGAGTATCATCGACTAATACATCAACGCCGGTCGCATGTTGGAGAGCTTGAATATTGCGCCCTTCCTTGCCAATAATGCGCCCCTTCATGTCATCATCGGGTAGTTTAAGGCTAGTAACAGTGCGATCAGCGGTAACTTCAGAGGACATGCGCTCCATAGCAGTAAGCAACATTGCTTCGGCAGTGTCGTCGATATGGTCATTGAAAGCTTTTTGCTGCTTAATTACGAGATTGCTGAGATCCTCTTTAATATCGCGCTCAGTCATAGTCATGAGCTTTTCTTTTGCTTCAGTTTTGCTGAGACCAGCGATTTTTTCGAGCTTTTCTTGCGCCTTAGTGCGAATAGCGCGGACTTCGTCTTTGAGCTCTTCAATTTCGCCTTCTTGCTTGCGCAGATGATCGGACTTCTTCTCGATTTGGTCGAGTTTAGTATCGAGCAAATTCTCACGCTCAACTAGGCGGTCTTCGGTACGCTTCCACTCTTTGCGGCGGCTATCTTCTTCGCGTTGAGCTTTTTCATTGATGTTAGAGGCCTCTTTTTTGGCATTCAAAACAATCTCGGAAGCTTCGTGTTTAGCTTTGCGCACGAGGTCGTCAGCTTTGGCCTTGCCACCTGTTTCATTATGTTTATTGTAGACAAAAATACTGCCTGCGCCAGCGCCCGCGCCCAAAATGAGCGCGATAACTGGAATAAGATATTCCATACGGTCCCTCTCTTTTCTGTGAAATGAAAATAAAATCGTTGATAAAAATTAAAATCCCCCTGAAGTCATTTTAACACAGAGATTATTTTCGTGGCGGCGTAATGTTGGCGGGGCGGCCATATTCAGGCAGAATTAGCTCGACGCGTTCACCACGATGATTATAAAGCGGAATTTTGAGGTCGTTAGCGAGCGTATTAACAACGACGGCGCCAATACGCAAACCAGTAAAACTACCTGGACCAGACATGAAAGTAATCTCGCTAAGGTCGTGCCAATCTTTGCCATTAGCTTGGAGTTTATCATGGATGAATTTAAGTAAGTCGCGCGCCAGCGTACGGCCAGATGCCCATTCGTAGGTCTGGTCGTCGAGTTTCAGAACAGTGGTTGGCGTAGAGGTGTCGAGATAAAGTTTCATTTTTCGGTAAGCTCCCGTGTCTGCTCGTCGATGTATTTAATTTCGATGATACGGTGTTGTTTAGGTAGGACATTTTGAATGCTGTCGCCCCATTCAATAATCGTGATAGCGTTGGGGTCATTAATAGCCTCGGCGAGGTCTTCAGACATGATGCCTGGGTCGGCGAGACGATAGAAATCATAATGAACGAGACGATAGTTAGTGCCAAGATATTCTTTGGAGATAGTAAAGGAAGGCGAAGTGATGGCTTCCTTGACACCAAGTCCCTGCGCAATACCACGTACGAGTGTAGTTTTGCCGGCGCCCACATCGCCAAGCAATTCTAAAACAGCGGGAGCTTGGAGTTTCGCGCCTAGCGTGCGGCCATATTCGAGCATCTCGGTTTCAGAATGAATTAACATGCATATATTCTACCATATTTTTGGCTTTTAGCTAGGGTAGCCTGTGGACGGAAATCGTAATGACTGCGCCGCTTGAGGATGAAAAGAAGTACGCATAGGGGCAAGTAAGCCAGCAGGATAACGGCATTGCCGGCAGGTAGCGTAAAGCTCGCCCAAGGAATTTGCGCAGCAAGATTAATGAGATAGAGATGAATCCGGATGATGAGGACTGTTGGCTTAGCAGCAAGCGGCAGGAATGTACCGCTAAGCAAAGTAAGCGCCATGATGGGTGCGATGGTGGGCGAGATGATGAGACCGAGAAACAGGCCCGCAACTGAGAACATGCCAAAATAGTAAATACTAATCGGCAGACAGAAGAGTTGCGCAGAAAGCGAAACGAGAAAAGCGCCAGTAAGAAAGCCGGGCTTAGCGCAGCCATAGAGGTATTTCGTCAGGACCGGCGCAAAAAAGATAATGCCGAAATAGGCAGCAAAAGAAAGTTGCCAGCCAATATTCTGGAGGTTATAAGGATTAAGCAATAGCGTGAGCGCGACAACATAAAGAAAAAGCCGAGCGGGGTGGAATTTACGACCAAAATACCAAGCAAATAGCGCGAGTAGACTCATTAAACCAGCGCGCGCCATGCTGGCACTGAAGCCTGTGACGGAAATAAAAGCAAGTACAACAGCGAGCGTGCCAAGAATAATGGCGGCGCGAGAAATTTTGCCAAGAATTTTCTTGACGACAGAAAGCAGAATTGAGAGATGAAAGCCAGAAGTGACGACGAGATGAGAAAGACCAGCAAGGCGTAATTGCTCAGTAAAATCTTCAGACATGCCACTCTTGTCGCCGACGAGGTAGCCGAGGGCGAGGCTAGAAACTTCTGGTTCAAAAAGCGACTGGATATTCTCCGCAAAACGTTGCTTGAGCTGATTGGCAAAATCGGGCGGACTAGGTTTGCCCAGCGAAACAAGTTCGGGGCGATAAACGAAACCAGCATATTCGCCAAAGCCTTCAGAGAGACGCCCGCGCAGAGTAACACGGTCAGAACGGCGCAAATCTGTCGAAGCACCCGCCGAAGAGCTCGCCAGAATGGCATATACTTGACAATTTTTAATATTTGTGCTATAATTAAGGGATAAGCCGCCGATACGAAGGCGAAGCTGCGCTTCCCGCTCGGTAGCATCTTCTAAAAGAACACCTACCAGAACTATCTCTTGTCCGTAATATGCGGCGAGTTTTGCTTGGTCCTGCAGAATAACAACTTGGCGCGCATAACCAGCACAGATACCAGAAACGAACGCAAAGATAAGACGCAGGAAGTTGCGATAGGCCAAGCTTAACCCGAGACACAGCAAAGCAAGCAGACACAATAATAATACATCAACGATCATGCCAAGAATCCGAGCAAGAATGATTCCAAAAATCAGCGCAAAGCAAAAAAGCAACGGAATCAGTGAAGCATGATAATCGCGTCGGAATCATTGCATACTCTCAGTTTGCCGAGAAAATGTCGGAATTAAAAGCATAAGCATGAAGCCCCAGCGCAAGGCCTGCATGTTATAATGAAATGATGAAAAAAATCAAAACGAAGAAACTGAAGTTGAAGTTGCGGTTTTTTCGGCGATTAGATAATCGCAAGATGTATTTTCTGAATTCAATAATCTTCTTGGCGTTAGCGGCGATTTTTTTGACATGGTTTCTGGAATATCGCTATTTTATCAACGATTTTAGTCGGACTTGGAGCTTTGCAATTGGTAGTCCGGCACCATTTTTCTTTAATGCCTTCTTGATGTGGCTAATGTTAGTGCTACTGTGGGGGATTTGCGAAAAACCTGGCACAGCAGCGGGCGCGATGTGGATCATTGTCACCGTCATAACTTATGCGCATATCAATAAATATAATTCGCGCGGTTTTCCGCTACTGCCGGAAGATTTTCAGCTGGCGAGCGAAGCATCTTCGCTGACGAAATTCGTAACGGCTGAATCAATTATGCGCATGATTGCAGCGATTGCGCTGATTATCGCGCTGACAATTTTCTTTAATCACAAAGTGGCAAATAAATTATATCTTGGCTATAAAAATCCTAGCCCGAGTTTTGCGAAACGGCATTTCTTAGTGATGCGACTAGCGGTTATTACGATAGCGGGCTTATCATTTTTCTTTGTAACGGATTTCGTGCGCCACAATGATGGCAGCCGCTACGAAGACACTTTCCTAGGTACGCATTTTACGGCCTGGAACCAAAACCGCAACTACGACGACAATGGCTTTATTCTGGGCTTTTTGTATAACTTACAGAAATTGCAATTATCGAAGCCGGACGAGTATAGCGAAGCGAAAATTACTGAGCTAAAAGCGGAATATGACGACCGCGCCGAGAAAGAAAACAAAAACCGCATTTCGGCAGCGGACGAAGATGTAAACATCGTGGTGATTTTAAATGAATCATTCTATGATCCGAGCGTAGAATTCCAGGGCTTGAAATTTGAAGATTATTATCCACATACGGGCGGCGATATTTTGCCAAACCTACACCGAATTATGCGCAAATATCCGAGCGGCTATATGTATTCGCTGGATTATGGTGGCGGCACGGCGAATGTCGAATTTGAGGCATTCACAAGCATGACGAATTATTGGGTAAATACGGTACCATACACAGCGTTGATCCCGAAAGCGAGCGAAATTCCGAGCATTGCGCAGACTTACAAAAAATTAGGTTATAAGACGACGGCAATTCACCCCTACAATGGCGGCATGTATAAGCGCAACATTGCACTGATAAATGAAGGTTTCGATACATTTATCGACGAGCATGAAATGACGCATCAAGAGCATGATGGCAATTCTGAATACATTAATGATCGCTCAGCATATCAAGAAACACTGGACATGCTGAAAAACTCCGACGAGAATCAGATGATTGGCCTAATTACAATGCAAAATCACACGCCATACAATGCGGGCAATTATGAAGAAACGGAATTTGCGGTAACAAACGAAGATATCACGGAAGATAAGCGTTCGGATATCTCAATTTATTATCAGAGTTTGCATAATTCGGACACATATTTGGGTGAATTTATCGATAGTCTGGAAGAATTGGATAAGAAAGTGGTCGTATTGTTCTTTGGCGATCATTCGGCGGGCTTATTCGATAATACGAACAGCAATGAAGTGAAAGAAGTACGAGATCTGTCGCGGGTAACGCCATATTTTGTCTATGCGAATTATGATGCGGATTTTAGTACGAGCTACTTACCGACGACGACGCCAAACTGTTTAGTAAATACAATGTATAATTTGCTGAATTGGCAGAAAGATTCGTACTATTACCTGGTGGACGACGTTTGTTCGGCAGAACCAATTCTGGCGGCAACTTGGCTGGAAGGGCGCGAATTGTCACAAGCAGAAATTCTGCGCGACTATGAATTATTTACTTACGATATTCTTGGCGGTAAAAAATATTGGATGCGCTAAAGGACGCGACAAGAATAAACGCACTAAAAAAATACTCCCTTGCGGGAGTTATTTTTTAGTTCTTAGGGAAAAGCGGCGTGGCGGGTGGCAGAATTTCGCCAGCCGTAAAGATGCCCTCAATCTGTTGAGCGGTATCAGGCAAGAAGATAGCGAGACGATCGTTAATAGCGAGTAAATCGTCGACCATTTGAGCGAGAATCGCTTGCGCTCGCGCAGGGTCCTCTTTGGCGACCGCCCACGGCTTTTCGGCATCGATGCGTTTGTTCAACTCCGTAATACCTTCCCAGAGCAAATCAAAGGCGAGATTGAATTCGTAATTCTGCATGCGCGTGTCAAAATCGGCATTGGCGACTTTCTGCACTTTGCGACCAGTTAATGCATTCTTTTTGCAGAGCGTCGCTAGACGCTGAACAAGATTACCAAGGTCGTTAGCGAGTTCATTGTAGGACGCTTCATATTTTTCCCAAGTAAAATCCGAGTCATCGGTCGTCGAAGCGTGGCGAAGGAAATAATAGCGGAAAGGCGTAAGCCCATGCTTAGCGAGGATCTCCTGCGGATCAATCACGTTACCAATCGACTTGGACATTTTTTCACCGTTGGCAGTGATAAAACCGTGCGCAAGCAAATTATGCGGCAGCGGCAAGTCCAACCCCATCAACATGGCAGGCCAGATACCAGCATGAAAGCGCAAAATATCTTTGCCAACAATCTGGGTATGAGCTGGCCAAATATCCGAAATATCTTCGTCAGGATAGCCAAGCACGGTGAGATAATTTGCGAGCGCGTCAATCCAGACGTACATAACCTGCGAATCGTCGCCAGGCACCGGCACACCCCACGCAACCTGCGCTTTCGGGCGCGAAATCGAAACATCGGGCATATCTTTCAGGAGATTGAGAAATTCCTTTTTGCGGAAAGTTGGGGTAATTTTAAGCTCGTCGCTTTCGATAGCGGCACGAATACGATCTTTGAAATCCGCAATGCGCAGATAATAATTCTCTTCGCTAAGTTTAATATAGGGCTTTTTATGATCTGGGCAAACTCCATTATTTTCGGCTTGCTCTTTATCGGTCACGAAATTCTCACAACCCTCGCAGTACCAACCTTCGTAGCTGTCTTTATAGATATGGTCGGAGAGGCGTTGCCAAATAGCTTGGCAGCGACGTTCATGATCGGGATTGGTAGTGCGAACAAAATCAGTATATTCAACACCAAGCGAGTGAATGAAATCTTGGAATTTTGCGGCATTTTGGTCAACAAACTCCTGTGTAGGAATATTTAGCTCAGCGGCTTTTTTGAAAATCTTATTACCATGCTCATCAGTACCCGCCTGCAAGCGCACTTTCTCGCCTTTAGACATCATATATCGACGGAGAGTGTCCGCAAGAAGATAATCCATAGCATGGCCAAGGTGCGGATTACCGTTGACGTATGGAATAGCTGTAGTGATATATGATTCTTTCATGAATCATATAGTAACATCTTTTACAGATAAAGACGAGCTTAAGCAAGGACGATGATGGCAACAAGAGCGAGGACAAGAATAAGAATCGCACCAACGACGATGCCGATAATAGCAACGTTGTTGTGGAGGACGGAATTAAAATCGAGATTGGTTTTTGGCATTTTAATTGGCTGCTTGAGCTTGCCGGCTTCAGGGGCAGCCGCCTCAGCGGGGTCAGTCGCAGAGTTGGCCGCAGTGGCGGACTCGTCAAAGGAATCAACTGGGTCAGCTTTAATCGCTTCATAATCTGGCGCGGCAGAAGCTGTGGTAGGCGCAGCAGGGTCGTCCATTAAATCACCGTCAACAAAACCGGCGGTTTCAGGTGCTTGCTGAGCAGGTGCGGCAGGCGCTGGAGTGGCAGTCGGAGTAGCAACGGGAGTAGCTGCAGAATTGGCGGCAGGCTCAGCAGCAGGCGCGCCGGCGAGACTAAGGTTTGGATCGGCGGCTTGCTGAGCGGCGAGCTCGGCGTCGGTAGTCGGCGTGTTGTCGAGGCTGATATTTTCGACATCAAAAGTATTTTGGAGATCTTGCGCAGCGGCATTGGCAGACTCAGCAATCGCAGCGTTGATTGCCGAGAGGTCCATGTCTTCCGGCGCGGTCACAGCCGGAATGTCAGTTGATTGATTGTTTGCCGCTTCATCAGCTGGTTTCATAGGCGCTTTGCTCCATTAAAAATATTCTTAGCTGTTTATATATTAATGCTTATGGATATTTTTTTCAAGAGCGCACCAGTCAGCGATAGTAAGGTCGGCCGGACGCGCATTTTCGGAGATATGATTATTAGCAAAGATAGTTAGAATTTGT
This sequence comes from uncultured Candidatus Saccharibacteria bacterium, assembly GCA_964584145.1. Classification (GTDB taxonomy): domain Bacteria; phylum Patescibacteriota; class Saccharimonadia; order Saccharimonadales; family Saccharimonadaceae; genus UBA2834. The sequence continues at coordinate 29,361 of CAZOYU010000002.1, read as the reverse complement.
TCGCGAGGCAACTGTAAACTTGCAGCGAGATTAGAAACAAGTTTTTTGCGCGGCGCGCTGAAGCCAGCTTTAATGAGACCCATTGTTGATTCGGACGCGCGCGGCTGCGCAAGTGGCGCCAAAATCACCACTTGACTATCAACTTTTGGTGGCGGCGTAAAGAATTCGCGTTTAACAATACCACCAAGCGCAACGTCAGCATAAATTTGAGCGGAAAGACCGAGGATAGAATAATCACCTGGGCCAGCCACAAGTCGCTGCGCAACTTCTTTTTGAACAAGCAACACGATTTTCTGAGGACGATGCTCGGCATGAAGAAATTTCTGAATAATCGGCGAAGTAATGTAATACGGAATGTTTCCAGCGACAACATATTTTTTGGGCAAGTCAAGCTCATTCAGGTTAAGGCTCAGAATGTCTTGATTAATAACGGTGAGATTTTTGCCTGGAAAGGATTTGGGGAGATTTTGAGCAAGACGCGCATCAAATTCAACGGCAGTAACTTTATCAAAAAATTGAAAAAGCGCAGAGGTAAGCGTGCCGAGACCTGGACCGATTTCGAGCACTTCATCAACATCGGCACAGCTAGCAGCGTCAGCAATGTCGAGCAAGATGTCGCGATCTTTTAGCCAATTTTGGCCAAGTGATTTTTTATTTTGGAGTGCCATATTTTGTTACCTAATTCTACCACCAATGTTTCTGTGTCCAGAATTCATATGCCTTTGCCCAACTACCATAACGCCCGACGGCATAACTATTGCACCAGCGCAATTGTGTAATTGGATTTGTCTCCCAGTCGGAGCCAGCAGAAGCCATCTTACTGCCTGGCAGAGCTTGGCAGAGGCCAGTTGCGCCACTGCGAGTATTTTTCGAGAGCGGATTCCAATGCGACTCTTTGTCGACGATGTAATTGACATAACCATAGTCGCTGGCAGCGATGCCGGCGGCGGCCATCCAATCTTGGTGCGTGCCTGGCGGTAGATTTACCTTCATACCAATCGTGACCTGCTGTGTTTCGGGATTTTGAGTAATAATTTCGGAAACTAACACGCGCGAAAGCTCAACGCCATCTCGCATTTCAACTTCATAAGTTGCAACTTTTTTGCCCAGCTTCCCTGCCTGGGTAATCGTACGCGTGTCATAGTCGAGTGCGTAATCATAAGTATAAGTTTCAGAGAAAGCGATATCTTCTTCGACGGTAAGCGTTTGCTTGCCCTGCTGGTAGACTGTAAGCGCAATGCCATCGGTAATTGGCGTATCGGTGGTGGCGGAAATCCAGTTGTCGGCAGAATCAGCGCTAATGCCCCGCTCTTCTAGGAAGGCACCGACAGTTTTAGCCTGCGTGCGCACCTGCGTATTTTTGCCAAAGAAATTGAGATTAATTACTTTAGCACGATTAACCTGGTAGGCCGTAAGTGTGCCACTTTCGAGGATATTATTATTTGCAACAACTGCGACCGTATCGGCATCGAGCAATTCAACGCCAGCCGCAGCGACGACTTCGGCGGGATCAGTCTTAGCGGTTTTAAGATATTTGCGCGTATAGCCATCAACCACAACAACTTCGCGCGCACGATAAATATTGATATTGAAATCCTCTTCGTTAATTTCGTCGTCGAGAGCAGGCTCAACCGTATCGTAGTTGCCGAGTTTAATGTCGGCGCGTTCGATTGCTTCGCGAACGGTCTGCGCGTCACTGCGCACAGTCAAGACGGTGCCATTGTCGTAAAAAGTGATGTAATGTTCAGTGCTACTAATTGAGTCAGACGTCGCGGAAGAGTCGCCAGAAGTTGCGCTCGCAAAAAGCGACTGCTTCTTACAGATAATCCCAAAAAGAAGAGTTGAAATAATTAGACCAAGGATAAGTATAGAGAGGTTGACCCTCGTCTTACGTATTCTCATGCATACATATTTTAACATGTTCGCTCACTGCGGGCAAATCGTGGGCACGATACGGAAGCAGTAGCGCCCCATCATAAGCGCGTAATGCTGATTGAGAGGGAACTGTTTGCCATTGGTATAATCGCGGATCGCGGCAAGCGCGCGCTGCAGCTGCGGACGAGTTTGCGAAATTTGTTGACGCTGCAAAATTGCGCGAAGAATTTCCAGCGCAACAACTTGGTCAAGTGTAGCGAGTGCGCGCGGATAATTATCGCGAGGCAAGTCGGCGAGTTCGGCATCAATTTGCGTAGCGAGTGCACGCTGGCGCAAGGCGAGTTGCGCGAGTCGATCAACTTGCGCGCGGTCGGCTCGTTGCAAAGCGACACGGACACGGTTGCGCAAATATTTTGGATCGGAATTAGTTTGGTCGAGACGAAAGTGCAATTGATGCTGAGCGGCATATTGATAAATTTCGCGCTTCGACCAAGTTAGAAGCGGCCGCTCGATATTGGAATTATTGAGCGCCGCGAGTCCGCGCCAGCCCGTGCCGCGCAATAAATTAATTACGACAGTTTCAGCGAGGTCGTCTAAGTGGTGTGCAGTATAAATCTTGCCATTTAAGTCGCGAGTGAGTTGCTGCAAAAAATCATAACGCGCAGCACGGGCGGTAGCTTCAGAACAATTCGGTCCAAGTTGCGCTCGCGCAAAATGAAAATCATTCCCATTTTCAGCCGCGAGCCGTTTCACAAAATTACAGTCATCGACGGAGTTGGGGCGAATACCATGATCGAAATGCGCAACGATAACATCGGGATCGTGGCGAAATAAATGCAGCATCACGACCGAATCGACGCCACCCGACACCGCTAAGATTTTTTTCATGTGTTATAATTTTAACAAGATAAGGAGCGGAAAGAAAATGCTAATGATTGGCTCAAAGGTAATCGGCATGCCGGTACTGAGCTTACATCTGGGAGGTAAAATTGCGATTGTCAAAAAAGCAATTATTGACCCAGAAGATTTGCGCGTGATTGCTTATGTAGTTGAAGGGCCGATTATTCAAAATGATCCCGAAGTTGGCAATATCTTGATGGCAGAAGATGTGCGCGAAATGAGCCCTGAAGGGATAATTATCGATTCGTCGGATGTATTCGTGGTGCGCGAAGACGTAATTCGCATTGATAAAGTCATGTCGCTGAATTTTGATGTGATTGGACTAAAAGTGTTAACACCCAACAAGCGCAAGCTAGGCAAAGTTGCGGATTATACGCTCGATTCGCAGAGTCTAATGATTTACCAGCTGATTGTACAACGGCCAATGGGATTGATGTCTTTGAGCGACCCGCAGCTGACAATTAACCGCTCGCAAATTGTGGAAATTGATGATTATACCGTGACAATTAAGCACGATAAAGAGCAAGTGAAAGTACCAGAGAAAAAAGAAGCAGCAGTCGCGGAAGAAATTGAAGAACAAAAACGCGAATTCGTGAATCCTTTTCGCAAGCCAAGTTATGCACCAGAAGAAAGTTCGGAGAGTGCATCAAGTATATCCGAATAGTTAAAACCTGCCCGTAATAAATATTGAATAAATTTTTGCTCGTCGGGATATTTGGCGCGTTTTTTAGTGATGAGTTTACGCAACTCGTCGCTGTCATTGCGATCGGTCTCGGCAAGCACCTGTTCGATAATTGTCTGACTAATACCTTTTTGTTGCAATTCTTGACGGAGTTTTTTGAGACTAGCGCCCTTGCTAACATGACGATTTTCAAGCCAAAGCGTGGCAAAATGCAAATCGTTAATATAGCCACGCTCTTCGAGGCGCGCAAAAACGAGCGGCACGAGACTGGCATCATAACCGGCCTTATCTTCAGTCTGATACTCGCCGGTCTTGCGATTTTTGACACGAATTTTACGCGTAAGCGTTTTGCGCTGAAGATAGTCGCGAATCTCTTTGCTGGAGCGTGGCCGCATTAGGGCGTATTCAAGCGCACGCGCATAGAATTTGCCGAAATCAGAGGCACGCCGCAGTTGGATGCGCTCGGTATCATCAAGTGTCTTGCCAATTTTGAGATGAAAATCAACAACTTGCGAAATGTCGAGCGAGCAGAAAAATTTATCGTCAAGATAAATATTGACGCGATTCTGATCGCGCATGGCGGCTTTGATATCAGTAATGCGGTAGCGCGAGGCGGGAGGCATCGCGCTACTGAGCGTAATGGTTTCGAGCATTAATCTTCGTCGGTCTTGGCGGCTTCACGTACTTTGGCTTCAATTTCGTTCATGAGCTCAGGCTTCTCTTTGAAGAGGCGCTTAACGGCCTCCCGCCCCTGCCCGATAGTTTCGCCATTATATTTGAAGAAAGCACCGGCTTTCTCGATGATATTGTATTGGACGCCAAGGTCAAGCACGTCGCCCGTCTTGGAAATACCTTCGTTATACATGATATCGAATTCGGCAGTACGGAATGGTGCCGCAATCTTATTTTTCACAACCTTAATCTTTGTACGGTTACCAGAAATATTTTCGCCATCCTTAATCTGGCCGATACGGCGAATATCGACACGGACGGAGGCATAAAATTTAAGTGCGTTACCGCCGGTAGTTGTTTCGGGATTGCCAAACATTACGCCAATCTTCATGCGAATCTGATTGATGAAAATAACAGTTGCTTTAGTCTTGCTAATAATGCCAGTAAGTTTGCGCATAGCCTGCGACATTAAGCGCGCTTGCAAGCCCATCTGCGCATCGCCCATATCGCCATCAATTTCGGCTTGCGGCACGAGGGCGGCGACGGAGTCGACAACAATTAGATCCACTGCGCCAGAACGTACGAGCGTTTCACAAATTTCGAGTGCCTGTTCCCCGTTGTCTGGCTGCGAAATCAATAAATCATCAGTTTTTACACCAATCTTGCGAGCATAGGACGGGTCAAGCGCATGCTCAGCATCAATGAAGGCAGCTTGGCCACCTTTGCGCTGAATCTCGGCAATTGCATGCAAAGCAAGCGTGGTTTTACCGGACGATTCAGGGCCATAGATCTCAATAATACGCCCTTTTGGATAACCGCCACCTAGTGCTAAATCCAGTGCCAACGAGCCAGATGAAAATAGCTCAACATTAATTTTTGATTGCTCGCCCAATTTCATAATTGAGCCATCGCCAAATTGTTTAGTAATTTGAGACAGGGCTAAGTTTAAGGCCTGTTTCTTACCGTCATCCTGAGCTGCGTCTTTAGATTTTTTGTCTTTATCTGCGCCCACCACTTCCTGACTTTTTTTAGCCACTGAAAACCTCCTTCTTGTTAGTAATAATTTTAGCTAATAAACACTTTAAAATCTAGTCGAAGGATAAGGCAGTCGGCTTGCGGGAATAGCGTGGACAGCTACGTTCAGCGCGATAATTAGGAATCGCTTCAAAGAAATAGCGCATGAGAGTATCGACGCGTTTGCGAAAAACATCGGGGACGCCATCGCGGTTGACGAAAGGATTGCGACGGTTAATCTGGGCGGGATAAAAAATTTCGCCAGTTTCAAGATCGAGACCGGCGCATAAAATATCTTGAGGTTTGCTACGTTTAATTAATAAAAAGTCCCGCAAGTCGGCTAAATATTCATCGCCGGCGGAAATAATGCCACGGTGGATATCAATGGCTGTCCAAAGATAACCGCCAAACTCATCACGAAGTTTATTCAACTCATCCTCCGTGAAGCGCATTTTTCGCAAATACAGCATTCTCTTCTCCTTTCGTCTTTACAAGGCAAAAATAACACTTCGAGAAAAGACGTAAAAGCATCAGCATGATGTTTTTGCATTTAGCGCCTGAATATGTTAAAATAACAGATAATAGTAGATAAAAATATAATGAGGGAGTTCGAATGAGCGGACACAGTAAATGGGCAACCACCAAGCGCCAAAAGGCTGTTGTTGATGCAAAACGCGGTGCGTTGTTCACGAAAATCGGTAACCAAATTGCAATTGCAGCACGTAGTGGTACCGACCCCGCGATGAATCCTTCGTTGGCGATGGTGCTAGAAAAAGCTCGCTTGGCAAATATGCCAAAAGCCAATATTGAGCGCGCAATTGCACGCGTAGCGGACAAGAATGCAGCGGCGCTGATTGAAGAAACTTATGAAGCGTATGGTCCTGGCGGCGTGGGCATTATTATTGAAGTCGCAACCGATAATAAAAACCGGACAATGCCAGAAGTACGCCACACTCTGGAGAAAAATGGCGGCCGAATGGCGGATCCTGGGTCAGTAATGTTCCAATTTACGCGCAAAGGCGTTATTTTTACGAAGGCGAAAGGCGACGAACTAATGATGGCGGCGCTAGATGCGGGTGCAGAAGATGTGTTGGATGAAGAAGACGGTACGACAATTTATACCGCAGCGAGCGATCTAATGAAAGTGCGCAGTGCACTGATTGAAGCCGGAATCGAAGTTGATTCAGCGGAATTGCAATATGTACCAAACAACAACGTGCCAGTCGATGAAGAGACGAGCACAAAAGTCGAAAAGATTTTAGACGCAATTGACGAGTTGGACGACGTGGTCGCCGTGCATACGAACGCAGAATAATTACAGTTGGCGAAATGCTAACTAGTAGCAATGCGGTCTATTGACGGTCATAGACCAGTCGAACCGAAGCCGCCGTTGCGGTCAGATTCAGATAATTCAGTTACTTCTTCCCATTCAACGTGAGCATACTGTGCGATTACGCCTTGCGCGATACGCATACCCGGTTCGACAACGAAATCGTGGTCACCATGATTTTTGAGTAACACGCGCATTTCGCCACGATAGTCGGAATCAATTGTGCCGATGCCATTGAGCAACGTGACAGAATGTTTGTAAGCGAGGCCACTACGGCTGCGAATTTGCAGCTCGTAGCCAGCAGGCAATTCAACTCCGACGCCCGTATCAAAAGCATGAATCTCGCCCGGTTTCAAAGTAACGGGTGCGGCAAGATGGGCGCAAAAATCGAAGCCCGCCGCGCCCGCTGTTTGATATTGCGGAATAATCGCATCGTCATAAAATTTTACAATCTTTACTTTCATAGCTGAGGCAATTGTAGCATTGTATGGTATAATTTGGCCTAGTGGAAGGATGGCCGAGCGGTTTAAGGCACCGGTCTTGAAAACCGGCGTGGCGCATAACCACCGTGAGTTCGAATCTCACTCCTTCCGCCATTTTTGAGGGTAGGCGATTATTTATGGGCAAAATAAAAGTTAAAAAAACCGACTACAAAATATTTGAAATCGATCCGTGGCTGGAGCCGTTTGCGCAAGACATTGAATTGCGCATGGACCGCTATGAGGAAGTGCGCGCAGGTTTGCTGGGCGATACGGCGGATTTGAAATCTTTTGCAGATGGTTATCAAAAATTCGGCTTCATTCAGACGGCTGATGGCTGGCTATATCGCGAGTGGGCACCTGGCGCAGATGCGCTGTATTTGATTGGCGATTTTAATAAATGGAATCGCACATCACATCCATTGAAGCTGAAAGCAGGTGGCGTATGGGAAATTGAATTAAAAGGCAAAGATGCGCTACAGCATGAGCAACGTGTCAAAGTGCAGGTGATCCGAAACGGACGAACCTTTGACCGAATTCCGTTATATATTCACCGCGTCGTAAAAGATACAGACGAGAAAAGTTTTGTGGGAGCAATTTGGGCGCCGGCTAGAAAATTCCACTGGACGGATGCAGGCTATTTGAACAGAAAAGCTGAGCAGTTGTTTATTTACGAAACACATGTGGGTATGGCGCAAGAACAAGGTGGCGTAGGTAGCTATCGCGATTTCGCGGATAAAATTTTGCCGCGGATTGTTAAGGATGGCTATACGGCAATTCAGTTGATGGCAATCCAAGAACATCCTTATTATGCATCCTTCGGTTACCAGGTGACAAATTTCTTTGCGGCGTCGAGTTGGTATGGTACGCCAGATGATTTGAAATATCTGATTAATAAAGCGCACAATTTGGGGCTGAAAGTATTGCTAGATGTCGTGCATTCGCATGCGAGCGCGAATACAGCTGAGGGAATCAACATGTTTGACGGCACGCGTACACAATTCTTCCGCGCAGGCAATGCTGGCAACCATCCCGCATGGGGGACAAAATTATTTAATTATGCTAAATACGAAGTATTGCATTTTCTGCTGTCGAATTTAGCCTATTGGATGGACGAGTATCATTTTGACGGTTTCCGTTTTGATGGCGTGACGAGCATGTGCTATCACGACCACGGGCTGGGCACAGATTTTACGGATTATAGTAAATATTTTAGTTTAAATACGGACATTGATGCGCTAACTTATTTACAATTAGCAAACGAATTAGTACACGAAAAAAATCCGCAAGCAATTACAATTGCAGAAGACATGAGTGGCATGCCAGGGATGTGCTTACCAATTAAATGGGGCGGGATTGGTTTTGATTACCGCTTAGCAATGGGCATTCCAGATTATTGGGCGAAGTCGGTCGTCGAAGAGCGTGACGAAAAACGCGATATGCACAAAATGTGGCATGAATTAACGACGCGGCGACCAAGCGAAAAAAGTGTCGGCTATACAGAATCGCATGACCAAGCGCTAGTAGGGGACAAAACATTGATGTTCAGAATGGCAGATGCGGAAATGTATACTGGCATGAGCAAAGATTATCATTCGCCGGTAATTGACCGCGCGATGGCGATGCATAAATTAATGCGGTTAGCGACTTTATCGATGAGTTGCGAAGCGTATTTAAACTTCATGGGTAATGAATTTGGGCATCCGGAATGGATCGATTTTCCGCGCGAAGGCAATGGCTGGGATTATAAATATGCGCGACGACAATGGTCGCTGGTAGACAATCCGTTATTAAAATATGAATGGCTGCAAAATTTTGATAAAGCGATGCTGAAATTGGCGAAACGCTACCATATCATGAAAAGCGCGGGTGCGGAGAATTTATGGATAGATGAGAAAGACAAAGTGTTGGCTTTTGCGCGCGGAAATTTGCTATTTGTTTTCAATTTTCATCCCGACAATTCGCTGACAAATTTCTTCCTGCATGCACACCCGACAGGCGCAGGCGAATATCAGGCGATTTTCTCGACGGACGATGCGAACTTCGGCGGACAAGAACGAATTAGTAAAAATTATACTTATTATACGCAAGACGATGCACGTCGCGGCTTAGGTTTCGAAATATATCTGCCCTGCCGCACGGCGGTAGTTTTCAAGAAGAAATAAGCTGACAAGCGCGCTATCTTATGCTATACTTTATGGAGTAAATACCTTTTCATAAGTGGCACCGTAGCTCAGCTGGTTAGAGCGTAGGACTCATAAGCCTAAGGTCACTGGTTCGATCCCAGTCGGTGCTACCATTGAAAGGGTATTTATTTTTTATGGATTTTATCGAGCGCATGCAGAAGCGTCTTACCGGCTGGCAGTGCTTTAGTGTAAAGATAATACCAGTTCGAGAGCGGCAATTCATAAGAGCCGATATAATGCACTTCCTCGCCATGAAAGGCTTTTTTATAAGTATCAACACCATCATTTAGGAGACCGTTGAGGTCGTAGCGATTAATGCCGTCGCGATGCAGATCTTGCATGCACTGCCACTTAGCGCCAGCATTGATACGCAGCTTGCGTCCACGCGCGCCCACGCCAGCAAAGAGCGCAAAAGCGAAGCCATTAGAAATCAGCGCCCATTGAAAAGCGACCACTCCCCCATCTTCGGGACTTTTGAGCATGAGCAAGCGATTATATTTCCCGGTTTTTTGCCAAATATCATAATAATACTGATCAGTATGGAGATTGAATTTATCGCGGGCAGCAATCTCTTTATAAATATCGAGACAGGCGCGGAAATCGGCATCAGTTTGGGCGGGTTCAAGTTGATAGCCATTGCGGAGATATTTTTTGATGTCTTGACGACGAGTTTTTGGCATGGCAGCCAACATGGCATCAGGGTCCTGAGTGAGGTCGACTAATACTGTACCTGGCAGGAGAATATGATTTTTGGTGGCGCGCCAGCCAAGCTGACGGCCGTTACTCGGCGCAGTAGTCCATTCTGGTTCACAAACCAGCTCGACACATTTGCCCTTCTGCGCTTTGGCCCATTTAGTTAAACTAGCAAGCACAGCGGCGCGGTCTTTAGGCGCGCAAAAAGGACCACGCGGAACGTAGAGCATGCTCGCAAAAGGTTGTGGCAATTTGCGACGCAAGACTTGTGCGCCACCAACAACTTGACCGTCTTCCTCAAAAGCAAGGCGCGTCGGCATCCAACCATAGCCCGCCTTAACTTCGCCCCAGCCATAACTTTGCAAAGGATGACCATAAAGCCGATCGACCAGCTGATTCCAAGTTTTTTCATCGGTAATTGTGCGCACTTTCATCATCATATATATTCTAGCACGCTATCTTAAGCGTGTTACAATGTAGTTATGAATACGAAAAAAGGTTTTACGGTACTAGAGCTGATTCTTTGTATCGTCTTTGTGGGGGTGTTTGTGGTGCTATTCTTCTTACAGAAAGTGAATGTTGACGCAATGGATCGCGACGAAAATCGCAAAGTGGCGATTAATGCGATGTATTATGCACTGGAGGAGGGCTACTATGCGGAGCATAAAGCTTATCCAGAAACGATTGATAGCGAAACGATTTTGCCATGGATTGACCCGCAATTATTTACGGACCCATACGGCACGGCGCTATGGCAGGAAGATAGCAATTATACTTATGAAGCGACGAATTGCGAAAATGGCCAATGCAAATCTTATACCCTGCGCGCGGAAATGGAAAAAGAAGACGCCTACGTCAAAAGTAGCCGTCACTAAGCAATTTAACTTTGCAAGAAAAAAATCCCCCACGTTGGGGGAATTTTTTTATTTCGATTTCTTGATAACTTTGCCTTGGCTATTTTCGGCAACTAAACGCGAGATAATATTGACTTCGTCGTGTGGCGTAGTGAGCCAGGGGAAAGTATAAGTAGTTTCATCGCCAACGGTAGACATGCGTAGAGTGCCGATTTTGAAAATATAATCGAAAAGATTATTTTGGCGATAAGAAACATCTTCAATGCGGTCGAGCTCAATAATATTAGTAGAGCTAGCAAAGAGCGAAATGCGGCGCTGCTGGATGGCGCGGAAGTTGGTAATATACATCTGGTTTTGGTTATAAATACTGTGGCTAACGAGACCAACAAAGACAATCATGACATAGGCCATGAGAATGGCGAGACGCAGATAATGCAGCGAGGCCGAGCTAACAACGAACATCGTTGAACCGAGGGCATTATTATTGGCTAACATAATTAATGCAATACTGAGCGCGAGAATGAGCGCACCAACACCCGCCCAAATCATGACGATGCCGACAGTGGCACGTTTCATATGTAAAACGACATATTCGCCCTCTTTGAGGTCGATCTCGGGAAATTCTTTAACGCTGCGGGCGTGCTTGACTTGCGCTAGCTCTTTTTTCATAACTCTTAGCTCCGTCTAAGTTTTCTATATTATAACATAAGATACAGGCTTACGCCAATAAAAGGCTCAGGCGGGCGGTGAATTATTGACATTCCGCACTTAAAATGGTATAATTGGCGAGTTAAAAGAAAGCCTATAATGTCCGAGAAATATATAATTGGCCGCGACGATAAAGTGGAGTTTATCGGTTACGCCAAAGATGTACCAGCAAAAATTGATACTGGCGCAGACAGCTCAGCTGTGTGGGCGAGCGATATTTTAGTGGACAAAGACGGCGTACTGCACTTCAAATTGTTTGGAGAAGGTTCGCCATATTATACGGGCGAGGAGATATCGACAAAAGATTATTCCGTCATCTTAACTAAAAGCGCATCGGGAGATGTGGTGATGAAGTATCGAACAAAATTATCGATTCGAATTGGCAGCAAACGAATTGCAGCGAATTTCGGATTAAGTAACCGATCAACCCATAATTATCCCGTACTGATTGGCCGCAAGACATTGCATGGCAGATTCCTAGTAGACGTAACGCAAGAGACTGAAACATCGAAGCAAATTAAGAAAAATACACCGCAGGGATTAAATCGAGAGATGCGCAAAGATCCATACAAATTCTATAAAGAAAATTACCTAAACAAAACTGGAGAGAACTAAGATGAAAATTGCAATTTTGTCCAACGGAAATGGCAACTACTCAACCAAACGGCTAAAAGAAGAAGCAGAGCTGCGCGGACATGAAGTGCGCATAATCAAATATAAAAACTGTTATTTGTCGATTGAGCAAGGCAAGAATCAGATTTATTATCACGGAAAACCGCTAGGAAAATATGATGCGGTGATTCCGCGAATTGCATCGCACATGACTAAATATGGTACGACAATCGTACGCCAGCTGGAAATGCAAGGTGAGTATGTATTATCACGTTCGCTAGCAATTACACGCGCACGCGACAAATTGCGCTCAATGCAGCTATTGGCGAAAAACAATATCGATGTGCCAAAAACGGTAGTGTCGCGAAATACGGCAGACATCGATGAGCTATTAAATCAGCTGGGCGAGATGCCAGTGATCATTAAGTTGGCGTCAGGAACACACGGTAATGGCGTAGTCTTGGCGGAGTCGCGCAAGGCAGCGAAGTCGGTAATGCAGGCTTTTTATCTAAACAACGATTCGGGAACAAATATTTTATTGCAAGAATTCGTGAAAGAATCGGCGGGAACGGATATTCGCGCTTTCGTAGTCGGTAATAAAGTAGTGGCGAGCATGCAGCGCCAAAGTCTAGATGACGATTTTCGCTCAAATCTGCATAAAGGCGGTAGCGGCAAGCCGATTAAGCTGACGGATGCAGAAGAAAAAGTGGCGATTCGAGCAGCGAAGGCAATGGGCCTGTCGGTTGCGGGCGTAGACATTATGCGCTCGAAGCGAGGGCCATTAGTGCTGGAGGTAAATGCTTCGCCTGGGTTTGGAATTGAGCGCGTGACGGGACGAAATGTAGCTGGCAAAATTATCGAATATGTCGAGCAAAATGCCAAACGCACGATTCGTAAAGATCGCGTAGGCGCATAAACTAAACTGAGAAATTCAAGAGCGGGCAGAAGTGGCCCGCTTTTTGGTGATATAATTTGCTTATGGCTTTAGTAGTTTTACTAGCAGCGTTATTGTTGTTGTTTTTATTAGTGCGACACCATGTGGGCGTACCATTCTTAGCAATGGTAGCAGGCGTGACATTGTATGAAGCTTTTGGCGTGCAGTTCGCACAAACAATTCATCAATGGGTGCCAGCAACTGATGTCTGGTGGACGGAACGAATCTTGTATGCGCTGTTTGTAGCAGTGATGCCGTTGTTGATTTATTTTCGCGTGGGCAAAAGCGGGCTTTTTGGCGTAATGCGCATTATTGAATCGGTGATTTTTGCGCTGCTGTTGACGATTTTGCTAGCGAATCCGCTGGCGGAGATCTGTAGTTTCGATCAATATTCAACGCAATTAGCGAGCTGGATTAATGGCATCAGAGGAATCGTGATGGTAGTGGGGGTTATTCTGGCGTACGTAGATGCTTTCTTTTATCATTCAAGCTAGCTTTGCGTAATTCCCAGAGAGCGATAGCACTAGCGACGGAAACATTGAAAGATTCTTTTTGGCCGCACATAGGAATTTCGAGCAATTGGTCGCAGTCGGCGAGGATTTCTGGCGGAATGCCGTGCACCTCTTCGCCCAGAATGAGCGCAGCATCGGCGGCATAATGGTGCGGCGCGGCGAGATTGAGTGAGCCGGTGCCCTGTTCCAGCGCAAGAATTTGCAGACCTTGCACGCGGCAACTTTGAATAGCGGCGTGGATATCATCAATCCGCCGCCAAGCAAGAGAGTCTTCGGCGCCAAGGGCAGTTTTATGAATTTGCTTACGCAGTTTAGCTTGCTCATGTGGCAGGCCTTTGTCGAGAAAAGGCGTGTAGCCAGTGAAAATAATTTCATCAATGCCGAGGCCGTCACAAGTGCGCAAAATCGCGCCAACATTATAAGTTGAACGGATGTTATACAAGATAACTATAAGCTTTTTCATGATACAATAAAATTATGAATGAGGAAGAGGTACAGCGCAAGCGTAGGCAGAACGAAGAGGAAGCGACCGCAAGACGGGCGCGGATGCTGGGGCTAGCCTATCTTGATACACGCGACTTCGAAAAAGATATTCCGCTAACAAAAGATGTGCTGGAAATTGCGCAGATGCATAAGGAATTTATTATTCCGTTGCAACGGGGCGTTGAAGGCAAGCCTTATCAGTTCATGGTGACGAGCCAAACACCACGCAGCACAATTGATAAGATGAATACGGAGTATAACAATTCCGGGCTGCGGATTCAATTTTTCTTGATTTCAAATTCGGCTTATCAATGCTTTATGCTGCGGCATGATCCGCCGAAAGAGATTCACTATGACGACATTGAGATTGCGCACGAGGGCGACTCGGAAACGATTGAACAGGTGTCGCGCACGCTGGATAGCGTGTCGACGGAAAGAGTGTTCGATTATTTGCTCGACCAAGCAGACCGCTTAGGCGCGTCAGATATTCATATCGAGAACATGCGGGGCGAGATTCGAATTCGGATGCGCGTGGATGGAATTTTGCACCCAGTGGCAGAAATCAGTCGCGACCGCTACCGGATTTTTATGGGCGAGCTGAGTTCGCGAGCGAATGTATCGACGGCGAGCAGCCGACCGCAGTCGGGACATATGCAGAAGGATATTACGCGCAACGGCGCAACGCATCTGCTGAATATCCGCGTCGAGACGGTGCCGACGATGTATGGGCAAGATGCCGTGTTGCGTTTGTTCAATTTTGATGAGAGCTTATTGAATTTGGACCTGCTCGGGATTACGAAAGAAGAACGAGCGGAAATTCAGGAAGTAATATCGCACCCGCGAGGAATGCTGCTGATGGTCGGCCCGACAGGTTCAGGTAAGTCGACAACTTTGTATTCGATTATAAATGCACTAAATACGACAGATCGCAAGATTATTACGCTGGAGGATCCAATCGAGTATGGTTTGCCGGGGATTTCGCAAATTCCAATTGCGACAGGCGAAGGCGGTTCGTTTGCAGAGGGTTTGCGCTCAGTGTTGCGCTTGGACCCTGACGTAGTAATGGTGGGCGAGATTCGCGATAATGATACGGCACGAACGGCAATTCAGGCTTCGATCACGGGCCATTTGGTATTGTCATCTTTCCATGCCAACTCAACCTCAGCGGCTTTCGCACGCATCGTGGATATGATCGGGATTAATCCGGTCTTCTCAACTTCGATTCGTTTGCTGATTGCGCAGCGCTTAGTACGCCGCCTAGACGAGAACAAAGAGGCATATAAGCCGGATGCGGCGACAGTGCGCTATATCAAGAAGGCACTCGAGGGTGTCAAGCATGAGTTTAATTTGGACGACATGACGCTATACCGCGAGAAACCATCAACAGAGCATCCTTTTGGCTTTAACGGTCGAACGGCGATTATGGAACAAATGATCGTAACGGAGCCGATTCAACGCTATATTCGAGGTGAGATGGGCACGATTAATACAAATGCGATTGAACAGACAGCACTGTCGGAGGGAATGCTGACGCTGGAGCAAAAAGGTCTGCTCTGCGCATTGCGTGGCGAGACGACTTTGGAAGAAGTTGGTCGCGTAATTTAGCGATTGACTTTATTTGATGCTTATGCTATAATTAGTTTATCCGTTGCAGAATCGGGCTGTTTTTGTGCTGCCCCGTGGTTTCTGCGCCTGACCCCTTTTCAAAAGGTCAAAAATATGCTAAAATGAGTCAAGTTTTTAAATATAAAAGGTAAAAGTATGTCGTTTGAATTATTAAAGATGGTGGGAGATGCCCAAAAGAAGAAGGCCGTCATCGACGTCCGCTCTGGTGATACCGTCCGTGTGTCCCAAAAAATTAAGGAAGGTGATAAATTCCGCATTCAGGTATTTGAAGGTACAGTAACCCGCGTAGATCGCAAAGATTCGCACACTGAACGGATTACCGTCCGCAAAGTTACCTCTGGCGTTGGTGTTGAGAAGAGCTTCTTGATGCATAGCCCATTGGTAGAAAAGGTAGAAATTGTGCGCCGCGGTAAGGTTCGCCGCAATAATTTGCGCTACTTGCGTAACCGTTCTGGTAAGTCGGCACGCTTGGTACAGAAAGATTTCGATCGCCATGCCGTGAATGCTTTGCCAGAAGACGAAGCTGAAGAAGCGCCAGCCGCTGAAGCAGCCGCTGAAGAGAAAGCAGAAGCTTAATTTGGCAATCTTAGGTATAGATGAAGTTGGTAGAGGTCCCTGGGCGGGGCCTCTTGTTGTAGGTGCGTGCGTGTTGGGCGACACACAAATTGAAGGACTGACGGATTCGAAAAAGTTAAGCGCGCGTCAGCGGGAAGCGCTCGCGCCGGAGATTCGCGAGCATGCAGCAGTTGGACTAGGCTGGGTATCGGCGGCAGAATTGGATCAGATTGGTCTGTCGGCGGCGCTATGCAAAGCTTGCCGAGCGGCAGTAAAGCAGATTCAAGTTCCCTTTCACGAAATTATTATTGAT
Source organism: uncultured Candidatus Saccharibacteria bacterium (assembly GCA_964584145.1). Classification (GTDB taxonomy): domain Bacteria; phylum Patescibacteriota; class Saccharimonadia; order Saccharimonadales; family Saccharimonadaceae; genus UBA2834. The sequence goes on along the minus strand of CAZOYU010000002.1, from coordinate 12,933 downwards.
GGCACAGTGAACTTTTTGCGTGATACGCCGTTGGCGGGACACGTACAGGTATTAAAAAAGGCAGATTTATTGGTGCCGGAAGTATCAGCGGCGAGTATCGTAGCGAAAGTGGCGCGAGATGATTATATGCATCAGCTAGCGACAAAATATCCCGAGTATGGCTTCGAGAAGCACGTAGGCTATGGGACAGCGTTGCATAAACAAATGTTGGCAAAATATGGCCCTTGTCCGGAACATCGCAAGAGTTTTCGACCGATTGCGGAGCTATTGAAGACGAGTAAGCTCGGCGAAACACAGAGCGAGAATGAAGTGACAACGCAAAATAACAATAGTGCGACTGCGCGCAAAAGTCGAGGTGCGACCCGAACCACAACGGCGCGCGGGATACGGGGCGAGGAGGCAGTCTGTAAATATTTGACCGAAGCGGGGCACGAGATTGTGGCGCGGAATTGGAAGAATAAATTTTGCGAGATTGATATTATTTCGCGCTATGCGGGCGTGTTGTGTTTTACAGAGGTAAAGTACCGGCGCTCAGGCCATGGATTAGAGGCAATTGATAAGAAGAAGTTGGCGCAGATGCGCTTTGCGGCGGAATTATATTTGAGCCAGCAAGCACTGAATGAACGGGCAATTCTGGCGGCCGCGGAAGTGGCGGGCAAAAATTTTGAAGTTACAGATTTTCTAGTCCTACAGTAGGCTCGTTTGGGCAGCCTGCCAGCACGCGTTGCATGGTAGATTTTTCGGCAGGCGTAACCCAGAGATGATATTTGGCTTTGACGGAAATTTGGCGGGCAACATATTGGCATTGAAAGTTTTCATTGCTAGGTAGCCAATCAGAAGCATCTTGATCGAGTTTCTCTTGATTAGCGGCGCCATCGACAGCAAGAAGATTAAGCGGGTCTTGGCTGAGCTGATAGCGCGTATCGCTATCGAAAGCATAAGCGCCCGTCGCCCAAGCATTACTAAGCGCGACAACATGGTCAATCTGGACGGCACTAGAGGTAGTTTGACCACGGACAAAATGTACAGTCGTGCCAGTATAAGGGTCAGCGAGCGTGCCGGATTGGACTTTGCAGCCGTCCATAACGAGGTCGGTCAAATCACGCTGGAGAATAGCTTCGCGAGTATTACAGCCAGACGAAGTTGTACCCCAGCTACTGTAGAATAATTTGCGGTAATATTTTTGTGACTCGTCTTTGGCGCGAACGGCGAGCGATTCGAGTACATCGGTTGCGAGCGTGGAATCGGCAGTAGTCTCATCTTTGAGCGAGATATTGGCAGCTGACTGAACAGAGCCATTAGTCTCACTTAGGTATTGATAGGAATTCGGATTGAGCAGAAGATAGGCCGCCGCGGCAGCAAGCAAAAACAGAGAGAAAAACGTGCGACGGCGACGATGCGAAAATTTCTTAGCCATTAATTAGAAATTCTCGGCACGAATTTCAAAGTAGGCTTGAGGGTGCGAACAAACTGGACAAAGTTCGGGCGCAGAGTTGCCGATATGGATATAGCCACAGTTGCGACATTTCCAGACAGTTACGCCATCACCCTTGAAGACCATGCCCTTCTCGATGTTTTCGAGCACTTTGCGATAACGTTTTTCATGGTCGGCTTCGATTTTGCCAACTTCTTCGAATAGCTTAGCGATTTCATCAAAACCTTCCGCACGCGCTTCTTCGGCGAATTTGACGTACATTTCCGTTTCTTCGTATTGCTCGCCAGCAATGGCATCTTCGAGATTCGCGGGAGTATCTGGCACAGCACCATCATGCAAAAGCTTAAACCAAATTTTGGCATGCTCTTTTTCGTTATCGGATGTTTCTTCGAAAATGGCGGCAATTTGTTCGTAGCCATCTTTTTTGGCTTTGCTAGCATAATATTGATATTTGACGCGCGCCTGAGCTTCACCGGCAAAGGCAGCGTTTAGATTTTGCTCTGTTTTAGTACCTTTAATGTCGGCCATAAAATCCTCCTGTTATGCTTCTATTTTAGCAAGCTTTAGGGCTGCGCGAAAAGTACCCTGCTCAAGGTGTTATAATACAGCTATGGCAATTGAGCGGGTGATTGATACGAGTCTACATGAAGACGACAGCGAAGAGCGGGCGGTAGAATGCTCGCTGCGCCCAACCAATTTTGAGGAATATATTGGCCAGCGCCGCTTGAAGACGAACTTAAAGTTGGCGATTGATGCGGCGAAAAAACGCGGCGATGTGATGGACCATGTGCTGTTGTATGGGCCACCTGGGCTAGGCAAAACGACAATGGCAGGCGTGATTGCGCACGAGATGGGGGCGAATTTTCGGGCTACTTCGGCGCCATCAATTGAAAAAGCCGGTGACCTGGCGAGTATTTTGACGAATCTGACAGATGGTGACATCTTGTTTATTGATGAAATTCACCGTTTACGCCGAGCAGTGGAAGAAATTTTGTATTCAGCGATGGAAGATTACAAACTGGATATTGTGATCGGCAAAGGGCCAGCGGCGCGGAGCGTAAAATTGGATTTGCCGCGCTTTACTTTGATTGGCGCAACGACGCAGGCGGGTAATTTGGCGGGACCGCTGCGTGATCGGTTTGGGCATTCATATCGTTTGGAATATTATGCAAATAGTGACGTGCAACAGATTATTGAACGCTCAGCGAAGATTTTAAATACACAGATTGAACCAGCGGCGGCGAAGTTGCTGGCGGAGCGCTCACGCTTGACGCCACGAATTGCTAACCGCTTATTGAAGCGGGTGCGCGATTATGCAGACGTGAATGGCGATGGAATTATTGACGTGCCAATGGCAGAGCGAGCGTTAGCAATGCTAGAAATCGATGAATTAGGACTGGACCCGGCGGATCGGAATATGCTGACTTTGATGTATGAAAAATATGGCGATAAGCCAGTGGGGCTAAATACGATTGCGGCGCTAACGGGCGACGAAGCGTCGACGATTGAAGATTATTTGGAACCGTTTTTAGTGCAGCTAGGTATGATTCAGCGCACGCCACGCGGGCGAATAGTGACAGAACTAGCAAAAAAGCATTTGCAACTAGATTAAATTATTTGAAAATACCGCGTTTTTTGGCTTGGTCGAATTCGAGCAATAATTCTTTTTGCTTTTTGGTGAGATTTTTAGGGATCTCGACGTGGATAGTAACAATATGCGGACCACGCTCAGTTGAGCCAGCCTGCAATGGTGCGCCATGACCAGAAAGTTTGAAATTCGTACCTGGTTGAGTGCCGGCCGGAATACGCATGGTAATTTCGCCATCGACAGTCTCGACATCAATTTCGGTGCCGAGCACAGCGTCAACCATAGAAATGGTAGCGTCGGACAAAATGAGATTACCTTCGCGGGTGAGCGTTTTGTGGGCACGAACACGAATTTCAACATAGAGATCGCCGCGTTGGCCACCTTCGGTTGGTGCAGCACCACCTTTGCCAGCTAAACGAATTTGTTGACCGTCATAAATACCAGCAGGAATTTTGAGTTTAATGGATTCGCCATCGACGGAAACATTTTTAGTTGTACCAAAAATAGCTTCTTCGAAATCGATCGTAGTAGTCGTGCGATAATCGCGACCACGGCGGGCGCCACGGAAACCGCCACCAAAGCCAAACATCGCGCCAAGAATATCATCGAGACCACCGCTGCCACCACCAAAATCGAAATTGAAACTCTGGCCATTGAAATTGAAACCTTCGAAAGGATTGCCGCCCGCGCTGCTCCCTGCACCGCCAACACCAGCATGGCCAAATTGGTCGTAGCGTTGGCGCTTAGTTTTATCGCTCAAAACAGAATAGGCTTCGTTAACTTCCTTAAACTTCTCTTCGGCGGCTTTATCACCTGGATTTTTATCAGGATGGTATTTAATCGCCAGCTTGCGAAAAGCTTTTTTAATTTCATCATCAGATGCACCCTTTTGGATGCCGAGAACTTCGTAGTAGTCTCTTTTACTCATGGATTAAATTATATATTTTAGCAGTCTAATGGTCAAGAGTGCTAATTCATTAGAATGATACCGCAAACGATGAGTGCGCCGGCGATGAGATATTGCGTGACGATGCGTTTAGTGATGCGTTTGGAATGGATGAAATGCGGGAAAAGTTTGCCGAGAAAAATAGTAATAAAGAATGAAGTAAAGAGGCTGGCGACTTTGCCGATGGGCGAGACAAGCGAAACGACTGGCGCGACGATGAGACCAAATTTATAGAGAATTTCGGCGATGCCGAGCGTGAGATTGTCGCCGAGCGAAAGGGCGAAATGGAGATGATGCTTTCGGCCGCGGAAGAAGGTTTTAACAAGGGCTTGGCGCCACGAATCGAAGAAGATTAAGCAAAGAACGACGGCGAGCAATGAACCAAGCTCGAAGAAGAAAAAGGATTGAGCAAAGAGAACATAATTGGCAGTAGCATCGCCAAGGAATTTCGCAAAGACAATGTCGGACAGGACGGAGAAAAAGCAGCTGACAACCGTAAGACCGGCAACGCGGAAATCAAAGGAATGTTTTTTCTGCCCTTTCATACTGCCGAGAATGACGACGGCAGTAGCAGCCATGATAAAAATGAAACCGATACCTTGGTTGATACTGATAGTTTCGCCCAGCAGCGCAACGCCGAGGCCGAGCGAAATTAGCGGACCGACTTGGCCAAAAATAGTAATGTCAGTATTGTCGCCAACCTGAAGAGCTTTGTAGTAGAAAATCGAACCAATAACGTTAATAGCGCCCGCTAAAACTAGGCCAAAAGCGTTGCCAAGTGGCATCATGAAAGTAGCACGACCGAAGACAGCCATGAGTAAAATCATGATGATTAGGAAACAAGGCAAGTGTGCAACGACGAGTGCGCCGGCGCGCTTTTTGGGCAGAGCGAGGTCGGTGAGGTAATTTTGAATGAAACCACCGAAGCAATAAAAAACGGAAGCCAAAATCGGAAACAGTAGCCAATACATAATTTCATATTAACATAAGCTGCTTGATTGGCGGGTCGGAAGAACGAGCCATTTGGCGTGGCGGGATGAGGCTAGTTATTTGGCGCTGCGACGGGCGACTGAATAAGGCGAATCGTCGGAAGTGAAAGAATCTTTGATGCGATGGCCAAAAAGCATAGCCATGAGCGCGTCGAGCGTAACGGAACCGACGATGTGTGCATCATGATCGACGACAATAGCATAACAAGATTCGGTGCGAATAAAAGTCGCGAGGAGCATCTGGAGCGAGTAATCGGCACGGGCAAAGCAAACAGTCTTTTCGATGAATTGTTCGATTGGCTGGTCTTCGGTGATTTTGAGCGGGTCGAGGTCGCGCATGCGAACTAAGCCACAAACTTCGCCATCATGGTTGAGCACCGGAAAATTGGCAGCCCCAGTTTGATACATTTTATCAAGCAAGAGCGGACCAAGAAAATCGCCATCCGAGAGAAACATCATATCTTTGCGTTCAGTCATGATGAGCGAGATTGGTAATTGGTCAAAAGACATCGCGCCAGCAATCAGGTCGCGCTGGTTGGCGCTCAAAATACCAGACGGCGTGCGCTTCAGGACACCAATTAATTCTTGCTGAGTTTTGGGCGCATAGGGCGTCTTTTTGACGGGTGGGCGATATTTCGCCAGCTTGGGGTCGAGCCAAGCGGTCAGTTTACGCATCACTTTCTGCTTAAAAGACTCGTACATATTTTCTCCTTAAGTCTATGGTAAAATTGTAGCATGAATAAGTTTACAGTAGCGGCCATCGCGGTGATTTTGGTCATGTTTGGCGGTCTGATTGCTTGGACGAGCTTCCAGAAAGCCAATAATCCGACTGATGTGACGGATTATAATTCAGCATCAATTATTAAAGCAGATGATAATAACGGCAACATTGGCGACCATGTGCGCGGCAATGAGAATGCCAAAGTAATTGTGGTGGAATATGCGGATTTGCAGTGCCCTGGTTGCGCGGCGGCAATGCCAAATGTACATGAACTATATGAGGAATATGGCGACCGCGTAGCATTTTTGTATCGCAACTTCCCGATCCAGGGCCATCAGAACGCGCGGGCAGCAGCGGCAGCGGCGGAGAGCGCAGGCTTTCAAGGCTACTATTGGGATATGGTTGAAACGATTTATTCGAATCGAGCAGAATGGATTTCGGAAACTGGCACGGCTCGCACAGAAGTATTCGTGAGTTTATTTAAAGACATTGCGCCGGAAGGTGATGTAGATAAATTCCGTGAAGATATGGGTAGCTCGAACATCGAGACGAAGATTAATTTTGATTATTCGCTAGGTAAAAATGTCGACAAAGTCAGTGCGACACCTGCCTTTTATGTGAATGGTGTAGCAATCAATGTCGAAGATGCAGAGACACAAGAAGATTTGAAGAAATTACTAGAAGATCGCATCAATGAAGAATTAAAGAAGGCCGGCGAAGAAACAGGCGCGAAGGCGAGCGAATAAACACCGAACCCGCTAGACCACCAAAAAATGCCCAATGGGCATTTTTTGTTACATTTCGATGTATTCATTCCACCGAAGTGTATCCATTCGGAGCGTCCCCTTGCGAGTACGCTTTTTCATGGTGTTCTCCTGCTTAGTAATGACCTACTCTCTTACGACAATTTCCCCAAAATCCGAAGGCGGATCCGAGAGCAGTGCTTTCAATTCTAGCAAAGATGTCTGCCTGAAGCAAGCATAAGTTAATTCTACCCCTGATGAGTCTTGAGGGCGACACGGATACGTTCTTCAACAGACAATGCTGGATCGACGCCTTCCAGCGCTTTCGTGGCATCAGCGAGCGTATAGCCCAACGCCATGAGCGCATCGAGTGCTTCGTCGCTCTGAGTGAGCGGCGCTTGGATTGGGTCAGATTTGCGGCCGTAATAAGTCGGCAAACCAACTTTGTCGCGCAGGTCAACAATTACGCGTTCGGCGGATTTCTTGCCGACACCAGCAGCTTTGGCGATATAGCTGGCATCTTGATTAGCGATAGCATTACGCACTTCTTCGACAGGCGCGAGACTAAGAATTGCCATAGCGGCTTTCGGACCAATGCCCTGCACGGAAATCAGTAACTCAAACAACTTTTTGGCGGCAAGGCTAGTAAAGCCAAATAATTCTTCAGCTTGCTCGCGGATATGATGGTAGGTATAAAGCTTAGTGCTGTCATTCAAATTGAGTTGATCAAAATCTATTGTAGTGAGGCTAACTTCGTAGCCAACACCCTGAACATCAATAATGACAGAATTAGCAAATTTTTCGGCAACTTGGCCACGGACATGTGCAATCATAGTCATATTATAGCTTATTGATAAGCAATGCGGGTCATGAGGGCGTGCGTGATGGCGGCAGCGAGGGCGTCGGCAGCGTCATCGGGCTTAACGATGCGTTCCATATTAAGATAAACACGGACGGCTTCCTGCATATCGTGTTTCTTGGCACGGCCGTAGCCAGTCATGGTTTGCTTAATTTGGAGCGGCGTATATTCAGCGATGGGGAGATTATGTTGGCGAGCAACAAGAATGCAGACACCGCGCGCTTCGGCAACCGTAATGCCAGTCGTGATGTTTTGATTAAAATAAAGTTTTTCGATTGAAACTTCGTCGGGTTGAGTTTCGGCGATAATTTGATTGAGCGAATCGTAGATGTCGAGCAGGCGATCAGCGAGTGGCGTATGTGCGGGCGTAGTAACGACGCCGGCCGTAATCATGCGTGGCGCTTTGTGCGTAATATATTGTACGACGCCAAAACCACAAATGCCAGTACCTGGATCAATACCTAAGACGCGTTTTTTCGACATATCTTTAGTATAGCGTGTTTGATTTCTTTGCGGTATTGATAGCTGGCATAAATGCCGCCGCCGAGAATGAGCGCAATGATGGCGCCCGTAGCGATGAAAATTTTGGGATTATGGTAACCATCGTCGGTCGTGGGCGTGACAGGATAAGCGGCAGTATCTTCGCTACGAATTTTGCGACAACGATTAGTTTCGGGATTACGTTCGTAGCCCTCTTTGCAGGCGGCAAGCGTAGTAGTGCTAGTTTGTTTCTTACAACGACCAGTTAAAATATTGAGATAATAACCCTCTTTGCAAATGGTAGTTTTCTGAGTCGCGATAGTTTTGCAACGACCGGTTAAAGGATTCAAATATTTCCCCTCGGGGCAAACAGTTTCTTGGTCGACGACTTCATTGATACAATTGCCAGTTTCGGGATTGATAATTTTGCCGTCGGGACAAGTTTGAAATTCCTGGTAAATATTAATGGCGGCAGGGGTAGGCTGGTAAGTCTGCAGTCATTGTTCGTCGCTCGCGCCAATATTAAAGAGCGCGTAGGATGTACCCTTCTTCTGGCCGTGCGGATGCAAAACATCGAGGTCGCCAAGCGAATAGAGATTATAAGACGAGGGATTGCGCGTGAGAATGAGGTCGGAACTTTGGTAAATAAAATAGCTGTCGGGCGCGACAGAGCCAGTGAGCGGATAGCTGGTATTTTTGTAACGAAAGACACAAGTAGCGGCGTCTTGCGGGATGTTGGTGGGGTTATAAAATTCAACAAATTGTTCGGTGGCCGAATATCGATAATAAGAATAAATTTCAGTAATGATGAGTTGGCAGGTCGTCGGCTCAGTTTCAATGATATTTTCAGTGATAGCGGCAATGAGCGCGGGATAATATGCTTGTTGAATATAGCCGTCGACGCTGCGGACGAGCGAGAGATTATCGGCGGGCTGAGTGGAAAATTTGGGATTCGATGTGGTGCAAGTAATTTTGCCCCAGCAAAGTTCATCAATCACTTCCCCGCTTTGCAAAAGTTGAAGGCGGCCAGCAGTTGAAGCAAGACCGGAACTAGAAAAATAATAGAGATAAGGCGAATCTTCCCAGCCGGCAGCTTGCGGACTCTTAGCAAAGTTCAAAACAAGGCGGTCACTCGTGAGAATTTGCGACGGCGTGAAAGTGATTTCGCCAGTTTGCTTGTTGGCACTATTGAAATAAATGATAGAAAAATCGGCGAGTGACAAATCGGTAGCAATAGTGCGCTCAAGCTCGATGAAATCATAATTTTGGGCAGATTCGGTGCTCTTGTAGCCGGCATTGACGGCGTAAAAACGGAGTGACGCTTGGGCGGAGTCGGAGTTGGGAAAGTCGGAAGTAGCGGGATCGCCAGAATCGAGTGTATCAGGCAGATCGGAGTCGCTGGGCGCAGCGAGCGGGGTGACAGTAGATAAATCGGGCGAGCTAATTAGAGTGGACGAATCAGCCGCAAGAACAGGCGATGCGAGCATAACAGATGCACTAAATACAGCACAAAGATTTACGATAAAAATCCAAAATTTCTTCATGGCGCTAGCATATAAGTTGGTGGCGAAACGGACAAGCGTAAGTGCAATAATTTGGCAAGCATGCTAAACTTGAAGCATGAGCGATTTACTCTGTATCGCTACGATTGCCCTGGCGGGCATGGTTCAGTCTTCCCTGCAATTGAGTTTGGGCGGTTTAATTTTGTTGTATCACGCAAGTATGGGGCATCATCGCCGACGCAAGACGCGCTTTTTGGCACGGCATTATATTCTGGGCGCAGGCGTGATTAGCTTCCTGATGGTGTGCGCGATGGCTTTTCTGATTTCGACGAGCTTTGATGGCGCACTAAAGACTGTATATTTGATTATTTGCGTAGGAATTTTCTTAGCGAGCGCACTCGTGATGTGGACGGTTTATTACCGCCGTGGCAAAAATACGGAGCTGTGGCTACCGCGTTCATTTACGCGCTACATCCAACGCCGCGCAAAAACCACGAATGATAATATTGAAGCATTTTCGTTGGGGATTTTGAGTAGTTTTGCAGAAATGCCGCTAAGTATTGCGTTGTATTTCGTAGTGGCGAATTGCATCTTAAATTTGAGCACAGAATTCCAGATTGCCGCAGTGCTGGGATATACAGTAATGAGCATTGTGCCACTACTAATACTGAAGTTGCGGGTCAAGACGGGACGAAACGTGATTGAAGTGCAAAAATGGCGAGTGCAAAATAAGGCTTTTGCGCGAATAATTTCAGGCAGTGGTTTCTTGGTGCTGGCGGGCTTTATCTTGACTTATTGGGTGATGTAGATGAAAAAGAAAATTACCTACGAATATTCAAGCAAAGGCATTCAGCAGAATGTGTTGCGTTATGCGCGCAGCCAGAATGTGCCAGAAAATTGGGCGAAACAAATTGCAGAGCGAGTATCAAAAGCGACGGATGCATGGATTGCGGACAAAGACACGGTAACAGAAGATGATTTACGCAAAATAATTTATAAGGAAATAAAGGTGCTTGATCCTGATCTCGCTTTTGCTTATCAGAATCATGATAAAATTATATAAAGATGAGAAAACGGTTTGACTTTGATTTAGTAGTACTGGGAAGCGGCGATGCGGGTGGCGAAGCAGCGCTGATGGCAGCACAAGCAGGTTTAAAAGTCGCGCTAGTTGAATCAAATAAATGGGGTGGCTCGAGCCAAAATTATTCGAATGTGCCTTTTGGGGCGCTATTTTATGCAGCGCAGCAATTCAAGATTGCGCTAACGGGGTCAAAATTCGGCTTGTCGAGCACGGGTTTGCGCTATAATTATCCAACCGTAAATAACTGGAAAAATCTGGCGCTAAAACGTGCGAAGGCCAACAATAAGAAAGTATTCGAGGATGCGGGGATTAGTTGTTTGCATGGGCGCGGGCATTTGCTATCGAATCACGAAATTAGCGTGAACGATGAGACGATTCGCGCGAAACGCATTCTGGTTGCAACAGGTGCGGCAACGCTGGATACAGGGATTAAGATTCCGGCGAATTTGGAATATTGGCTGCCAGAGAATGTGTTGGAAATGATTCGGCCGCCAAAGACGATTTTTATCGTGGGCGCAGGTTCGACTGGTTGCGAACTGGCGCAATTCTTCTCGATTTTGGGCACGCAGGTGATTATTGCAGATATTGCTGCGCGCCTGATGCCACGCGAAGATGAAGAAGTTGGGCAAGTCCTAGATGAGATTTTTAACAAAGATAAGATTAAAGTTTTGACGCAGTCGCGAGTGATCGCGCTAGAGAAAGACGGGCTGGGCAAGAAGGTGATTTTCTTGCGGGGCGGTCAGGAAAAATCGCTGCGCGTAGATGAAGTGCTGGTCTGCACAGGAAATGCGCCAAATATTGATATTGGGCTCGAGAATGCAGGCGTAAATTTTAATCAACGCGGCATTATTGTGAATGAGCATTGCCGGACGTCGGCGAAGAATATTTATGCGGCGGGCGACGTACTGGGTGGACATAGCAGTACGGAACGGGCACTGATTGAGGCGCACGCGGCAGTGGCGGATATATTGGGACGCGGCAAGAAAAATCCAATAGATTATAGCGGGGTAATTCGCTTGACGAACATGAATCCTGGCGTAGCAGAGGTGGGGATTACGGAAGATGATTGTATTCGGCACGACCAAAAGATTGATAAGGTGGTCGTGGCACTGAGTGCGGTGCAGAAGGCGAACACGTCGGACAATACGACGGGCTTCGTGAAGCTAATTATGGCGAAGCGTTCGCATAAGATCCTGGGCGGTACAGTAATGGCGCCGCATGCGGGCCTGATTGCGCAAGAGTTGGCGATGGCGGTTCGCTTTGAGATGACAGCGTACGAGCTGGCAAAAGTACCGCATTTGACGAATGATTGGAGTGAACTGATTCGAGTGGCTTGCGAACAAGCGCTAAAGAAACGGTGAGAGGCTGATTCTGATTTTAAGAGTCCTCGACTTTGGGTTGGGGTTTTTGCAGGTCGAGGCGACGGCGATTCGGTACGGATGGATAACAGTGAAGGCGTGAGAGCTTATATTTAACTAGACAAATACACCCACTAAAAAGAACGACCACTTTGCGATGGTCGTTCTTATTGAGATTGCTAGCTTTTAGATTAGCGACGTTTGCCAAGAATTGCTACAGCTGCGACGGCGCCACCAGTGACAGAAAGCAGAAGTAAACTAATGGCAAGATTACCCTCATCGGCAGTCTTAGGGTTAGCGACTTCTTGAGCGCTAACAACTTTCTTTCGGCCGCCGAATGGTTCGTAGAGTTTGTAGAGCTCGGCACTGTATTGATCGTCGGCGACTACGATTTTATCAAAGTCCTCTTCGTTCAAAGTGCCGGTGAGGTTTTTGCTGATAGTTCTAGCAAGATAGTCGAGCTCAGGATCATTATATTCAAGGATATCGAATTTAACCATATAGAAATAGCCTTTGGCATATTCTTCGTCTGCTTCCATTTTAATCCATTTGCTATCTTCGAGAGTCGTAAAGTCGTCTTCGGCGATTTTGTACCAAGTGGTTGCTTTGATGGAGGTAATGCCAAGATCATAAGCAGGTCTTTCGTCTAGGCCTTCGGCAATCGTAAAAGTAGGCGCATAGTCGGCGTTTTCACCAAGAGCAGGCGCAGTCAAAGTTGTGTCGATATTATAAAAACCAAAAACATCGACATAGGCAGCCACAGATAGGTAGTAGTCATTTTCAATTAGCTCTACGGAAGCCGCTTCTTTATTTATGGTCGCAGTAGTGTCTTTCTTGAAAGGTAGAGGCTTTCTATTTTGATCCGTGACAATTATTTTTTCGATCAAATAGTAATGGTAGCCATCTTGAAACACCTCATTTTCATCAGTCACCTCAGCCATCTTAGCTTTGTCTGCTTCGGCGTTACCAGTATAATCTTTGTCTAAGATCTTATAATACGTAGGATAATCAATGAGTCTTCTTGTTCCAGAATCTAGTGCCGGCGTGGTAGTAATGTCTTTAGTGTGTATGTAGGATATACTATCAGCAGTGCCGATTTTTGCTCCGAGTATTGGTTTTACGGTTAAATCCATGGACGCAACTCCGTTCGTACCGTCCTCGGCAAAAGCAGACATTGGCGACAGGCCCAAGACGAGAGCTAGCGCAAAGAAAATATTTAATAATCTCTTTT
>CAZOYU010000001.1:12072-101622 GCA_964584145.1 uncultured Candidatus Saccharibacteria bacterium | reverse complement strand
TCATGAGTACTCCTTAGTTTTGTTGATGAGGATATTATAACATCTTTTTAAGATATGCTCTTGCGGTGTTTGGTGGCTGGCGAAGATTGGCCGGACGCGAAGTTTTTGGCATAGTCAGCAATAATGGCGGCAGTGGCTTCGGCGCCAATAGAGCTATCGATGACAAGATGATAGTTTTGGGAATCGCCCCAAGTTTGGCCGGAGACGAGTTCGTAATAACTAGAACGAGCTTTGTCGGATTTGGCGAGATTGCGCTTGGCTTCGGCGGCGGTATCGCCATACATCTCGTGGAGCTTGGCGAGGCGATATTGATCGGGCGCTTGAATAAAGACGCGGAGTACTTGGTGATTATTGCGCAAGACGTAGTCGGCGGCGCGGCCAACAATCACGCAAGAGCCAGCTTTGGCAATTTCTTGGAGGGCTTTATTCTGCGCTTCAATGGCATATTCAACCGGTTGACTGCTGAGATAGAGGGTGCGCAGGGCAGATGGACCATCCTCGTTAATTTTGCTAATAAATTCCGCGTCGAGGCCGCTATCTTTGGCGGCACGAGCGATGGCTTCTTTGTAATAATAAGGGACTTGAAGCTGCTGGGCGACGAGTTCACCGATATATTTACCAGCAGAGCCATGCTGACGCGAAATAGCGACAATAACCCCTGGATGGGAAGCTTGAATTTGGTCGGAGGCCAAGCTGCTCGCTTGTGGCGCGGTAAGAGTTTTGAAATAACGGCGAATAGTTACAAGTGCGACGATGATGCCGATAAAGTCGGCGACGGGTGCGGCTAGGAGAACGCCATAAATACCGAAGAAATTTGGCAAAATAATGGCGAGCGGAATGAAACAAATAATGTCGCGAATGAGCGAGCAAATAATTGCTTTGATAGGTTCGCCAACAGATTGGAAGAAGATGGAGATCATCTTGATGGTACAAGTGAAGGTAACGAGGCTGAGGTAGATACGGAAGCAAATGATAGCAAACTCTTCATAGAGGCCGCCGTTGTTGCCAAAAATGTTGACAATGGCGAGCGGGAAGAATTCGAAAATGAGCGTGAAAAAGATTCCGACGGCGACAGAAATGCTGAGAACGATGCGGAAGGTTTTGCGGACGCGATCGTAATTTTTAGCGCCGATGTTGTAGCCGAGAATAGGTTGAGCGCCAGCGATGAGGCCGACAACGATATTAATAACAATGGTGAAGACTTTACTGGCGATGCCGAGAGCGGCGACGGGAATATCGCTGCCATAAGTTGAACTGGCACCAGTAGCGGCCAACATGTAGTTGCCAGTGAGAGAGATGGCGACGACGGAGAGATTAGTGAAGAGAGAGGAAATGCCAAGGCGAACAAAACTTTGCATAGTTTTAAGTTCGGGGCGGAAGCTCTGGGCAGTGAATTTGAAAGTTTTAGGGTGGCGGAGATATTCGGCGCCAATTAGGAAAGAAACGAATTGGCCACCGATAGTAGCGATAGCGGCGCCAGCCATGCCCATATTAAAACCAAAGATAAGGATAGGGTCGAAGATAATGTTGATAATGGCGCCAACGAGAGTGACGGCCATAGAACGATTAGGCGAGCCATCGGCGCGAATGACAGAACTAAGTGTATTGCCGACCATGTAAACTGGGAAGGCGGCGACAATAATTGTGTAATATTCGAGCGCGAAGGGCAGGGACTCGTCGGAAGCGCCGAAAAGGCGGAGAATTTGATTATGGAAAATGAGACTAATGGCAGTAAGAACGAGAGAGGCGCCGAGGGAGGCGATAAGAGCGTTAGCAATAGGTTTGTCAAGATCGTTGGTGGACTTTTTGCCCTGTTTGATGCTCATGAGCGCAGCGACGCCGTCACCGAAGCACCAAGAAATCGCGCTAGCGGTCATAGTGATTGGGAAAACAATAGAAGTGGCGGCGTTGCCGAGGTAACCGAGGTCGGGATGATTGCCGATAAAGATTTGGTCAACGATGTTATAGAGTGCGCTGACAATTAATGAAAGAATGCAGGGAAGAGAAAACTTCAAAAGCAGCTTAGAAATTTTCTCCTGTGCGAGATATTTACTATTTTGCATAGAACTCCGTTGTTTATATTTTGATATATGCGATGAATGGGGGCTGTCCAAAAAAAAGAAAGCTCCGAATTGTCGCTTTAGTATCTAAATATTTTAATGATATTGGCGAAGAAAATCAAGAAAAATTTGGCGGTATGGTAAAATAGCCCTATTGGGCCCGTCGTTCAACGGATAGGACATACCCCCTCTAAGGGTACAATGCTGGTTCGATTCCAGCCGGGCCTACCAGATTTTGGGAATATTTAAGACTGTGCGAGATTTGCGCAGATTTTTGATGCTTGCGCGGAGGTTTGCGAGGATTTTAGTGTGAGGTTTTCGGTTGGGGGCGCGATGCGTAACTCAGAAATTTAAATACTGATGCTTGACATCGGGCTTATGCTCGAGAGTTTGGCGATGGGAAAATTCGAGCGTAGCAAGATTGACGGGATAAGCGTGGTTGAGAAAAGTAAGAGGCTTGGCGCTGTCTTGAATCGTAGAAACGGCGCCGCAAACAATGGTCTTTTGATGTGGTTCGGTAATATGGGTGCGGGCATGGCGCGGGAAGAATAATTTGCCTGGAGCGACGAGGCCACGGTCGGAAGGCCAAAAATCAGTGAGCACGGGTGGAACGACGCCGCTGTGCATATGACCTGTGACGAAGAAATCGAATTCGTAGAGATAACTATTTACCTCAGAATCGAAAAGATGGACAGGGGAATGAATTAGGGCAATTTTAGCTTTGTGTTTGGGGAGATTGTGGATAAGTTTTTGATCAAGATGATGGAGGTCGTAGAGCAAGATATTCTTGTCTTCGCTGCCTGGATGGGTAATAGAAGTAGTGCGATCTTCGTCGCGGTCGAATTGGAAATAATCGGGACTTTGAGTGAAGCCAAAAACGTAGGCATGCTTATCTTCGTAGACGGCGTTGTCGAGGAGGTGAACATTGTCAAGCTGTTTAATGGCTTCGACGAGTTTCGTAGGCGTCTCGGCGCGCCAATGACGTTTGCGTGAAAAGGCGCCAGTATAGGCAGGATTTTTGCGGTAAAAATCGTGATTGCCGAGAGTGATGAGGACGGGTGCGACAGTGCCAAGGTTGGTAAGCCAAGCGGTGAGGCGTTTGAGTTCACTTTGGCTTTGGATAGCGTCAAGCGAATCGATAAGGTCGCCAGCGATGAGGATGTAATTGGGGTGTTCGATGACGGCTTGAGATTTGATAGCGGCGAGAGCCTTAGCGCGGACGGAAGGGCTAAAATGAATGTCGCTCATGAGCAGGAATTTGAGCTCGGATCTGACGGCGGGCTTATAGAATTTGTAGCGGGAGAGGTAGAAACAGTTCATTTGATTAGATTATACAATGAATCTTTGCGCGGCAGAAAATAGTGGGGTGAAATATTGATACTACGCTAGATATAGCGTGATGGCGCAAGTGTTAAGGCATAAAAAATGCAAATGTCAGCGCTTGCGAGCGGGAGAGAAAATGATTATGCTTAAAGAGTATTATAAAGGTGGGCGAAAGAAGGAGGTGCCCGATGAAAACAAACACGAAATATATTTTTGTTACAGGGGGCGTGATTTCCGGCGTAGGGAAGGGAATCATGGCGGCGAGTATTGGTGCAATTTTGAAAGCGAAGGGTCTAAAAGTTTCGATGCAGAAATGTGACCCTTATTTTAATGTGGATGCGGGCTTGCTGAATCCGCGCGAACATGGCGAATGCTTTGTAACGCGGGATGGTGCAGAAACGGACCTTGATTTGGGGCATTATGAACGCTTTTTGGATGAAGAAATGACGGGCAACTCGATTTGGACGTCGGGTAAGTTGTATAAGAAGCTGATTGATGCGGAGCGCGCGGGAGAATTTGGTGGGCGGACGGTGCAATTGGTGCCACATGTAACGGGGTTAGTGCAACAAACATTTTTGGATAATGCGGAATACTTTGGCTCGGACGTGCATATCGTGGAAATTGGCGGAACGATTGGCGACTTGGAAGGGTCGCATTTTGTGGAAGCAATTCGCGGATTTGCGACGCGGGTAGGGCGCGAAAATTGTTTGTATGTGCACGTATGCTATGTGCCGTGGTTGTCGACATCGCAAGAATTTAAGACGAAGCCGGCGCAAAATTCGCTGCGGGATTTGCGTGAATTTGGAATTATTCCGGATATGGTGGTGGCGCGAATGGATGTGGATAAGGTAATTAAGGCGCCGCAAGTGGCGTCGAAGTTGGCGACATTTTGTGCAGTGCCAGAAGATGCGGTGGTGTTGATGCCGGATGCGAAATCGGTGTATGAAGTGCCATTGAACGCAGTGAAAGGTGGCGTACTGGCACCGCTGGAGCGATTTATCGACCATGGTGATCCAGATATGAGTCAATGGGAAGATTTAGTGCAACGAATTGAGGCGGAGCCGAAGGATGAAGTGAAGATTGGCTTGGTGGCGAAATATATCGACAATACGGATACTTATTTGTCGGTAACGGAAGCGCTGAAGGCGGCGGCATGGAAAGTGGGCGTGCGGTTGAAAACGGTATGGATTGATGCGGAAAAAGCGGAAGCGGCGGATTTTGCGGCAGTGGATGGCGTCGTGGTGCCTGGGGGCTTTGGCGTGCGCGGCGTGGAGGGGAAAATTGCGGCAGCAGAATATTGTTTGGAACATAATAAACCGTATTTGGGATTGTGCTTAGGCTTGCAGACGGCGGTGATTGCGGCGGCGCGGCGCGGGGGTGTGCGAAATGCGAATTCGGAGGAATTTGATGCGCCAGCGGATGCGAACGTAGTTTATATTATGGAAGGCCAAAAGGGAAAAGAGAGTACGGGCGGAACGATGCGCCTGGGAAATTATCCGGCGGTACTTACGGCGAAGAGTTTGGCGAAGAAATTGTACGGCTGCGCTGAGGTAGTGGAGCGGCATCGACATCGTTATGAGGTGAATCAGAAATTTTTGAAAGAGATTGAAGCGGGCGGATTAGTGGTGTCGGGAACGTCGCCAGACGGAAAGTTGGTGGAATTTGTGGAAGCGCCAGCTTGCGATTATTTTATTGCGACGCAGGCGCATCCGGAATTTCGGAGCCGGCCATATCGGGCGCATCCGTTATTTGAGGGCTTGATGCGAGCGAGTGTTGGTGCGGCGCGAGGGGTAGCGCGGCGCTCTGGTAAAAAAGAACGTTGAGACGACGGACTGAAATTTTTTGAGGGTTGCTCGTCTGGGGGGTAGATTTTCTCGTGTATGGTTTTGTTCGGATGCGACGCGTAACTTTAAAAATGGGGCGGCCAAAGTGGTCGCCCCTGATGGAGATTGGGGAAGAGGTTTTAGTTTATGGGGAAGACACTCCCCGAAAACTTAATTAGACGCCGAAAGCGTCGGCAGCGAAAACGTCGATATTGTTATCATTCGAATTGTCGTCCGAATTAGCATAGCAAGCGTAGCCCAATTCGTCGGCGATTTCGTCGAGCAGACGATCGTCCTCAGCGAAATCGTCTTCAGTGAGGTCGGTCAAGCGCACGGCATCGTCGTTCGCGGCAAAGCGCGGACGCGCAAGCTCGGTGAAGCGCTCGGTCTTCCGCTTGTCAACGCGCTTGGCGTTCTGCTTGAACTCGGCCAAGAGGCGCGCAAGCTCGCGCTGGTCGGGATTGATGCCAACCTTCTGCAGAAACAGATAGGTCGGAACGATGCGCTTATCGTCAGTACGCATATTGACGAAAGCAGTCACCTTGGCCTTATAGGTAAAAACAAGGGCGCGATACTCAAGCCCAACGACGTGCTGCGGATCAAGACCGCGAGCGGAAAGCTCACGGCGGAGCTGATGGCTCTGCTGAATCTCGTCAGCGGTCAACTTAGACTTGGATGCCTTAGTATTCAATTCGATATACTTCTGAGCCTTCAAAACAATACTCTTCATCTAAACATTCCTCCTAATGTACTTGTCGCACGCTGGCGACACAACGGGTGCGCACTCTGGTTAGAGCGCGTACAAACTACTTTAGCACAAAGTGTGCGAAAGCAATAATTTTATTGTAGCATAGTTTTGTAAAAAAGTCAATAGTAGTCATGCTTAAGGGGCTTTGATAAGAGGGCAAAAAGATGTTAAAATATAAATACTATGGATAATTTTAAAGCAGAGATTCAAGGAGCGATCAAAGATTTATATGGCGTGGATGGCGTCGTAGTCGAACTCGCGGCAGTGCCGGCCAATATTGAGGGTGACTATGCGACAAATGTGGCTTTGCGTTTGGCGCGAGAAGTGGGAAAGAATCCACGGGCGATTGCGGAAGAAATTATCCAAAAACTGGGGGATTGTGGTTATACGCTGACGGTGGCGGGGCCTGGTTTTATTAATATCGGCGTATCAGGGAAAGCTTTGATGGCACAGCTGGAGGCGACGTGGTCGGAGCATTATGGCGATAATGATTCGGGAGCGGGAAAGCTGGCGATTTCGGAATTCCCGAGCACGAATATTGCGAAGCCGTATTCGGTGGGACATTTGCGCCCTGGGACGCAAGGTTGGGCAGCGAAGAAGATTCTCGAGGCGAATGGCTGGAAGGTCGTGACAGATAATCACCTAGGTGATGTGGGGACGCCGTTTGGCATTTGGGCGACGGGCTTTAAGCGTGCGGGGATTGCGGTGGATAAGGTAACGATTTATGACCTGGGTAATATTTATATCCAAATGAAAGCCGATCTGAAAGCGGAAGAAAAAGCGGGTGGTCATGAGCTGGCGGAGCAAGTGCAAGAATGGCTGAAAAAATTGGAAGCGAAAGATGCGGAAGCAGTGGAGTTGTCGCAACGTTTTAAGGAAATTTCGATGGCGCATACGCATGAAATTATGGCGCGGTTGGGGATTTCGACAGATATGGAAATGGGCGAGAGTAGCTTTGTGGAGCTAGGCAAGGAAAAAGTTGAACAGCTAGTGAAAGACAGCGTGTTTGAACGGAATGAAGACGGTTCGATTATTTGTCGTTTGGATGAATATGGGATTGATGTGCCGATGTTAATGCTGAAGAGCAATGGTACGGCGTTGTATGCGACGACGGATTTGGGCTGCATGGTTTACCGGGTGGAGAATATTCATCCTGACCGAATTATTTATGCAGTGGGTGCGGAGCAAAAATTTTATTTTGAACAATTGTTTGCGCTGGCGAAGAAAATTGGCTTGAAAGTCGATAACTATCATTTATGGTTTGGCACGATTGACCAGATTAATCCGGAGGGGAAGCGGGAGAAGATGTCGTCGCGCAAGGGGGTGGTACTGATGGAGGAACTGCTAAATGATGCGGAAAAACGGGTGCGCGAGAATTTTGGTGCGGAACTGACAGATGCGGATATTCAAAAGATTGCGGTAGGCGCGATTAAATATTCGGATTTTGTGGCAGACCGGAAGACGGGGATTTTATATGATCCAGATAAGATTTTCGCGTTGACGGGGCAATCAGGGCCGTTTTGTCAGTATGCGGATGTACGTTTGCGGCGGATTTTGGAAAAGAATGCGGATTTTGCACCAGTGGATTATAGTGAATATGATTTTATGGCGGAGAAAGACGTCTTGCGCTTGTTGCTAGATTTTCCGCGGATCGTGGCGGAAGTGTGCACGAATTTTGAGATGCATAAGATTGCGGGTTTTGCTTTTGAACTAGCACAGGAACTGAATCGTTATTATGAGAAGACGCCAATTTTGCAGGCAAGTGATGTTGAGCGGTCGGCGCGGCTGGCGGTGATTCGAAAGGCGGATTTTGTGCTGGCACGAGCATTGGATTTGTTGGGGATTGAGATTCCGGCAGCGATGTAACATAAGCATCTTGACTTTTTGCGAAAAGTGTGCTATAATGGGGTTATGGTTTGTTAGATAGACAGGCCACGACCCTTTTTAGTTGATGAGTTGATTTTAATATTAACGCTTTCTGGCTTGGAGCTAGGTTTCTTTTAGGGGAGGGAAATCTAGCCCCAAGTGAAGACACTCACGGCGGGCTAAGATTAGCAGCCGGCTATGGAGAGCTGGCAGGAAGAGGTTAATATGTACAGAAACGAAGAGACCCGCAAGAGAATGGCAGCTAGCAACCGAACAGGTATGGCTGCGAATGGCATGTCGATCATAGAGTGCGATGAAGAAGCTTGGGCATCGTATGATGCGAAGATTCTGGGGTTTGAGGATGAGAGTCCGAAAAACCGCGCACTGGCCGATATCGCGACGCATCTGCTGGAGACGGCGGATTACGAAGGTGTTGTTGATGACGACAATGTTGGCATGATTGTGCTGGCAAAATCGTCGGAGGCGATGGACTACGGTCAGATGATTGCGGACATTGCATCGGCGAAATCGTTGCGTGAGTTGCGCGAGATTGCTGAGGTGTACCAGGATATGCCTGGTGCGGCAGAACTGGCGCAAGCTTGTGCCGAAGAAATGGGCTATCGCGAGGTGCGCTTCGCATAAAAGAGAATGCGCAAGACGTTAAGCCGATTCCGAATATTCTGACTTGACGGTAACTCATCGACTTACCCACCCGATTAAAAGGGTGGGTATTTTCTTGGCGAAAAATGGATAAGAAAAACCCCAGACGAGATAGCGTCTGGGGTATTGGGGGTGGTTTAGTTCTTGCAACGGCAATTCTTTGCCTTGTCGGCCAAAAGCTTGACGATAATGTCACTAGCTTGATTGGCTTCAGCGATAGTGAGTTCGCTATCATAGGGCAAATAGTTATAGACTGCCGTAAGCAGTTCTGCGTCGTTATTGATGCTGCCGAGCGCATAGAGCATAAAAGCAGCAAGCTTAAGTCCTTTGCGTGTGGTGTGTGCGGAATCATACCAGCCGCAACCCATGATGCCGTCCTGGCATCGAACAAAGACAATGTCGTTGCCGCGGTGCTGGCGCTGGTAGATCCTTGAAGCGTATTCTTTGATACGCTCTTTGGCTTCGACAGCATAAGTATCGAGCTCGACTTCGAGTTCTTGCTGGTGCTGACGAATCGTTCTACGGTCGATAGCCTCCGTGGGAATACAGCCGCGCATAATTTCGCTATGATTGGAAAGAGTGGCGTCTTCAGTAAAAACGTAATGCTTAAGAATAAAAGCATCAGGGCCGATTCCACGCATGTATTGAAAAAAGCATGCAATGATTTCCGCGGGGACCAGATTGTAGCCACCACGCTTCTCAAAAGAGAAGTGGGCAGTAGCCGGTTTAAATTGGATAATATTTGCCATAATGCACACCTCCCCTGTGCTGTTTGTTGAACTAATGCCGAAAGGTTCCTTCGCATATTTTTGACAAAATACGAATCTTGGTTATTTTAGCATACTTAGCGCGATTTGTCAAGAAGCTAGAGCTATGTTATAGTACTAGATAGTAAACAGAGGAAAAATATGGCGGATGCAAAAGAGAAAGCCAAGAAGTTGACGCGTGATGGTATTACGAAGGTGAAAGGTGGCGCGAGCGGTTTTCGAGATTTTATTAAGGAGCAGAATATTGTAGGGCTGGCAGTGGGCTTGGTGCTAGGTACACAGGCGGGAAATTTGGTGAATTCGCTAGTGAATAATGTGTTTATGCCGCCGTTGGGCTTGCTGTTGGGGTCAACAGAAGGGCTGAAAGGTTGGAAAATTGCGCTAGGTGATACGGGGGCGGAGCTGGCGTTGGGGACTTTTTTGAATGATTTGATTAATTTTATTATTTTGGCTTTTGTAATTTATATTGTGGTGAAAACGCTTAAATTGGATGTGAAGAAAAAATGACGAAAAAGATAGAGAAGACAGAGCAAGCGACGCTATTGTGGGTGGATCTAGAGATGACGGGGCTGTCGCCGGAAGAAGACCGGATTTTGGAAGTAGCGGCGATTGCGACTGACTGGGAAATGAATGAGATTGATAGTTTGACGGCGGTAGTGAAGGTGGATGAAGAGCTGATGCGCAAGCGGATGGTGGGAGAATTTTGGGTGAAAAATAAGGAATCGTACGATGCGCTGATGGCACAGAATGCAGACGGCAAGCCGGCCGCGGAAGTGGAAAAAGAATTGCTGAAATTTGTGCAGAAAAATTTTGGCGAGACGGTGTATTTGGCGGGGAATTCGATTCATCAAGATCAGAAATTTATTGAGCGCGAGTGGCCGAAATTGAATGCGAAGTTGCATTATCGGCAACTAGATGTGAGCGCGTGGAAGATTTATTTTGAGAATGCGCTACATCGAAAATTTATGAAGCCAGAGAATCATCGGGCGCTGGATGATATTCGAGGAAGTATAGAGGAGCTGAAATGGTACACGAAGATGATATCGTAAAATTTGCAATGGCGCTGCCGGAGGTGGAAACGCGCGAGGAAAAAGGCTATCGCTTGTTTTTGCGGGGTGAGACGATTTTTGCGGCAGTAGAGTTGGGGAAAGAGCCGCTAAGAGTACAGGTGCGGTGCGATCGACGCTTGGCAAAGACTTTGCGCGAGCGCTATGAAAGCGTGATGGAAAGTCGAGCGCTGGGGCGAAATGGTATTGAGATTATTTGCTCGGGACAGCTGAGTGGGGAGGAAGTGCTGGATTTAGTGCGGCACGGCTATGAAGAAGCTGGCGAGAAAGAATAATTGGAAGACTGGCGCTAGCGGGCAGTTAGGCGTGAAAAAATCTCCCTTGGCGGAAGATTTTTTGTTTAGTGAGTGTCGCTATAATCGCGGAATTGTTCTTCGAGAACCTGAAGGTCGGTAATAGAGGAATTGAGCGCGTCAGCATAGACGCTATTGGTGGCTTTAGCGAGGGCTTGCTGTTCAAGTAAAATTAGTAGAGAAAGGTGGTAGGCGGCGTCGGTGGCATAGACTTCATCGAGCTGGCCATTGAGGGTAGCCTCTTCGAGCTCATATTGGAAAGTGGAGATGAGGCCGGAATTTTCGGAGGTAACATCTGCATTAGCGGCAAAATCTTGGCCAGAACGGTCGAGGGCAGAACGGGTAGTTTCGAGCGAAGAAAGCAATTGAACGGTATAAGTGCGGAGATCAGAAGATTTGAGGTCTTCGGAGTAAGAGTTAAAGGGGCCTTTCTTGTCAAGGAAACTGTCGATGCGGGCGTAGACCATTTGATGCACTTCGGCAACTTCGCGGTTTTTGTTGCTGAGAATCGTGCCAATAACGACCATCGCAATCACGGCGATGACCGCGGCGGCAATGAGCTTAATCATGACGGGAGTCAAGATTGGCCCTGCTGAAAATTTCTTTTTGCCTTTGACGGCAATTTCGTCAAGATAAGCCTTATTGTCCATGAAATGATTATAACATAAACACAATGCGGAAAATTCAGCTTTGGTGAGTGGGAATTTTCTAATCTGTTAGAGAGATGTTATAATTTTGAGTATGGAGGATGCTAAGGAAGAGATTCGCGCGCGTTTGGCTGTAGAAGATGTGGTGGGGCAATACATTGAGCTAAAACGGGCGGGGCGAAATTTTAAAGGGCATTCACCTTGGGGAACGGATAGAACACCGAGTTTTATGGTATCGCCAGATAAAGGAATTTGGCATGATTTTTCGAGTAATAAAGGCGGCGACATTTTTACCTTTGTGATGGAAATGGAGGGTTGTACTTTTCGAGAAGCACTGGAGAAGTTGGCGCAGCAGGCGGGAGTGGAGCTGAAACGTTATTCGGGTGATGATAGA
Source organism: uncultured Candidatus Saccharibacteria bacterium (assembly GCA_964584145.1). Classification (GTDB taxonomy): domain Bacteria; phylum Patescibacteriota; class Saccharimonadia; order Saccharimonadales; family Saccharimonadaceae; genus UBA2834. Next base: position 89,974 of record CAZOYU010000001.1, on the reverse strand, counting down.
AAACAAGCAGAACGGAAGCAGCGGATTTTGGATTGCTTGGAGCTAGCGACGAAATATTTTCAGTATGCGCTGACGCAAAACAAAGCGGTGATGCAATATGTGTTTTATCAGCGGAATTTGAATAAGAAAACGGTGGAAAAATTTCGGATTGGTTACGCGCCAAAAACGGGTAATGCGCTGGTAGGCTTTTTGAAAAAACGGGGATATAGCCAGCGTGAGTTAGAAGATGCGGGCTTAGTGAATCAGTATGGCGGCGATTTGTTTAAAGGGCGGATGACGGTGCCGTTGATGGATGTGAGCGGCAGAGTGATTGGTTTTACGGGGCGAATTATTGCAAAAGATGAGAAATCGCCGAAATATCTGAATACGCCAGAGACGATTTTGTATAACAAGGGGCGGCATATTTTTGGTTTGTCGCAGGCAAAAGATGCGATTCGGCGGGCGGATTTTGTGGTAGTAGTGGAGGGGAATATGGATGTGATTTCGTCGCATCAGGCGGGTGTGTGTCAGGCGGTAGCGACGGCGGGGACGGCGATGACGGAAATGCATTTGAAGAGTTTTGCGCGGATGACGAAAGACATTCGTTTGGCATACGATGGTGACGAAGCGGGGGTGCGCGCAGCGGAACGGGCGATTTCGATGGCGGCGAAGTTTGGAATTTATCTGTCGGTGATTGATGATTACCATGGCTGCAAAGATGCAGATGAGTTGATTCAAAAAGATGCAAAATTATGGCAAGAGGCGGTGCAAGAATACCGACCAGCGCTGGAATGGCTGTTGGAGAAGTATGAGACGAAATATGATACGCGGACGGAGAAGGGTTTTCAGGAATATGCGGCGGAAGCGAAGCGCTTAATTGAAGAGACGGGTGTGGAGGATGCGACTTTGCGGGAACGCTATGAGCGGATTGCGGCAGAGAAATTGGGGATCTCACTGGAGGCTTTTCGGGCGAAGAAAATTGAGCAGCCAGAAAAAAAGAAATTGAAAAAAATGAAAGTGTCGCAAGAAGTACAAGTGGAAAGTCGGGCGGAAAAAAGTTTGGCGGCGATTGCGAAAGTGGGAAAAATTGTAGTTGAAGAAGTGGAAGTGCGAGAATATAACGAGAAGGAATTGGAGCTGATTTTCGAGGAGCAATATAGCAAACTTGGTAAAGCGGAGTTGGAGAGAGAAGCGCAAGGCTTAATAAAACGCGTGAAAGCGGAGCGGCTAGCGGAAGAGCGGCGGGAGCTGGAAGAACAGATTCGGCTGGCGGAGGAAGCGGGGGATGAAATGCGCGAAAACGAATTATTGCAAAAAATGAGTGAAATTTTGCGAAAAAAATAGACTTGTAATGGAAATTATGTTATATTTCAGCTAAATGCTTGGTCAGCGGACTAATTTTGGTAGTCCAACCAGAAGAGAAAATATTTTGATAAAGCAAACAAAAACTCTTGAAACAAATATTGCAAACGGGTAGGCGTTTTGTGGTTAAAAAATAATAAGGAAAAACATGGACGAAGAAGATAAAGATTTACGCTTAGACGACGAAATGGATGAGCCATCGATGGATGAGATGGGCGAAGAAAATGAAGATGAGTATAGCAGCGTAGACTTGGAATCGGTGACTTATGATGAGATTTCGGATGACTCGGTAAAGTTGTATTTGCGCGAAATTGGTAAGATTCCGCTATTGTCGACGGAAGAAGAGTATGAGTTGGCGCAGAAAATTATTCATGGCACGCCAAAAGAGCAGAAGAGAGCCAAAGATAAAATGGCGGAATCGAATATGCGCTTGGTGGTGTCGATTGCGAAGCGCTATTCTGGGCGTGGTTTGGATTTCTTGGATTTGATTCAAGAGGGAAACACGGGCTTGCTGCGCGCTGTAGAGAAATTCGATCCGGATAAAGGCTTTAAATTCTCGACTTATGCGACATGGTGGATTCGCCAGGCGATTACGCGGGCGATTGCAGATCAGGCACGCACGATTCGGATTCCGGTACACATGGTGGAGACGATTAACAAAGTGCTGAGGACGCAGCGTCGTTTGACGCAAGAGTTGAACCGCGAACCAACAACAGATGAGATCGCGAAGGCGATGGGGATGGAGCCAGAGAAAATCGAATACGTGATGAAGATTAAACAGGACATTGCATCGTTGGACGCGTCGGTAGGGCGAGATGGCGATGATGACGATTCGTCGTTGGGCGATTTTATCGAAGATGAAGAACGGGTTTCGCCAGAAGATGCAGCAGCAACACAACTATTGAAAGAGCAAATTGCGGCGATTCTGTCGACGCTAACGGACAGGGAGCAAAAAATTATTAAGATGCGCTTCGGGATCGGTGGTGGCAAGAGCCATACGCTAGAAGAAGTGGGCGCGGAATTTTCGGTAACGCGGGAGCGGATTCGTCAGATTGAAGCAAAGGCGCTGGCAAAATTGCGGAAAAACAAAGATACGAAGAAATTGCACGAATATTTGCGCTGAGTAGAACTGCCCGAAAGGGCAGTTTTTTGTGGAATCGTGTTTGCATTTTTCAGAAAACATAAGTACAATAAAGGTTATGGAACAAAGTGGGCAGGTGAATATGGGCGCGGCCGCAACGCCACAGATGGCGACAGCTGCGCCAGCGGGTGGGGTACCGCAGAATGTACGAGCGAATACCGTGCCAGTCCACACAACAAACTTACCGCCAGCAGTAGAAGCAATTCCGACAGCGGCACCAGCACAGGTAGTGGCGCCAAATTCACCAACAGCACCAGTGCAACAGCCGATGACGGCGGCGCCAAGGCCGCAAATGCCAGCGCAACCGAGCGCAATGCCAGCGCAGGCGATGCCGCCGGAATCGTTGCCACAAATGCCACAGCAGGCACCGCAGCCAGCACCGGCACCAGCACCGGCACCGGCACCAATGACTTTTGCGCAAGCAGCGATGAATAGTACGATTCCGAATAGTGAAGTGCGAATTGAGAGCTTACTGGAAGAATGTGTGCGCACGAAAGCATCGGATCTACATTTACAAGTGGGTCTGCCGCCAATCTTGAGGATTGATGGTGCATTACAACCAGTGTCGGGCTATGGTGACATGGATGAAGCGACAGTTGAGCGCTTAGTATTCAGCACGCTGGAAGAAGACCAGAAACAGATTCTGATTAAAGATAAAGAATTTGATTATTCATTTTCGTTTGGCGATTTAGGTCGCTTCCGCGTGAATGCTTTTCATGAGAAAGGCAATATTGCGGGCGCATTTCGCTTAATCCCAAATGAAATTCAGTCGATTAGCGAATTGGGTATGCCGTCGATTGTGACGAGCTTTGCGGATTATCCGCGGGGCTTGGTGCTAGTAACTGGGCCGACGGGGTCAGGAAAATCGACGACGCTAGCGGCGCTGGTTGATAAGATTAATCGCGAGAAAACGGCGCATATTATTACGATTGAAGATCCGATTGAGTTTACGCATAAGTCGATTCGTTCGGTAGTGGTGCAGCGCGAGGTGCATTATGATACTTATTCATTCTCGGCGGCGTTGCGTTCGGCTTTGCGCGAAGATCCGGATGTAGTGTTGATTGGTGAGATGCGCGACCTCGAGACAATCTCGGCAGCGATTACGATTGCGGAGACGGGGCATTTGGTGTTTGCGACTTTGCATACGAATTCGGCATCGCAGAGTATTGACCGTATGATTGACGTGTTCCCGCCACACCAGCAGCCACAGGTGCGTTCGCAGTTGGCGAATATTTTGCAAGCAATTTGCGCACAGCGTTTGGTGCCAGCGATTGGCGGTGGACGGGTAGTGGCAGCGGAAATTTTGATTGCAAATCCGGCCGTACGCTCGATTATTCGTGAAGGTAAGACGCATCAGTTGGATACAGTGATTCAGACGGGGGCAGATCAGGGCATGCAGACGATGGATAGGACTTTGGTGAAATTAATTCAGACGGGCGTGATTACATATGATGTAGCACGCGAATTTGCGGTAGATTTGCAAGAATTTGAAAGGTTGGCACGCGGATGAAACGGTTTACCTACAAAGCAAAGAGCCAGGATAATGGCAAAATTATTAAGGGGACAATTCAGGCGGAAAATGAGCGTGAAGCCGGCAAAATGCTGGTGGATCGTGGCTATGTGCCAGAATTACTGCGCGAGGAGGGCGGTGGTTTTGGCGACAAGATGAACAAAGTCACGTCGAAAGACCGAATTAATTTTACGCGCCAGTTTGCGACGCTAGTAGGGGCGGGCTTGCCGATTGCGCAGTCGCTGCGAACAGTGTCGGAACAGACCAGCAGCAAGGCGATGAAGTCGGTGATAGAAGAGATTCTGGCGGACGTGGAGTCGGGACATAGCTTAGGTGATGCTTTTGGTAAACATACGGACGTATTTAACAATGTCTACATGTCTTTGATTCGAGCAGGTGAAGTATCGGGTACGCTGGATGAGTCTTTGCGACGGATTGCGGCGCAGGAAGAAAAAGACGAAAAGATGATGGGCAAAATTAAGAGCGCGCTGACAATGCCATTGATTACGCTGGGCGTAATTATTATCGTGTTCATTTATATGATGATCGAGGTGGTGCCGCACGTGGAGTCGTTGTATGACGATATGGGCGAGGAACTGCCGATTTTGTCGCAAATTTTGGTGGGAATTAAGGACTTTATCTTCGCGTATTGGTGGATTGTGCTAGTGGCGTTGGCTTTTATCGTAATGATTACTTTCCAATTCTTGAAGACGGAGCAAGGTAAGCGGCTGGCGGCGAATTTTAAGCTGAACGTGCCACTATTTAATGGGCTGTTGAGGATGCTGTATATGTCGCGCTTTGCGCGGATTGCGCAGATTTTGCTGAGTACGGGTGTGGCAGTGTTGGATACGCTGAGCATTGCGGGTAATTCGACGAACAATATAGTCGTAGAGGAGTCGGTTGCGGCAGCGGCGAATGATGTGCAGGGCGGTAAAGCTTTGTCGGATGCACTGCATGATAAACCATATATTGATCCGATGGTGTATCAGATGGCGGCGATTGGTGAGCAATCGGGCAAGATGGACGAGATGTTGGGTAAAGCGGCGCAGGTGTTTGAGGATGAGCTAGACGAGAAGATTGCGACGATTTCGGCGTTGATTGAGCCGTTGATGATGGTGATGTTGGCAATTGTAGCAGGCATTCTGGTAGGTGGTGTATTATTCCCAATCTATTCTTTGGTCAACTCGATTGGGTAGAGCCAAATTAAGCTTGATTTTAGCGTAAACATTTTGTATAGTTAAAACAAATGCAGTTTTGCAATCGGTGATCACCCGGTGGGTATCTGGGTAGCCAAAAGGCAATTACTGGTTGCAAAAATAAAAAAGGAGCATAAAATGAGTAAAAATAATAAAAAAGGCTTTACGATCATCGAGGTGGTCTTGGTGCTTGCTATTGCTGGTCTTATCTTCTTGATGGTGTTCATCGCATTGCCAGCTTTGCAGCGTTCGCAGCGCAATACACAGCGTGGGAATGATATTTCGCGCTTCTTGACGGCGGTAAATGATTACCAGACGAACAACAGGAATAAAACGCCATTTGTGACGGGGAAGATGGCAGACTTCACGATAAAATATATTGATAGCACTTGTGAGAAGAATGATGAATTGACAGTAAAGAATTGTGGTGACCAATTTACTGATCCTGATGGGACTCAATATGCATGGAATTTGAAGGATAAAGCTAGTAAAGGTGATACCGATAAGGCTTTGTTTGCTGACAAGTACGAGTTTGACCATAATATTTATGTTGTAACGAACGCGGGTTGTGGTAGCCTCGAAGGTACTTATAGCTATTATGCTGGCGATAACTACTTCGCAATGTTCTACATTGAGGAAGGCGGTTCGATTACCTGTAACGATAACCACTAATTTGGTTTAAGGAAGGCTCCCGAGAGGGAGCCTCTTTTTTGTGTTAAAATAATGCTTATGGAAAGTGTAATTGCGGCGATGTTGTTTATATTGGGAGCGATGCTGGGTTCGTTTGCGTGTTGTCAGGTGTGGCGGTTGCGACGGGGTGATAAATCAAAATGGTCGCATTGCATGCATTGCAAATATCAACTGCGTTGGTATGACAATATTCCGATCATGAGTTGGCTAATGTTGGGCGGGAAATGTCGGAAATGCCGTCATGAGATTGGTTGCGCGGAGATTTTGGCGGAGGTGGGGCTGGCGGTCGTGTTGGCGTTGTCGTTTTGGTGTTGGCCGGCGCGAGGTGCACTAATGGAGCTAGACGTTGCAGAATGTGCGAAATTCCTGCTTTTTGTGATAAATCTAACGATTTTTACGATTCTATTTATCTATGATGCGAAATGGAAAGAGCTGCCGGTGAATCTGATGATGACGGCAATTGTAGTTGCGGCAATATTTTTAGGAGTGAATATTGGGCAAAGTTATGCAGAGGGTGGCAGTTATGATTGGGCGAGCTTAATATTGGCGCTAATATTCTTACCTGGACTGTACTATCTGATGTATCGAGTGAGCGGTGAGAGCTGGGTAGGCGGAGGCGATTGGATTTTGTGCGTAGCGCTGGCACTGATGTTAGGCAACGCATGGCTGGCACTGATGTGTATGTTTGCGGCGAATGTACTGGGGAGTGTAGTAATGCTACCAGTGGCGCTGGTGAAGAAAAAGAAAAAAATGGCGATTCCGTTTGGGCCGTTTTTGATTGCGGGTTTTTGGCTAGTTTATTTGGCGCAGAATAGTATTTTGTATTTCATAGGGATGTAATGTTTGTTAGCGACTTGATCAATGAATTTTTGGAATCGCTGGAAGTAGAAGATGGGCGGAGTCGCTATACGGCGCGAAATTATGAGTTGTGCCTTGGGCGCTTGTTGGAATTTCAAGGGGAATTTGATCCGGAAAATGATTTGAAACCGGCGGATATTACGCAGGAATGGCTGCGGAAGTACCGGCTGTGGCTGAACCGCTACCAGACCGAGCGAGGGAAGGGCTTATCGGTGACAACGCAGGCGTATCATCTGATTGCGCTGCGGGGCTTTTTGAAATATTTGGCGAAGCGGGGAATTAAATCGTTGGACCCGGTATTAGTGGAGCTGCCACGGACGCATCGACCGCAGGTGACATTTTTGCATGTGGATGAGATTGATAGAATCGTGGCGGAAATTCCGCAAGATACGGAAGATGGCTTGCGTGACCGAGCAATTTTTGAATTGTTATTCTCGACGGGCTTGCGTGTGTCGGAGCTGACGGGTTTGAATCGTGGCGATGTAAATTTGCAAAGACGGGAATTTATGGTGCGGGGGAAGGGACAAAAAGACCGGCCGGTGTTCATCTCGCAATCGGCGGCGGATGCGGTGCAAGATTATTTGGATGAGCGCAAAGACAAATTGCCGGCGCTGTTTTTGAATAATTCACGGAATCAGCCGATGGCGGGAACGAGTGGGGATTACCGGCGTTTATCACCGCGGAGCATTGAGCGGATTATTAACAAATATGTGCGGGCGGCGGGAATTACGAAGCATGTGACGCCACATACGCTGCGGCATTCGTTTGCGACGGATTTGCTGATGAATGGGGCGGATTTGCGTTCAGTACAGTCGATGCTGGGACATTCGAATATTTCGACGACGCAGATTTATACGCACGTGACGGATCCGCATCTGAAAGAGATTCATGAGAAGTTTCATAGTGAAGTGGAGTAGCTAACGGTGCGCCCAAATAACAGATTAGCTCCGCAAAGGGGCGTTTTTAGTATATAATGGCAAAAAGGGAGAAGAATATGGCGGACAAGAAGGAAGCTAAAGATAAGAAAATTGGCAAAGCAGTGGAGAAAGCAGCCAAGGAACAAAAACCGGTCACGGCAGCGAACGTAGGCTTTACAAAAGCGAATAATCCAGATGGGTTGATTCAGCGGACTCTGATTATTTTTAAACCAGATGCAGTACAGCGCGGGATCGTGGGCGAGATTTTGAGCCGTTTTGAGCGCGTGGGCTTGAAAATTGTAGCGACAAAGATGGTGAACCCAGACAAGGATCATTATTACCATCATTATGAAGGGATTTCGAAGATGGTGTCGCGCCGCGGTCAGAAGGCTTTTGATCTCGTAGTTGACTTCATGACTTCGGGACCAGTAATCGCGATGGTGCTGGAAGGCGTGGAAGCGATTCCGGTAGTGCGCAAAATTGTCGGTTCGACAGAGCCAATGGCGGCAGATATGGGTACGATCCGAGGTGATTATGCACATGTTAGCTTTGGTTATGCGGATGCGCGCAATGAGGGTGTGGCGAATTTGATTCATGCGTCAGGCAACGTAGATGAAGCGGAACAAGAAGTAAGCTATTGGTTTAAGCCGGAAGAAATCCAGATTTATAAGACGCTATCGGAACGCTTTACGCGCTAGTTCGGGAATTACGAGCAGATCTAAGTTTCGTATTTGTGCAAGACAGCAAGGCAGGGCTTCGATGAGGAGTCCTGCTTTTATGGTAAAATGAGAATATTGGCCCGGTAGCTCAATGGATAGAGCGGCTCCGTCCTAAGGAGAAGGTTGCGCGTTCGACTCGCACCCGGGTCACCATTTTTTATGCTAAAATAGGCTTATGGATTTTGAAGGGCAGAGGGCGGATGAAGAGGTGCTGTATGTGTTTCGACGTCACCCAATTACAGCGAGCAAAGGCCTGCTGTTTCTGCTGATTATGGCGGCGTTAGGCTATCAGCCAAGCCGGATGTGGCCAAACGACGATAAGATGTTTTTAGTGTTCTTAGTATTTGTAATAATTGGCTTGCTGGGCTTAGCGTATAGCTATATGTTGTGGTATTTTAGCTTTTATATGTTGACGAGTCAGCGGCTACGACAAGTGCGCCAGAAGGGCTTATTTAAGCGCTCAGTGGTGGATTTGGACTTAGAGAATATTCTGAGTGCGTCTTATGGGCAACATGGCATTGGTGCGACACTGCTGAACTACGGCACGATTTTAGTACAGACGAGCGCAGGTGATTTGACGATGAGTATGGTGAGTAAGCCAGAGAAAGTTTATAACGAACTAAGCGATGCGGCACATATTGCGCGCAGGACGGAGAATGAAGATGAAAATTAGCGAAAAATTGAAAGCAAAGAAAGAAAAGAAGAGTAGTAGCGGCGCGATCACACAACAAAATTTGGAAGAGAGCCGCGTAGAGATTATTGCGAAAGGGAAGAAATTTAAATACCCTTTTCAATATGCGAAATATCGGCTGATTATTATCGCGATTGTGATTGGTGTTGTGGCGATTGGTACGTTTGCGATAGTAGGTTGGCTGCAATTATATAAGGCGCAGAATACGAGTGAAGTGATGTATCGTTTTACGAAGGTGTTAGGGCTGTCGGTGGCGGACGTGGATGGTACGAAAGTACGCTTTAGTGACTATTTAATGCTGTATCGCAGCTCGATTGCGTCGGTGGAACATCAGCAGGGTAAATTTGATGATTCGGATACGTCGAAGCAACAGCTGGCATACTATAAGCGACAGGCGCTGACGGCGGCGGAGGATTATAGTTTTGCAATGCAGAAGTTGACCGAGGCTGATGCGGCGGTGACGGATGCGGAAATTGATGAAATTATTGAAGAACATAAGATCATTGATGGCGAGAAGCGCAGTGATGAGGCTTTTGAGGGTATTATTCGGGACAATTTTGGCTTGAGTATGAAAGAATATCGGCGATTAATTATGTTGTCATTGGCGAAGAAAAAAGCGTCGGTAGAATTTGATACGGACGCAAAAGAGCTGATTGGCGAGATTGCGGAGAAGTTGGCGACAAATAGCGATATGGAAGCGTTAGCGACGGAATATGGCGAGAATGATGCGGTGAGCTATGAGATTGTGGACAATGTGGAATATTTGAATTTGGACAGTGGGCGCGCGGCGACGGCGGCGGCGCTGGAGAATGTGGGCGACGTGTCGAACTATTTCGTGTCGAAAAATGGCGACGGCTATTATATCGTAAAATTGACGGCAAAAACGGATACGACGGTGAGTTATGAGTCGATCTGGGTGCGGTTTAAGTGGTTAGACACGGAGATGGCGCGATTGCGTGAAGAGGGAAAAGTGACGGAGCGAATCGATTTGAACGTGGATGAGGTTACTGATGAGAGCGATGCTGATAGTACTGAGAGTGATGATGCTGATGCTGTTGATGCGAAAGATGCGGAGGCTGCGGGGGAATAGCTCTGCTTGGGCTAATTAATTTGACTGAAATGATAGAGCGCGATGCTGGCGGCGACGGAGAGATTAAGGCTGTCGACTTGGCTGCTTTGGGGAATGAAAATTGGGGTTGCGAGTCGAGCAAAATTGGCAGGGAGGCCGGTAGCTTCATTGCCAAAGATAAGTGAATGTGGTTGATTGACGGTTTTTAGCTCAGCGAGGGTTTGAGCGGTGACGTCAAGCATAAAAGCATAGTAAGTGCGGGACTGACCATAGGACTGGTCGTAGCTGGCAAAATCGGGGAATTGTTGGAGATTGAGATGAAAAACGGCGCCCATGGAAGCGCGGACGGTTTTGGGGTCGAAAGGGTCGACGGCGGGCGTGATAATGGCGAGGTCGTGATAGCCAAAGGCGGCAGCGCTGCGCATGATAGTGCCGAGATTACCAGAATCGGATGGGTTAACGAGCATAAGATGCGACGCGTCACTTTGCAGGGTGGTAGTTGGCTTGCGAAATTCGGCGATGAGAAGACAGTTGTCTTTGGCGCCGAGAATATTGAAAGCTTTGGTACTCTCAATGATGTCAAAATGGCGCTGGCGGAGCTGGTCGAGTAAAGAAGTGAGTTGGGGGCCAGTGTTTGTGAGATTGGCGCGCAAAAAAATGCGCGTGATAAGTTCGGGGTGGCTGCTGAGTAATTCATAAACTAGCGTGGCGCCAAAAGCATAAGAAACAGAGGCGGAGCGCTGGTAGCGAGAAAGCTTCATATCTGTATATTATACCACAGATTTGAGATTTTTGCAAGAGGTACGGCGAGAGTGCGGGGATGGGGTGGCGAGAATGGGGGTTAACTGGCGTTCGGGTCGACGCCGGTGCTAATCTCCATCTTGGAATTGTCCTCGCGATAAATGCCGGTCACGCGGTAGTTAGTATTATTAGTGAGGCGGACGATGATATTGGCGTAATTTTGAATTTTGCTATCGCCAGAGCAGCTGCCGCCGGTAGCATAAGTCTGAATATTCGGTTCATGCCAACAATAGTCGAGAAAATCAGCATATTTGTAGGACTGGTAAAGCTGAGCGGTGGAGCTTTCGTTGAAATATTGCGTGTAGTAGGTGCCACAAATATAAGCGTCAGCGTTGGTGATATTAATATTGGCGCGGTCGGCTTTACAGACAGCACTGTCGATATCGATATGGGATTTTTCGGTGATCGGTAAGTAGGAGTTACTCTTTTTCATGCGGGCAAAATAATCGTTGAGGGAATTATTGAGACCGTTGGCGAGATTGTATAGCTGGTAGTTATCGAAATAGACATAATATTGGTTATTGCTGAGTTGGTCTTTGGATTTGACGAGGTAATCGCCGACGATGCGAAATTCGTCACCGGATTCGAGGCGGATATATTCATCGTCGACAGTAAATTTGCCGTGATTAGTGCTAGAAACAATTTTGCGGTAATCGGCGGTAGGATCACGGTAATAACTATAGACGTAATCTTCGGAGCTGGTAAATTTGATGGTCTGATCGGAGCTAGCATTGACAGTAAAGAGACGGCCGGCGAGCGCCTGAGCCATATGGGCGTTGTAATTATCGTCGTCGGCAATATCGAGGCTAGAGAGCGAATCAAAAATCTGAGTAGTGATAGTTTCGTCGGCAATATCGTCATTGTTGTTGGTGAGGGCGAATTTATCGATGAGAATGTAAACGATGAGGCTAATGCTGATTACGGCAAGCAAAATAGTGAGCGGCAAGAGTTTGGAATGATGATGCGGCTGAGGCGGAGCAGCGACTGGCGCTGGCGTGGGGGCTGGCGTGGGGGCTGGCGCAGGGGCAGGATATTGATATTGAGGAGTGTAAGAATTTGGTTGCATACAGAAATATTTTAGCACGAGCGGAATATTTATTGGATGTCGACGTCACTGATTTCGTCGAGGACGGCAAAGAGGTTTTTGCCATCAAAGACCTTCTCGCGCTCGAGAATCTTGCGAATTTCTGCAATAGGATAGTTATCCTCAAATTTGATCGGATAATCGGTAGAGGTGCCAGTAAAAGAAATTTTGTCTTTAAAGACGAGGCGACTAATTGGCTCATTGGGCACTTGATGATAGAGCCCCAAGGTATGGAAGTCGTCGCCAGTACGCCTAAGACTCTCGAAGGCATAGATGTGGCCGCAATAAGTGAATTGAACGACCTGGCCATAATGAAGAGCCTCGAGAATGTCGTTGATAAGCTCGGTTCTATAATTCATGTTTTACTCCTTTGAAGGCTGCTTGATATTTTTGATAAAGAGGGTCGCCCGGTTTAATGAAAATAGTCTCTTTATTTTTATGGCTAGGGTCACCATTGAGAAGATGAACATGTAAACTGGGAACACCGTCATGGTAACCATATTCGATATCGAGCATAGGCTGTTTAGCGGCATTATAAGTACGAAGCTGACGAAAGGTACCGTCGCTGGTGAGCCGGATGTATCTTGCCGATGGCGTATTAGAATATTCGGGCAATTTGTTGTCTGGAGCTTTGAGTTTTTGAACGATTTTCATGTTATTGATTTTGCCGATGGTTTTCCAGCTGCGAGTGGCAAGTTTATTGCCGATGAATGCGCCGCGGCTACCCATAATAAATTCCTCCTTTTTTGGGCGTTAGTGATATTAATGAGAATAGACAGTTTTATCTATCTAATTTAAGTATAGATAGAAAAGAAAAGGGGTGTTGAGTCTTGATTTCAGATAATTTTTGTGGTCTAGTATGTGGGGCCGACGATACTGAAATAAAAGGCAAAAATGTGGGAGATTATGTTCTTTTGCCAAAAAGGTATAATTGTAGTGGAGGAACAGATGAAAATAAATCAAGAATTGCAGCAATATATTGAAGAGAAGATTTTTCCTAGTTATGAAAAGAATGATTCGGGGCATAATTTGGAACATATTAAATATGTGATTGAGCGAAGTTTGAAATTTGCGAAAGAGGTAGGCGACATAAACTACGATATGGTCTATACTGTCGCGGCCTATCATGACATTGGCCATTACATCGATGCGAAAAATCACGAAAAGGTATCGGCAGAGATGCTGAAGAATGACAAGAATCTGGAGAAGTTTTTTAGCGAAGAGCAGATAAGAATTATGTCAGAAGCCGTGTGTGATCATAGGGCTAGTTCGAAGAGTGAGCCGCGGAGCATCTATGGAAAAATTGTTTCGTCGGCGGATAGAAATACTTCGGTAGATGCGTTCCTTGAACGAACTTATGCTTATACACTGAAACATAACCCAGATGACACGATCGAAGAGATAATTGAAAAGTCGAGAATGCATTCGGTGGATAAATTTGGTAAAGAAGGCTATGCAGCACAAAAGATGTATTTTGAGGATTTAGACTATAAAAAGTTTTTGGAAGAGATTGCTGCTTTGGGGAATGATAAAGCAGAGTTTAGAAAAAGGTATTGTGAAGTAAATCAAATACGACAAGCCTAGTTGGGTGCTGAAATAAAAAAGAAAGTAGCAAGAGTTTTGCTACTTTTTTGATCGATTTTGGTGCGGGTGGAGGGAGTCGAACCCTCGTTTTATCCTTGGGAAGGATACATAATAGCCGTTATACGACACCCGCAGGTAGTTATATTTTAGCATAAAAAAAGACTCCCGAGGGGAGTTTTCTAAAATGGCGGGCCCGACGCGACTCGAACGCGCGACCTCCTCCGTGACAGGGAGGCGCTCTAACCAACTGAGCTACGAGCCCGCATAGCGTTTAGTATATACGAAAAAGAGTGAGAATGCAAGCAGAAAATGGGGCATCTATTGACATTTTAAAACGGTTGTGCTATAATATGAATAGTACTTTAAAATTCTACTCTTTGGGGGTGTAAAAAGTGATGAGAAAGATCCTGGCGGCGGTACTGATGCTAGTGATTGCGGCGGCAATCTTGGTGGTGTTTCTTCCGGAACAGACCGCAAGTCTGTTCTATGGAGCTCCGACGACGGTTACGTTAAAAGACGCGAAGAACGTGGAGCTGGAACTGATCTATACTGGCGAGAAGCCAAAAGGAGTCGGTTCTGTACAAAGCATGGCAATTACGGATGATTATTTTGTGATTGCGGGCAGGCCAAAGGCTAGCGAGAAAGATAATCAGCTGATTGTGATTAATCGTAAAACGTTGACAGACGTGACGAGTAGCCTGATTGAGGAAAGCATGACTTATGAACTAGGCCATGCGAATGGCATGACCTATAATCCGCAAACGAACGAGCTGGTAGTGGTAGGAATTCGCAATAGCACGAATAAATACGAACTGGCAGCACGAATTAGCCTGGAGGATTTTGAGCTGGTTGGCACGGATAAGATGGCTTGCTATGGTAATGGAATTGCCTATGATACGACGCACGATGAGTATATTGTGCGTTCGGGCGAAAATATCTATACCTTGAATGGTATTCCGGGAATGAAGCAAGATGAAGTGTCGGTAGAGACTGAATTCACGGGGCAGGATATCGCCTACCATGATGGCTATGTCTATCTGGCGAACTGGATAGAGAGCGGGAGTAATCTGGCAGCGATGCGCTATGCGCTAGTGTCAAATCAAAACGTGATCTATAAAGTCGATAAGCGGGGGAATATCGTGGATATTTTCTTACTGAAGACGCCGAAGCTGGAACTTGAAGGCATTGATTTCGTAGGTGATGAAGCTTACGTATTGTACAATGGCCTAGGCAAAGAGAAGAATGAATTTCGAATTTACAAGCTGAAATTGTCAGCAGATGAATTGTGAGTAGAAAAGAGTACAAAGCCCAGCACGAGATGTGCTGGGCGATTTTCATTTCTTGTGGTATAATCCTTGGTAAGGACGCCGTTGTAGCTCAGCTGGCAGAGCAGCTCATTCGTAACGAGCAGGTCGCTGGTTCGATCCCAGTCAACGGCTCCATTTTTTTAGTTTAATTTTTTGTTTGAGAATAGCGCGGAAAAGTGTGGCGTGGCGATGGGGTGGTATATAATTAAGCTTATGAAAAAGCAGCCAAATGCGGATTATGATTATTATGTTGTGCCGAAGATTCGGAATTTGAAGGAGTTGACTGAACTGCGACGAAATTCGAAAAAGACGGCGATAATGTGGCGCGAAAATGGTAAGCTGGTGCGAAAAAGTTTTGACGATGTGTTTAATGATGCGCGCGATTTGAGCAAGTATTTCGGGCAATATTATAAGGGGAAAAATATTGCGGTAGTGGGCGAAAATAGTTATGCGTGGATGCTGTGTGCGCTCGCGATTGCGATGAGTGGAAATGTATGTGTGGCGCTAGATAAAGATGCAGATGCGGAGACGTGGCGGTGGCAATTGAGGCAAGCGGATGTAGTCGCGGTGTATTATTCGGAAAATTATTGTGAGAATATTAGCCAGTTAATGCGCAAAAGTTTTCCGCTAGAGGAATGGGAAAATTATCGGAAGGAGGGACGACGCTGTACGGCGCTGAAGAAGGCGATTGATGCGGAAGCGGATGCAATGATTTTCTTTACGTCGGGAACGACGGGTTATAGTAAGGCGGTGGTGTTGTCGCAGAAGAATATAGTAAGTGATTTGTGGGCGGCGGCGTCAATTTACACGCCGGCGGGAAGTGCGGCAAGCTTTTTGCCATATCATCATGCGTTTGGTTTTGTAACATCGCTATTGATGCCATATTATTATGGCTGTCAGGTGTTTATTAGTGGCAGCTTGAAGCATCTGACGGATGATTTTAAAGATGGCAAGCCGGATACGATTTTTGCGGTGCCGATGGTGGTTGAGACTTTTTATAAGCAGATTTGGCGACAAGCGCGGCGCGAAGGGCGTGAACGGACGCTGAAATGGGCCTTGAGGATTAGCGAGGCGACGCTGAAAATTGGCGTAGATGTGCGAGCAAAGTTATTTAAGTCGATTTTGGCGGAATTTGGCGGGAATTGCCAACATATTATTTGTGGTGGGGCATATTTGGATGTGAAATATGTAAAATGGTTCCGCGCGATTGGAATTGAAGTCTTGAATGGCTATGGTATTACGGAATGTTCGCCAGTAGTGGCAGTGAACCGGAATAATTATCGGCGCGATGGGAGTGTGGGGCAGTTGTGTCGTGAGACGGAGGTGCGAATCGTAAATGGCGAGATTACAGTGAAGGGCGAGATGGTAATGAAAGGCTATTATCGCGACAAGCGGGCGACGAAAGAGGTACTACGGAATGGCTGGCTATATACGGGTGATTTAGGGCGAATGGATGAGGATGGCTTTTTGTTTATTACGGGGCGGAAGAAGAATTTAATCATTTTGAGCAATGGTGAGAATGTTAGCCCAGAGGAGATTGAAGGTGTGCTATTAAGGGACCGAGGCGTGGCAGAAGTGGTGGTATATGAGGCGAATAATCGCATCGTGGCGGCGATTTATCCGAGTGAGGGCTATTTGGGCGATCAAGATTATTTCGATGCGTTGATTGGCGAGTATAATAAAGATAAGCCAAAAAATCGACAGATTGCGCTGGCAGAATTACGGAGTCAGGCGCTGCCGCGGAATAATAATGGCAAGATTTTACGAAATAAAATAATTGAGGAAAGCCAAAATGAAGGATGAAATTATTGAGTTGATTGCGGAAACTTTGGATGTGCCGGCAGATAAATTGAATGAAAAAACGAATTTGGTGAAGGATTTGGAAGTTGAGTCGCTGGATTTGGTGGACTTAGTGGCGGCATTTGAAGAGAAATTTGAGATTGAAATTGCCGACAAAGACATTAAGAATTTGCAGACAGTCGGCGATATCATTGCTTATGCAGAAAAACAGCGTAGCTAAGATTTTCGAGATTGCGCCAAAAGTTTTCGTGACAGTGGGGATGGGGCGAGGGGAATTTTTGGATGCCGTGCTGGATATGTGTGATGTGCGCGAGCGGGAAATTTGTCGCGGTGAGTTTGGCAAACCGTATTTACGCTCGGGCGAGGTGTATTTTAGTTTGAGTCATTGCGGAGAGGTGAATGTGTGTGTAGTAGCGGAAGACGAAGTGGGGGTGGACGTGCAGAAAATTTGCTGGAAGCCGCGCGTATTGAAGCATGCGTGTAACGCTGCGGAGGCGGCGGAAATTCGGACAGCGGAAGAATTTACGCGGATGTGGGTATTAAAAGAGAGTTTCGTAAAATGCGATGGGCGAGGGTTGGCATATGGCTTGAAAAAAATAGATACGCGGAACTTAAAAGAGAGTAAAGTTTGGCGCTGGGGCGATTTTTTAATAGCAGCGTGCTATAATAAGGGTTAGCTCAAATGAATATTTTATTTTGTGGCGACAAGAATATCTTGGACGGCCTAATTATTGCAATTTTGTCTTTAGCAAAACAGACAAAGAAGAACTTGAATATTTTTGTGATGACAATGTATCTGCGGGGTTATGAGCCGATTCCGGTGGAGACGATTGAGCGCTTAGAGAAGATCTTGAAGAAGAAAAATCCGAAGCATCGCATTCAGCTAGTAGACATTACGGAAATTTTTTGCGCAAATGCGCCGCGGGCGAACCTCGGCACATTTTTTACGCCATATTGCCTATTGCGGCTGTATGCGGATTTAGTGTCGGAATTGCCGAAAAAGTTGTTGTACTTGGATACGGATGTAGTGGCTTTGCGAGCGCCGGAAGAATTGTATGAAATTAATAATGATAATTACGAATTGGTGGGCGTGGCGGATTATTATGGCCAACACTGGATTCATACGGATAGCTTATTCGAGGAGAATTATATGAATTCGGGCGTGCTACTGATGAATATGGATTTGATTCGTGAATCGAAATTGTTTGAGCGGACACGACGACGCATTAAATGGGCGAAGATGTTGCTGCCGGACCAGACTTCGCTGAATTTGTATGCGAAGAAAAAGTTGTTAGTTGATCGGCGGTTTAATGAGCAGAAGCAGGAAAATGATGAGACGGTGTTCCGGCATTTTACGACGACATTCAAATTTTGGCCGATGTTCCATACGCAAAAGATTAAGCCATGGAATATTGATAAGTTGCACGAAGTGCTGCATTGCCATGCTTTCGACGATGTGCTGGATGAGTATCTGGAAGTGAGAGATGAGGTGATAGGATGAAAAAGACAGTTGTGCCGGTATTTTTTACGGTTGATGAGGCGTATGCGCCGTATTTGTCGACGGCATTAATGTCGCTGATCGACCATGCAAATGCGGAAAATGAGTATGAGATTAATATTATTTGCCATCATTTATCGCGACGGTCGAAAAGACGTTTGGAGAAATTAAATAAAGGCAAAGAAGATTTTGTGCATTTGATTTTTACGGAAATGCAAGAAACATTGGAGGGGATTTCGGATCGGAAAGAGACGCGCTTGAAGGCGGATTGTTTTACGCCAACGATTTATTACCGAATTTTCTTACCGGAAATGTTTCCGCAGTATGATAAGGGAATTTATCTCGACAGTGATTTGATTGTGCGGGCGGATATTGCGGAATTGTTCAATGTAGAGATGGGTAAGAATATTTTAGCAGCGTGTACGGACATGTCGACGCAGTCGAATGAATTGTTTTGCGAATATTTTGATAATGCAGTGGGAGTCCCGCACGATAAATATTTCAATTCGGGCGTGCTGGTGATGAACTTTCGGAAGATGCGCGAAGAGGAATTTTGCGAACATTTTCTGTATCTGCTGAATAAATATGATTTTGATACAGTGGCGCCGGACCAGGATTATTTGAATGCTCTGTGTAACGGGCGAGTGAAATATTTGGGTTTTGAATGGAATACGATGCCAGCAAATGGTTATATGCATATCGATGAACCGAAAATCGTGCATTATAATTTGTTTTTTAAGCCGTGGCACTATGACCAGACGGAATATGAGGAATATTATTGGGACTATGCGAAGCATTCGGCGTTCATTCGGGAAATTGAGCGCGAGAAAAAGTCGTTCACGAAGAAAAGCGTGCGGAGTGACGAAGAGCGTTTGCGGATGATGACGGAACGAGTGCAGGAAATTTTAGGCGATGAACTGACTTTCAAAAAGATTTTTGACAGCGGCGAAGAAACAAGGAGCTAAAAATGATTATTGGCGGCGATAAAAGCGCAGTAATTGAAAATATTCGTCGGAATGTGCGAGCGGGTGAACTGAATCGGAAAGCGGAATTGGACGACCCGCAGCTGACGGACGCAGAAGCGGATGCGGTGCTGGCGGCGTGGGAGAAATATCGCAATCGGAAGTTGTATTATTTAGTGAAAAGTCGAGGCGCACGAGCGATTGTGGAGGTGGCGTGGCTGTTGCATAAGGGCCGGACGGAATTTGAGGGCTTGGAGAAATTGGATGAGCTTGATGGTGGTGCGATTGTGACATCGAATCATTTTAATCCGATTGATAGCATTTTTGCGCGGGCAGTATTGCGGAGAAAATTTGGCAAGACACCATATATCGTGAGTCAGGAAACGAATTTTGCGATGAAAGGCATGAATGGGTACTTGATTCGCAATTTGAGAATGATTCCCATTTTGAAAAGACCGAATTATTTGATTAAAAAATTCGTGCCACGAGTACGAGAGTTGGTGAATGTGGGCGAATTTGTGCAGATTTATCCGGAGGAAGAATTGTGGTTTAATTATCGGAAACCGCGACCGTGCAAACGGGGTTCGTATTTATTTGCGGCGCAAGTTGGTGCGCCAGTAGTGCCGATTTTTGTGGAGATGATTGATCTGGATAAGGATGATAATGAGCAATTTGTACAGCTAAAATATGTCGTGCATGTGTTAGATATTATTTATCCGGACCCGACAAAGAGCCATAAACAAAATAGTATCGAAATGGCGGAAAAAGATTATGCGGAACGGGTGGCGTGCTACGAAAAATGTTATGGCAAGAAATTGGATTATAAATTTTCATATGCGGATATTGCGGGATATAAGAAGAGAATAAAGAAAACTGGCGCGTCAGTTGCGCACGCGGGTAAAAAAGACTAGCGCGATTGTGATTTTGGTTGCGGCTTTGGCTGCGGGCGATAGGAAATAAAATCGTAGGTGCTGTTTTTGGCACGAGATTGCATCGTTTGATGAACTTGATTATGAAGTCGCGTCTGGGCTTGCTTGCGCGGTAATTTCCGATCGGGAAGGAAAGGGCCGTCGAGATAGATAGTGATGCGGGGCTTTTTATGGAAACAACTTTTTTGAAAGGTAGTAGTAGCGACATAGACGGGTGCAGGATATTTGAGCGGATAATGGAAAGCGGCATCGGCAAAGGGGCGAATTTGAGTGCAATATGGCCAGAGATGACTTTCAGGATAAATAATGATAGCTTTGTACTGTTTAATGCGAGTGGTAATGGCGGCAGTAAAATCTTTCATTGCATGAAGTTGGTCGGGAATGGGTAATGCGCCCGCCATGGGTAGTAGTGGGCCGAGGACGGGAATACCGAGATTGGATGGGCTGCAGACGAGGTAGGGATGTGTGGGGAAAGTGAGAACGAAAGGATTAACGACATCGCCAAATAGCAGTGTGTGATTAGAATAAAGATAATAGCCGCCGTGACGCCGGGCTTGGCGGAGAAGACGGCGGTTTTTAATAGTGATATGGCCGAAGAATTTCATATAAATCAGATCGAGCAGAACGACGAGTGGATAAAGTAGGGCAGCAAAAAATTTATAAATGAAATTATGATGAAGCCAGCGATAATTCTTTGGCAGGCGCAAGTCCTGCTGGCGAGTAGTAGCGAAATCTTGGTCAAAGGAAGTGTAATATTTGATAGAACTCATCGGAATTTATTATATAACACGCAGAGAAGAAAACAGGCGAGGTTGGCGAGGACAATAGTGGCACCGGTGGGAAGGTTATAGAAATAGGAAGCGAAGATGCCGAAGATGAAGCTGACAACAGAAAGAATGACGGCGACGGTGATGGTGGCTCTGAAACTGTGAGTGAGGCGAATGGCGGAAAGGCAAGGAAAGATGAGCAGGCTGGAAATGAGTAGAGCGCCGAGCATGCGCATGCCGAGAACGATAATGACGGAGCAAAGGGCGGCGAGCAGAGCGTTGTAAAGTTTAGTTTTGAGGCCGATGGCACGAGCAAAAGTTTCATCGAGCGTGATGGCGAAAATTTGGCGATAGAAAATGAAATAGAGGACGAGAATGAGGGTGGTGGCGATGAGGGTGAGAATGAGGTCGTGGGTGGAAATAGCGAGAATGCTGCCAAAGAGATAGGAATTAATGTCGATATTAATGCCGGATAGGCAGGAATTGACGATGACGCCAAGCGCGAGCGCAGAAGCGGAAAGGATGGCGATGGCGGCGTCGGCATTGATTTTTTGACGCTGGTTGATTTGGAGGATGAAATAAGAGGCGAGGATGACGATAGGAATAGTGAATTCGAGCGGCGCAAAGTCGAGAGCGAGTGCGATGACAGTGGCGCCAAAAGCGACATGTGAAAGGCCGTCACTAATCATGGATTGTTTGCGTAGAACGAGGTTGGTGCCGAGCAAGGCGGCGCAAATGGAAATAGCGAGGCCGGCAAAGAAGGCGCGAATGAAGAAGGCGTAAGAAAACATTTCGATGAGATTAGCGAGCATGAAGCCTCCGGACGTAGTCGGCAGTTGTGCCGAAAAATGGATGAGCGGGATCGAGGGAGAGGATTTTGTTGCCGAGCAAATTATGATGATCGAGGTCGTGCGTAACCATGAGAATAGTGAGTTTTTGTTGGTCGTGAAGTTGCTGGAGGAGCTGGTAAAAAGATTGCTTGCTGGAGTAGTCGAGATTGTTGGAGGCTTCGTCGAGAATGAGCAGCTTTTGGGTGGCGGTTAGGGCGCGGGCGAGCAAAACTTTTTGGCGCTGGCCGCCGGAGAGTTCGGCAAAATTGCGCTGAGTGAGCGATGTAAGTTTGAGTAGTTTGAGGTTTTTAGCAACGATTGGCTGAGCTTTAAGACTTTGGAAGAAGCCGCGGTTGAGCGTGCCGGTTGCGACAATTTCTTGAACGGTGGCGGGGAAATTGCGGTCGATGCGATTTTCTTGCGGCATATAGCCAATGAAATTTTGTTGGATAGAAGTATTGAAAGAAATGTGGCCAGAACTTGGCTGGAGCTCACCAAGCAGTAACTTAAGTAGGGTAGTTTTGCCGCTGCCATTTGGGCCAACAATACAGAGAAAATCTTCGGGCGCGACAGTGAAATTAAGGTCTTTGAGAATATGGCGGCCGTTGTAGTTGAAGTTAAGATGTTGGATGGTAATGAGGCTCATAAAAGCGCCTCGCTGAGCTGTTCGAGGTTGCGCGACATGAGGTCGTAGTAGGTTATGCCGGCATTGAAGTTAACGAGCGAAATGTTTTGGGCGGAATGAAGGGTGTGAATTTGAGTGTTGGTGGCGGCGGCAACAGTCTCGGCGATATTTTGAGTAGAGAGTTCGAGCGTGAAAATAGTTTTAATATCATATTGTTGAACGAGGTCGATGAGCTGAGCGATGCTGCTAGCAGAAGCTTCGGTTTGTTCGGCACAACCCGGAAGGGCGGCATAGTAACGGAAGCCGTAGGCTTGAACGAGATAATAGAAAGGAAAGCGGTCGGCGACGATGAGCGGCTTTGCGGCCTGAGCGGCGAGGGTTTGGAAATCGCGATCGAGTTGAGCGAGTTGAGTGGTGTAGTCGGTACTATTTTGGGCGAGAAGCTCGGTATTGTCGGGATAGAGTGCGGCGAGTTGTTGCTGGAGGTCGATGATGATCTGAATAGCGTTAGCGGGGCTAGTCCAATAATGTTCGTCGTAGTCGGCGTTAGTTTCGGTTGCGTCGGCATCAGTGCCGGCGTCGAGAATGTATTGCTGGTCTTCGAGAAGAGGTGCGACGGAATCGGACATGCAGAATAATTGCGGTTGAGTATCGAGGTTGGCGAGAATTTGATTGAGCCAAGTTTCGGATTCGCCACAAGTAGCAACGATGAGCTCGGCGTTTGAAAGCTGGAGGAGGTCGGTGGTGGTCGGTTCGTAATGGTGCAGGTCGGTACCTGGCGAGATAAGAAGCCGATAATTAAGGCCGCTATCACGCAACAGAGCGCGAGTAAAATCATAAGCCGGAAAAGAGGTGGCAATAATTTGCGGCGATATCGGATCGTTGGTTTGGCTGAATTTGCCAAAACTAAGCATGGCAATAAAAGCAGCGACGACGAGTGTGATGATTGCGGGGCCGAGGAAACGTTTCATGCTTTGTCTTGGCAATCTGGACAAGTGCCGATGAGAGTTAGATTAGTGCTAGAGATCTCGAAATGATGACGACGGGAAAGATGTTTGGCAAGCTTGGCGACATGTTTGCAGTCGATATGAAAGATGCGGTGACAATGTTGACATTCGAGATAGCCGTGGTCGGATTTGGTGCAGGGTTCGAGAAAACGGAAAGTAGTAGCGCCGTCAGGGCCGAGACTTTTGGCAAGAATGCCGACGGCGACAAAATCGTCAAAGATACGGTAAATAGTGCTATTGCCGATATTAATATGGTGACGGGCAAGTGAATTTTCGATGTCTTTGATAGTGAAAGGTGTGGAAAAACATTGGACGAGCGCGAAGAGTGTGTCGCGATTAGCGGAATGGTATTTAGTTTGATATTTTGCCTGCTTAGTCATCATCATAAGTGTAGCATTTGGGCGAAAAAATAAAAATGGGAATGATTCCCATTTTTGAAAATGAGCAATTTCGCGGCAATTTGGGTGGTTTGCGAGTGTGATTTGGTGACAGGCTGACGGCGGCTTAATGGCTGGTTGCGACACGAGTGATGATGGAAAGCATGAAAAATTTACTTTTAGGGCGAATATGGTAAAATATAACAAAGCGATGAAAGAACTTGCTGAAGAAATTAAAACAATTTGGAAAAAGGACCGCGGCTTATTTTGGTGGATCGCGGTGCAATTTTTGATTGCGACAGTTTTGTTCGTGCTGCCGATTATTAATCTGAATCCGAGCAAGCCGAAGGTGTATGCGCGTTATTCGGATATTAGTAATGGCTATTCATCGGATGATTGGTGGTATCTAATTTCGTTCTCCATCATTGCGCTGACGTTAGGTATTGGACATAATCTTTTGAGTATTAAATTATATACGAAACGAGGGAAGGATATTGCGCGCTTATTCTTAGGGGTGAGCGTAGTAATGACGGTAATTGCGATTAAATTTTTGCTGAGTATTATTGGAGAAGGTTAGATGGCGAAAGTGCGAGAGATGCCAATGGGAAAACGGTCGGCGCGTTACCGTTTCTTTGAGATGTTGCCAGCGATTATATCGTATGGAATGATTATTCTGCTGTTTGCGCTATCGGCGATTTCGCCAGTGTTAGGTTCGACTTATATTTTGTTGATTGTAATTATTACGCTGGTGAAAGCGATTGGTGTGGCCTTCCGGGTGGTGCAGGGTTATAACACAGTTAAGAGTGGCGTAAAGGTGAATTGGGCGAAACGCTTGGCGGATTTGGAGAATCCGGAAGAAAGTTATGATCGACTGGCGCATAGTCATAAAAATGAATATGGTTATAGCAAGCATCTACAGAATTTATGCATGATGGCGGCGGCGGAGGAGGGCTATTTTCCAAAGCCGAGTCAAATTTACCATGCAGTGATTGTGACAATGTATAACGAAACACTGGATGTGTTGGCGCCGACACTGGATAGCGTGGTGGCGACGAGTTATCCGAAAGAGCGGATGATTGTGGTGATTGCGTATGAGGAACGAGGTGGGCCGGAAGCGGAAAAAGTAGCGAAGATTTTGGAGAAGAATTATCGGAAGAAATTTGGCGCGTTGATTTTGGCAAAACATCCGGCGGATATTCCCGGCGAAGTGGTTGGCAAAGGTGGCAACATTACGAACGCGGGGCGAGTGTTGCAGGAATATGTGAAGGAACAAGGTTTGCGCTATGGCGATGTGATTGTGACGACGCTGGATAGCGATAATAAGCCGCATCCGTGCTATTTTGACCAAGTGGCGTACGAATATGCAGTGCATGAAGACAGGAAACGATTGTCGTATCAGCCGGTGTCGATTTTTACGAATAATATTTGGGATGCGCCGGCGGTGACGCGAGTAGTGGCATGCTCGAATTCATTTTGGAATTTGATTTGTACGATGCGACCGCATACTTTACGAAATTTTGCGTCACATTCGCAGCCACTGGATGCGCTAGTGGAGATGGGCTTTTGGAGTGTGCACACGATTACGGAAGATGGGCATCAGTATTGGCGTTCGCTGTTTTATTTTGATGGAAATTATGATGTGCTGCCGATTCGGGCGCCGATTTATCAGGATGCAGTGCTGTCGAATAGTTTTTGGAAAACTCTGAAAGCGCAGTGGGTGCAGCTGCGACGTTGGGATTATGGCGCGAGCGATGTGGCATATGTGGGTGATTATTTGTTTTCGAAGGAGCGGACCGTACGCTTGTTGTCGTTAGTGCCGAAATTTATTCGTTTGCTGGACGGGCATGTGACGTTGGCGGCTTTTGCGCCAATTGTAGCTTTTGGTGGTTGGGTGCCACTGCTATTTAATATCGAGTCGCGCGATTTGCTGGCACATAATTTACCGGTAGTAGTGAGCTATATCCAGACAGTAGCGTCGCTGAGTTTGTCGGCGTCAGTTATATTGTCGGTGAAGATGTTGCCGCCGCGACCGAAGAAATATCGAAGTACGAAAAAAGTTTTGATGGTGTTGCAATGGGTGATTTCGCCAGTGATTGCGATTGTCTATTCGTCGTGCTGTGCATTTTATTCGCAGACGAGGTTATTGATGGGGGCGTATATGGAAAAGTTTGATGTGACAGAGAAAATAGTGAAGAAATAATTGGTCGGAACAACTCTCACCAGTTTTGCGCAACTAAAACGTTTTGCAGAACTGGTGAGAGTTGTTCGATAGATATTATTCATTATTTCCTGCAACTAAAACGTTTTATAAAATTGGTTGGAACTGTTTTAAAATATTTCATTATTTTTTCCGCAATTAAAACGTCTTGCGGAATGCTAAAATTTTTCGTGCTTATGCTTGCATAATGCTTGAAAAACAGTTATTTTTAAGGCAAACCCCCTACTTTATATGTGGATTATAGAGGCGGGGAAGATAATTAAAGGAGTGTGTGTAGTGAAAATCACGAAAAGATTGCGCTACTTTGCGGCATCGTTCCTTATGCTGCTGAGTACCGTGAGCCCATTGGGCAAGGCGTTGCCGAACGCGTCCGCAACAACGGATCTGGGGACGCCAGTAACAAGCAAAATCATCGAGGACAATGGTGATGGTACTTATAAGATTACTTTAAGCGTGACGGGGAAGGCGAGCACAGCGAGCGATAGTACGAAAGCGAATGTCGTGATTGTGTATGATGCTTCTGATAGTATGAAGCAAAATGTGCCAAATAGTAGGCAATCGCGTTCTGATATAGCGAAAAGTGCCGTAAAATCATTAGCGGCAGAATTGCTAGCGAATAATACGACAACTACGCCGGATATGGTCGAGATTGCATATGTGGCTTTTTCGGATAAGGCACACACAATAAAAACTCCTACTACTGATTACAATACTTTTGCAGGCTGGGTGGATAGCACGACGAATTCTAAAGGGACAAACTGGGACGCAGCATTAATTGCAGCAAATAAGATTGATTTTAATGATAACGATGAAACTTATGTTGTGTTTATTTCGGATGGTAATCCGACTTATCGGTCGACTTGTTTTAATTTGAGCAAGGATAATATTTGTGCTGATGCGGATGCGGGCAGACGTACCTCGGAAGGGATATATGGTTCAGGCAAAGAGGAGGACTCCGAAGGCTATAATTTTGAAGCTGCGCAGATAGATGCGGCGACAATTGTGGCGGCGGGCAAGACGCTATACTCTGTAAGTACTTTCGGCAATGTGTCGAACATGCAGAACTTGAATGCGAGTGCGATTTATAAGAATGCAGCAGATCAAACAGCGTTGAATGCGGCCTTTGATGACATTGTAAAATCGATTACGAAGAGCTTGTCGATTACGGGCGTGAATTTTACGGATGGCGTGACGCAAATGGCGGAAGCAGTCATCAATGGCGCGGCAAGTGACTTTTATTACACGAAAGATGGCGTGGAATGGACAGATGCGCCAGCGGCAAGCTACGACGAAACGAGCAAAACGGTCAAATGGAATTTGGGCGATAAAGTTTTGGCGAATGGTGAAACGGCGACGATTAGCTTCAATGTTTATCCGAGCCAGGAAGCGGTGGACTTAGTTGCAGATTTGAATAATGGCAAAGTTGCTTATAGCGATTTGACAGATGCGCAGAAGGCGCAAATTATCGAAAATGGCAGCGCGTATAGGCTGAAGACTAATACTGATTTTCCGACTTTGAAATATAAAGTCGTGCAAACTACAACAACGAACGGACAAAGCACGACTACGATTTCGGACGAAAAAGAGATTGTGATTGCGAATCCGCCGGCAGTAAACTTGCCAACGGATAAGATTACGCTGGAAAAAATCTGGGAAGATTCGCTGAATCCAACGGCGCGTGCAGCAGTAGACGGCAAGATTGAGCTAGATCTGTACGTTGACGGTGAGAAATATAACAGTGAACCAATTACCGTAACGGAAGAAACGGACTGGAAATTGGACAAGTATATTTCAATTGCGCCGGGCTTAATGGTGGCAGAAGGCAGTGATTGTTATGATGCAGAAAATTACCAAGTCGTATCGTATGCTGGTAAGAATTATGCAATTTTGCGCACGGGCCACGATTATGTTTTCGCGGAAAGTGGAATCAATAATCAATTTGAATTGACGGATTATAACTATCATCCGATGGAAGTTGGCGGCAAATTGATGAATGTGAAATTCGTCATGGACGGCGACAAAATTACCGGTATTGCGGAAATGGTTGAAATGACAACGATTTCGGCGACGAATACCGTAAAAGGCAACATTAGCATCGAGAAAAAGGTGGTGGACGAAGATGGCGCCGAAATTAGCGATGTAGCAGAAGCATTTGCTACGAAAGTTTATTTGCGGAATGCAGATGGTAGCGATTATGCATATAAATATCGCGTAATTTATGGCCAGAATAATCCAAACAAAGCTGCGACGAGCTCGGACGCAAAGAGTGGTACGGGCGTAATTTCCGAGAGTCTATATGCGGGCGACGTGATTCTGATTGAGAATGTTGAAGCGGGTGTACTGTATGCGGTGGAAGAAAACAATATTCCGATGGGTTATTCATTGAATGGCATTAGCTACACGACGCAATATGGTACGGATGATGCGGTAGCAGCGGCAGTGGCAAAGACAGTAGATAATAAGAATTATTATGCAATCGCGGGGAATTCGGCAGCGAAAGCGGTCATTACGAATAAATATACGTCGGGCGATTTGACGATTGCAAAGACGGTGAACGTCGAGAGTGGCAACGCGGCAACGGCCAAAGATAAGAGCTTTAGCTTTAGTGTGAAACTCTATACGGATAGCACGAAGACGAATGAATTGACGACTGCTTATAAGATTGCTGGCGCGGATACGACGATTAAGTCGGGCGATAGCTTTACGTTGAAAGATGGTGAAACACTGACGATTTTGAATTTGCCGGAAGGTGCTTATTATGAAGTTAGCGAAGGAACGGTTGCGGGCTATACGACAACAGCGACTGGCGACAAAGGTATGATCGCTAAAAATACTGAGCAAACAGCAGCTTTCGTAAATACTTATGCGGTGAGTGGCAAAGTGAAAGTGATGGCGAAGAAGGATCTGCGAGGGCGTGACTGGCTAGAGAATGAATGCTTCACTTTCGATTTGAGTGGTGCAAATATTTCTCAAACAGCACAGGCTTGCAAAGACCAAGCGGCAGAATTTGAAATTGAATTGAATGATGCTGGCACTTACGATTTTGAAATCGTGGAAAATACCAGTGACATGAAGGGTGGCTTGACGCGCGAGACGGCAAAAGTAACAGCGCAGGTAGTCGCAACGGATAATGGCGATGGTACGCTGAGCTTCGAGACGACTTATGCGAATGGCGCAGTGGCGGATGACGACGAAACGCAAACGCAGAATGTGATTATTAATAGCTATACTTCGACTGGCTCAGTAACGCTAGGCGCAAGTAAAATTCTGACTGGTCGTGACTGGAAAGAGGGTGAAACTTATAGCTTTACGTTGCTAGACGGCGATAAGCAACTGAGCAGCGCAACGGTGGATAAAGATCACACAGATGTAACTTTCGACCGCATTAGCTATACGACGGCGGATGCCGGTAAAACCTTTGTGTACATTATTCGCGAAACGTCGAATTTGCCAGACGGTATGACAAATTCAGGCGATATTACGGCGACGGTGACGGTGACAGATAATAATGACGGCACAATGACGACGACGGTAGTCTACACGAATCAGGCTGGTGAAGTCAGTAATACGATTGTTAATACTTATTCCGCGACTGGTACGCTAAACTTGAAAGCGACGAAGGAATTGGTGGGCCGCGCATGGCAAGAGGGCGAAAGCTACGACTTTGTATTGAAAGATGCGCAAGGTGCGGAACTGGATCGTGTAGCGGTGACGGCGGACGGCGAGATTAGCTTTAAGCCAATGGACTTTACACTAGATGGAGTGGGGACGTATACGTATACAATTACCGAGGAAGGCTTGCCGACAGGCGAAGGTCTGACGAAGTCGGATGATATCAAAGTAACGGTGGTTGTAAGCGATGCGGGTGATGGCAAGCTAGGTTTTGCAACAGAATATTCGGCAACAAAGATTACTAATACTTATCGATCGAATGGTGAAATTCAGCTAGAAGCGACAAAAGTCCTAGAAGGACGCGAATGGCTAGAAAGCGATGCCTTTGTCTTGACATTAACGGGTGAAGGCGAGAACCAGAGTCGAACGGCAACGCAGGATACGCAGAAAGTTGTATTTGATACGATTAAGTACGATCAAGACGACATTGCGAATAAGACGGTTTATACTTATACGATTGCAGAAACGGATGGCTATGATGGCATGAGCTTAACGCCATCGGGTGAAATTGTTGCGACAGTAACTTTGAATGATGACGGTAAAGGCAAGATTAGCGCGACGGTTGAATATTCGGACAATGATACGATTACGAACGTATATACGACGGCTGGTTCAGTACAATTAGAAGCGAAGAAGAAATTAGTCGGTCGGGTGTGGGGCACAGATGAACGCTTTGAATTTGCATTGAAGGATGCGCAAGGCGAAGTAATTGAAACACAAACTATTGGTGAGAATGAAACGATTAAATTCGATGCAATTGAATATACGGCGGCGGGAACTTACGAATACACGATCGAAGAAACTAGCGAATTGCAAACTGGTATGACGAATTCGGGCGCGATTACGGTGACTGTGGAAGTAGTAGATGATCACAAAGGTCACCTGACGGCAACGCCAAGCTATAGCGTAGCCAACAAGACGATTACGAATACTTATAAGGCGGACGGTAGCGTGACGCTAGAAGCGACGAAAGAAATTGTTGGTCGCGACTGGCTGGAGAGTGATAAGTTTAACTTTGAGCTGTCGGGCGATAATTTAGCGAATACGCAAAA
Source organism: uncultured Candidatus Saccharibacteria bacterium (assembly GCA_964584145.1). GTDB lineage: Bacteria > Patescibacteriota > Saccharimonadia > Saccharimonadales > Saccharimonadaceae > UBA2834. The sequence continues at coordinate 59,329 of CAZOYU010000001.1, read as the reverse complement.
TGTGGAAGTCGATCAGAATCAGAAGACGGCAGAATTTACGCTGAATTATACAGAAGCAGATATTGATGAAACTTACACTTATACGATTGCGGAAACTGGCGCGATGCCGGCAGGCATGACGACAGGTGATGCGCTGACGGTAACAGTAACAGTGACGGATAATGGCGACGGTACGTTGACGGCAACGCCAGTATATAGCGATGCAGCGCAGACGATTACGAATACTTATAAGGCGGACGGCACGATTAAGCTGGAAGCGAATAAGGAAATTGTGGGGCGCGATTGGTTAGAAGATGATGCCTTTGAATTTAAGCTGTCTGGCAATGGTATTGAAGATACACAGACGGCAACAATTGAAAATCAAACAGTAGTCTTTGACGAACTGAAGTTTGATGAAAGTGATGCGGGCCAGACTTATGCATACACGATTGCGGAAGTGACGGAGCTGGACAGCTTGAGCATGACGAATTCGGGCGAAATCACAGTCGAAGTAAGCGTAGTCGATAAGGGTAATGGCAAGCTGGAAGTGAGTGCAGTTTATACGGGTGGCACTGGCGAGCTGAATAATACGATCGTGAATACTTATACGGCGAGCGGTGTGGCTGAGCTGAATATTAAGAAAGTTTTGACGGGTCGTGCATGGCAAAAAGATGAAAGCTTTAGCTTTGGCGTCTTTAACGAGGCTGGTGAAGAAATTCGGACGGGCACAGCGAGCGAAAAAGCCGCAGTAGTATACTTTGATGAAATTAGCTACGATCAAGACGATTTGTTGGCAAGTGATGAATATGTCTATACGATTCGCGAAACGAGCAAGTTGAATGGTGGTTTTGCGACACCAAATGAAGTGACGGCAACAGTGAAGTTGAGCGACGATGGTAAAGGTAAGATTAGTGCAGCGGTCGAATATTCGAACAATGCAACGATTACAAATACTTATACGGCGAGCGGTTCGATTCAACTAGAAGCAGAGAAAGTTTTGACGGGTGCTCGCGACTGGCAAGAAGGTGAATGTTACGAATTAACATTGAGTGACGAGAGTGAAGACTTTGATACACAATCTATTTGCGCAGATGGCAAAGTAACATTTAAAGCGCTGGAATTTAGCGAAGAAGATATCAATAATACTTATGTCTATACGATTCGCGAAACGAGCAAGTTGCCAGCAGGTATGACGAATGATGGCGAAATTACCGCCAAAGTAAGCATTAAGGACAATGGTGATGGCACGTTGACTGTGATGGCCGAATATAATCATGACGACAAAATTGTGAACCATTACGAAACGGCAGCGACGGATGTGACGCTGCATGTCGATAAGACGATTGAAGATTTGTCGAATAGCAAGAAAGATGCGACGTTCACATTTGAATTGGTGGATATAGAATCGGGCGAGATCTTGCAGACTAAAGAAATTACGACGCAAGATTTGACGGGTGGCGCAGACTTCGATGCGATTGAATATACGGAAGCAGGTGCATATGGGTATCTGATTCGCGAAGTGGATGATGCGCAAGCGGGCTTTAGTTATGACGGAACAATCTACTATGTGAGCGTGCTGGTGACGGATGATTATGAAACGGCACAGCTGAGTGCAGAGACTTTCATTAATGACGTAAAGACGACAAATGTAGAATTTACGAATATTTATAAAGCTAGCGAAACGTCGGCAGTAATTGAGGCCGAGAAGAATTTGACGGGCATGAATGAAGGTGTCGAAGCGATTGAGTTTGAATTCGAGCTAATGGGCGAAGATGACTTGAGCGAAACGATTAAGATTAAGCCAGTCGAAGGCTACGGCCACGCTGAATTTAGCGAAATCGAATTTACGGAAGTCGGTAGATATTTCTATACGGTGCGCGAAATCGATACGAAAGCAGCTGGTTACACTTATGATGATGCGGAATATGTAGTCATAATTGATGTGGCGGATGAAGATGGCGAGTTGGTTGCAACTGTGAGCTACTGGAAGAATGGCGAAGATGAAACGGAAATTGCCGGCTTTACGAATAGCTATGCGACGGAGAATCTAGTCTATGGCGATATCGCAATCAAGAAAGTATTGGAAGGCCGCAACTTGGTAGAAGGTGAATTCAGCTTCGAATTGTATCTCGATGATCAACTAGTAACGACGGGTTATAATACGGCGGATGGTGAGATTGTGTTTGTAGATGCGATTACATTTACAAAGCCGGGCAAATATAACTTTGTCGTAAAAGAAAAAGTCGATGCAGATATGAAATTTATCGTATTTGATGAGAATGCTTATGAATTTACGATTGAAGTAGTCGATAATGGCGCAGGCAAGTTGGAGGTAGTGGAAGATACGAGCGGCGAGGTGGTCTTCACGAATAAATATGAAGAACCTGGACGCGGTGAGAATCCACGTACGCATGATGATATTCTAGCGACGGTGGCAATGCTAGTAATCTCGATGATGGGCTTGATTGGCAGCGTTATCTTTAGCAAACGCTACGTAAAAGAATAAAATAAACAGTTAAGAAAATATCCCCGCAGATGCGGGGATATTTTTTGTGTGGGTTGTCTTGGCGGTAAAAAAGATTGAACTTACGCTTTTTCGAGTTGGCGCTTTGGGATAAAGTGAAGGCAAAAGAAAGGAGGTGAAATGCAGAGATTTAAAACATGAGATTTGGGCAGCAAGAGTAATAGCTAAAGGAGGAGAATGAAAACAAAAACGTGGAGGAGTTTTTTAATCGCGACGACGACTTTGCTGAGCGCGCCCTTGATGACGATGTCAAGCGTGACGGCGACGAGCACGAAGATTAGCGCAAATATAAATAGCCCGCAAAGTATCACAATTACGCGTGAAGTGAGCGGTGTGACGAATTTAGTAACGAACAGTTTCGGCTACAGTGTGACGGCGGATGCGAATAATCCTGGCGAAGTGAGCGGTTTGCCGAGCGAAATTAGTCTAGAAATGAATGCAGTGCAGCCGGTAGAGAATGTGGCGCGCGCAACGAGTACGATTGATTTTGCGGAAGTAAGTTTCAGTGCGTTAGGTAACTATAAGTTTATTGTGCGGGAAACAAGCTCGACGAATGCGGCGGTTTATCCAGTAGATAGCAACAAAGTTTATTATGTATATGTGCATGTAAGAAATCAGATGGAAAATGGCATGCTAACAGGTGAACTTGAGGCGACGCTGGCACTGCAGGCGCGATTGAATGATGAAGGTGAGAAATGCGACATTGTATTTGCATCACAGGCGCAGATGGCATATATCCAGATTACGAATAATGTAACGGGAAATGACTCAAATATGGATGAGTATTTCAAGTTCGAACTGGAGATAGCGGGGATTGGCGCAGATGACAAGTTTGTAGTGAGCGGGCAAGATGCGGAAGTAAATTATGGCGGTGAGACGATTGCGACGAGCGACGAATATCGAGCTGGTGAGAGTAATGTGATCTATTTGAAGCATGGCCAGACGGCGATAATCGGCGTGAGTGGTGATTTGTATCAGTTGCCAATTAATGTGACTTATGCGGTGAATGAAGTGGCGAAGGCTGATTATGTAACTTATGCAGACGGCGTGCAACGGAATGGAGTGAGTGAACGGGTGATTGCGGCCGTGCAAGATGGTGAACTAGCCGCAGCGAATAAAGTGGCGTTCGTGAATCACAAAGAAGCAAGCGTACTAACTGGGATTACAATGACGATAGTGCCTTTGATGACGGTGGCGGTAGTGATTTTGACAACTTATGTAATAACTCGCAAATTACATAAAAAAGAAGACAGATAATGAAAATAAAAAAGTCCAGAAGGCGTGAATACTTGCGTCTTCTGGCGCGGGTGGGGCTAGATATTTTGCTAATTGCGATTGTGTTGGGAGTGTTGCGGGTTGAGCGAATTGTTGGCGATGAACGGGGGCCGAATTATCGAGATGGCGATGTGGTGTTTTCGAGCAGATTCGAGGACGAGACGCCGATATTATTGATTCGAGTGCGGGGTTTTGATGATTAGGCTGGTATGTGCAGGATTGGATCGTTTGCTGGGACTGGGTTTAATAATGACGATATTGCTGTGCGGTTATGTAATTTATGACAGCGCGACGGTAATGCATAGTGCGGTGTTGGGCGCGGAGATTAAACAATATGCGCCAGCAGACGAAGATGAAAAGTTGCGCTTTGAGGACCTGACGGGCGTGAATACGAATATTATTGGCTGGATTCGAATTGATGGCACGAGCATCGATTATCCAGTATTGCAGGCGACAGACAACGAATATTATTTGGCGCGGAATTATTTAAATGAGTTTGCGACGGCAGGAAGTATTTTCTTGGATTATCGAAATGATTTTGAGACGGATGATTTTTTAATTATTTATGGGCACCGAATGAGCTATGGCAAAATGTTTTCGGATATAGTGAAATTTGCGGATGCGCATTATTTTGCAGAACACCAGGCGGGAAGAATCTATGGCAAAACGGGTACACACGAATTGAAAGCGGTGGCTTATGCGCAAGTGGCAGCGAGTGAGCGGGCGATATATGGACGAATTGACTTAGTGGCGACTTTGAAATTATTGCGCGAGAAAGCAAAATATTGGCAAGAGAGTTCGGCGCAGAAATTTGTATTGTTATCGACTTGCGATGCAAAAAATAAAAGTATGCGAAATGTATTGTTGCTAGAAATGCATTAGAAAGCGTGCTAGTTTTTGTGACGATAAAAAGATCCAAGAAAAAGCCCCGACAGTTGCCGGGGCGGAGATTAGGTGGATTCGGTGTAATGGAGCCATTCGTCGCAATCGTGCTTGATGTCGCTAAGGTCATGAATCAGGCGAACAATTTGGTCGTTGCTAAAACTGAAATCATTGAGCTCAGGACAAATGAAACGATAGCCCCATTCAGTTGGGGCATAAATAGCATGACGTCCGATAGGGGACTTAGTATTGTAGCAATCACGTAAATCTTTGGTTTCGAGATAAAGCTCGGTACCATTAGGGCAAGCGGTCGCAATAACAGTGAGGTCGACAAGATTGCAAAGCTTAGTATGAATAATAGCAGTGCGATTTTGATTGTCGACGGTAGTGCTACCGACTTTAATTGCGCCATAGTAACGCAATAAGTTGTCGAGGTGAAAAATGTTTTTGTTATTCTGGGTGCGCTCAGTAAAGCCCATAGAGTTAGAGAAAAACATAATCATGTCACCGAATCCTAAATTAAAATGCAATGCGGTCATAATTAATCCCTCCTTCCGCATCAATTGAGGTGTTATTCTAGTTTAGCACTTATCTTGGAAAAGTGTGCTATAATCTCAGTAGAATCAGTTGGGGTGTTAGCTCAGTTGGTAGAGCGATTGGTTCGCAATCAATAGGTCAGGAGTTCGAATCTCCTACACTCCACCAGATTATTGAGATATAGCTGCGATAGAAAAAGTCGCAGTTTTTTGTGGGTAATTATGGGGGTGATCACGGATAGCTTCTTGTGTGCAAAGAAAAGATAATGCTTATGGTATGATAAAGAAAGATGCGGATACAAGACTTTAAAGGCCGGAAACGAAACTAAATGATTGCTGGGTGGATAATTTTATTTTTGATTGGACTAGTTGCATTAATTAAAGCGTCGGATATTTTCGTGGACGCATCGTCATCGCTAGCGGTGAAATTGAAGATGCCAAAAATGCTGATTGCACTGACGATTGCGGCATTTGGAACTTGTGCGCCAGAGCTGGCGATTTCGTTCAAATCGATTTCGAGCGGCAATTATGATATGACGTTAGCGAATGTGATTGGTTCATGCGTAGTAAATATCTTGTTGATTGTAGGGGTGGCAACTTTAGTGAAGCCAATCAAAGTAAAAGAGCAGACAGTGAAGAAAGAGCTGCCGATTTTAGTGTTAATTACGGGCATTTTCTTCATTATGTTGAATGACTCGATATTTTCGGGCGGCCATAAAAATGGTTTATCGCGGACAGACGGAGCAATTTTGCTGGGGGCGTTTGGGCTATTTCTAGCTTATATTGTCTATGTTGTACATCAGGCGCGGCACAAATTAAAACAGCCACGCCGGCGCGAAAAAGCGAAATATGGTCTGTGGCAGGCGCTGTTATATATTGTAATTACCCTGGTAGTGATTGCATTCGCGAGCGATTTAGTAGTAGATAATGCGGTACTGATTGCGCAAGAGATAGGAATTAGCCAGAAGATTATTACGATGACGGTAATTGTGATTGGTACGTCATTACCGGAATTGATGATGACGGTGGGCGCATCGAGGAAAGGCGAGTTTGATTTGGCGGTAGGGAATATTATTGGCACGAATATTTTTAATATCTGTATTGTGCTGGGCTTGCCGACATTGATTTATGGTGGTTTTACGTCGACGGCATTCAATTTTGTGGATACGACGGTGGTATTGTTGGCAGCGGTAGTTTATTACTGGTTTGGGCGGAGCAGCCGGAAGTTGGAGCGCTTTGAGGGGATGCTGATGGTAGCGATTTTTGCGGCATATTATACTTATGTGCTGATGTCCTAGGGGCATTGGTTGGGGGGGCGTTGGGACGCGCAGGGTGATTGAGGCATAAAAAAGACCGACGGATAGTCGGACTGAAATGGTGGGTCGCGAGGGGCTCGAACCCCCGACCTCCTCGGTGTAAACGAGGCGCTCTAGCCAACTGAGCTAGCGACCCTAGGTTATGGGTAGTATAACACATTTGCGGCAAAAAGGAAACGCCCAGCGGAAAAGCTGGGCGTGAGCGCGATTAAAGATTGAAGATGTATTTGACTGCGTCTTCGTAGGGATAGTTGGGTCTCGTAAGGCCGATGCCGGCTGCTTCAAGCAGTTGCAGGTCATCAACGGTCATGCTGGAATAATCGCGGTAACTAGCGGGGGCAGATTTAGCCAAGATATAGCCAGCGAAGTAGCTGTAATCTTTGGTATTGGCGAAACTTTTGCTAGTATCGGTGCAGCCGCGATAGATGCGACGCGTGACATTCCAGGCGAAGTTGATAGCTTCGTCTTGGGGGACATTGTTAGTGTGCCTGAGCATGGCAATGATTTGTGCGATTTCGCCAAAGTTTTTGCCACTTTGGGCATTATGAATGGCGATAGCATAGAAGGGGTGTGGCAAGGAATGGTCGCCATTGGTAGTGACATCGGACAGTTTGGCGACGCCTTCGTAGAAGCACTCATTGTCGGATTTAGCCAACAGTGGCACAAGCGGCATGAGTGGCATGAGCGAAGTGCGACTGAGCAGTTTGCGGAAGAGCGCGCGAGCGTTCTCGGAACTGCGAATGTGGCTTTCGATTTCATGACCAATCAGACTAGCGAGTGCACGACCATTGACAGTTTTGCGCGCAGGAATAACGAGTTGCGACTTGCCGTTGGTGGTCTTATCGCGAGCGTCGATTGCGTGCGTGACGCGTTGGTCGATAACGCATTCCCAGGCTTCATGAAAGCCGTAATAACTGAGGGCGATTTGGAATTTGCGACGAATATCTTCGGCGTTAAAACTGAGAGATTCGAGCTTTGACAAATCGGCGGAGCTAAAACGAGAACGACGTTGCTCACGATAGTTAGAGGGATGCGCCAAGGCATCGTAGGCATGCATAATGAGACTGCCAGAAGGCTCACCATAGAGAGCATAAATGGCAGCTTGAGTACTGACGTCATCGGCGTTGAGAATGCTAGCGGCAATCTCGGTAGCAAGAATGGCATCAGTAAAACGATGCTTGAGAATGGCTAAGATGGCACGATCGAGCTCGTTTTCGGGCAGACAGCCGAGGTCGATTTGCGACCAGTAGCTGTACAGGTCGACACTAAGCAGAGCAATGCGCTGTAGCTCGGTGCGGTCATAGATAAACTCGGGGTTGAAGAAGTGGCCGTGTTTGGCGCAAGCTTTCCAATCCGCTTCAAGGTCAGACAGGTTGAGTGGTACGCACATTGCAACGGGATTTATGGTCATAGTGAGGGTCGCAAATGAGCGCGCAGCATCATGAACGGTGGTTTGGTTACGATATAGCAAAGATATCTACCTCCTTTTAAAGAACAAATAGCGGGCGAAAATGCCCGTATCTTTTAATTATAGCACATTGAGCGGATTTTGTCAATGTGATGGTGGGGAGAGGGGGCTAGGAATATGGCGAAAATATGGTAAAATAACAGATATAAACTAATTTAAGAAAGGGCAGCGATGTCAGATATACAAGATATAGAAAAAATGCGTCATTCGCTGAGCCATATTATGGCGGCAGCGGTTAAGAATTTGTATGCTGGCACAACAACTGTTCAATTTGGAATTGGGCCGGCAATTGAGCATGGCTTTTATTACGATATAGATTTTGAGGGCGCGAAAGTCTCGGAAGAGGATTTTAAGAAAATCGAGAGAGAAATGCGCAAGATTATCGCGCAGAAATTGCCAATCGTGCGCAGTGAAAAGTCGCGCGCAGAGGCTTTGGCGTGGGCGGAAGAAAATGGGCAGAAATTTAAAGCAGAATTGATTCGAGACTTGCCGGAGGGGGAGACGATTTCGTTCTATACGCTGGGAGATTTTGAGGATTTGTGCCGTGGGCCGCATGTAGAAAATACGGATGAAGTGGGCGTGTTTAAGCTCGAGAAAGTCGCGGGCGCATATTGGCGCGGCGATGAAAAACGCGAAATGTTGACGCGAATTTACGGTCTGGCTTTTGCGACGCAAGCAGAGCTGGATGCTTATTTGACGCAGCAAGAAGAAGCGAAAAAACGCGATCATCGTAAATTAGGCAAAGAATTGGGGCTATTTTGCTTCTCGGATTTGGTAGGAGCGGGCTTGCCATTATTTACGCCACGCGGGACGATTTTGCGCGATAAATTGGCGGCTTTTGCAAATAGTTATCGCGAGCGTTGCGGTTATCAGAAAGTTTGTATCCCGCATATTGCAAGCATTGATTTGTATAAGACTTCGGGGCATTTTGAGAAATTCCCAGAAATGTTGCGTTTTGTGAGTTCGGAATCGGGCGATGAGTTGGCGCTGAAGCCAGTAAACTGCCCGCATCATAGCCAGATTTTTGCGAGCGTGCCGCGTTCGTATAAGGAATTGCCGGTGAAGTTTTTAGAAACGACGATGGTGTATCGTGATGAGCGTAAGGGTGAGCTGGGCGGTCTATCGCGGGTGCGGGCGATTACGCAAGATGATTCGCATGTGTTCTGTACGGAAGAGCAAGTGGGTGGAGTGTTTGGCGAGTTGATTGAATCAGCAAAAGATTTATATGCACGCGTGGGAATGCAATTGAAATTGCGCCTGTCCTTCCGCGATGATGGCGATGGTTATATTGGTACGCCAGAAATGTGGGAAAAAGCTCAGAATTCAATCAAAGAAATGGCTGAGAAATTCCAGATGGATTATTTCATTGGCGAAGGTGAAGCGGCGATGTATGGGCCAAAGATGGACTTTATGGCAGTGGACGCGTTGGGGCGAGAATGGCAGCTAGCGACGGTGCAGTTGGATTACGCAATGCCAACGCGCTTTGGTCTGGAATATGTGGATGCGGATGGTACGAAGAAGACGCCGATTATGATTCACTGCGCGCTGATTGGTTCGATTGAGCGCTTTATGAGTGTGTTTATTGAGCATACGGCGGGCTGGTTCCCGTTCTGGTGTGCGCCGGAGCAGATTCGGATTGTGACGATTAATGATACGGTAAATGATTATGTGCTGAAGATTCGACAGATGTTGGAAGGGGTTGAGCTGGATGAGCCAATTGTACATAATGAATTGCGCTTGACGGTGGACGATCGAAATGAGAGCTTGGGTAAGAAGATTCGTGAAGCAACGAAGATGAAGATTCCGTGCGTGCTAGTAGTGGGGCCGAAGGATGCGGAAGCAGGTGAAGTAAGCGTGCGTCTGAAAGATAGCGAAGAGAAAATGAAGCTAGAAAATCTAGTCGAATTTATCCGCGGAATTAAATAAACAAAAATAAGCAAAAGCGAAATCCCCCTTTACAAAGGGGGATTTTTAGTGTATAATATAGGGCATCGTTTGGGGTGGACTACTCTAAAACGAAGTTATTTTTGAAAGGATGGTCCTAAATGACAGAACATGATCGTTTAGTGATGCTGGCGATTTCGATGAGCATGGTAGCGCTGGTCGCGATTATCATGTGGTTGCAACAGTGGCTGGAATTGAGGCGTTTGCACAGGAGCTTGTCGGAAACGACCGTGATCAAGATGTTCTGCAAAGGCAGATACTTTGACCTTGCGGGACTGTTGAGGATCTGTGGATTGTCGGCGCGAACGCGCGAAGTGCACCAGAATGAGTCGCATTATATGGCGACAATTTGCGGTAGCGGACGACGAATTCGACTGACACTGCGCGAGACGGGCGGTTACTATACGTTGGAGCGGATTGAACGCTACGTTAAGGCGCCGCAGCGTCAGTTGGTAGGCTGGTATGCATATTATCAGCATTACGGCGATAACGATGAAGTGCCATATACGGCAATTGGCGAAGGCGATTTGAGCATGGCGCGAGAGCGTCATCGGTTGCCGGAATTTTTCCTGACGCCGGAAGCGATTCGGATTCTGTATCGGCAATGTAGCTGACCAATGCGAGATTAATGTAAGTCTAACTAGGACGACCTTTGAAGTGACTCTTCCGAGTCACTTTTTTCAAGCGAAAAATGGTATAATTCTAAGCAAGAAGCATAAGAGGAATAAGATGAAAGTGCAGGGAGAATTTGAGCAACGAGCGGAAGTGCGGCCAGCAGAACAGGTGCCGCTGCCAAAAGCGAAGCCGAGTCCGGCGCTGAAAATTATCTGCGTGCTATTGGCGCTGGCGGTGCTCGGATTAGGCGGATATATTGCTTATGATAAACTTTTCGCCGAAAAAGCGACAGAATGTCCGTGTCGACAGAGTTTTTAGAGTAAAATAGATACATGACGAAAGTGTTGGAGGGGCTAAACGCGGCACAAAAAGAGGCGGCAGAAACTTTGAGCGGGCCGGTGCTGATTTTGGCGGGGGCTGGTTCGGGCAAGACAAAAACTTTAACGCATCGAATTGCGAATTTGATTGCGAATGGTGTGCCGCCATATGAAATTTTGGCGTTAACTTTTACAAATAAGGCAGCGCGAGAAATGCGGGAGCGCTTGGCAAAATTACTGGAAATGGAAAATTCCTTTAGTTTTATGCCGTGGATGGGGACTTTTCATGCGATTTGCGTGCGAATTTTGCGGATTGAAGCGGAGAATGTGGGGCTGTCGAAGAATTTTGTGATTTATGATACGGACGACCGCTTGGCATTGATTAAGCGAGCAATGAAAGAGTTGAAGATTAATGACAAAAATGTGAAGCCAAAAGCGTGCGAAGCGGCGATTTCGAAAGCGAAAAATGAGGGGGAGAGTCCGGACGGAATGTTGGAGCGGGTATATTATCCAAATCAAAAACAGATTGCGGAAGTATATGAGCGCTATGAAGATTTGCGGATGAAAGCGGATGCGGTAGATTTCGATGATTTATTAGTGTACGTAGCGCGGCTATTGCGCACGCGAACGGATATTCGGGCAAAATGGCGAGCAAAATTTAAACATATTTTGATTGATGAGTATCAGGACACGAACCATATTCAGTACGAAATGGTGAAGATGTTAGTAAATGACGAACGGAATATTTGTTGTGTCGGTGATGACTGGCAGTCGATTTATTCATGGCGGGGGGCGGATTATACAAATATTTTGAATTTTGAGCGCGATTTTCCGGGGGCGAAAGTAGTGAAATTGGAGCAAAATTATCGTTCGACGCAGAATATTTTGGATGCAGCACAAAAGGTGATTACAAAGAATACGCAACGCAGCGATAAGGTGCTGTTTACGGAGTTGGGCAAGGGCGCGCCAATTGAGATTCATGAAGCGCGCGATGAGCAAGATGAGGCGCGTTATGTTGCGACGATGATTCGGCAAAGTGGACGGCCGTTGACGGATTTTGCGGTGCTATATCGAACGAATGCGCAGTCGCAGGCTTTTGAAAAAGCGTTGATGGATTTTCGGATTCCGTATAAGTTGGTAGGCGGTGTGCGCTTTTATGATCGCAAAGAAATTAAGGATATTGTGGCGTATTTACATCTAGTAGTGAATCCACAGGACGTAGTGGCGTTTGAGCGGGTGATTAATGTGCCAACGCGGGGAATTGGCGAAGTGTCGAAACAGAAGATTTTGGCGGGTGAAGTGAATTTGTTAACGACAAAAGTGCGGCATGCTTATGAGAAATTTGATAATTTACTGGCAGATTTGCGCAAGAAAGCGGCGGCGGGAGTAGGGCCGGCGGAAATTATTGAAGAATTGCTGCGCGAGATTGATTATCGGGGTTATGTGAATGATGGGGATAAATTAAAAGCAGAAGAGCGCAACGAGAACTTGACGGCCTTAGTGGGGCAAGCGGGGGCATATACGGCGTTAGATGAATTTTTGGCAGATGCGGCATTGATGTCGTCGGCGGATGAAAGTGTGGGTGAAAATGCGGTGACTTTGATGACCCTACATGCAGCGAAGGGGCTGGAATTTCCAGTGGTGTTTTTGGTGGGGATGGAAGAAGGCTTGTTGCCACACGTGCGTTCGACGGATGAATCATCGGAAGATGTGGAAGAAGAGCGACGCTTGGCTTATGTGGGAATGACGCGGGCGATGAAGGAATTGTTTTTGACTTATGCGCAGTCGCGCTTTGTATACGGCGGGCGAAATTATAATTTTCCATCGCGCTTTTTGAATGATTTGGGCTTTAATCCCTACGGTAGCCGTGACTTGGATGGTGATGGTTTTACGAATGATGAGTTTGGCGACGAAACATTTGATGATGAAGCAGAGAACAGCGGGTCGGATGGATTATGGACGCGAAAGCCGGGGAAACATAGCTTTGCGCCAGATCGAGATACATATGATCCTTTTCCGCCGGATTTGCCGGTATACGAATAGCCTGCGCAGCGTGAAGTGCGCTTGCGATAAGGGGTGGATTGTGCTATAATTTGGGCTGATATTAGCTCAGCAAGAGACTGGTTAGTAACATTGTGCTCTTGCTTTAACCAAAGGAGTGTTCATGCGAGAATACGAACTAACCGTGCTCGTTCATCCTGATTTAGAGATGAATCTTGAGCCGGCTACCGACAAAATCAAAGCATTGATCGAAGGCAACGGCGGTAAAATTACCAAAGAAGCGAACGAAGGCAAGAAAAAACTTGCTTATCAGATCAAGGGACAAGATTTCGCGGTGTATTATTATTACGAATTGGAGCTGCCAGCATTAGCACCAGCGAAAATTTCGTCGGTATTGAATATTACTGACGAAGCAATTCGCTATTTGCTAGTTGCGAAGGATCCACGTCGTGAGAAAATGGCGGCAAAACGCCAAGAGCGCAAAGCGCAAAAAGAATCAAAAGAGGAGGAATAGGATATGGCGCGGGGTTTTAGCAAAGCAATTATTGTGGGGAATATGACTCGAGATCCAGAGCTGCGGAGCACGGCGAGTGGAGCACAGGTTTGTAGCTTCTCAGTAGCGGTGAACCGAAATTATAAGGATAGCTCGGGCGCAAACCAAGAATCAGTTTCATTTATTGATTGTTCGGCTTGGGGTAGAGCGGCTGAAATCATTGCGCAATATGCGAAAAAAGGTAGCGGAATTTTGGTGTCAGGCCGATTGGAACAACGCAGTTGGGAAGATAAGGAAGGCCAAAAACGCTCCCGAACGGAAATTGTCGTAGAAGACTTTAACTTTGTCGGCGGAAATGCTGGCGGAGAGGGTGGTAGCTATACGAGCAGCAAAGGCAGTAGCCGCGCTGCAGTGGAAACGCAAGATGTAGCACCAGACGACATTTCAGACGAACCAATTGATTTAAGTGAAATTCCATTTTAGAAAGGATAAGAATGAAGAGATTCAAGAATGATCCGAATATGTATTTCGATTATCGCGATGTGAAAACTTTGCAACGCTATGTCGATGCATATGGTCGGATTGAGCCAATTTCAAAAACTGGGCTCTCAGCCAAACAACAACGCCAACTCGCGACGGCAGTGAAGCGGGCGCGTCATCTAGCATTAATGCCATTTGTTGCGAACGCATAATTAGGGGTCTGACATGTACGGACCAACTGATTTAAAGAAAAATACCCTGATTACGCTGGATGGCCAGCCATATAAAGTGGTGGAGTATTCGCAGAAGGTAATGGGGCGGGGCGGAAGCATCGTGAACGTAAAAGTGAAGAACTTGATTACGGGCGCATTGTTGCCGAAGACCTTTAAAGGGCAGGAAAAAATTGAGCCAGCAGAAGTAACGAACCAAACGGTGCAATATTTGTACAATGATGGCGAGAAGTTCTACTTCATGAATCCGGAAAGCTTTAATCAGTACGAATTGTCGGCCGAAATGGTAGGCGATTCGAAGGACTTCATGAAGGAAGGCGAAAATTTCGATATCCAGTTTTATAATGATAGCCCGATTAATTTGGTACTGCCAAAGAATGTGTGGCTAGAAGTGACTTATACGGAAAGCGTCGTGAAAGGCGATACAACTTCTTCGGTACAGAAGGATGCGAAGCTAGAAACAGGCGTGGAAGTAAAAGTTCCAGCATTTATTAAGACGGGTGACGTAATTTCGGTAGATACGGAAACTTACGCATATCGCGAACGCCAAAAATAAAATGATGGCAGAAAACAGCAGTTTTGACTCGGGGAGTTGGGCTGCTGTTTTTGCTGGCGGCGGAAAATGCGAGCAGGGTGCGGAGCCGATTTTAGTGATTGTTGGACCAACGGCATCCGGTAAGACGGGGTTGGCAATTGAAGTAGCGTTGCGACTGCAAGAGAGTGGGCGCTTTCGGGCTTGCGAGATTATTTCAGCGGATTCGCGGGCGATTTATAAGGGTATGGATATCGGTACAGCGAAGCCAACGTTAGAGGAGCAGCAGGGCGTGCAACATTGGGGGATTGATTTAGTGGAGCCAAATGATAGGTTTACAGTTGTAGACTATGTAAAATATGTGCGCAAAAAAATCGCAGAAATTCGGGCACGCGGAAATTATCCAATTATTGCGGGCGGAACAGGATTATATGTTGATGCGCTGGTGTATGACTATCAATTCAATGATGTTGTGAAAAAAACTTATTCAGACAGGTTAAAAATGAGTGACGATTTTCTGGTAGTAGGAATTGACTGGCCGCGCGAAAAATTACGCAAAAGACTACTGGAAAGGTCGAATAAATTATTTGAACAGCCGATTGAAGCGGAGACTGTGCGAATGGTGGAGCAGTATGGCTGGGATAGCCAGGCGATGAAGTCGGATATTTATCCAATTTGTTGGGAAATGATGCGGGGTAAAATTAGCCGCACGGAAGCAGTGCAGTTGAACGCAGTAGATGATTGGCATTTGGCTAAACGGCAATTGACTTGGTTCAGGCGTAATAAAAATATTGTTTGGTTGCCGCTAGCGGGCGCGACGGAGCGTATAATTAATTTTTACCGCATTGGCGAAAACTAGTCGGGTTGTGTTAAAATATATTCAAGATGAGCAAAGATAATAGCATGCCACTAGAAAAATTGTTCGGATCGAAGACTAGGGCTAAGTTATTAGCGTTATTCTTTGAGAATCCGGACAAGTCTTATTATGTGCGCGAGATTACGCGCGTGATTGAAGAGCAGATTAATTCAGTGCGGCGGGAGCTGACGAATTTAAATGCACTGGGTCTAGTAAAAATTGAGAACTATGAAAATAAAGTTTATTACTCAGCGAATACCAAGCATCCATTCATGCGCCCAATGACAGAAATCTTTTCGCGCAAAATTGATTCAACGGCCGTAGCGGAAGCGAGCGCGCCAAAGTCGGTGTGGGAAGAATATGTGCGGCCCGTAGAAAATATTCTGGATGCGTTAATTGTAACGAATCGCTTGCCTGGACAAGAAGGACTTGATTTGCTAATTATCGGCAACGATTATCAACGGAAATTGACACGCTGGGCAGAACTAGTCGAGAAGAAAGTAGGCAAGCCGCTAAATTATGCGATTATGACGCGTGATGATTATCTATATAGAAAAAGCGTGCGCGATAAGTTCTTGGCAGATGTGTGGTCGCTGAAGATTAGCGATAAATATGATCCAGATAAAATTCTATAAGTCAGAAGAGGAGGAGAAAAATGTTTGAAATAGAATTAAAGAATTCGGACGAAATGACGATTCGGGCAAAGGAAAGAGTCGTAAATATTAATGTCGTACAATCTACGGTGGATGCTGATTTAAAGGTGGGGACGATTCGGGGTGCGGGCGAATATGAGATTGGCGATGTGATTATTATTGGCAAGAGCCTGAAGAGTGGTGGGATTATGTATCGAATTGATGTTGATGGCATTAAGATTGGACTAGTGGGGAATACAGCATCAGTGGAAGATTTGGATGAACTTGGACCAGTGGATATTCTGGGTACGAGTGAGGCGAAATTTGTGAGCATCATTGAGCCAAAAATCGTGATTCCGATGGGCAATATGGATTTCGCGGAAATTAAAGCGACTGTAAAGACGGAAAAGAAGTTGAAGATTAAGAATGCGAGCGCATTACCGGCCGTAATGGAAGTGTGGAAGTTGGACTAAAAACGCGGCGAGCTTGTTGATTGGCGAGGGTGAGCTTATGGGGCTCCGGTGCTGTAGATTCAGAGGCTTGCAAAATAGGGAAAGATAAGATATAATAGAGCGTAGTCTAAGAAAATAATAAGAGATAATAATATGGCAGTATGCGAAATTACCGGTAAAGGCAAGATGTATGGCCACAATGTGAGCTTTTCTCAGCATAAGACTCGCAAGGTTTTTAAGCCAAACATTCAGAAGCGTACTTTTGTAGTAGATGGCCAGAAAGTGAAATTGAATGTTTCGACTTCGGCGCTACGCACGCTTCGCAAAAAAGGTTTGATTAAGTAATTATAATCAAAAATTTGATAAAATAGAGGTTATGGAAACGGTCCTAACCTTTATTTTTGTGATAGTGATATTGCTGTTCTCGACGGTGCTGCATGAGTTGGCGCATGGTTGGGTGGCATATAGACTGGGCGACGATACGGCAAAAACGAATGGACGCCTGTCATTGAATCCATTGAAACATATCGATCCAGTGATGTCGGTAGCGGTGCCAGTATTGCTATTTTTGATAGGCGGACCGATCTTCGGCGGAGCAAAGCCGGTGCCGATTGATACGCGTAAAGTTAAAGGCGGCGAATGGGGTTTTGCGCTAGTGGCGATTGCGGGGCCGCTGACAAATATAATTTTGTCGTTCCTATTTTTCTTGCTGTGGTTTTGGACGGGGCAAAATACGGGCGTGTGGGGAAGCATATTAGTTAACGGTATGTATATTAATATGGGCTTTGCGTTGTTTAATATTATTCCGATTCCGCCACTGGATGGTAGCCGAGTACTGTACGCTTTGGCGCCGGATGGAGCACGCAAAGTATTACACGACTTAGAGCCATACGGCTTGGTTATCGTGTATATTGTAGTGTTTATGCTGGGGAGTTGGTTTAGCAATTATATTATTGGCGCCGAGAACGGCCTGCTGACGGCTTACTATTGGTTGGTTGGTATCCACTAAAGAGCTGTGCTATAATAAAAGTGTCCCGAGTAACGCATGATTTTCCTGAATAATCATGTTTTAGGGAGCTTGATATTTTAAGACCGTGGTCTTAGAGTAAGAGAGCTTACCCACCGTGTTCTTATCACGGGAAAACATGTTGCTCGGGATTTTTTGATGCCCGAAGAAACGCGGGGTGCATGGAGCGAAATTGCGACACGTTGCGACGCTTATGTTAAAATAAATCTATGAAACAGCGCATTCGGGTGACGGCGATATGCAGAAAAGATGATGAGATTCTACTTTTGAAACGAGCGGGCGGGCGCGTTGAGGGGATAGTGAATAATTTTGAACTGCCGACGGGGAAGATCATTTTTGGCGAACAGCCGGAAGAAGCGATGGCGCGGGTGTTGTATGAAAATCTTGGCATGCGAGCGACAAGTTTGCGCTTGGCGGATGTGGTGACATTCACGGACTTAGGTAATTCGTCGGAACAGGGCAACCTATTTATCGTATTTGAAGCGAAATTGGAAGATGTTTCCGTAAAAATTACAACAGATCGTTATTCGGCGTATAAATGGGTGAAGAGTAGCGAAACAAACGCAGTGATGCTGGCGGAAGAAAGCATGATGGTGTTGCAAATTACGGCAACAAAGACAGGCGCGCTGGCGACAAAGATTATGACGGTAGGCGACGAAGCGAAGCAGGTGTTGCCGGCGAGCGATTTCGCGACAATCTATACGGATGGTGGCTCACGGGGTAATCCTGGGCCGAGTGGTTTGGGCTATTATATTATCGGGCCAGACGGGAAAGAGCTGAAGCGGGGCGGCGAATTTTTGGGCTTCTCGACATCGCGCCTGGCGGAGTATTACGGCTTGAAAGAAGGCTTGGAACAAGCGATTGAATTAGGGCTAAAACGGGTGCATTTTAAGAGCGACAGCTTAATGATGGTAAACCAGATGAATGGTGTATACAAGGTGAAGAATCCGGATCTAATGCAGATTCATAGTGATGTATTGAAATTGTTGGCGAATTTGGAGGCATATAGCTTTACGCATGTACCGCGCGAGTTGAACGAAGAAGCGGATGCGGAAGTAAATAAAGTGATTGATGCAAATATGAAGCGGGCAAACGTGGAATATTAATTATTTAAAAATATTTGCAGAAATTGTCAACATCTGTTAAGATAAAGATGAGCTCGTTGATGTAGTCGCTGGCCGTAAGGCGAGAGGAAAGTCCGGGCAGTACAGGATACGGTAGTTGCTAACGGCAACCGCGCGCAAGCGTAGGAATAGTGCCACAGAAACAATACCGCCACAGCCTCGGCTGTGGTAAGGGTGAAAAGAGTGGGGCAAGAGCCCACAGATTGCAGTGGCGACATTGTAATGAGGTAAACTCTACTGGCTGCAAGGAGACCTAGATACCTTGATCCGAGGATGGTCGCTCACCGCTAGATCCCGTGAGCAATCGCGGGGCTAGATAGATGACTACAGGCTTGTGTCTTTCGACGGAAGTTACAGAACCCGGCTTACAAGACGGGCTCATTAAAAATCTCCACAAATGTGGAGTTTTTTAATGTTACAATGAGCTTATGAATATTGCGATTGCGGATTTTACCATGAACGTTCCGGACGATTATGTGCAAATGAATCCGCTACCTGGGGATCCGGTGGGGTCGATTTCGTTTTCGAAGCAAACGAATAATGCGGCGTGTTTGGCGATGTATGCGGCGATTCCATCAGAGCAGGCCTTGCCATTTAATTCGCGCGATGAAGTGGTTATGGGAATTCGGAATTCGCTAGCGCAAGACCAAGGAATTATTGAAGTAGTGGCGGGGATTACGCATGCGGGGAAGAAATACATTTATTCGATCGTGAAGACGGTGAATCGGGGGAGTATTGGCGTGCAATATAGTTTGATGATGCATATTGGCTATTTTGCGAGTCATGTCTTTCAGGTAGAAGGGTTCTTTGATGAGACGGGGTACACGGGCGGACGCGATACGGCAGTGTTTGCGATTTTGCAACGGGGAAATAAAATCGGGCCAAATTATGAAGGCTGGGCAGAGGACCCATATGACCCGCAATTTAAGCAAGGAATTTTAATGAATGCAAGCGAGAAAGCGGATTATGATAATGCTTTTCCGGAGCATCCATTGACACAGGCACGAGCATTGGCCAAAGCGTTGACGATCATGAATTAAAAAATATCTCCCTTGCGGGAGATATTTTCGTTTGTGCGATTTCTTGGTGATTGGTTAAACCCCAATTTGCATGTTTTTGCGACTATTTGGCGCTTTCGCAAACAGCGGCAAAAGCTTTTGGATCGTTGACGGCGAGTTCAGCGAGAACTTTGCGGTCAAGTTCGATACCTTTAGTTTTGAGGCCATTAATCAACTGGCTGTAACTGATGCCGTTTTCGCGGGCGGCATTGTTGATGCGCGTAATCCAAAGGGAGCGCAAATCGCGTTTGCGATTGCGGCGATCACGATAGGAATAGCGTAAGGATTTGATAACACCTTGCTTCGCGAGGCGATAGCTACGGGTGCGATAATGCTGCATGCCTTTAGCAGCTTCAAGAATCTTTTTGTGCTTAGCGCGTGCAGCGACTCCACGTTTAACTCTCATGTAATTAAGCTCCTAATGCAGTTTTAACGTTTTTCTTAATTTTGCCGTTAACGAAAGCAGCAGTTTTCATGTTGCGTTTGCGGGCTTTGGACTTCTTGGCCAGAATATGGTTGCCGAAGGCGCGTTCGCGGACAACTTTACCCGTTCGAGTAATTTTGACACGCTTGGCTGTACCCTTGTGGGTTTTGAGTTTTGGCATGTTCTACCTTTCCTACTTTAGTTAATGATAAAACGCGGTGGGGTGTAGGGAACCGGTGGGCGTTTGGCTTACGGTTTATAGTACGCTATTTGTGACGAACCATAAAGGTAAGGTTGCGACCGCTCATCTGGGCTTTGCCGTCGACGATGATTTGATCGCCGAGTTTTTCGATGATGCGTTGCATGAGTTCGGTGCCGATTTCTTTGTGAGCCATTTCGCGGCCACGGAAGATAATCATGACTTTAACTCGGTCGCCATCGTCGAGCAATTCGAGGATTTTGCGGCATTTAATATTGAGGTCATTTTCCCCAATTTTCAAACCAAGTCTGATTTGCTTAAGTTCGGAAGTTTTGGCGTTCTTCTTGGCACGAGCCTGTTCTTTCATCTTTTGGTATTGGTATTTACCCCAATCGATAATTTTTACAACAGGCGGATTGGCGTTTGGTGAGATCTCGACGAGATCGAGGCCAGCGTCACGCGCTTTGAGTTGAGCGTCGCGACTAGACATAATGCCTAGCTGTGCACCATCAGCGCTGATTACACGCACCTCCGGATAACGAATTTCTCCATTTAAGCGGGTGTGCTGCGAATTGTAGTTACTGATGGTATAACTCCTTTAAAAAATTAGACTTGTTATGGATATATTATAGCAAGAAATTTAGGAATAAACAAGGGGTAGGCTATCTGGTGCGGGGGGGCGATGCTTTAATGTAAAAGGATTGGTGTTTAGCGAAACGGATTGCGGTATTGAAGAGCTTCGGCGATATGGGCTTTGGTGATGGCGGGAGTGGTGGATGAGTTGGCGTTGATATCGGTGCCAGAAGTGTCGTCGGTGCCGCTGGCGGGAATGTCATCGGCGAGGTCGGCGATAGTTTGGGCGACTTTAATGACTTTATAATAGGCGCGTGCCGACAAATGGTAGCGTTCGGCGGCGGCAAGCAACAGGCTTTTGGCGGCGGGCGTAAGTTTGAGATATTTAGTGATGGCGGAGGAGTTGAGCGAAGCGTTAGTAATGGTGGGATTATGGTAACGATTAAATTGTTTATTCAGAGCACGTTGTATCTGAAGTTTGGCAGTTTTATGTTCTGTAGTGCTAATTGTTGTAGAATTTAATAGAACAGATTTGCTGAGCGCGAAAATGGGGATAGTGATATCTATACGGTCGAGCAGCGGTCCGGAAAGTTTTTTCGTGTAGCGTGCGAGTTGGGCAGCGCTACAGGTACAACGCTGATTTGGCGAATTTTTGTATCCACATGGACAAGGGTTCATGGTAGCGACGAGCATAATATCGGCAGGGTATGTGACTTTGTGACCGATGCGACTGAGAGAAATTTGGCGATCCTCGAGTGGTTGACGGAGAGCTTCGAGAATTTCGCGCGGAAATTCAGCGAATTCGTCAAGATAGAGGACGCCGCGATGAGCGAGCGTAACTTCGCCTGGTTCAGCCTGGATGCCGCCACCAAGGATGGATTTAATACTGGCGGAATGATGAGGCGCGCGAAAAGGACGCTGGGAAATAATATGCGTGATGGGTTGAGTGAGAGAATGGAGTTTAGTAACCTCGATGCATTCAGCGAGATGCATTGGCGGTAGAAGGTCGGGAATGGTGCGCGCGAGCATGGTTTTGCCGACGCCTGGCGGGCCAGTAATGAGTAAATTGTGGCGACCAGCAACGGCAATGGTGAGTGCGCGCTTGGCAAGAGGCTGGTCTTTGATGGCGTCGAGATAATGCTCATGCTTATCTTTTTGTGTGATTTTTACATTTTGCTTTAGGGGTGAAATATGGACTTGTGATTTTAATAATTGCCAAAGTTCGCGGAGATGTTGGATAGGATAAATTTGCAAATTGGGCGTTGCGAGCAGAGCGGCTTGGCGAGCATTAGCGGCAGGAATATAGAGTTGCTTAATATGATTAGCAGTGGCGCATTCGACGAGATTAATAATGCCCTTAACGGGGCGGAGTGAGCCGTCGAGAGCCAATTCGCCAACAAACATGCGTTGATCGAGATCTTGCTGGAGAAGTTGTTGAGAAACAGCGAGAACGGCAAGAGCAATCGGCAGATCAAGGGCGGCGCCACTTTTGTTGAGACTGGCGGGCGCGAGATTGATAATAAGTTTCTGGCTCCCTGGAAAAGAGAAGCCAGAATTATTGATGGCGGAGCGAATGCGATCGCGACTTTCGGCAATGGATTTGCTAGCCATGCCGACAATATTGAAACAGGGGAGGCCGCGATTGGTGTCGCTTTCGACGGTGATAAAATCGGCGCTAATGCCGGAGGGGATAGCGGTGTATACGTGGTTGGTCATGGGCGCAGTATAGGGGTGACAAGCTTTACTTGAAAGCATGAGTATGATAAAATTGATGCAGTTGGGGCTGATAAAGCTTAGACGAATAGTTAAAAGTATGCAGGCGAGTCGATTTGTACCGTAAGTACTGTTCATAAATGCAAAAAAAACTGCTAGTAAGCGCGTGGCATTCATGCCAGCTTACGCTTGGGCCTAAGATTTTATAGGTCTGTTATCGAACGTGAGATACCATAGCTTTCGGTAATATCATATTGATGGTATTAAGGTTATCCTGATGGCAGATGATAGCACGAAAAAACAGCCATGACCGCTGCAGAGTTTTGTTGATTCCAGCTCTGTGGTACTTGTCGAGATAAAAGAATGAACTATGCTCGTAGAATGCATACCGGAAATTATCCGGACCCGGAGGCAGTATCCGGCAGCTCCACCATCATTTTGGATTTTGTTTTTGCTCTGTGAATTGCTTTGTGTGTTTCGCGGAGTTTTTTGTTGGTTTCTGCTAGGGGGGGCATAGCGCTTTTTGCGATGTGATTTTTTTGGTGTTTTCGTAAAGTGTTTATGTATTTTTTACAAGTTAGTATTGGGGGATGGATTGTGGTGTTTTTTTGAGTTTTTTGATGAGAGCCGACGGCGTAGGGAGACAGAGCAATAATGATGAAGGTCTTTCTTTGTATGGTTTTTGTTCGGATGCGACGCGTAACTCTGGGTGACACGTCGCATTATGGGGGAGAGATAGGGCTATGAGGAAAACGGAAGAAGGCCTAAATAGTTTGAGAAAATGCGAAAAGTGCTGAAAAAGATAGAAAAAGAGAAGAACCGGTAACTGCGAGGAAAACCGGTTCTTCTATGTGTGGAGTGTGGAGTTATATTTTGGAATCAATGTTTGTTTTTGGCCTTTGCATAATAATTTTATTCAAAAGCTATCTCTATAATATTTTAATAAAATGCTTGTGTCAATAGAAAAAACATAAAAAATGTTGTATTTTTTGCAACAATTTTATTGGGTGTTTTTACGGAGGTGGCGGGATTGAAAAGGCCAATAAATATGCAACAAAATGCGAAATGCGGGCAAACGTGATGAACGATAAAAGTTCTGTCTTTTCAGCAAAAATGCCGATCGGAATGAGCGGATGAAATTTAAGAGGTGAAAAGATGGCGATTAGGGGAGGAATGGCAGCATAAAAGCGATGTTGTAAATATTACAACGGCGCGAGTGGAGGGAGAGACATCTGTAAACGGGCGGAATGTTGTAAAAAACACAATGATTTTCGAGCAATAAAATTATTGACTTTTGGATAAAATTTTGCTATATTGAGAATGTGCCTGAACAAAAATAAAAAATGCACAAACAAAACCGCTGATTAGCGAAAAAAATAAACAAAAATTATAAACAAAAGGGGCGAAAATTAATGATGACTTAGGAAAATGGTTGGTTGGCACAGCAAAAGCTTACTACTAGCCATAAATTACACCTAGGAGTAAGCTAAGCTCCGCCAAAACTCATCGCGAGATGAGGAGCGTAGAGCGCGCAAGATCAGACAAACATCTAGCACATTGATACCCAAGAAAAGAGAAGTAAGACGATCTTGCAGGGACTATGCCTCTCTATACGAGAGGCGGTCAATCAAAGCTAAGCGTAGAGAATCAGCTTGTGGCTATAAGTAATGTATATATTTGCCAGATAAGCCCCTCTACCTTAGCTTCAGGTTAAATACTTGTGGGGAAAGGAAAGGCTATTTTTGGCAGTGGGACGGTCGTGGCGGTAACGACGGAGCGAGTTTTTCGATGGGGCAGAGTAGGAGCGTAGAGCACGCGCTGTGCTATAATGCGCTTATGGATAAACTGCTGCTGGTTTTGAGTGCGATAGCATTTGCTTTCTTAGTCGCAATGATGTTCTTATTTTCACCGAGTGAAGTGGGCCCGGTCGGTGTTTTAGTATTTTTTACAATGTGCTATGTCCTTTTTTTGGGGCTTGCAGTCTCGCTGTGCAGGCTCTTTTTTACGTTGCGCGCAAAAATCGATAAAACGAAGTCGGGCAATATTAAGAGGAAAAGTTATTATTATGGGCTAGTGGTGGCACTATCGCCAATTTTGTGGCTAATGTGCGGCTCGGTGATGGGGAGTGTGGGGTTGAAAGTCGGGGTGATTTTGGCGGTAGAAATACTGATGTGCTTTTTGGTGTCGCGTAACATATTATGATACAATAAAGCTTATGGATAATATGGGCGCTGGTGGGGGTAGTTCGGAAAAAGGGCCAGTTTTTGGCTCACATGAAGTAGCGGCGCCAATGGGGGAAGTGTCGGATTTTCAAGAATTTGTAAACCGACGCGAAGATCTGAAACCGAAGATGGAATTGCCACCAGAATTGGCGGAAAATGCCGAAGCAGCTGGCGGTGAAAAAGTAGCAGAGCAACAGATGCAGGCAATGCCAGTGGCGACGCCGGCGACAGCGAAGAGTGCGGATGAGCAGGCAGTGGAAGCGGCGCAGGCGGAGCTGGGTGCGATTGAGATTCGTCGTGATGCAGAGAATTTGCCGAAAGCTTATATGCGGGCAGTGGCAAAAATTATTGAACGCGACCGTAAGGATCCACATCGCTTAGTAGCAGAATTAGATGTAGCGCGCTGGGATATGATGAGCAAAGCGTTTAATCGGAAAAAAGGCGATGGCCTGAGCGGTAGGATGTGATGGACCGGACGACACTGATGGTGGTGGGGGTTATCGGGGGAATTGTAGCGCTGTTTATTGTGTGGAAGATTTTTGCGGGCGCGAAGCGCGAACGGAAGAATTATGAACGCGCACTGAAGATGGTGCCAATGATGATTCATCTGCCGCCGAGTACGGATGACATTCAAGGTGGTGGTCGAGATGAGCGCGATGTGATTGATGAGCAAGTGTCAGAAGCGCAGGTAATGTATAGTATTATCTCGTCAACACTGAAGAAGGGGCTGAAGGGGAAATTATATGGACAGCGACATATTAGCTTCGAGATCGTGGCACATGATGGCTTTATTAATTATTATGCGGTCGTGCCAGCAGTATTGACGGAGATTGTAAAACAGGCGATTACGGCAGCATATCCGACCGCGCGGCTAGAAGAAGTGGCAGATCCGAATTTCTTTAGCGAAGTTGGGAAGATTGATGCAGTGGTAGGCGGTGAGCTGAGGACGCGCAAAGAATATTGGTATCCGATTGCGACTTATGAGGATACAAAACGCGATGCGAGCTTGGCATTGATTAACGCGCTGTCGGTAGCAAAAAAAGGTGATGGTGTAGGCTTGCAAATTATGTTCCGGCCGACGGATGGTCTGTGGACAAGAAAATCACTCGAGCGAGTACAAAAAATAAAAGACGGGAAGAAATTAAATAATGCGTCGACGTTTGTTGGAAAAATTTTGTATGGTGCAACGAATTTAATTGGTGACATTATGCAGGCGCTGTGGCGACCGCCAGATATGCATGATAAATATGATGATGAGAACGCGTTGACGAATTTGCAGCAAGAAGAAATTAGTAAGATTGAAGAGAAGACGAAGAATCCTGGCTTTGAATGCTTAATTCGGATTGTATCGAGTAGTGAGTCAAGAGCGCGCTCGGAAGCGGTGCTGAGTGGCGTTGTGTCCGTATTTTCGCAATTTGATGCGCAAAATTATAATGGCTTTCAATATGATGCGCTGAAGAGTAGCGAGAGTTTGGCGCGTGATTATATTTTGCGAATTTTTCCACAACAACGTAAAGACATGGTGCTAAATAGCGTTGAAATGGCGTCGGTCTTCCATTTGCCAGCGCAAAATGCAATTCCGACTTCGCAAGTGGAGCGGCAGGCGACGAAGCAGGTAGATGGGCCAGCGAAATTAGTGGAAGAAGGCTTGGTCCTGGGCGTAAATGAATTCCGCGGTGAGAAAAAGACGATTCGCTTAAGCGAAAAAGACCGTCGTCGCCATACTTATGTAATTGGTGCAACGGGTATGGGTAAATCTGTCCTGTTGACGAATTTGGCGTATCAGGACATGTGCGATGGGCGCGGGTTTGCTTTTATTGATCCGCATGGCGATGCAGTTGAGACGATTTTGTCGAAAGTGCCGCCAGAGCGAATGGATGATGTGATTTTGTTTGAGCCGGGGAATTTGGAGAATCCGGTGGGGATGAACATGTTCGAATTCCAGAATGAAGACCAAAAGGACTTCATTGTGCAGGAAGGGATTAATATGCTGACGTCGCTGTATGATCCGGGAAATCAGGGGATTTTTGGGCCACGCGCGCAGCACATGTTTAGAAATGCGGCGTTGCTGTTGATGAGTGACCCGGAAGGTGGCACTTTTATCGATATTCCGCGCTGTTTTATTGATCCGGAATTTGTGAAATCGAAATTGAAATATGTGACTGACAAGACGGTATATGACTATTGGACGAAGGAATTTCCGGCTTCGCAAAAGTCGAATGATGCAGGCGAAGTGACGAGTTGGTTTGTGTCGAAGTGGGGGCCATTCTTGTCGAATAAAATGATGCGAAATATTTTGGGACAGCCAAAATCGGGCTTTAATATTCGCGAAATCATGGACAATAAAAAGATTTTGCTAGTGAACTTGTCAAAAGGTAAGACGGGCGAGTTGAATGCGAAATTGTTGGGTATGATCTTTGTGATGAAATTCCAGGCGGCAGCGATGAGCCGGGCAGATACATTGGAAGATGACCGGGTGGACTTTTGTTTGTTTGTGGATGAGTTTCAGAACTTTGCGACAGAAAGTTTTGAGTCGATTTTGTCGGAAGCGCGCAAATATCGGTTGAATTTGGTGCTAGCGAACCAGTTTATGACGCAGCTGACGGATAAGATCCGCGAGGCGATTTTGGGGAACGTCGGTACGATTATTTGTGGGCGTATTGGTGTGACGGATGCAGAATTGATGGAGAAGGCCTTTAAACCGGTCTTTAATGCAGAAGATTTGCATAAAATTCCGAATTATGCAGCAGTGACGACGGTGCTGATGTTCGATTTGCCGACATCGCCATTTACTTTGAAATTATTACCGCCACTAGGTGAATCAAATGACGAATTAATGGTGCGAATGCGTGAATATGCGTTGTCGCGTTATGGACGACCGCGCGCGGAAGTGGAAGCGGAAATTGATAAACGCTTGGCGGCGACAGATGAAGAACCGGCGGTGAAGCCAGCGCCAGCGACGAGCGCGCAGGCGGGTGCGGCTGTGGCGCCAGCAGTAGAGAAGCCGAAAAAGAATTTCTTGGATTCGTGGTTGGAGAAGAAAGCGAAGTTGGAGAAACAGGCGCGCGAAGAAGTAAAAGTGTCGGCGATTCAGAAGGCAGCGACGCCGCAAGCGGTAATGCCGGCAGTGAAAAATTTGGCGGACGCAACGCCGCGTCCGGGAATTGCGGTAATTCCGACGGTGGCGGAAAAAGTAGCGAATGGTCCAGTTAATACTGCAAATAAAGTAGGTAAGATGGCGCCAACGATTAAGCCGAAAAAAGCGACAATGGTGGGGAATACACAAGCGGATGAAGCTAAAATTGCAGCAGTAGACCAGATGCTGGCAAACCCGAATGGCTCGATTTGGGCGGCAGCGGCAGTGCAGAATGCAGCGCGGGCGCAAGCGAATTTAGCGCCAATCGCGCCGACGGTCGTGGCGGCAGCGCCAGTGGCGAAACAAAGTGCAGCAGTTGCGCAAGCACCGGCGGACACAACGATGATCCGGATTCAGCATGATCCAAATAAACGAGTGGTGCGGCCAGCGGCACGTGTGGCGCAGCCAGTAGCGCAACCGGTGGCGCAGACGGTGACACAAGTAGCACAGCCGGCAGCGCCAGTGGCGGCAGCGCAAACGACCGCGTCAGGCGGCATGAGAGCCACGAAAGACGATGAAGATGGCGTTGTGCTGCGTTGGCGCTAAACACAGGCCTTAGAAGCGATTTTAGGGGGCAAAAACTTGAATTATTAGATACGATATAGTAAGATATTAGAGTATTAAATATCAAGTTGAGGTAAGTATTCATGGCTGAAGAGTATAACTCGTCCGAAATTCAGGTTCTGGAGGGACTCGAACCAGTACGGAAACGTCCTGGGATGTATATTGGCTCGACTGGGTATGACGGCTTACATCACTTAATCAAAGAGATTGCGGATAATGCGATCGATGAGGCAATTGCGGGTTATGCGACAGGCGTGACGGTAACTTTGCTGAACGACGGCGGATGCCGAGTGGATGATAATGGCCGCGGTATTCCGGTCGATATTCACCCGAAGACAAAGATGTCTTCGTTGGAAACAGTATTAACGGTGCTGCATGCAGGTGGTAAATTTGGCGGCGGTGGTTATAAGGTATCGTCGGGTCTGCATGGCGTCGGTTCGTCGGTGGTAAACGCGTTGTCGACGCGGATGATTGCGGAAGTATACCGTGATGGCAAAATTAACCACATTGAATTTGAAACTGGCAAGACAGTTAAGCCGCTGGAAATAACCGGCAAGACGGAAAAAGTCGGCACGAGCATTACTTTTTATCCTGATCCAACAATCTTTAAAGAAACGGTAACTTTCGATTATGACTGGGTGGTAAATTACCTCCGCCATCAGGCCTATTTGACGAAAGGGATTTTAGCAACGGTGCATGATGAGCGCACGGGCAAGAGCGACGCTTTCTATTTTGAAGGCGGGATTAAAAGCTATGTGCGACGCCTGAATGAAGGTAAAGAAGTGCTGGGTGGGGGCGATATCTTTTATGTTGAAAAACAAATTGAAGATAGCGTAGTCGAAATTGCAGTGCAATATAATGATAGCTTGACGGAAACAATGCGGCCATTTGCGAATAACGTATTAACGCCAGATGGCGGGATGCACGTAGTAGGTTTTCGTACGGCACTAAATCGCACGATTAATGATTATGCACGCAAGAATGGTCTGCTGAAAGAAAAAGAAGAAAATCTGACAGGCGATGATATTAAAGAAGGTCTGGCGGCGGTAATTTTGGTGAAATTGCCAGATCCGCAATTTGAAGGTCAGACAAAGAATAAGCTGGGTAATCCGGAAGTCCGGAGCTATGTCGATAAAGTAATGAGCGAATATTTTGCTTATTATTTGGAAGAACATCCAGACATCGGTAAAGCGATTGTGCAGAAAGCAACTTTGGCAGCGCGAGCACGTAAAGCAGCACGGGCAGCACGCGATAATGTACTGCGCAAAAATGCTTTTGATGGTTTGAACTTGCCATCGAAATTGGCGGATTGCTCGTCGCGCGACCGAAAAGAATGTGAACTATTTATCGTCGAGGGTAATTCGGCGGCAGGCTCAGCTAAGGAGGGGCGCGATAGTAAGATTCAGGCGATTTTGCCACTGCGTGGTAAGGTTTTGAATACAGAACGCGCGCGTTTAGATAAAATGTATGCGAATGCGGAGCTAGTGTCTTTGATTAAGGCGTTGGGTGTGGGGATTGGTGATGCCTTTAACATTGACGGTCTGCGTTATTACAAAATTGTATTCATGACGGATGCAGATGTGGATGGTGCACATATTTCGACGCTGCTATTAACATTTTTCTTCCGCTATATGCCGGAAGTGATTAAAGCGGGGCATGTGTATTTGGCAAAACCGCCGCTATTCGGCTTAATCAAGGGTACGGGCAGCACGCGCAAGATTGAATATATATATAACGAAGAGGCGCTAGAACGAACATTAACGCAACGAATTGAAGAACGCAAAGCGGCGGGAACAAAAATTAATCCAGAAGATGAACGCTTTAAGCAGGCGGGCTATACAGCACAACAGCGCTTTAAGGGTTTGGGTGAGATGGACGCGTCGCAGTTATGGGAGACGACAATGAATCCAAAGAACCGCACGTTGATTCGAGTGAATATTGAGGATGCAGAAAAAGCGGATGCGATCTTCACAAAGTTGATGGGTAATGAAGCGGAGTTGAGGAAGAACTTTATTCAGTCGCGGGCAGCAACAGTTAACTTGGATGATTTGGATTTCTAAGGAGAATAGATTATGGCAGAAAAGAAGAATATAAACGAAACTCCAGAAGAAAACGAGCAAGATAAAAGCAAAGTTGGCGGCGTGCCGGATGCGGCAGATAATAAAGGTGTCGATGAAACTTTGGGCGATTATGCTGTGGAAGCAGAAACGGCCGAAGAGGATGTAAAAGTGGGTGGATTGACGGCGCATCGCAGCGAAGATGGTGTAGAGGAATTGACGGTCGAAAATGTGATGGAAGATAGTTTCCTGCGCTACTCGATGTCGGTGCTGATTGACCGGGCCTTGCCAGATGTGCGCGATGGTTTAAAACCAGTAAATCGCCGCATTTTATATGCGATGAATAAAAATGGCTGGAAAGCGCCACATGCAACAGTAAAGTCGGCACGTATTGTGGGTGAAGTAATGGGTAAATACCATCCGCACGGTGATTCGTCGATTTATGAATCGATGGTGAATTTGGCGCAGCCATGGAAGATGCGTTACACGCTTGTTGAGGGGCAGGGTAACTTCGGTTCGATGGATGGTGATGAGGCAGCGGCATCGCGCTATACGGAGGCGCGAATGGATAAAGTTGGCGCAGAATTGCTGTCAGATATTGATAAAAATACAGTAGATTTTCGCGATAACTTTGACGGCACGGAACAAGAGCCAGTAGTGTTACCAGCAGCGGTACCAAATATTTTGCTGAATGGACAGATGGGTATTGCGGTGGGGATGGCAACGAATATTCCACCACATAATTTGAGCGAAGTCGTGGATGCGACAGTTGCACAAATCGATAATCCAGACATCACGTTGGAAGAATTGATGAAATATGTGAAGGGGCCAGATTTTCCAACGGGTGCAGAAGTATATGGTGGTGCGCCAATGAAGCAAGCTTATGCGACGGGGCGCGGCTCGGTAACGATTCGGGCAGTGGCGAATATTGAAGAACGCAAAAATGGCCGCTTTAATATCGTGATTACAGAAGTGCCGTACGGCATGAGTAAGGAAGGCTTCATTGAGAAGGTGCGCGATTTGGTGTTGGCGAAGAAGTTGGACCATATTGCGGATGCACGTGATGAATCGGCGCGAGGTAAGATTCGCGTAGTAGTTGAGCTGAAGAAGGATGCTTTTCCAAAGAAAATTTTGAACCAGTTATATAAATTAACAGGTTTGCAGACGACTTTCCATTATAACGTGTTGGCGTTGGTGGATGGAATTCAGCCAAAAGTGATGGGCTTGAAAGAAATTTTGGCGGAGTTTATTAAGCATCGCCAAAAAGTGATTCGTCGACGGACGGAATTTGATTTGAATAAAGCCAAAGAGCGCGCGCATATCTTGGAAGGTTTGAAAATCGCACTGGACCATATCGATGAAGTGATTAAGACGATTCGCGAATCGTATGACGATGCGGATAAGCGTTTGATGGAACGTTTCGGTTTGTCGGAAGTGCAAGCGGCAGCGATCTTGGCGATGCAGTTACGCCGTCTGCAGGGCTTGGAACGCGATAAAATCGAAAACGAGTTGAAAGAATTGCATGAATTGATTGCGAAATTGGAGGCAATTTTGGCATCGGAAGCGGCAATTTTGAATGTAGTCAAAGAAGAATTGCTGGCAATGAAAGAAAAATATGGCGATAAACGTCGTAGCAAGATTTTCAATCATGAGCTAGGCAAGTTTGCCGAAGAAGATTTGATCCCGGATGAAGATAGCGTAGTGCTGTTAACGGCGCAAGGCTATGTGAAACGGGTGTTGCAAAACGACTTCAAGAAACAGAATCGGGGTGGTAAAGGCCGCCGCGGTATGACGACGAAAGAAGAAGATGTGATCGATACAATTATTACGGCGTCGTCGCATGATTATTTACTCTTCTTTACGAATCAAGGGCGAATTTTCAGAATTAAGGCTTATGAGATTCCGCAATCATCATTAGTGGCGAAAGGAACAGCGTCAGTCAACTTATTGAATTTGCACCCAGAAGAGAAGATTACGGCAGTAATTAAACAGGGAAATGAAGTAAGCGAAGAAAATGGCTATCTCTTCATGGCGACAACAAAAGGGACGATCAAGAAGACTTCTTTGAAAGATTATGCAAATATTCGCACGAATGGTTTGATCACGATTAAGCTGGATGAAGGCGATGAATTGTGCTGGGTGCGAGCCACAACAGGCGAAAATGATGTAATCATTTCAACGTCAGCAGGGCAAGCAGTGCGCTTTAATGAGAAAGATGTGCGACCAATGGGACGGGCGGCGCGCGGGGTACGTGGTGTACGCTTGCGGCCAAACGATACGGTGGTCGGCATGGACGTCGTGTCGGATCCGAAGACGCAAAAATTGATTGTAATTTCGACGAAGGGCTATGGCAAAATGACTGCTGCAACGAACTTCCCACCACATAAACGCGGTGGCGTGGGCGTAAAAGTTGCCGCAGTAACAGCCAAGACTGGGCCAATTGCAGCTGTGCATACGCTTGACCCAGAAGCAAAAGAGATCATCATGATGTCGACGGGCGGACAAGCGATTCGAGTAGCCGTAAAGGATATTCCGACGCTTGGGCGCGCGACGCAGGGTGTACGAGTAATGCGGATGAATGAGGGGGATACAGTCGCATCAATCGGAATTATTCCGAAAGAAGAAGAGGAATAACATAAGAGGCATCCCCGCGAGGGGATGTCTTTGCTATAATATATATATGGATATTGATGGAATTGGTGGCCTGTTGGCATTTGTATTGGGTTGGTTATTGGCACAGACGGGAAAACTAATTGGTGATATGGTGTCACTGAAGCGACCCTTAACGCGACGGGAAGTATTGAACTGTTTTGTACGCAGCGGTGGCATGCCGAGTGGGCATACAGCGAGCTTTGTGGCTTTGATTACGTTCTTTGCGATCAAAAACGGGCCATTTGCAAATATTACAGTGTTGGCGCTGGCGACAGGGGTTATCGTGATCTATGATGCTGTAAATGTGCGCTATGCGGTAGGCGAGCAGGGGAAGATGCTGAATATTATGGCGATGGAGCAGAATTTGAAAAAACGAAGAGTCAAAGTAGTGGAGGGGCATACAGTGCCGCAAGCGATTGTGGGCGGCTTGATTGGCTTGATGATCGGCTTGATTACTGGTTCAGTGTTATAAAAAACGCCCGGAAGGGCGCTTTTTGGTGGCAGAAAAAGGCAAAAAAAATGGAGATTTGGGCGCTGTTTGACGGCAAAAAGGCATAAAAAATGAGATTTTAAAAAAAAGTCGGAAAAAGTGCTTGACACTGCTGGAGCGGTGGTATAAGATAAGAACAGTTCAACTGCGAGAGAACAATTAATTTACATCTCTTGTTAGATGAGCTTCAAAAAATATGTAATTTAACAATTTAGTTGTGCAATTAAAGAATGTCAATTTATTGATGTTCGTCATCGTCAGTCTTTTATTAATTTGAGTTTTCAAATTTTTCAATTTTATGGAGAGTTTGATCCTGGCTCAGGATGAATGCTGGCGGCGTGCCTAATACATGCAAGTCGAGCGGCAGCGAGGGTTTCATCCTGCTCTGGAATGATTCGAGAGTAGAATGAAACTTGTCGGCGAGCGGCGGACGGCTGAGTAACGCATGGGAACGCACCCCAAACTGAGGGATAACTAGTCGAAAGATTAGCTAATACCGCATGTGATCTTCGGATTAAAGGATTTATCCGGTTTGGGAGCGGCCTGTGTACGATTAGATAGTTGGTGAGGTAATGGCTCACCAAGTCGACGATCGTTAGATGGTTTGAGAGGATGATCATCCAGACTGGGACTGAGACACGGCCCAGACTCCTACGGGAGGCAGCAGTAGGGAATCTTTCACAATGGGCGAAAGCCTGATGGAGCAACGCCGCGTGCAGGATGAAGGCCTTCGGGTTGTAAACTGCTTTTATAAGCGAGGAATATGACGGTAACTTATGAATAAGGATCGGCTAACTACGTGCCAGCAGCCGCGGTCATACGTAGGATCCGAGCATTATCCGGAGTGACTGGGCGTAAAGAGTTGCGTAGGTGGTGTCTTAAGTAGCTAGTGAAATCTGGTGGCTCAACCATTCAGACTGTTAGCTAAACTGAGATACTCGAGAGCGTCAAGGGTAACTGGAATTTCTAGTGTAGGAGTGAAATCCGTAGATATTAGAAGGAACACCGATAGCGTAGGCAGGTTACTGGGGCGTTTCTGACACTAAGGCACGAAAGCGTAGGGAGCAAACGGGATTAGATACCCCGGTAGTCTACGCCGTAAACGATGGATACTAGCTGTGGGGGGTATCGACCCCTTCCGTAGCGAAGCTAACGCGTTAAGTATCCCGCCTGTGTAGTACGATCGCAAGATTAAAACATAAAGGAATTGACGGGGACCCGCACAAGCGGTGGAGCGTGATCTTTAATTCGATGCTAAACGATAAACCTTACCAAGGCTTGACATCCAAGGAAGGCCTCCGAAAGGAGACTGTGCCTTCGGGAACCTTGTGACAGGTGATGCATGGCCGTCGTCAGCTCGTGTCGTGAGATGTTTGGTTAAGTCCATCAACGAGCGCAACCCTTGTCAGTAGTTGAATTTTTCTACTGAAACTGCCCCGGTAACGAGGAGGAAGGAGGGGATGATGTCAGGTCAGTATTTCCCTTACGCCTTGGGCTAGAATCGCGCTACAATGGCCGGTACAATGCGAAGCGAAGTCGCGAGATGAAGCAAATCGCATCAAAGCCGGTCCCAGTTCGGATAGGAGGCTGAAACTCGCCTCCTTGAAGTCGGAATCGCTAGTAATCGCAGATCAGCATGTTGCGGTGAATACGTTCCCGGGTCTTGTACACACCGCCCGTCAAACCATGAGAGTCACCAACACCCGAAGTCCGTTTCGGCGGCCTAAGGTGGGGGAGATGATTGGGGTTAAGTCGTAACAAGGCATCCGTACCGGAAGGTGCGGATGGATTACCTCCTTTCTAGAGAAGGATAGAGGCGCACGAAAGCAATTTTGCTCGCGTGTAGCCAGGTCGGTTGCAGTAGTAAATTTAAGCTTGATTTATTACATTTCCGCAAGGATGCAACAAAGCTATTTCAAGATACAACGATGAATTGATTGCACAACTAAATTGTTAAAAATGACGCCCGTTAAGGGCGTTTTTTGATGGTTTTTCTGAATTTTGGTCGAGAGCAAGATGCGATTATATGGGGCGTGGCGTTTTTGGCGTGATACGATCGGGCGGAGCAACAAAAAAGACTCCGAATTCAGTTTAGCCATGGCCTTGAGAGATAAATAATGCCATGCTCGAATCGGAGTCTTAGCTTTTTGTGTGTGTTTGTTTTTTGAATTTTGTGTTTGTTTTTGCGAAAATTGCGGCTTTTGCGATCTGCGAATAATTGCAAAAGCTATTTTTAGTGTAAGCCCTTTGGGGAGGCTTGTCAATAGATTTTGAGTAAAAATGTTGTACAAAAATAACAGGGGTAGAACGTGTAATTTTTACCACAGTCGGTCGAAATGATGAAAATTGTACGCAAAATGTGAGCTGGTGGAGTTTTTGCATGGGGGTGCCAATCTTGATAAAATAGAGCTATGGAAAAACGAATTTTTGGCGCGACAGACGGGATTCGGGGCAAAGTCGGCGAAGCGCCGCTGCGGCCAAATATTATTAAAACTTTAGGCAAGGCAATTTCGAAATATTTCGAGAACGGACGGCTGATAGTAGGGCGAGACACGCGGCAGAGCGGTGGTTGGATGTGCGACTATGCGGCAATGGGCATTAAGGAGCAGGGTGGCTCGGCGGGTGATTTGGGCGTGTTGCCGACGCCAGCGATGCAAAAAATTGTGGGTGAACGTGAGGGGGTCGTAGGGGGTATTATGATGACCGCATCGCATAATCCCGCATCAGACAACGGCCT
Source organism: uncultured Candidatus Saccharibacteria bacterium (assembly GCA_964584145.1). Taxonomy (GTDB): domain Bacteria; phylum Patescibacteriota; class Saccharimonadia; order Saccharimonadales; family Saccharimonadaceae; genus UBA2834. The sequence continues at coordinate 22,821 of CAZOYU010000001.1, read as the reverse complement.
GAAAGTCTTTCTGAGTAATGGCGACAAGCTGAGCGATGAGCAAGAATTGGAAATTGAACAGAATTATTTTGCGCTGAAGTTGGACGAAGACGTGGCGGTGCCAGAGGCGGCATATGAAGCGGAAGATAATCCGGCAGCAGTGCGAGATTATGTATCGATGGCGGCAGCAGCGTTGAATATAAGTGACGAGTTGGTTGGCGCGAAGATCGTACTAGATACGGCAGCGGGCGCGGGGCATGTTTATAGCCGGACAGTGTTCGAAGAATTTGGACTAGAGATTGAGCAGATCGATCCGGCACCGACGGGCATAAATATTAATGATGGCTATGGCGCGCTATATCCAGAAAAAATGGCGGCGAAAGCGAAAGAAATGGGGCGCGTAGGTGTAGCGATGGATGGCGATGCGGACCGAATTGTGATAGCGGACGAAGAAGGACGGATTTGGAATGGCGATCGCATCGTGGCTTTGCTGGCGGAATATTTAGCAGAAAAAGATGAACTGACGGCAAACACAGTTGTGTTGACGGGATATAGTAACCTTGCGACGTTGCAATATTTAAGCAATGCGGGAATTATGGTCGAAAAAGTCGTGAATGGCGATCGTTATGTAGCGCAGAAATGTAGTGAAACAGGCGCGATGTTGGGCGGTGAGCTATCGGGGCATATTATTTATCTGCCGTGGATGAAAAGTTCGGATGCGACTTTTATGACGCTATTTATTTTGAAAATTATGCGCGAGAAAGGCTGCCGATTGGCGGATTTGTGGGCGAAATATGAAGATTTGCCGTCAAAACAGTGGGCAGTAGCAGTGCGCGAGAAAAAGCCGTTAGAAGAAATGCCAGAATGGCTAGGTGCGGTAGCGGCAGCGGAGAACCGAATGGATGGAAATGGCCGAATCTTTACGCGTTATTCGGGCACAGAAAATAAGTTACGGATTTTAGTGGAAGGCGCGAACGCAGAAATGGTGGACGAGATTGGCGAAGCGCTGAAAGCATTAATTGAAAAGGAGTTAGGCATATGATTGAAATTGGCGCAATGACGGAATATGATGGCGATATTGCAGAGAAAATGGGTAAATTGCGACAGCAATTGAGCGCAAAGCATGATGGCTCGGTGATTGAGCGCGAAGTGATTGAAGAGGTAATTGAGTCGCCATATCACGATATTCTAATGGCGCAAGAAGACGGCGAGCTAGTCGGGATGGTGTTTGTGTCGGTAGTAATGTTGAGTTTGAGTCGGAATGTGTATATGGAAGATTTAGTAGTCGATGAGAAATGTCGCGGGAAAGGTGTTGGCGGGCAATTGTTGAATGCAGTAGAGAATTGGGGGCGACAGAAGGGCTGTCGGCGTTTGGAATTCACGTCGTCGAGTAAAGATGGCAAAGTGGGCGCACGAGGCTTCTATGAGAGCCACGGTGCGCAGGTGCGCGAAACGGACGTATATCGCGTAGAATTATAGCGCACGCGAACGAAGCGGCAATCGATACGATGCGGATGACGATTGCGCAGAGCGTGCTAGCTAGATGAAAAAATATCTCGCGGAAGTTGGCGAGATATTTTTTATTAAAGAGGGAATTTGCTCGGCACGATAAAATGCAAAATGAGATAGATGAGAGTACTGTGGAGATTGGCGATGAAAATCAGGCCAACGAGACAAGTGATCACGCCAAAAAGTTTAACTTTATCGTAGCTAGCAACGCCACTAGCGAGATTGTTTGCGACTTGTTGATGAAATTTAGTAATGAGGGCGCCAGCAACCAAGCAGACGATGCCCGCGAAGAACCAGCCCCAACTGAAAGACCAAATTGCCATGAGCTCATTGTAGCATGTTTTTTTAAGCTTGCATAATTGAGGCAAATTTAGTAGAATAACATCTAGCAGGGGATATAGCTCAGCTGGTTAGAGCGCGTCACTGATAATGACGAGGTCTGTGGTTCAAGTCCACATATCCCCACCATAATTATGGGGCGGAATAGGTTTACGCCTACTCCACTCCACCAAAAGCCACCTCTATTGGGGGTGTTTTTTTGTGGCGTTTTTGCGATCTTGCGGGCAGCATAGGCGAAAAAATAACAGAGAGTGAGGCCATGAGAGGCGCTATAAGGCCGATTGCAGCTAAAAGACGATATAGAAATAGCTCCCGACAATGGAATCGGGAGTTATTAAGATTGAAGGATCTCGCACTTCCTTCAAGCTGAGTCCATTTTATGCTAGTTATGATATAGTGTCAATGCTTGTTTTGTGGAAAAGTTGATGTTATTCCACAAGAGGTTGTTCGGTTATTATGACATATTTTTAAACAAAAACATATTGACAAAACAGAAGCTTTATGATAAAGTAAGGATAAGCACCTGGGAAGGCGCCACGTATAGTGTTGCAGTCTTCTAGTGAAAGGGTGGCAATATATTAAGTTATATGGTGGGCAGAAATGGAGCTAGAAATGGCTGGAACGAAAGCTGGTGGTCAGAAGGCTGCCTCGACAAATAAGAATAAATACGGCAAAGACTTTTATGCGGAAATTGGGCGTAAAGGTGGTCGCAATGGTCACACGGGTGGCTTTGCGGCAAATCCAGAGCTGGCAAAGATTGCTGGCGCGAAAGGTGGCCGGATTTCGAAGCGCGGGAAAGCAAAGAAAAGCGCTTAATTAAATTTAGAAATAGAGAAACTCTCCGTTCTTAGTAGCGGAGAGTTTTTTGGTAGGGGCTTATGGAAGGGGATTGTAATGTTTAGAATCGGTCGGGCGGAATGCGGGAAGGCCAGCGTGCACCGCAAAGTGGGCAATGATAACAGCCGGTATCGTCTTGATAGCCGGCGAGATTGCAATTTTGGCAAAGCGAAACGACGTGAAGCCAATCGCGATATGTATCGAGATGGTCTTCGGCAAAATCACGGTCCCAAGTGATGCCATAAGTTGGACAAAGCTGGGCAGCTTGTTGCCAAGCGGCGGCTTCGATGCGGACAAGCTCAATGTCGCTCGTGTAAGAATTTTGGTGAATAAGAAAATGACCGAGCTCATGCAAAAGTTCGAGTGGGGAGGCGGCAGCTGTATAAAAAATCTGGTCTGGGGGAGTAAATTTTGTTTGATCGCCGAGCCGGATGGATAAATTGGGATAATCGGCGCGGAGTTTAGCGACGAGTTGATTTAGACTTGGCATAGTAGTAGCAACCGTAAATTACGGAAAGGTCTTGATATTTAGCGGTATGAAGGCGGGGAAGCGGAATTTTGGCGGGCAATTCAGCGGCGAGACGCTTGCGTAAGAGTTTGCGATAACTGCCGAGCATGAGGCCGAGCGGGCCGCCAAAGATAATGCGATCAGGTTTAAGAGAGGTGATGAGCGGAACGAGGCCGAGGGTAATGCGCTCAGCGACATCGCGCCAGATATCAGTATCGGTAATGTCGCTAACGAGGCGACCGTATTTTTTATGGATAGCGCTAGCGGCGGCAATGTCTTCCCATTCGAGCCGCTGATGGTCCCAGACATATTCAGTGTGGCCCGGTTCGAAATCGGCATAGCGTTTAACGAGTTGGCCATCTTCGATAATGCCGCCGCCGATGCCAGTGGAGAAAGTAAGATAAAGAGTGCGACCGGTGCAATGACGTGCTTCGGAGAGGGCAGCAAGATTGGCGTCGTTCTCGAGATAAATCGGAAAAGTGCCGCCGAGGTCGCGGCGGAGCAGGGCGGCGAGGTCGAAATCGTGCCAAGGGAGATTACCGAGCCAGATAGCTTGGTTGCGCTTGATGATGCCCGGCATGGCGATGCTGATGGCTTTGATATTCGAGAAGACGAAATTGACGCGAATCTGTTGAAGGAGATTGTTGTAGAAAATGCGCTGGTCGGCAATGGTGGCAAAGCGAATAGAATGCAGAATTTTGCCAGATTGGTCGAGTAGAGCGACGAGCGTTTTGGTCCCACCAATGTCGATACAGAGATACATGATGTCAGTATAGCATTGATTGGCGCGGGGCGAAATAACAGATGACGCTTATGTTTGCGAGAGAGGTGAAGCGGTGTTATAATTGCGGCAAATTAGGAGTTGTTGAGATGGATACGAATACAAAATATAAACACTGGGGTTGGGGTGCTGTGATTGGACTAGTGGCGGTGATTTTGATTGCCGGTCTAGTAATAGCAGTGACGATGTCTTCGCCAAAGAAGTCGGAAGTGGCGTCGGAAGATGAAAATAATGTTGCGTCGGTGGTGGAAGGTGACACGAATGAAAGTGACGCGGCGGATAATACAGACGGCGAAGCTGGTAAAGATGCGAGTGACGAGAAGGATTCGACCGATGCATCCGAGGGGGGCGATACGCAGAAAGATAATGCGAGTGCGGACGGCACAGATGGTACGGATAAGAATACGGGCAGCGCGGATAATTCAAATACGAATGTAGCGGAAATGCCAAAAACTGGTCCAAGCGAAAATCTGTTGTCGCTAGTAGCGCTGGCGGTAATTGCGGGGCTAGTGGCGCATAATTTGAGCTTCGTGCGTAAAAACGCTTAGACTTTACTTTATCTGTAAAACAGGTTAAAATAGTGAGCAGAGTAGAACTGCTCACTTGTTTTTGTGGCATTTTAGCGACGCAAAAGCGGGCTATAGCAAAAGTGCGCGCAAGATGTGAGCGAGCAGCACAAAGATAAATGAGCAGTTCTAACGAAAGGAAAAAAGAATAAATGGCTACAAAAGCTAAATTTACAATGGATGAACTTCTGGCAACGGAAGAGATTCAGCCAATTGTATTGGGCGACACGATCGAAGGTACGGTGATGTCGGTCAAAAAACACGAGATTTTAATCGATCTCGGCGCACGCGGAGTGGGGTTAGTACCACGTCGCGAGGTTGCCTTTGGGCGCCAATTGAAAGAAGGTGATGCGGTTTCGGCTAGCGTCATCGATACGGAAATGGAAGATGGCATGGTTTTGCTGTCACTCCGTAAAGCCGTGAAAGAGAAGGGCTGGGATGAAATTGCCGCGAAATTGGAAGCAGGCGAAATCATCGAAGTGCAACCATATGATGCAAACCGTGGTGGTTTGTTGGTTGAATATGAAGGTATTCGGGGTTTCTTGCCGGTTTCACAATTGTCAGCAGAGCATTATCCACGTGTGGGCAGCTCGGACAAAGATGAAATTTTGCAACGTTTGAACGCTTTGGTCGGTCAGACTATTCGTGTCCGAATTTTGGATGCGGATCGCAAGACAAACAAGTTGATTCTGTCAGAGAAAGAAGCAATCAAAGACGGCCTCGCGGAACGCTTTGCACAGTTGTCGGTAGGCGACGTAGTAAAAGGTGTAGTAACGGGCGTAGTCGACTTCGGCATCTTCGTAAATGTCGATGGCATCGAAGGTTTAGTGCACATTTCTGAGATTTCTTGGGAACGCGTGAATAGTCCGGCTGATTATGTCAAGGTTGGCGATACGGTTGAAGCGAAGATTATCGCGATTGATAAAGACCGCTTGAGCTTGTCGATGAAGCAATTGCAAGAAGATCCATGGCTATCAGAAATCGCCAATTTCAAGAAAGGCGACAAAGTTGAGGGTACGATTACGCGGATTACGCCATTTGGTGCATTCGTGCAGATCTCGCCGGCAGTGGAAGCTTTGGTGCATGTTTCGGAACTCGGCGAAGGTAGCGATGTTGATCCAGAGAAAATCTTTACGCTAAATGAGCGCAAGGAATTTAAGGTGCTTGATATCGATAAAGATGGTCGCAAAATTTCTTTAAGCTTTGCGGATAAGAAATAATCCAAGACTGAACAAATCTGCATCCGAAATGGGTGCAGATTTTTTGATGGGATAAGCGGGAGCGTTGCTTAAGGGTGAATATTGTGGTAAAATAAATGCAGTTTTTTGTGTATTTTTTATACATTAGTATCAGTTAAATAGAAAGGAGCTAGAAAATGGAAGAAAAGGTAATACAAATTTCTGGCTCGATAACAGTAGACGAGCTAGCGAATGCCTTAGGTATATCGGTGACGCATTTGATTGGCGAGCTGTTTAAGAATGGCATTATGGCGACGATTAATCAGCGCTTGGACGCGGAGACGGCGCAGATTATGACTGAGGAGTTAGGTTTTGAGCATGTGCGCTTTGAGAAGAAGGAGAATTCGGCAAAAATTCCTGGCGTGAAGCGGGAACTATCGAAGAATGCAAAGCTACGCCCGCCAGTAGTGGCAGTGATGGGGCATGTGGACCATGGTAAAACAACGCTGTTGGATACTTTGTTGAAGAAAAAGACGGTTGAGCATGAAGCAGGCGGAATTACGCAGCATATTTCGGCTTATCAGATGGAATATCATGACCGAAAGATTACATTTTTGGATACGCCTGGGCATGAGGCTTTTGCGGCGATTCGTCAGCATGGCGCGATGTTAACGGATATTGTAGTAATTGTGGTAGCGGCAGATGATGGCGTAAAACCGCAGACGGCAGAAGCGATTAAATTCGCGGAAGCGGCAAATGCAAAGATCATCGTGGCGATTAATAAGATTGATAAAGAGGGGGCGAATATTGATCGGACGAAAGCGCAATTGGCGACAGATTTTAATTTGAATCCGGAAGAGTGGGGTGGTGATACGATTATGGTGCCAATCTCGGCGAAGACAGGCGAAAATGTTGAGAAGCTGCTCGATATGATTTTGTTGACGGCGGATATTGATGAGCTGAAAGCCGATACGGATATTCCGGCGGAAGGTTTGATTATTGAGAGCCATATGGAAGTAGGTAAAGGCTCAGTAGTGAACTTGTTGGTGACGGGGGGCGAGTTGAAGACGGGCGAGTTTATCGTAGCGGGCAAGACTTATGCAAAGATCCGCACGATGGTGGACTGGAAGAATAAGCCGAAGGGTAAAGCGACGCCATCGACGCCAGTAGTGATTACGGGCTTTAAAGAGCTGCCGAATTTTGGTGACAAATTCGAAGAGGTGGCAGATGAGAAGACGGCGCGAAAAATGGCGCTACTGAATGCGCAGGCGGAGAGTGACGAATCGGCGTCAGCAAATGTGACGGCGACGGATATGCTGCGAATGATGAATGTGGCGGATAATACGAAGACCTTTAACGTGATTGTAAAAGGCGATGTAGCTGGTTCGGTAACGTCAGTGGTAGATTCGTTGCGGATGATTGATACGCAAGGCGAAATTACGCTGAATATTGTGTCGACGGGCGTGGGCGCGATTTCGGAAAATGATATTTATATGGCTTCGGGTAGTAAGACGGTGATTTATGGCTTTAATGTGACAGTGCCGAATGCGATCGCGAAGATGGCAGAGCGAAACGGTGTGCCAGTACGGGTATTCCGGGTGATTTATGAATTATTGGACGATGCAAAACGTGACATGGAAAACATGTTGGATGCGGAAGTGGTTGAGTCGGAGACAGGCGAACTGGAAATTAAAGGCGTATTTAGGACTGAGCGCACGGAAATTATCTGTGGTGGGCAAGTAAAGAGCGGTCGTGTAGCACCGGGCATGCTGGGGCGGGCATATCGCAAGAAGGAATTGCTAGGTGAGATTGAAGTTGAAAATACGCAAGAGGGGAAAGTGAATGTGCCGTCGCTAGCGACGGGTGAAATTGGTGGGATGTCGCTGAAGACGGAGAAGAAAATTCAGCTGCAAATTGGCGATACGATTAAATTCTTTACGCGCGAATACAAGAAGAAAAAGATTGCCTAAGAGGGCAGAAGTTTATAAACGGAAGCTTTTTGTGCTACAATGGGGAAAATAGGAGAAAAAGGCGATGTTTCAATTTGACGAAAGCTTCCTAGAGAGTGTCGGTCTCTCGGGTATGCCAGAAGAGGAAAAAGCTAACTTTTTGCAATATGCGCAAGACCAGTTTGAAGTGCGGATTGGTGAGAAGATGAGCGAAGGCCTGACCGAGGAACAGCTAGATGAATTTGAGAAAATCATTGATAACGACCAAGCGACGGTGCAACAGATGCTGGCGCAAATGGGCGATTATAAGAATGATGAAGTTTATAAAAAGCTGTTAGTGGGTGCGGAAGACGAAGAGGGCACGCCGGAATTTTTGAATGATTTTGTGACGGCGAAATGGCTAGACAAGAATTGCCCGCAGTATCAAGATTTGATTAAAGAAGCGTTGCAGAGCTTGCAAGACGAAATTGCGTCGCAAAAAGATGCGATTTTACAAAATGCTTAATGGCGATGGCCATTGAGAAAGCTTTTGACATCCATTTCTTTGGAATTTTCAGGAAGAAGGCGGTCGATAATGAAATATCGACCGTCGGCGCAGCGTTGGTCGAGTTCAGTAGCTGGCGCAGCGGCAACATGAGCAGCGGTAATCGTGCAAGGAATGCCGAGTAAAGTTGTCTTAGATTTTGGGAAACCGGCAAAAGCGCGAACCTCGTTGCAGAGCGTCTGAGCGGCCTTCTCGGCAAATTTGAGCTCCGACATATTCTTATCAAGTTTGGCTGTAAAAGTGGCTCCTGCGTCGTCTTGTGGCGTCTCAGGGGCAGTTTTAGTAAGGACTCCATCTAGGACGTCGGAAATGAGCTGAGCGCCGAGTGTGGAAAGTTGGTCATAGAGCGATTGTTTAGTAGTTTCAGGGGTAATGGCGACAGTGGCTTGAGCGAGAATTGGACCAGCATCCATTTCTTTAACGAGGCGCATAACAGAGACGCCCGTCTGAGTGTCGCCGTTTAAAAGCGGACTTTCGATTGGGGTGGTGCCGCGGTATTTAGGCAATAGCGACGGATGAATATTAATGATGCCGCAGGGAATAGCATTGATGGCGTCGTCGGGAACGAGCTTGCCAAAAGCGGCGAGAACGCCGAGGTCGGGCTGGTATTGCTGAATAATGGGTAGAAGATCTTTGCCGCGATGAACATAATGGATAGGAATATGATGCTGCTTAGCGAGCTGGGCAACGGCGAAAGGCTTGCGGGTATGCGCATCGGGCAAAACGAGCGCGCAAATTTCGTGTGGGCTGGCGAGCAGAGCATCAAAAATTGGCGTATGGTATTTGACGCCTTGCGCGAGCTGTTCGTTGCCAAAGAAGATGAGTTTGCTCATGTTAGTCCTCCGGCCAGAGGTCGGGATCGTCTTTGATATAAGTGTCGTAATCGAGCGGGACGAGGTCGCCTTTATCGTCGAGTTTATAAAAGGCTTGAGGATTGTCCTTGATATGATCGATAAAGAGGATGCCATTGAGATGGTCGATTTCGTGCAAAATAGTGCGGGCGAGAAAATCGGTGGCTTTGAGGCGAACTTCGGTGCCATCTTCGAGCTGAGCTTTGATGCGGGCTTTGGCGGGGCGAGGAACTTTGCCATAAATGGTTGGCACAGAAAGGCAGCCTTCGTAATCTTCGATAATTTTGCCTTCGGTTTTGATAACTTCGGGATTCAAGAGAGCAGTGAAGTTGGTATTGTCTTTGTTATTCATGTCTTCGCGAACAACAATGATGCGCTTATTGTAGCCAAGCTGTGGTGCAGCCATCGCGGCGGATAATTCGAATTCGTGTTCGTTTTCCCAATCGATGCAAGATTGAATCATCTCGGCGATGATGCGTTGGGTTTCGGCGTCGTTAGCTTTGGCTTTGGTGGATTTTTGGCGCAAACGCGGGTCAGGAGTAACAATAACTTCTTTTTTAGCAGTGTTCATTAGATATGATTTTAACATAATTAGCTTTGATGGGCGAGCATAAGCGGTGGCTAGAGCAGGGTTGGTGGATCGAAGTCAAAATGCAGATGCGGATTCTTGGGGAGTTGGTCGAAGAGTGCTAATAAATCCTTGCGAGATTTGGCTTTGAGGACGATTTGCCAAGAATAGCCGGAATTGGTGTGCTCATGGAAAGCGGGCATGGGCGGCGTAGCGATGATTTGGGTAAGCGATTGGGCGTGAATGGTTTGTATAATTTTTTTATGCAGCTTTTGAATGTTCTGGACAGTGCTGGTTTCGGTTTTATAAGTCAATGAAAGTTTGAGCAAAAAACTGTAGGGTGGGAGGGTGCTTTGTTTGCGCTTCTGAATTAAATATTGGTAGAGACCAGCATAATCGCTAGTAGTGGCGTAGCTGATAATGGGGTGGTCGGGCTGAAAGCTTTGGATAAAAATATTACTGTCTTGGTGGCCACGATTGGCGCGACCGATAACTTGGGTGATCAATTCATAAGTACGCTCTTCGGAAGCGTAGTCGGGAAGACTAAGGCCAGCATCGGCTTGAACAACGCCAAGCGTACTGAGACGCGGAAAATCAAAACCTTTAGCGATCATTTGCGTGCCAACGAGAATGTCATAATCGCCGGCATGAACGGCTGCATAAATTTTGTGTAGCTGCTGGTCGGATTCGGTGTCTGCATCGAAACGAGCGAGGCGAGCATTAGGAAAGAGTTTGCGCAGCTCGGTCTCGATGAGTTTAGTGCCAAAACCTTTATGATGAATAGTAGCATTGCCACAATCGGGGCAAGCAGTAGGGACGGGGTAATGACGGCCGCAAGTGTGGCAACGCATGGCGTATTGGTCGGCGTGAAGGACGAGCGGAAGAAAACAATTAGCACAGAGGGCCTGCCAGCCACAATGGTCACAAATGGTGAGCGGCGCAGTACCGCGACGATTATGGAAAATCAGACTTTGTTGATGGTGCTCGAGTGAAGCCTGAATGCTAGCAATGAGAGGATTGCTGAGAATGTGACTACGGGTAAAATCAGGGCGATTCTTAAGGTCGATGACGGAAATGTGGGTGGTTTTGGCGGATTTAATGGCAAGCTCGTTAAGTTCAATGACGGCGTGGTGTTGTTGG
>CAZOYU010000001.1:0-11972 GCA_964584145.1 uncultured Candidatus Saccharibacteria bacterium | reverse complement strand
TTTGGCGGATTTAATGGCAAGCTCGTTAAGTTCAATGACGGCGTGGTGTTGTTGGCAGATATAGTAATCGGCGACAAGCGGTGTAGCGGAGCCGAGTAGGGTCTTTGACATGATGGCGGCAAGGCGGAGAGCGGAATATTTAGGATTTTGGTCTTGATGATAGGACGGCTCATGGGCTTCGTCGATAATAATTAGACCAAGTTGAGCGACAGGGGCAAAAAGGGCGGAGCGAGGGCCGATGATAATCTGTGGCGTGGTGGCGCAGAGAGCTTGTTCCCAAAGACGATGGCGCACGGCTTCGGTTTGTTGAGAGTGAAGCAAAATCACGTCTTTAAAATGAGCTTGAAAATTTTGAACGAGTTGAGAAGTGAGCGCGATTTCAGGAACGAGCAGAATGACGGACTGACTGGCGGCGAGCGTTTGATGAGCGAGCGCGAGATAGATATTAGTTTTGCCAGAGCCGGTGATGCCATGGAGGAGGATAGTATTGGCCGGGTTACTACTGATAGCGGCGAGAGCGTGTTGTTGAGCAGCATTGAGCGGGATGGTGGCCGCGAGTGTTTGGCTGGCCATGGTGCTAGCGGGCTGATGGGTAGCGCGACGTTGTTTAGTAATACCGCGCGGCAACATAGCTTGGACAACGGCGGACATTGGGCAACGGTAGTAATCGGTTAGCCAAGTGAGAGCTTTGAGGAGCTGAGGCGGCAGAGGCTGGTCGTAAAGTAGGCGAATAATTGGCTTTGTGGGAAAATCGGGCTTTGTTGTATTTTTTACAACAATTCCGTAGGTGGTTTGGCGGCCGAGGGGAATCTCGACAAGATGACCGATTTTCAGAGGCGAATCGCTGGCGTAGGTAAGTAAATTATCTGTCTCATGAAAAGTTTTAGCGGGGGCGACCAGATAATAATGCATGGCTATATTTTACTACAGATAGATTAAAGATGAGAATTTGCGAAAAGGGAAATGTCAAGTGTTGTAGAAAAAACAAAAGTTGCATAAAATAAAGCTAGCAAGGAGGTTAAGTGTTAGACGTTTTCGTAACGAGTCGGGTGCGGCGAAAGATTATTGTGGTATTTGCAAAATACCCGGATTTTAAAACGCACGTACGGGGCTTGTCGAAGTTGATTAAGGAAGATCCGGGGAATATCCAACGGGAGCTACGACGCTTAACAAAAGGCGGTTTCTTGATTGTGACGAAGAAGGGGAATACGAGCATCTATCAGACAAATAAACAATTCCCGATCCTTAAAGAGTTGCAGAGCATTGTAATTAAGAGTCAGCAAGCGGAAGACGCCAAGAAAACACCGAACAAGATTATCGGATGACGAGGATATTTAAGCAGCTCTTGGCGGCGCGTGGGCTGGATGAAAATTTTTTGCGGCCAAAATACGAAGATTTGTTTAATCCCTTTGAGCTGGAGGGAATGATGGTGGCAATGGCGCGAATCGAGCAGGCCCGCACAGCAAATGAAAAAATCGTGATTTATGGCGACTATGACGCGGATGGCGTGAGCTCGAGTACGCTGCTAAGCGATGCGCTGAAATATTTTGGTTGCATGCGAGTGGAGGTGATATTGCCAAATCGCTTTACGGATGGCTATGGTATGAACTTGCCGGCAGTAGAAAAAATCGTGAAGCGGGGCGCGAAGTTGGTGATTACGGTGGACTGTGGGTCGGGGTCGGAAGAAGCGATTGCGGCGCTATTGGAACGAGGAATTGAAACAATCGTGACGGATCACCACGAAATTCCGCAAGTACCAGCGAGTGCAGTGGCGGTAATTAATCCGAAGCGGGGCGACAAGGTTGGTCAACGCATGGCGGGTGTAGGGGTGGCTTTTAGTTTAGCACGGGCATTGAACATGCGCAAAAATGGCGGGAAATGCGACGGACAAGAGAAATGGCTACTGGATTTGGTGGCAATTGGGACGATTTGTGATGCGATGGAGTTAAGAGGCGAGAATAGGATTTTGAGCTATTACGGCATGAAAGTTTTGACGAAGACGCGACGGGCGGGGATTCGTGAACTGGCGCGAGTGGCGAGCGTGAATTTAGACAAGCTAAATACGCATGCGATTGGCTTCCAGTTGGGGCCGCGAATCAATGCGGCGGGGCGGATGAAGAGCGCGGATTTGGCACTAGATTTGATGATGGCGACAAGCCGGTCGAAAGCTTTCGTATTGGCAAATGAATTGGACGGGTTGAATCATGAACGACGTGAAGCGCAAGATGCGGCGGTGCAAGAGATTACGGTGGCGGACAATGAAAAAGTGATTGTGGCGACGGGTGCGTGGCATGAAGGGATTTTAGGGATTATTGCAGGGCGACTGGTGGAAATGTATGGCAGGCCAGCGATTGCATTGACGGAGCTAAAAGATGGGCGACTGAAGGGGTCGGGACGAAGTTTTGGCGAGTTTTCGCTAGCGAAAGCATTGCATGAGTGTCCGGAAGGAATTTTGCTGAGCGGTGGCGGACATGCGAGCGCATGTGGGTTGAGCTTGCCGGCAGAAAAATTGGCAGATTTTAAACAGTATATTAATCAATATTATGAGAGCTTAGGACTAAAAAATCAGGAGAAATATTTGCGGAGCGCGAGCGATATTGTTTTGACGGATTTGGCGGAAGTGAATGAAGAATTATTTGCGGAAATTTGCTTATTGGAGCCATTTGGCGAAGGTAACAGTGAGCCGATTTTTGAGATTAGCGCAGAGGTGCGGGGTGTGCAACTTCTGAAGGAAAAACATGTGGCGCTGAAAATTAGCGATAAAAACGGCAAAGAGATGAAGCTGATGGCTTTTTATGCGCCAGAAGAATGGAAGACGGTGAATGTGGGCGATAAGATTAAAGTGCAGTTTACGCTGACGAAGAATGAATTTCGGGGGAAGGTGGCAATAGAGGGGAATATCATTTCTCTTGAAATAATAGAGAAGTTATGCTAGAATTTGAGCAATATGGCAATCAAAGTAACCAGAAAAGACCAGAACGAAGCGAATGAGAATATTATTCGCCGCTTTAACCGCAAGGTTTTACAGAGTGGTGTGATGGCAACAGCAAAGGAAAGTATGCGGTTCTCGAAACCGATTTCCAAGCGTGAACGTCGTCAGAAAGCAATTCTGCGCGAGGAACGCAAAGCTGAAAAAGCCGAAAGCATGAAGCTAGGTCTGAAATAAGAAATACCCCTGCGCAGTCGGGGTATTTTTAATGCAAAATAAAAAGGAGTGCAGATGATTATATTATTTGGAGCGGCGGGGAGCGGGAAAAGCGTGCAGGGGCAACGCTTGGCGGAGAAATATGATTTTCGCTGGTTGTCGGTAGGACAGCTGTTGAGAAATCAGAATGATCCGGAATTGCAAAAGATTATGCTGAAGGGCGAATTGGTGCCGGATGAATTTGTGGTAAAGATGATGCATGCAGCGGGCGAAGAAGCGCTAGCAGCGGGGCAAAATGCGATTTTGGATGGCTATCCGCGCGATGATTGGCAAGCAAAATGGATTGTCGAAAGTGGTGATGTGGAGAAAATTGAGGGGGCGATTGTATTAAAAGTGTCGCACGAAGAATTGTGGCGACGCTTGCAGGATCGCGGGCGTGAAGATGATACGAAAGAATCAATCGAGAAACGCTGGGGGTTGTTTGAACAAACAATTTATTCAATGTCGGAAATTCTCTCTGGTGCGGGTGTGCAAATTCGGAATGTGAATGGTGAAGGTTCGGTTGAAGAAGTAACGGAGCGGATTGAAGAAGTATTGCGCGAATGGAAGGTGGTGAAGTAATGGACTTGAAAAAAGTTGCCGCAATGCGAACGGGGGGTAAGATTATGGCGAAGATTTTGGCAGAGTTGAGAGAATATACGCAGGTCGGGATGACGGGGAAAGAAATTGATGCGTGGGTGGCGCAAAAGATTCGTGCATATGGCTGTGGGATTGCTTATTATGAGCCGGAAGTAGATTTTCCGGGGGCGATTTGTATTTCAGTGAATGATGAACTGATTCATGGTATTCCAAAGAATGAGCCACTAGAAGAGGGCGATAAGGTTAGTTACGACTTAGTGATTAAATATCAGGGATATTATGTGGATGCGGCGTTCACGATGATCGTAGGTGCGAAACCGACGGCGGCGCAAAAGCATTTGCTGAGTTTTACAGAGTCGGCATTGTATGAGGGGATAGAGCAGGTGCGTCCTGGCGCGAAGTTGGGTGATATTGGCTATGCAGTACAGAAACAGCTCGAAAAAGGCAAATTGGGCGTGATTATGAATTATGTTGGGCACGGAATTGGTAAGAGCATGCATATGGAGCCAGAGGTACCAAATTATGGCAAACGAGGACATGGCTATGAACTAAAGGTGGGCGATACGATTTGTATTGAGCCGATGTCGAGCTTGGGCAAGCCGGACAATATGGTCGTGGAGGGGAATGATGGTTGGACGGTGTGCCTGAAAGATGGCTCGCTGGGCTGCCACTTTGAGCATACGATCCTAGTGACCGAAGATGGCTACGAAATTCTCACTCAGTCATAAGGGGAATATGCTACAATAAGCTTATGGAAGAAAATGCGCGCTATGCAGTAGGGGTAGATGTTGGCACAAATTCAGTTCGTGCCGTGATGGGCAGGTTCGATAAGAATGGAGCGATTGCGGTAGTAGGCTATGGTGAAGTGCCGTCAGAAGGAATTCGACGGGGGCGCGTAAAAGAATTGGCGACACCGCCAGAAGCAATTTTGCGCTGTTTGCAAGCCGTGGAGAAAATGAGCGGTATCGATGTGAAAGATGCAACGGTGAGCATTAATGGCTCGCATATCGCAAGCACAAAGATTGATGGCATGATTGCTGTAGGCGTAGCGGACCATGAGATTGACGATGAAGATTTACGCCGAATTGAAGAAATGGCGATTGCGGGGAAAATCCCAGCAAACCGCGAGACACTGGCGCTAATTCCGTACGAATATATTCTGGATGGCCAAGGCGGAATTCGCGAGCCGTTGGGTATGCATGGAGCGCGCTTGGAAATCCGCGCGAATGTGATTTCGGGCTTAGTGCCGGATTGTGACAATATGCGACGGATTTTTGAAAATGATACAGTAGGCGTGCGCGTGCAGACTTTGGAGCCATCAGTTACAGCGGCGGCACGGGCAATTTTGACGAGCCGTCAGATGGAAAATGGCGTGGGTGTAGTTGACTTGGGTGGCACGACGACAGGTGTGGCGATTTACGATGAAGGCGAACTGCAATTTGTGGGTGTAGTGCCGATTGGTAGTAATGATGTGACGAATGATCTTGCGACAGTCTTGAAAACAGTGCCAGAAATTGCGGAAGAGATTAAAGTGCGCTTTGCGTCGGGGCGCTTTGGCGAAACGGACAAAGATGTAGTAATCAAGCGTGGTCGCGATGAATATAAGTTTAGTCGCAGCGAAGTTGATGAAGTAGTGGAAGCACGGTTAGAAGAAATCTTTGAAGGCGTGCGTAAGATGCTGAAGATGGCGGGTTACGATAAGCGCTTGCCGGAAGGGTTAGTCTTGGTAGGCGGTGGCTCGAAAATGCGCAATATTGATGTATATGCGCGCGAGCAAGTGGAACTAGCAGTGCGACTAGGCAAACCAGAAGGGATTTTGGGCGTAAGCGAAGAAGTAATGAAGCCAGAATATGCCGCAGCGGTGGGCTTGATGATGTTGGGTGCGCTGGAACCAATGCCGAGTTTGAAAGATAATTTGGGCATAAAAAGCAAAAAGCCGAAACAAGGTGGCGCGAACGGGGAAAGCTGGTTAAAGCGTCTCTTGAAGAATTTTAAATAAAGATGTTATTATTAGGTAAGAATTGAAAAAGTGAGGAGTTAATACATGCCTGAAGTAAAGCCAAGTGAGGTGGAAAGCACAGCTAGTATTAAAGTTATTGGCGTTGGGGGTGCGGGCGGATCGGCCGTAAACCGGATGCGCGATGCTGGCTTGAGCGGTGTCGAATTTATTGCGATGAACACTGATGCGCAAGCTTTGCATAATTCAAAAGCAGATGTAAAAGTGCATTTGGGGCATGAAACGACGAATGGGCTTGGTGCAGGTGCAGACCCGACGGTGGGCGAGCGTGCTGCCGATGAAAGCCGTGAAGAGATTAAAAATGCGCTGACGGGTGCAGATATGGCCTTTATTACTTTTGGTGCAGGTGGTGGTACCGGTTCGGGCGCAGGCTATATCGTAGCTGAAGAAGCACGGAAGCAAGATATCTTGACGGTTGGTGTAGTGACGAAGCCATTCTCCTTTGAGGGCGCAAAGCGCAAAGCGAATGCGGATTGGGCAATTGAACATTTGGCGCGCAATGTGGATGCTTTGATTACGATTCCGAACGACCGGCTATTGCAAACAATCGACCAGCGTACGCCAATTTTGGAGACTTTCAAGATTGCGGATGAGGTACTACGTCAAGGCGTGCAAGGTATTTCGGAACTGATTACAGAACATTCTTTGATTAACTTGGACTTCGCGGACGTGAAAGCGATTATGAAAGATGCGGGTTCGGCGTTGATGGGAATCGGGCGCGCATCGGGTGAAAATCGCGCAAGCATTGCAGCGCAACAAGCAATCGAATCGCCATTGATTGAAGTATCGATTGATGGCGCAAGAGGCGTTTTGTTCTCGATTGCGGGTGGCTACGATGTGACGATGAGTGAAATGCAGGAAGCAGCAGAATTGATTACGGCAAGCGTGAGCCCAGACGCGAATATCATTTGGGGTGCATCGGTGCGACCAGAACTTGAAGATGAAATCATTGTAACGGTAGTAGCAACGGGCTTTGATTCGCAATATTATCGCGATGATCCACGCGCGCAAGAAATTTTCCAGCAAACAGAGGTGCAAGTGAGTGAACCGAGCCAGACGATGGTGGACCCAGTCGTGAACATGCCAGTTGCGGAAGAGCCGAAAGTAGAGGAAGCAAAAGTGGCTTCGGACTTTGCCGATGCGACGACGGTGAATATGTGGGATAGCATTCGCACGGATAATGTCAGTGATGATAATAGTGATATTCCGGCGATTTTACGACGACGCAAGAAAAATAAAGATTAGGGAGGGCTTTTAGATGAGCCACCTAAAGATTGGTGAAAGCAAAGTAATCGAGAGTCGCGAGTCGCAAGACGGGACGATGATTCGGCGGCGACGGGTGTCGCTGGATGGCAAACATCGCTTTACGACTTATGAGCGAATTGAGCGCCCCGGGATGATGGTGCGCAAGCGTAGCGGTTCGCGCGAGGCGTTCGATCGCGAAAAATTAATGAAGGCAGTACGCAATTCGGTTGGAAAATATTTTGACAGTGATTTAGATGTGCAGGATATTGTTGATCGGGTCGAAGAGCTGATTTATGAGAAGGGCAAAGATGAAGTGCCATCGAGCTTGATTGGCGAGACGATTTTAGAGGTGCTATCGAATACGAACGAGATGGCCTATGTGCGCTTTGCGAGTGTATTCCGAGAATTCAAGACGCTAGACGATTTGGAACGAAGTATTGTGGAACAACGCGAACGGATGAAACAGCGTGAGGCGACAAAGGAATAAAAGATGCGGGTGGTGATTATTTGGCGAGATAATACGGATTATGCGCGGACGGTGATTGATTGGTTGCGCGATTTCGAGCAGCGGACAGGCACAACGATTGAAAGTTTGAGCCCGGACGAACCGGCGGGTGAAAGTTTGTGCCGTGCTTATGATGTAGTGGAATATCCGACGATGCTGGCACTGGACAATGATGGCAGCGTGCTGAATATGTGGCGAGGAACAAGTATGCCACGAATTGGCGATGTGTCATATTATACGATGGAGCATTAAATAAATTACGCAGCGAGTATGGGCGAGCTGCGTAATTTTTGATTTTTGAATAAATATGCTATAATGCAAGCATAAAGCGTTTGAGCAGCAATCAACTGCGAGCTGGTGGAAGAAAGACGTATCTAATGCGAGAAGATAGGTCAAGTAGAACCGCCCGTGAATCTGCGAGAAAGAAAAATTGAGGGCTAGAGCAATCTAGAAATTGGATGGTACCGCTCCAAGAGAGTTCCAATGCGAAGTTGGAATTTTTTTATTCAACAGAAAGGAGCGAGTGCGCATGAAATATAAATATGGTGAACGCCGCCGGGCAAGCGAATACGAAAAAGCGCTGGTGGAGTTTTGGAAGAAGAACAAGACTTTCGAAAAGTCGGTCGAGCAACGCCCGATCGATAATTCTTATGTATTTTACGACGGGCCGCCATTTATTACGGGCAATCCGCATCATGGCACTTTGCTGTCATCGATTGTGAAAGATGCGGTGCCACGCTTTTGGACAATGCGCGGTAAGCGAGTAGAGCGACGCTGGGGCTGGGATTGCCATGGTCTGCCAGCGGAGAACTTCGTAGAGAAGCAATTAGGCATTACGGATAGACGCGAAATTGGCACGAAATGGCCACTGGAAACTTATATTACGAAGGCGCGCGAATCGATGGTGGCGAATTCGGAAACCTGGGAAGCGACAATCGATCGAATTGGGCGCTGGGTGGACTTTAAGGGTGCATACCGGACGATGAATAAAGACTTTATGGAATCGGTTTGGTGGGCCTTTAAGACGCTGTATGAGAAGGGTAAAATCTACGAAGGCGAAAAAGTCCTGATGTATGACACGAAGTTCGCGACGCCAGTCTCGAAAGCGGAAGTGACAATGGATAATGACGCTTACCAGACAGTGACGGATCCGTCGGCTTATGTAAAATTTAAATTGCTTGACCGCGATGAATATATGCTGGCGTGGACAACAACGCCATGGACCTTGCCGGCGAATATGGCGCTAGCAGTGTCAGAAGAGCTGGAATATGGCGTCTATGCAGTAGATGGTGTGAAATTGATTGTAGCGCAGAAGTTGGCGGAAAAACTGTTTGGCACAGAAGCGAAAGCAGAGAAAACTTATCGGGGCGCAGAGCTGGATGGGCTGAAATATGCGGCATTAATGGAGTTGGGTGACGAGCTAGACCGTGATGCGCAGGCGCATAAAGTGCATCTGGCAGATTTCGTGAGCGCGGAAGAGGGAACAGGAATCGTGCATGTAGCGCCGGCTTATGGCGAAGATGACTATGCTTTGAGCCGCCGCGATAAAGTGCCAGTACGGCATACGATTGATGATAATGGTTATTATTTCCCAGAATGGGCGGAGAAATTGCACGAGATTGGCGTACGCGATACGGACGAGAATGGTATTGAGGTCTGGGCGGGGAATAAATTTATTGCGAAATGCCTGGAAGCGCAGGGGGTGATTTGGAAGATTGAATACATTAAGCATGAATATCCATTCAACCCGCGCAGCAAACAGCGAATTATGTACCGGGCATTTCCGAGTTGGTTCTTTGATGTCGAAGGTAGCAAAGAATTGATGTTAGAGAAGAATGAAGATATCAATTGGTTCCCAGCACATTTGAAGCATGGGCGTTTTGCGAAGAATATTGAGCAGGCGCCAGATTGGAATTTGTCGCGCGATCGTTTCTGGGCAACAGCGATGCCGGTCTGGAAAGGTGATAAAGGCTCGATTAGGGTTGTCGGCTCGTATGATGAGTTATATGAATTGTCAGGCGTGCGACTAGAAGATTATCATCGCCCGTGGGTAGATGAAATTGAATTCGATATTGACGGCGAACACTTTAAGCGTGTAGATAAAGTCTTAGACTGCTGGTTTGAGTCTGGTTCGATGCCATTTGCGCAGCTACATTATCCATTTGAGAACAAAGAGAAATTCGAAAAGAATTATCCGGCGGACTTCATCGTGGAATATGTGGGACAAGTAAGAGCATGGTTCTATTATGTGCATGTGGTAAATACGGCGCTGTTTGGCGAATGTGCTTATAAGAATGTGATTACAACAGGGACGTTGGCGGGCAATGATGGGCGCAAGATGAGCAAATCATTGGGTAACTATACAGACCCGAATGAGTTGATGGATAAGTTCTCGGCGGATGCATTGCGCTTCCAGCTATTATCGAGTCCAGTGTTGGCGGGCGAAGATTTTGCTTTGATCGACAAAGATGTGTCGGATACGGCGCGTAAACTAACGATGATCTGGAACGTATACGATTTCTTCACGATGTATGCGAGTGTCGATGGCTGGGAATATACGAAGAAGACTCTGGAAGCGCCAGAACGGCTAGAGAATGAGTTAGACAAATGGATTGTCAGCCGAATATACCAGTTGCGCAACGAGATAACGGAAAATATGGAAGCATATAACATCCCAGCAGCATTGGCGGGCGTGTTGCCGTTTGTGGATGATTTATCGAACTGGTTTGTGCGCCGATCGCGCCGACGTTTCTGGAAGTCGGAATCGACTAGCGACAAAGATGAAGCATATACGACTTTGCATTTTGTGCTGAGCTACTTGGCTTTGATCTTGGCGCCATTTGTACCATTTTTGGCGGAAGAGTTGTGGCAAAATATGATGGGTGGCGAAAGTGTACATCTACTAGATTGGCCAGAGGCAGGCGCAATTGATGAGGATGCGCTGAATAAAATGGCAGATTGTCGGGCGATTATTACGGAGGGCTTAGCACTAAGAATGGCGCGCGATGATGGCTTTGGTCAGATTAAGGTACGACAACCACTGGCGAGCTTGAGCTATGCAGGCGAAAAATTGGAAGAATTCTATGAGCAGATTATTGCGGAAGAAGTAAATGTTAAAAAAGTTGTACATGGCAAAAAACTTGTGCTCGATAAAAAGTTAACGAGCGAACTACGTGATGAAGGATTTGTTCGCGAATTGGTAAGATTTGTTCAAGCAGCACGCAAAAAAGCAGGTTTGAATGTAGATGATAGAATTAAATTGTCTGTCTCGAAGACGGTACCAGCAGCGTATCTGGAGATGCTCAAGAATGAAGTATTAGCGACGACTTTTGATACAAATAGCAATTATGGCTATGATGAGATTGTTAAGATTGAGGGTGAGAATATTACGATTTCACTGGAAAAGGCCTAAAAGCTAAGCAAAAATACCTCCAACAGCATAAAATATACAAAATGCGGGAGGTATTTTTTTATGGCGAAATATGCGGTAAAGGTATATTTCGCAAGAATATATATTGAATAGATGCGAAGCGAGAATAATATTTTGAAAAATTTGCAAGGGGGATTCTATCTCTGTTAAATTTGACAAAAATGGCAAAATAAAGCATAAGCATGCTTGACAAAAAAGCATAAGTGTGATAGCATGAAGACAGTTGGAAGAAAACCAACACAAAAACGAACATCAAATTCCAAAAATGGGTATCAAGGAAGGAGAAATCGAAGTAGAAAAGTAGAAAGGAAAATAAAAATAAACATGGGTAACTTTGAAAGAATGACAATCCCAATCGAAGCAGACGGAATCGTCGATGACCAAGATGCTTTCGAAGAACAACAAGCAAAGAACGAGGCGCAATTAGCGAATGAAATCGCTGAAAGTCGCGAAGATGACGGATTAGTCTTAGGTGATTACGAAGACATCCAAGGTGAATTCGTGGTAATGCCAAAACAGCACGAGTATTCTGCTAAAGCATTAGACAAAGTTCAATCGAGAAAAATTGGTCGCGCAGCTTTACTGTCGATTCGATAAAAAATAATTAAAAACTAGCCAAAAATTAAAAAATAAAAAGGAAATGCCTATAAGATAGAGAAAGAGTTTAACTCAAAAAGATAGATCAATCAGACGCAGATTGGTCTATCTTTTTTGCGTAGAGAGGCTGTGGCAATGCTTGACAAGCGAAAAAGCTAGTGTTAAGATGAAGCAAAATAGGTCAAAACAAACATATAAAAGGAATAAAAACATGGCGACAGGCGAAAATCCTCCAAAGAATGCAGGCGAAAATGCTGCAACGGAATGGGATAAAATGGTCGAATCAATCGAGCCAGCTGATAGAGCGGCTTTCGAGCAAAAGATGGAAGAAATGTCCCAGCGCGGGAAGGATTATGACCCGGTATTGGATAATGCTCTGAACGGCACGCCATTG